>CAUAFL010000001.1:0-162500 GCA_958428295.1 uncultured Bacillota bacterium
GAGATGTTCCACGTGAAACCAAGAAAGGAGAGATGTTCCACGTGAAACCAAGAAAGGAGAGATGTTCCACGTGAAACCAAGAAATTTATTTATATATAACGTACGAAATTCTGTATATACGATATTTCATAGTAAAAATATTTCCCGGGAAATATTTTTGCCTGTAATTTTTTGTTTTAATTCTTTAAAATTATTTCTTGGGAAATAATTTTAAAGAATTATGTTAATAAGGTTGAAAAAATGATTAGAATACATTAAAATATAGATGTGCAATAGGTAATTGTGGAAACAGGTCAGGATGGAAACATAGCAGCCTTAACATATTTTACTTATGTGCACTTTTTTTGTGAGGTGCTACTGTGGAAAAAAACAATGAATATTATATGAAATTAGCTTTAGTAGAAGCGAAAAAAGCATTTAATCATGGAGAAGTTCCCGTAGGAGCTATTATTGTATATCAAGATAAGATAATAGCCAGAGCTTATAATAAAAAAGAAAAGAAAAGTTGTGTTGATGCTCATGCAGAAATATTAGCAATAAGGAAAGCTTCTAAAAAACTTAAAAACTGGCGTTTAAATGAATGTAGTTTATATGTTACCTTAGAACCATGTCCCATGTGTGCTAGCGCTATTCAACAAAGTAGAATAGAAACAGTTTATTGTGGTGTACGTAATAGTGATCTAAATAATCGTCTTCTTGTGGAAAAAATATTTTCTGGTAGTAAAAATAATGGCAAAGTCATGCTTGTGGAAAAAATATTGGAGGAAAATTGTCAAAAAATATTAAAAGATTTTTTTTCAACAAAACGATTACAATAATAAAAATGCTGAGTGATTCTAGATAGAAACTGTTATGTTTCATTATTAAATTATGTTATAATATAAGCAACAGGAGGTGATATGGTGTATCAGGCTTTATATAGAAAATATCGACCTAAAAATTTTCAAGATGTTGTTGGTCAGGATGCTACTGTTACTACTTTAAAAAATAGTATTAAAAGTCATCATATTGGTCATGCTTATTTGTTTTCTGGACCTCGTGGTACAGGAAAAACAACGGTTGCCAAAATTTTTGCGCGTTCTGTTAATTGTTTAGATCCTATTGATGGATGTTTGTGTGCAAATTGTATAAATTGTCATGTATCTTTGGATAAACAGTGTATGGATATTATTGAAATAGACGCAGCCTCTAATAATGGCGTTGATGAAATTCGAGATTTGCGTTCGAAAGTAATGATTCTTCCAACTGCATTACGCTATAAGGTTTACATTATTGATGAAGTACATATGCTTTCAATTGGTGCTTTTAATGCCTTATTAAAGACTTTGGAGGAACCGCCTGAACATGTGATTTTTATACTGGCAACTACTGATCCACAAAAGATTCCGCGGACCATAATTTCAAGGTGCCAATGCTATCAATTTAAAAAAATTCAAGAAAATCAAATTGTATCACATCTTAAAAATCTTTCTGTACTTGAAAGTATTACAATCGAAGATGCTGTGTTATCTCTAATTGCTCGTTCCTGTGATGGTGGAATGAGAGATGCTGTGGGATTACTAGATAAAATTAGTTCTTATCAAGCAAATAAAATCACTGTCAATGACTTTTTAGCAATCAATGGCTCTGTTGCACAGGAAGAGTTATCAGCTTTGTGTAATGCCATATTTTCTCATGATGATAAACAGATATTGGAAAAAATCGGTAGTTATTATGATGATGGAAAAGATTTAATACAAGTATTAAAACAAGTAATGACTTATTTAAAAGATGCTTTAATTGCTTATTATGTTCATAATAAACAACTATTATGGAATGAAAGTGAAATTATTAGTTTTATTAATTTAATCAACGAAAAAATGTTCGATATAAAAAAAGCTGATGATGTATTGATGTATGTTGAAATAATGATTTTGCATTTTTCTCATCAATTTTCTAATTCTTTGCCAACAGATGAAAGTCCTCAAATTATTTCCCGGGAAATAATTTCTGAAAAAACTGATAGACAAATTATATCTTCTGATGTTACAGTAAATAAGATAACTAATAAACTTCAAATAGTTAATTATCCAGATGAATTTTTGATAAAGTTTAAAAATTTAATGTTAATTCGTGCCAAAAATACTATGTCTATGGCAATTAAAGAAGAGCTAAAAAAGGAAATTGATAATTGGAAAATGTTGGAGGATTTCACGTTTGATCAAAAACAAGGTTATTTAGCTTGTGAATTACTTGATGGTAAATTACGTGCTGCTAGTGAGACTACTGTAATTGTTAGTTATGAATATTTGGCGATGCTGGAAAAAATGAGTCAACATTATTTGCAGTTAATTGATTTCTATCAAAAGTGTACTCATTCTTCAAAAAATATTGCTTTTATTAGTGATGAGGAATGGCATAATCTTAAACAGGAATATATAAAATTGTTAAAGGACGGAAAAACTTTTGTTTATCAAGATGAACCTGACCTTATAACAATACAAAGTGAAGAGACTGAGAACCAAATTCAGGAACTAGAGCAAGTTGTTGATGTGGCCTCTCAAGAGGCAATTGCCTTATTTGGTGATATAGTAGAAGTTAAATAAAAGGAGAGAAATAATTATGAATATACAAGCAATGATGAAACAAGCTCAAAAATTACAAAGTGATATGATGAAATCAAAAGATGAGATTGATAAAATGGAGTTTACTGGTGATAATGGGTTTGTCAAGGTTCGACTAAATGGAAAAAAAGAGGTTTTAGAGGTTTCTATTACACCACAAGACGATTTTGAAAAAGAAGATATGGAAATGCTTCAGGATATGATTGTTTTAGCTATAAATGAGGCAATGAAAAAAATAGATGCTATTACTGATGAAAAATTAGGAAAATTTACTCAGGGAATGCCAGGACTTTTTTAGGAGTTATTATGCCTGAGAGTATTAAAAATTTGATAGAAGGGTTTAGCAGTTTTCCTGGTATTGGAGAAAAAACGGCAGAAAGAATGGCTTTTTCCTATTTGCAATTTGATAATGATACATGTACCTTATTAAAAGATAGTATGCAGCGTGTAAAACAGGAAATAGCTCCATGTAAAATTTGCCAAACTTTAACAGATAAAGAAATCTGTGATATATGTGCTAATAAGCAACGAGATCAAGATATTTTATGTGTGGTAGAAGATTCAAAAATTGTATTTTTATTTGAAAAATTGGGTACTTATCGTGGTTTATACCATGTTGTCAATGGATTGATTTCACCATTAGATGATATTAATCCAGAAGATATAGGATTGGAACAGTTATTAGAAAGAACGAAACATCATTCTTTTAAAGAAGTTATCTTGGCTTTTAAACCAAGTATGGAAGGAGAAATTACGGCTTTATATATTAAGAAAATCTTAGAAGGATTAGATATAGAAGTAACGAGATTAGCTAGTGGGGTGCCAATTGGAGCAGATATGGAATATATTGATCCTCTTACTTTAGAACGTGCTTTAGCTGATCGGAAAAAACTTTCATAAAAGTAAGTTGTAATCATATTCTTTATTAGGTGAGAATATGAAAAAAATCCTAGTTGTTGTAAAAAGAATTATTCTAAGTGCTTTTATTTTATATGGTTATAATTTAATTGCTGTTAAATTTAATCTTGTAATTCCTATTAATATTATTACAGTATCTGCTATTAGTATCTTAGGATTTCCTATTCTTTTTGTTTTAGTGTTACTTAAAGTTTTAATGTTTTAAAAGGAGATGAAGCTATGACTGCAACAGAAGACATATTACAACCGTTAAAAGAAACACAACCTGTTTTTTTTGAACAAGCAGTTGTCCCTCTTTTTAGTAATCGAGTTCACCATGCTTATTTGATTGAAACTCATCATAACTCTTTTGAAACAATAGAAGACTGTGTACTGCGTTTTATTTATGCTATTTATCTTAGTTGCGATAAGAAAGAAAATTTTTCTGTTCCTAGAGATAAATTATATCATTTATTGCAGACAAGAAATTATCCTGATTTTATAGAAATTCATCCGAATAATCATATGATTAAAAAGGAGCAATTGCTATCTACTATGCACTTACTGCAAAATAAGTCGGTTTATGGTGGATATCAAATTTATGTTATTTATGAAGCTGATAAACTGAATACTAGTGCAGCTAATACTGTATTGAAGTTTTTAGAAGAACCAGAACCTAATATAATTGCTATATTTTTAACAGATAATCGTTATCAGATTATTAATACAATTCTTTCTCGGTGTCTCACTGTTTCTCTTTTCCCTAAAGAGGATGTTTTTACTTTACAAGAAAAGGATCAAAATGTTATTCAATTAGTAGAGAATATTTATCATTGTAAAGAAGAATTATTATTACACTATTCTAATTATTATGACCTATTATTTAAGACAAGAGATCAAGCAGAAGTAGCAATGAAACAACTAATTTCTATTTTTAAATATAATTTTAATACTAAATTAAGAATGGATCGTGTAGAAAAGTCTGATGATTTGATTACTGGTGATAAATTATTAAAAATAATTTTTATTTTAGAAGAATCTTTGAAAAAATTGCAATACAATGTTAATCTAAAACTATGGTTGGATGAAGTTTTATTACAATTGACGGAGGTGTAAGGATGAAACTATTAGAGATTGTATATAATAACTGTATGGATCACAAAAAAATAGATTACTGTTTTTATGAGAATACGAAAGGACAATTACTAAAAGTTGGCTTTTCTATTTTAGTAGAAGTTAATCAAATCAAAAAAATTGGTCAGGTTGTGACTATTAAAGATCAATATAAAGAAGAAGATTTGCCTCCCATCACAACTCGATTTTTAAAAGTATTATCTAAAAAGGAGTTATTACAAGATGAGGCAAATCAAAAAGAGAGTATTGTGGCTTTATCTTTTGCACAACAGCAGGCATTATCTTTAGAATTACCCATGCGATTTGTAGATTCTTTTTATACATATGATAGAAAGCAGTTATATTTATCCTATGTTGCTGAAAATCGAGTGGATTTTAGGGAGTTAGCTAAAATATTAGCGCAAAAGTATAAAACTAGAATTGAACTTCGACAGATTGGGGTACGTGATAAGGCTAAGAAAATTGGTGGCTTAGGTCCTTGTGGATTATTTTTATGTTGTAATGCATTTTTAACTGATTTTGTTAGTGTTTCTATTAATATGGCTAAAAATCAGTTTTTAGCACTTAATCCTAGTAAAATTAATGGTCTGTGTGGTCGCTTGTTGTGCTGTTTAAATTATGAGGATGATGTATACACACAACTAAAGAAAGAACTACCTGCTGTGGGATCTTTAGTGGAAATAAAAGAGGGATTAGGAAAAGTTGTTTCTGTGGATATTTTTCATAGAACTTATATTGTGGAAGTTAAGAATAAGGGTCAGTTTGTGTTAGAGGTTCAATCTTGATAAGGCTAGAATCTATAACACATCAGGATGGCGTTTGTAGTCTTTATACTGATAATTCTCTGTTTCAATTAACGACTGATAGTGTATTATTAGCTGATTTTGTTAAATTGCATTCCCGTTGTCGATTATTGGTAGATTTTGGTACTGGTCTAGGAGTAATTCCATTATTACTTTCTATGCGGTCTGATATTTCTATGATTGGTTTTGAAATACAATCTAGTATTGCTGCCTTAGCACAAAAATCAGTATTATATAATCAACTTGAAGATCAAATTACTATTATTAGTGATAAAGTACAAAATTGTTTACAATATTTAAAAGTTAACAGTGTTGATGTAGTTGTTTGTAATCCTCCTTATTTTAAAGCGAAAAATCAGTCTATTATTAGTTCTAATCAGCATAAAGCATTTGCTCGTCATGAAATGATGTTAACTTTTTTAGATGTTGTGGATAGTGCTAAAAAGATATTAAAAAACCAGGGTAAATTATTTTTTATTCAACGAACTGAGCGTTTTTTAGAAATTGTTCAGTTATTACAACAAGCCCATTTAGAACCCAAAAGGGTCCAGTTTGTTTATTATCCACATAGTAATACTTCTATTGTTTTTTTAATGGAAGCAGTAAAGAATGGGAAAGCTGGTTTGACAGTAGACTCCCCATTAATTCTTAATTGAAAGAAGGCGATATCATGAGTCAGAGACCTAGTTTATACTTAATACCTACTCCTCTTGGTAATTTAGATGATATTACGGTTAGAGCATTAAAAACTTTGGAATTAGTAGATGTTATATTTTGCGAGGACACTAGAGAAACTGGTAATTTGTTACATAAATATCATATAAAAAATAAATTAATTAGTTGTCATGAATATAATGAGGAAAAAATGACTGGTAAAGTAAGTCAATATTTAGAAAAAGGTTTTAATGTTGGTTTAGTAACGGATCAGGGAACACCACTGATTAGTGATCCTGGTTATAAAATTGTTGAATTTATTGCTAATTCTGGTTATACTATTGTCAGTTTACCGGGCCCAACAGCCTTTGTTCCAGCTTTAACTGTTTCTGCTTTGCCACCTCAACCTTTTTTATTTTATGGTTTTCTAAATGCTAAGGGAGGAAAGCAACAAACGGAACTTGAAGCATTGAAAGGATATCCTTTTACGATGATATTTTATGAGTCACCTCATCGTCTATTAAAAACGTTGGAGCTAATGCGAACGATTTTAGGAGATCGTAAAGCTAGTATTGCTAGAGAAATTTCGAAGAAATTTGAACAGATTTATCGTGGAACTTTTTCTGATTTATTAGCAATGGATATAGAGCTTAAAGGTGAAATTGTTGTTGTGGTTGCAGGAAATACAGCCAATGAAGATATATTACAACTATCCATAGTAGAGCATGTTGAGCTTTATTTGGCCGATGGACTAAGCACAAATGATGCTATTAAGAAGGTTGCAAAGGAACGCAATGTTGCAAAGTCATTTATTTATCAAATATATCATAAGCAGCAAAAAGAAGGTGAGTAAAGTGAAAATGGTTGTTGGATTAGGAAATCCTGGTAAAATTTATGAAAATACTCGTCATAATATTGGTTTTCTTTTTTTAGATTCTTATTTAGAGGGAGCGGTTTTTAAGAGTAAATTTTCTGCATTATACTGTGAGAAGATGGTAAATCATCAAAAAGTTCTTTTTTTAAAACCACAAACCTTTATGAATAATTCTGGTCAAGCAGTTGCTGCCTTTGCCAACTTTTATAAAATTAAGCCACAGGATATTTTGGTCATTAGTGATGATTTAGATTTACCGTTAGGAACTTATCGGCTACGTTCTCATGGTAGTAGTGGTGGACATAATGGTTTAAAAAGCATAGAAGAAAATTTAAAAAGTAGGGATTATCAGCGTTTGCGAATTGGTATTGCGGCGCCCGAGTGCAAAACCGATACAATTGATTATGTGCTAGGAAAATTGACTTCTTTTGAAGAAAAAAGTTTACAGTCTTTAAAATCAACAATTTTTGCTATTTTAGATGATTATCCTAATACTGATTTTACTGAATTAATGAATCTATATAATCATCGAAAGTAGGTGTGGTATGAATTTATTTGATCAATTTTTTAAAACCTTACCTTTAAAAAATACAGCTTTTACTGATATGACAGAAGAGCTTTTTTGTATTTATGTAAGGCAACTATTGCAAGCGGATAAAAATGTGTTAATTGTTGCTTCTAGTTTAATGGAAGCAAATAAATTGTATCGGGGTATTTCTAATTATACTGATGCTGTTTATTTGTTTCCAATGGATGATTTTTTAACTAGTGAAGCCATAGCTATTAGTCCAGATTTAATGGTCACAAGACTAGAAACATTACAAGCTATCACAAGTGATTTGCCTTGTATTGTAATAACTAATCTGATGGGATATTTGCGTTTTTTGCCAACTAAAGAGAATTTCTTAAAGTC
Organism: uncultured Bacillota bacterium; assembly: GCA_958428295.1. Lineage (GTDB taxonomy): Bacteria > Bacillota_I > Bacilli_A > RF39 > UBA660 > Onthousia. The sequence goes on from CAUAFL010000001.1 coordinate 7,879, forward strand.
GCAAGTGACACTGACTGTGGGGATGGAAATTAAACCAATCGATTTAATTTCTAACACTATGTATTTGGGATATACACGACAGACGATTGTGACGCAAACCGGAGAAGTAGGAATCCGTGGCTTTGTGATTGATATTTTCCCGTTAGGAGAAGATCATCCTTTAAGAATTGAATTTTTTGGTGATACTATTGAATCTTTACGCTTTTTTGATGAAAATACACAAAAGTCTTTACACTCTATTGATCATATTGTTATTGAACCATTTACTGAGGTATTAATAGATAATCTATCTGATGACAAAAAAAGAAATGTTAAATATTTTAGTGAATCGCTTTCTGTTGCTAATATTGGTATGTACTTTTCTCAGGTAGTAACAATTTATAAAGACATTGAAAATATTAAAACAAATTATGAAAATTTAATAGAGGAAATTCATGAGTATCAAACAACGAAAGATATAGACTTTAAGGGAAGTTATATGTTTGCTTTAGAAGAGTTGTATCAACATGAGGCTCTTCATTATATGAGTGTTAATAATATTGCTCCTAAAGGTGTTGAGACTTTATCCTTTCATAGCTATCCCGTGCCATTGTTTAATGATCAGCAAGAGGCAATTGAGAAGTTTTTACGGCAAAATTTAAAGGAACATAAAACTACGATTATTTGTTTAAAAGATTATCAGTTAAAAACTGTTAGAAAAAATTTAAATTTTCCATTGGTCGATGCTACTTGGGAGACTATTCAAAAGGAAAAGATTAATCTTATTACTTTTGAGATGGCTAATGGTTTTGGCTTTCAAGATTATGTTTTTTTAACAGCCAATGAATTGTTTCACTCTCAACCGGTCGCTAAAAAGTATAAGACAAAATTTAAATATGGCAGTAAAATTAGTGACTTAACTAAATTAGAGGTAGGGGACTATGTTGTACATCAAACTTGTGGAATTGGTATTTATAATGGACTTAAAACATTAAAACAGGGAGACTTTTTAAAAGATTATTTAGAAGTCTTATATCAAGGAAACGATAAACTTTATATTCCCGTTGAAAAGATTGAATTATTATCAAAATATACGGGTAAAGAGGGTGTTGTTCCTAAGATTTATAAATTAGGTAGTAATCAGTGGGAAAAGGTTAAAAGTAGAGTAAGAAGTAAAATTGAAGATATGGCTGCTGAGCTATTACATTTACAAGCAATCCGAGAAAGTCAGCGGGGATTTGCTTTTTCAAAAGATACTTCGTTACAACAAGAATTTGAGCAAGCTTTTCCTTATACACCAACACCAGATCAATTGTTAGCTGTCGAACAAATAAAAGAAGATATGGAAGCCCTTCATCCAATGGATCGTTTATTAGTAGGTGACGTTGGTTATGGTAAGACAGAGGTGGCATTTCGCGCTATTTTTAAGGCAATTATGGATAATAAACAGGTCTTATTATTGTGCCCAACAACTATTTTATCTAATCAACATTATGAAAATGCCATAGAGAGATTTAAAGATTTTCCTGTTAATATTGGGTTATTAAATCGTTTTACTACTCCAAAGGAGAAAAAACGTATATTAATGGCTTTAAAAGAAGGGATGATAGATTTAGTTATTGGAACACATCGTATTTTAAGTGATGATGTAAAACCAAAAGATTTGGGATTATTAGTGATTGATGAAGAACAGCGGTTTGGTGTTAAACATAAGGAGAAAATTAAAACTTATAAACAGAATGTAGATGTTTTAACTTTGACGGCGACACCGATTCCTAGAACTCTTCAAATGTCTATTGTTGGTTTACGGAGTTTGTCTATGATTGAGACACCACCAGTTGATCGTTATCCGATTCAGACTTATGTAATAGCTGAAAATCAACAACTTATTAGAGAAGCAATTTATAAAGAACTTTCTAGGGAAGGACAAGTATTTTTGTTATTTAATCATGTTGATCATATTGAAACAAAAGTAAAAGAAATAAAAAATTTGGTGCCGGAAGCGAATGTTATTTATGCTCATGGGCAGATGGATAAGTTAGAAATTGAGGAACGGATGCAATGCTTTATTCAACATGAGGCAGATGTTTTGGTTTGTACAACTATTATTGAAACGGGTATTGATATTCCAAATGTTAATACGTTAATTATTTTAGATGCTGATTGTTTTGGTTTAAGTCAGTTATATCAAATTAGAGGCCGAGTAGGAAGAAGTAATAAAATAGCTTATTGTTATTTAATGTATCGTCCTAATCGAATATTAACAGAAAGTGCTATGAAGCGTCTGAAAGTAATTCGGGAATTTACAGAATTAGGGAGTGGTTTTTCTATTGCAACACGTGATTTATCTATTCGTGGTGCTGGTGATATTTTAGGCAGTGAACAAGCAGGATTTATTGATAGTATTGGTATTGATTTATATTTAAAAATGTTAAATCAAGAAGTAGAGCGTTTAAAGGGAACCGTGATAGAAGAGAAAGTGGAAGAAGAAACATCTTTAGCACCCCCTACGGTTTCAGTTTCTACCCATATTAGTGATCAGTATGTAGCGGATATGGATTTAAAAATAGAAATTCATCGGTTAATAAATACAATTGATAGCCAAGAAAGGTTAAAAGAAGTAGAAGCTGTTTTGACAGACCGCTTTGGTAAATTAACAGAGGAAATGTTGATTTACATGCATGAAGAATGGTTTGAAAGCATGGTGTTGAAAATTCCTGTTACTAGAGTTCGCCAAACTAGAAATAGTATAGAATTATATTTTGATAGTAAAATCACTGCTCGTATAGATACAGAAGCTTTATTTTTAGAAGCTTTCTCTATTAGTACAATGTTTCGCTTCCGTAGTCGTGGCAGTGACTTAACCATTATCTTAGATACTATAAAATTACCTTCCCATCCTATTTATTATTTAACTTCTATTTTGACTTCTATTTTGCAGCAAAACAATTTTTCAACGCTTGACGAAAATTAGATGTCTTGATATTCTTAATTATACTGGGAGGGTGCCTATGAACACAGAGGTTTTACAGCAGCATCGTGAGATTTACTTGGGAGCTATTAAGGAATTGATAGATAATAATACTAAGGCTTTGATGGAGGACGATTTACTGCCCCTTTTTAAAACACCACCACTAGAGGCAATGGATACTATTAAACAAAAATTGTTAAGTTTAGCAAAAACATATCAAATAGTTTTGAATACTGCTACGTTTGATAGTGTTCTTTCTGATTATCGAAAAAAATTAGTCGATGAAGTGAAATTATTACAGGAAAAAAGAATAGCTGTATTAACTTCTAAGATAGATCAGTTTGATGCCTTAGATCCAGAACAGATTGTCAAAACGCTAAAAAAAGAATTAGTCAAGCTTGATAAGGAGATTAAGAAAGACAGCAAAGAATTTTTAATAAAAATTAATGAGGATGTTTTACTTTTACAAATGGATTGTTTATTTCAAGATTTTGCGAATATAGAAAAGGTAAAAAAAGAATTTAGTAAATATTTGCAGGGCAATTATATAAAGCAGATAATTGAGACAATTGATATGAAATTATTAGTAAAAGATACAACGCTTTTAAATGTCTTAAAAGAACAAGTGGAACGCTTTGTTTTTACTACAAAAAACTCTCATCTATTTGATTGATGAGTTTTTTTATACCTTGGAAATAATTACCAAAGAAAAAATTCTTCCCACACGTTTATAATAACAGTAGATAGCATTTTTTAAATGGTATAAAATGGGCGAAATTAGAGAAAATAACTACTGAGAAGGAAGGGATCACTATAATGAAGGCAACAGGAGTGGTGAGAAGAATTGATGATTTGGGAAGAATTGTTATTCCAAAAGAGATACGTAGGACTTTACGAATACGCGATGGTGAATCATTAGAAATATTTGTAGACCAGGAAGCGATTACCTTAAGAAAATTTTCCTCATCAGTAGATTTAACAACAATTTCGCAAGCATTATTGGATACCGTTTATAATATATTAAAAAAGAATGTTTTTGTAACGGATAGAGATGTATTTATTGCTGGTAGTGGAGAATTGAAAAAAGATTTTTTAGGAAAAACACTTTCTTCCACTCTTGAAGATTTGTTGGTAAATCATGAAAAAACAACTCGTAATAATGTTCCTTTAAAAGAAATGATTGTTACTCAAGAAATTTGTGAAGATCGTTATAGCTATATTTTATATCCTATTTTAGTGAATGGGGAAACAATTGGTTTAGTGTTAATGGTCAAGAACTATAAAGAACAGACATTTGATGAAGAGGACGAGCAAGTTATTCAAATTATTTCTCAATTTTTGGGAAAATATCTTGAAGACTAGTGGAAATCGTGGTATTATGGAACATATTCAAAAGTTTTGATGAAGAGTCTGATAATTTTCTTTGTTAAGAGAGTCTGGTTAGGTGAGAGCAGATCAAAAAAAGTTATTTGGATATGGCTTCTGAACTTTTATATCGATAGGTAGATATAAACGTATTCTAAGCGTTAATTAGATAAGATGCACAAATTTATTGTGAAAAAAGGTGGTACCGCGATAATATATCGTCCTTTTACGCAATAAATTTTTTTTGTAAGGAGGAATAAATGATGAAACAAAAATATTATCTTACAACTGCCATTGCTTATACTTCAGGGAAACCTCATATTGGTAATACCTATGAAATTGTGTTGGCCGATGCTATTGCTCGATATCAACGAAGTCAAGGTTATGATGTTTTTTTTCAAACGGGTACTGATGAACATGGTCAAAAAATCGAAGAAAAAGCCAAAGAAAATGAAGTGACACCACAGGCATTTGTGGATGATGTTGCTCAGGAAATTAAACGTATTTGGGATTTAATGAATACTAGTTATGATCAATTTGTCCGCACTACCAATCCTCATCATCAAGAAGTAGTACAAAGGATCTTTAAAAAATTGTATGATCAAGGAGATATTTATAAGGGCTATTATGAGGGACTATATTGTACCCCTTGCGAATCTTTTTTTACTGAAAGTCAACTTGTTGATGGAAAATGTCCTGATTGTGGAAGAGATGTGAAGCAAGCCCGTGAAGAAGCTTATTTCTTTAGGATGAGTAAATATCAGAAACCATTAGAAGAGTATATTGCTAGTCATCCTGATTTTATTCAACCAATTTCTCGTAAAAACGAAATGGTAAATAATTTCTTAAAACCAGGATTGCAAGATTTATGTGTTTCTAGAACAACTTTTAAATGGGGTGTGCCTGTTGATTTTGATCCTCAGCATGTAATTTATGTATGGATTGATGCACTTACTAATTATATTACTTTTATTGGTTACGATCCTGATGGCAGTAGTGACCAGTTTCATGCATTGTGGCCTGCTGATTTACACTTAATTGGAAAAGATATTTTAAGGTTTCATACCATTTATTGGCCTATTATTTTAATGGCTTTAGGGTTACCTTTACCTAAAAGGATTTTTGGTCATCCTTGGTTATTAACAGCAAATGATAAGATGAGTAAGTCTAAAGGGAATGTTATTTATGCTGATGATCTAGTTGCAAAATTTGGTGTTGATGCTGTTCGTTATTATTTGTTACATGAAATTCCTTTTGCTAGTGACGGAAATCTTACTTATGAATTGTTAATTGAGCGAATCAATAGTGATTTAGCTAATGTTCTTGGTAATTTAGTTCAACGGACACTATCTATGGCGAATAAATACTTTAATAAGCATGTTGAATATCGTCAGTGCCAGGATCCTTTGGATGAGGTTTTAATAGAGGCTGTTGATCAGTTAGGCGATAAGATTGCTGAAAAAATGGAAAGTTTAGAGGTTTCCGAAAGTATTACACTTATTTTTGAGGTGCTTCGTTTAAGTAATAAATATATTGATGAGACAACTCCTTGGCTTCTGGCAAAAGAAGAAGCTAAGAAAGATCGTTTGGAGACAGTTCTCTATCATTTACTTGAAACCATTCGTGTATGTGCTACTTTTTTGGAGCCTTTTTTACCAGAAACGAGTCATCATATTTTACAACAGTTAAATACTGATGTTACAAAGCAAAAATTTTGTTTGGATGTTGTGTATCATGTTAATGATCCCAAAATTTTGTTTGCTAGAATAGATAAAGAAGAATTGGCAAGTTTTAAATAATTTGTAAAATAAAACTGTAAAATGAGAAAAAGAAAGTCAAAATTGCTAGTGATTTTCTTTTTTTATGATATATTCAAGGGGTGGGGGAGGAGAGATAGAATTGTTGTGTAGTAGGTAGTTTGGCAGTAAAAATCTTAAGAAAGGATGAGTAATATGCCAAAGCTGATAGAGAAAATAGGAATTGGTCAGTTGATGTTTTCTTTACTGTATCTTGCTATCGCTTTATTTGCAGTGACAGGAAACAATATACTAGATAAGTTCTATTTTATATCACTAACAATTTATTACCTGCGTATGTTTCTTCATCATCGTAAGAAAAAGAGAATGAATACTGCTTGAAAAGTATTCGTTTTTTCTTTATACTTACATCAATTGGAGGAATTAAAGATGTTTATTGATACACATTGTCATTTAAGTGAAAATGATGATATTGATATTGACACACTATTAACTGATATTACGAATAATGGTGTGTCAAAAATTATTCTTTCTTTCTGTACTGAGAAGGAAATGAGGGGAGCTTTAAAATTAGTTGATCAGTATTCTTGTGTGTATGCTACTTTAGGGTATCATCCTTCAGAAGCATCTAAGGTAGGGGAGAAACAATTAACACAGTTGACTTTGGCTTTAAATCATCCTAAAGTAGTGGGAATTGGAGAGATTGGATTAGATTATCATTATTCTAAAGATAATAAGAAGGAACAATTGACTCTTTTTGAAAGTCAATTACAGTTAGCCTTGAAATATGATCTACCGGTGGTTATTCATTCACGAGATGCTACGCAAGATACGATTGATATGTTAAAACAATATCCTGTCCGTGGAATTATTCACTGTTTTAGTGGTAGTTTGGAGGTTGCTAAAATTTATCAGGAATTAGGTTTTTTATTAGGAATCGGCGGGGTAGTTACTTTTAAAAATAGTAACTTACCAGAAGTTGTAAAAGAGCTTCCACTTACTTCTTTGGTTTTAGAAACGGATAGTCCCTATTTAGCACCAGTTCCTTATCGTGGGCAACAAAATTCATCAAAATATCTTCCTATCATTGCTTCTAAAATTGCTCAATTATTAAATGTTTCTTTAGAGACAGTGGCAAAAGTTACCACAGATAATGCCATAGATGTATTTGACTTAGATCTTTAGCAGTGATACGATTGAAGAGAAAAGAAAGAGGAATTGATTTATGCAGAAGCGGTATGTGCATTATCTTTTATCAATCACTTTGTTATTTTTAGGAAGTATCATTGTGATTTCTGGCAATAATAAACAAACTATTGTTACTTACAATGTGAATAGCGTTAAATCATTAGAGGCTGTTCATATGGTAGATAAATATAATTCTCTTATAGCTGACAGGAAAAATAAGGAGTTCCCTCTTTATGCTAGTTTTCAACAGGCAATATTAGAGGCTCCTAAAGAGCCAGTGGCATTTATGGGGAAATTAACCGCTTATGGTCCTGATTGTGTAGGTTGTTCTGGTGGTAGTGCATGTCCGCCTAGACAAAATTTTACTCATGGGAATATTTATTTTAATGATCAGTTATATGGTCAAGTAAGAGTTGTGGCTGCTGATAGATCATTACCTTGTGGTAGTATTGTTCGAATTAGTGGTGTTAATATTTATGAGGAACCTCTTCTTGCTGTGGTGTTGGATCGAGGTGGCTCTATTACTGGCAATCATTTAGATTTATTATTTAGTAGTGAAAACAATTTAGAAGGCTTTGCTACTTCTAGTAACATAAAATTTGAAATTATTCGTTATGGTTGGTAATTGTCAATTTTGAAATTTTTGTGAAAATACAATTGCACTCTTTATTAATTGATGTTATCCTTATTTTAAGGAGGGATACAGTGAAGAACGATTCTAAAAAGCAGCTTGTATTATCAATTATTGGAATTATAGTTCTTGTAGTGGCAGTAGTGAGTGTTTCTTATGCAGCTTTTAGTTATAGTAAAGCAGGAGAGAAAGTAAATACCATTACAACGGGTACTATTACGATGAGTTATTCAGAACCAGAGAATGGAATTGACATTACGAATGCTTTACCAATTAGTGATACTGCTGGTAAAGCACTAAATGGTGAAAAGGAAACTTTTGATTTTACCGTAGCGGCTACTATTGGTGGTACAACAACTATTAATTATGCTATTACAGCTGTTAAAGATGTTGCTTCTACATTGCCAGATACTGCTGTTAAAGTATATTTGACATCTGGTACTGGTACTGAAACAGAAGAATTAGCTGCTAGCAAAATTTCAGCCTTAACTAAGACTGCTGCTAATGAAGCAAGTGGTGCACCTGCTGATCAATTTATTTTGAAAACAGGAACACTTACTGCTACTAATTCTACTAGTTATAAGTTAAGAATGTGGGTAGCAGATGATTATGCTGGAGCTGGTGGAGATGCTGGTATCACAAGTCAGACTTATAAACTAAGAGTAAATGTTTATGGTGCTGCAGCTGCTCAATAATAAGATGTTTCAATAATACCCTTAGGGGTATTTTTGTTAACTTTTAGACTTGTTTATTGGGAAGTAGTATGGTATATTTATATCATAAGGAGGATAGAGAAATATGAAGAACAATTCTTCAAAACAAATTTTATTATCGGTGTTAGGGGTAGCAATTTTAGTAGTTGCTGTTGTAGGAGTATCATTTGCTGCTTTTAGTTATAGTAAAGCAGGAGAAAAAGTAAATTCTATTACGACTGGTACAATTACGATGAGTTATTCAGAACCAGAAAATGGAATTAACATTACAGATGCCTTACCAATGACAGATACTGCTGGTAAAGCGCTAACTGGTGCTGGAAATACATTTGATTTTAGCGTTGCCACGACTATTACTGGTACGACAACCATCAATTATGCAGTTACCGCTGTTAAAGATGCTGCTTCTACATTACCAGATACTGCTGTTAAAGTTTATTTAACTTCGGCATCTGATGCAACTGTTGAATTAGCACCTACTAAAATTTCAGCTTTAACTAAAACTGCTGCTAATGAAGCAAGTGGAGCACCCGCTAGTCAATTTGTTTTGAAAAAAGGAACACTTACTGCTAGTGTAACAACTAGTTATAAGTTAAGAATGTGGGTAGCCGATGATTATGCTGGTGCTGGAGGAAATGCTGGTATCACAAGTCAAACCTATAAACTAAGAGTGAATGTTTATGGTGCCGCAGCTGCTCAATAGAAATAATGATTATAAAAGTGTCTTTTTAAGATACTTTTTCTTTACCTCTAAATTTTCTTATGTTAAAATGTAAACAGACTAGGGAGTTGTGTTTATGGGAGAAGAAAAAATTGTACGGGGATCTACCAGCAAGCAATTTATTACATTTTTAGCATTTAATATTTTGGTTGTAATGGTAATTGGCGTGTCAATGGCAACTTTTACTTTTACTAGGGAGAGCAATCAAATTAATACTATTTCAACAGGCAATATCACATTTGAATATACCGAAGATACGAATGGCATTAATATTACGAATGCTGCTCCAATGAGTGATACCATGGGGAAAAAGTTAACGGATGCTGCTCAATATTTTGATTTTACCATTCGAGCAACTCTTGATACTAATACAGCCACAATTTATGAAATAAGTGCAGAAAAAACACTTAGTTCTACTTTGAATGATCAAGAAGTAAAACTCTATCTTGAACGCAGGGAGGGAAATCAATATGTGCAAGTATTAGCACCGACTGTTTTTACCCCCTTGACGGAAGTTAGTGCAGTGGGAACACCTGCTGGAGAGATGGTGTTAGAAAAAAATAAAATAAACAAGACAGTGGATCTTGCTTATCGGTTACGGATGTGGGTAGCAGATACAACCGTTGTTGGGACAACCCCTCAAAGTTTTGGGGTGCGAGTGAATGTTCATGCAATGATTGAAGCTTAGTTTGTCAAATTGAATTATTAGAAGTCTGTCTCATCATTTTTTTGACAGATTTTTCTTTTCCTGAGAGTAATTTTCTTTCCATAATTTTTAAATTATGATATAGTAATTATAACGTAGAATAATGAGTGGGTGATATTTTGAAAGAAGGAGTAGACAAGCGGGAAACAACTTGGCAAAAGGTAAAACGAGTTTGTCATTATATTACAACGGTCTTGATGTACTCTATTTGCTTGATAATGATTATCATCTTTATGGCCTTTATTGTCAATTTTGTGGATCAAAGAAATAATTTAAGTAAAGGATTGACAAAACCATCTTTGTTTTCTGCTTATACGATTGTTAGTCCTAGTATGGTTCCTAATATTAATGTTTTAGATATTGTTATTGTGAAACGGGTTGAAAAACCAGAAACTTTAGAAAAAGGGGATATTATTACATTTAATTCCACTGATTATCGTTACTCTGGAGTTACAGTAACCCATCGTATTACTAATATTGAGACAACCACGGATGGAAAATATTTGTTTACTACTAAAGGGGATGCCAATAATACCCCTGATTCTTCTAGAATTTCCTTTGAAGAGATTTATGGACAAGTATTATTTAGAATTCCAAAAATCGGGTATATTCAGTATTTTTTAAGTAATGCGGTTGGCTGGGTAATTTTAATTATTTGTCCTGCAGTGGCAATTATTGCTTATGATATTATTAAATTGATCCGTACTATAAAACAAAAAAACAATTTAACTACGAAAAAGGAAACTTCTAAAAAAGAAAAGACGTCAAAAGAAGTGGTAGCCAGTACTAAACAAAGAGTAAATTCTGTTAAGAATAGTGATAAAAAGAAACAAGAGAGTAAAACAAAGGTTAAGGAACGGAGGCGATTTAAGTAGTGAAAAAAAAGGTTTTATTACTCTTGGGGGGAATTATCTTATTTGCTTTTATTGCTATTACTTCCATGATGTGGTATCAACTTTTTTATGGTCAAGTTAAAAATACAGTTCCGGTATTAAAAATTCGCTTAGAAAAAGCCAAGGAAGAGCTTTATACCAGTTCATCGGTACCTTTAGATTTTGCTAATGCTGCCTCTATTACTCCGTATGTTTTTTCAGCGATAAATGATAGCGATAAGGCATTAACTTATAAAATTCTTCTAGAGGAACCACCTTTATCTGATGAAGAAACTTTTAAAGCAGATCATTTGTTATCTCGAAGTCAACTTGCTTATCAATTAATGATGAATGGTCAATTAGTAAAATATGGTTCTTTATCAGAGATAAAAAATAATATTTTGGATGAGAGGAATATTAATGCTCATACCACAAATAGCTATGAACTTAGAATTTATGTCGGAGAACAAGCCTTTAATAGTGCTTGGCAAAATAAATATTATCATTATCAAGTAATAATTCAAATTGAGGAGGATTAAAATGAAAAAAGTATTATTAGAGTATGCCAATATTATTGGTAATACAGTAACAGGGTTAGTTTTCGGTTTAGCATTTTTCTTATTATTTATTAATTTCTATCATGCCAAAGAATTGGCAGAAGGTGCTGATATTAGCGCATTTACAGCTACTAATCAACAAAATGCTAGTACTAAGATTGCAACAATTAAAGAAAATAGTAATAGTTATCATCAAAACAGTTATGGGGGAAAAGAAAGTATTTATGACATGAATGCTGTTCAGTTGAAGTTAAATAGTTGTGTTACTATTTTTGAGAGTGAGGAAGCACAAAAATTTGTCAATAAAACACAAATTAGTTTAAAAGATGCTTATGATTTTAACAATTTTTATCAAAATACAATTTTGAATGATTGTTTAATTATGCAGATGAGTGCTTTAACGGCTGATGATGGCACTATAACGATTGGAGCACTTTCCCAAATAAAACCTTTTATTCGTCTTACTGTTGAACAGTTATTGTCAAGTCCTAGTTATATTTCTAATAATATTAAAAATGCGGATTCTTATTATTATACTAGTGATACTAATCGCACCACAATTTTTGATTTAACTAAGGACAGTTATTTCTATACGATGAGTAATTATCAAAATACGCTAGATTTACTAGTAGAAATTTCTAACTGGTATAAAGGCGTTGTGTTGGGAGGATAATCGATGAAAAAGATAATTAATTTACTGTTCTATTTTTTGAAATTCTTGCTGTTATTAGGAGCCTTTGGTCTTACGCTTATGATTATTGTGCAGATGAATAATCGGTTAGAGAAAGGGTTTGCTACGTCTATTCCTATTTTTATTCCGTTTATTGCCATATTAATTTTATTTGTAATTAATCTTATTTTGAAACAACACGGTGTTAGTAAGAATATCTTCTATAATATTACTTGTTGCTTAGTATTTGCTGTTATTATTGTTGTTGGATATCGAGCTTTAACAGATAAGAATATGGTTCTTAATGAAAAATATGGTTATGATATTGATTTTAATTATTTTAATAATTTTGTTTCTTACTTAAAATTATTATTATATGGACTCAGTATTGGAAATATTTTTTTGATGTTCCATGAGAAAGAAGAAAAGGCTAAATAAGTTTAGCTTTTTTTAATTATTAATTCTTGCTATAATAACAATAGAATTTAGGTGGTAGAAATGAATCAACAATTTCAGTTTAAGAAGCGCTATGGTCAAAATTTTTTAAAAAATAAAGACATTGTTCGTAAGATTAGTGAAGTAGCAGTGTTTGAAAAACCTGCTTTAGTACTAGAAGTTGGTCCTGGAGCAGGAGTATTGACGATAGCCTTAGCTGAACGGGCTGATCGAGTGCTAGCGTATGAAATAGATATTAGTTTAGAAGATATTTTACTTAGTAATATCCAGGCCTATTCTAATATTACTGTTTTATTCCAAGATTTTTTACAAGCTGATTTAATGAAAGATTTACATGATTTTACATATGAACATTTGTATTTCGTGAGTAATGTTCCTTATTATATTACTACTCCTATTTTATTTAAATTAATTGATAGTTTATTACCATTTCAAAAAATTGTCATGATGGTTCAAAAGGAAGTCGGAGAGCGGTTTTGTGCTACTCCTGGCAAAAAGGAATATGGAGCTCTTTCTGTTTTATTAAATTATTATTTTAAGATAAAAAAAGAGTTTATTGTCGATCGTAATCAATTTCAACCTCGTCCTAATGTTGATAGTATGGTTGTCTCTTTTACAGCAAGACAGGATAAGGAAGTTTTAAAAAACCATCAATTATTTAGAAAATTAGTTCATGATAGTTTCCAGTATAAACGTAAGACACTACGCAATAATTTAAAAAGTTATCCTTTATTATTGATTGAAAAAGTATTAGAGAATTATGGCTTTGATTTATCTATTCGGGCAGAACAGTTGCCATATCAGGTTTTTGTAGCGATTGCTAATACGTTATAGTTCTAAAGAGAAAATCACCTACATAAAATTAAGTGGGTGATTTTATGTTGTTTAAAATAGGGGACTTAGTAACTAGAAAGTCTTATCAACATGATTTGGTATTTAAAATTATTGATATTGATAATGATATTGCTTATTTAAAAGGGGTAGATGTTCGTCTTTATGCAGATAGTGAAATTACTGATTTAGTACTTTACGAGCCGGATAAAAAAGAAAAAACGAAAGAAGATCGGGATGATGTACGTAAACTACAAGACATGTTTGAATTAAATCGGAGTGAGTATTTCTATTTACCAGGAAAAATTTTGCATATTGATGGGGATAAAGATTATTTAGAACGTTGTATTCGCTTTTATAAAGAGATGCACTTAGAGGCCTATGGTGTTAACTTAAAGGAAGAGGATATGGCGCGAGAATTACCAAAATTATTAGAAGAATATAAGCCAGATATTATTGTTATTACTGGTCATGATGCTTTTAAAAGGCAAGCTCACGATAAAAATAAGTTGTCTAACTATCAAAATTCTTTGCAATTTGTCGAAGCTACTCGTACAGCAAGAGAATATGAGAAAAGTCAGGACAAGCTGATTATTATTGCTGGGGCATGCCAATCTGATTATGAGGAGTTAATAAAAGCTGGTAGTAATTTTGCTTCTAGTCCCAAACGGATTAATATTCATGCTTTAGATCCAGCAATTATTGCATCAGCAGTAGCACTTTCTCCTAAAAATAAAGAGATTGACTTGATTAGTTTGATCGAGAAGACGCATTATGGCAGTGCGGGAATAGGTGGTATTATTACGAGTGGTACTATGTATGTGGGGTATCCTAGATGAATATAGAATTGATGCGTGCGGAGGTCAAAAAAAAAGAGGGTGAAGTTCTTAATTTTAAGTTCAATGGTAGTCGTAATCAAGTGGAGGAGTTTAAAGGGGAAATTATTAAAACCTATCCAGCTATTTTTTTAATCCGCCTTGAGGAAAATCCACAAAAGATTAAGTCTTTTTCATATAGTGATCTAGTGACGGAGAGTTTAGAAATAATCAATTAATTCTACTTGCATTTACGAAAGAGATGGGATAAAATGGAAATATAAAGTATTGATACTTTAAAAAGGAGGATAGACACATGGAAATTACATCTGTTAATGTTCGGAAGATTGAAAAAGAAGGATCACGCATGAAAGGAATTGCTTCGGTTTTATTAGATGACAGTTTCGCTGTTCATGATATTCGCATTATCGAAGGAGATAATGGCTTGTTTATTGCCATGCCTAGTAGAAAAACGCAAACAGGCGGCTATCGTGATATTGCCCATCCTATCAATCCTGAAGTGAGAGCCATGTTTCAAGATAAAATTATTGAAGCGTATCATAATGCTGATGATGTAGAAGAAGCTGAATAAGCTTTTTTTCATATCTTTTTTCTTTTTGCATACACTTTAGCAGGAGGAAATAATATGGAAACGAAAGAAGCAATTATAAGTAATTATAATCATAGTATCAGTTTAACAGAGCGTAAAAATTTATTAATTACAGGGATAAAAAAAATAGAAAATTTTGATAATGAAGAATTTTTGTTAGAGACTACTATGGGATTCTTAGTAGTTAAAGGGGAGGGGTTAGAGTTAATTAAATTAGATACGATTTCTGGAAATGTTTCCATTAAGGGACTTGTGAAGGGATTTTCTTATATGGATGATACTACAAAGAAAGAAAAAGACAGCTCTCAGAGCGTGTTTAATCGTTTATTTAAATAATGACCTTATCCATTCAAATTATTTCGATGATCCTTTCTTTTCTTTATGGAATCGTTTTTTCTTTTTTATTAAATGTCAACTATCATATTTTGTTTACCGGTAAACGGTTGTTTCGGGTAGTTAGTAATTTATTATTTGTGCTAGATATGGCATTACTTTATTTTTTGTTGATGAAAAAAGTAAATAATGGAATCATTCATCCATATTTTTATCTTTTGATTTTTATTGGTTTTGTACTGGCCTTTAAAAAGACGATGAAAGTTCGAAAAATTTTTAAGGAGTTGCCTAAAAGTGTCAAAGAAAAGGATAAATCGTCGATAAGATTGAAAAATAAGAAGAACCACTTTATAATGTAGATTAGGAAAGTGGGTGAAATAATGACACAAGTAAAAAAGAAAAAGCGTAAAATAGGACCATTTTTACTATCTTTTGGATCGTTGCTAGTCATTATTGGTACGACCTACACGATTGGGAAATATTGGGTTGCTATTTATAGTAAGTATCAAGAAAAGAAAACCTTATCTAAAGAATTAATGAGTCTTAAAGATAAAGAAGAAGAGTTGAAAGTGGATGTTAATAAACTGCAAGATGCTGATTATATTGCCCGTTATGCTCGTGAAAAGTATTATTATTCTAAAGATGGTGAATATATTTTGAGGATACCTGAAGATAAATAGGTATTTTTCTTTCGTATGTTGTAGTATAAGGAGGCATTTATGGAAGTTTTTACATTATATAAAGAATTAGCATTAAAAGAAGGCGATGTGATTGTATTTGGATGTTCCTATGGTCCTGATTCAATGGCTCTTTTTAAAAGTTTGTTACTAGTTCGGGAGAGTGTGCCTATTAAATTAGTATGTGCGCATATTAATCATGGTAAAAGAGTGGCTAGTAAAGAGGAAAAAAAAGATTTAGAAGCATATTGTTTAAGGGAAAATGTAGTTTTTGAATATATGAAGATTACAGATTATGGTGATGATAATTTTCATAATGAGGCTCGGCATATCCGCTATCAGTTTTTTGAGCAACTGGTTCATAAATATCGAGCAAAATATTTATTGACAGCTCACCATGGTGATGATTTAATTGAAACTATTTTAATGCGTATCGTAAGAGGATCTACTTTAGAAGGATATAGTGGTTTTAAAAAGATGATAGCAATGGATGGTTATGCCATTTATCGTCCTTTTATCGAATATAGTAAGGATCAATTGTTAGCCTTTAATAAAAAGTACCATGTTCCCTATGCGCTTGATAGCAGTAATGATAGTGATGTCTATACACGTAATCGTTATCGTAAAGAGGTATTGCCCTTTTTAAAAAAAGAAGATCCTCTAGTGCATGAAAAATTTTTAAAATTCAGTAATACTTTGGCTTCTGCTAGTTATTTTGTAGAACAAGAAACTAATAAGGCTATGAAAAAAGTGGTAGTTAAGAATAAAATTTTAATTCATAAATTTTTAGAACAAGAAGCCTTTATTCAACGGACAATCCTAGAGACCGTTTTAGCTGAATTTTATCAAGATGATTTGCTCTTAATTGGAGAGAAACATCTTCAGTTAATTCTTCGTCTTATGCATTCGACAAAAGCCAATAGTGAGGTATGTTTACCTAACGATGTACTTGTGACTAAACGGTATAATGAAATTTCCCTTCGAAAAAGTACTAATGAAATAAATCATTATGAAATAGAACTAATTGATCAGGTACTTTTACCAAATGGAAGAAGGTTACAGGTAACTACCGAGGATTATGGCAATAGTAATTGCTTGCTTCGTCTTTCTAGTAAAGAGGTAGTTTTACCCTTGCGTGTTAGAACGAGGGAATATGGAGATATAATGGCAATTAAAGGTGGCGGTCATAAGAAATTAAAAGATATTTTTATTGAAAAGAAAATTCCTTTGGAAGAACGAGATCTTTGGCCTGTGGTTGTGGATGCCGAGAATAGAATTGTTTTTATTCCTGGTTTAAAAAAGTCAAAATTTGATAGGAAAAAAGAAGAGTTTTATGATATAATACTGAGATATGAATAAAAGAAGGAGAGATTTAAGTGAACGTTAATAAGAAAACAGTAAAAAAAGGCTTGCTTCCTTATGTCTTTTTAATTCTAATTATGCTGGGAATTTTCTATTTTGTAAGTGTAGCTAATCAAAAAGTAAATGTTTTAACTTACAATGAATTTATGAATTCTCTAGATACAGCAGAAGTAAAAGAGTTAGAAGTGACCCCTAGAGATAGAGCGAAGGTTTATGAAGTTAGAGGAAAATTAAAAGATTACGATAAAAACGAAACATTTTATGTAAGAGTACCGCTTTCTGAACAGGTGATGAAGAAGTTAGTAGAGGCCAGTGAAACGCAAAATTTCGAATTCGTTACGGCAAGTGATCCTGAAGGAAATTCATTATTACTTATTTTAGCGAATATTTTGCCCTTTGTTATTTTTGGTGTTTTTGCTTTCTTCCTATTAAGTAAACAAATGGGTGGAGGAAAGAATTCCCTTGATTTTGGGAAGAGCAAAGCTAAATTGTCCAGCGAAAAAAATAAAGTTACTTTTAAGGATGTAGCTGGTTTAAAAGAAGAAAAAGAAGAAGTTAAGGAATTAATTGATTTCTTAAAAAGTCCTAAGAAATTTCAAAAATTGGGTGCTAGAATTCCAAAAGGGGTATTACTTTATGGTCCTCCGGGAACTGGTAAAACGCTATTAGCAAGAGCCGTAGCGGGGGAAGCTAATGTACCATTCTACTATATTAGTGGTTCTGATTTTGTAGAGTTATTTGTCGGTGTTGGAGCTAGTCGGGTTCGTGATATGTTTCAACAAGCAAAAAGAACGGCACCTTGCTTAATTTTCATTGATGAAATCGATGCTGTTGGACGGCAACGAGGTACTGGACTAGGTGGTGGCCATGATGAACGGGAACAGACTTTAAATCAGTTATTAACTGAAATGGATGGCTTTGGTGAAAATGAAGGAATTATTATTATTGCTGCTACTAACCGTCCTGATGTATTAGATCCAGCTTTACTTCGTCCAGGTCGTTTTGATCGACAAGTGACTGTTAATTTGCCAGATGTTAAGGGACGGGAAGAAATCTTAGCAGTTCATGCTCGTAATAAGGTGTTAGCAACAACGGTTAGCTTGGAGGCGATTGCTAAGCGAACTCCCGGTTATTCAGGAGCTGATCTTGAAAACTTATTAAATGAAGCGGCATTATTAGCTGTTCGACGGAATAAAGAAACGATTACCATGAGCGAAATTGATGAAGCTAGTGATCGAGTTTTAATGGGGCCTGCTAAATCGAGTGCTAAACGTAGTGAAAATGATCGTAAGTTAGTTGCTTATCATGAGTCTGGTCATGCCGTGATTGGTATTAAATTAAAGGGTGCCAATGATGTGCAAAAAGTTACCATTATTCCTCGTGGGGGAGCAGGTGGTTACAATATGATGATCCCTAGCGAGGAAAAGATTTGCTTAACACGTACCGATTTATTAGAGCAAATTACTGGTTTATTAGCAGGACGAGTAGCGGAAGAAGTTGTTTTTAATGAAGTAACTACTGGAGCAGAAAATGATTTTTCTAAAGCGACGAAGATTGCTCGTAGTATGGTTACAGAGTATGGTATGAGTGATTTAGGACCTATGCAGTTAGAACAACAAGAAGGTAGTGTATTCTTGGGCCGTGATTATAATAAGAGTCGTAATTTTTCTAACGAAGTAGCTCATGAAATTGATACAGAGATGCGTAAAATTATTGATGAGTGTTATCAGAATGCAACTAGTATTATTAATGATAATCGGAAGTTATTGGATTTATTAGCGACTACCTTATTAGAATATGAAACACTAACAAAGGAACAAATTGATTATTTAGTGGAACATGGTACGATGCCTTCTGAAGAAGAAGAGACAACATTTGAAAAAATGTCGATTACTAAATTAAAGGAAATTGCTAAAGAAAAAGAACTTAAAAATTATTCTAAAATGAATAAAGCAGAAATTATCAAAGAGTTGGAAGAACTTGAAGGTAAAAATTCAAAGAAAAGCAAAGATAAATAAACTAGAAAAAGTTAGTCGAACTAATTTTTTTTAGTTTATTGTTAATTTTTTGAAAATTTTTTCTTTTCTTTAGCAAAGATTTGTTATTCTAATAAAGTGGGGAAAATAGTAGTATGGAATTGTATGAACGAGAAAAACAGAAGTTAAAAATTTATCATTGCAATATGACTTCTGAGAATATAACAAACTATCGAAGAGATCAATTAGCTTTATTTGAGCAATATAATAATATAAATTCTAATCAGTTATTTTATTATTTGGAATTTACCAATCCCCAAGTGCTTTCTAAAATACTTTCTGGTGAAGCACTTAGTATTCAACAATTGTCTACTGGTTGTTCTTGTTTAAAGCAAAATTGTTCGCAATATCGATTTGAGACCGTTTTGTTAAATCAAATAAAAGAGCAATATATTGCTGGTGCTTTTCAAGAGGTAATGCCAGTTAGAGTGTATCATTTTTTTGATAGTGATACTATCTATTATCCTTTTAATTTGGTAGCAACGAGTTCCTATCAGTCTGTATATTCTAAAAGTGAGAATAAACAGTATTATTGTTTTGATCATTTATTAAATTTGCCAGATGAATTATGTGCCGTTGAGCTGTTCCAAAAACAGGCTTGGGATCAATTGATGGATCATAATCTTTATTGTCGTTTACCTTTTGAACGATATCATTTAGAACAGGTGGCGGAGTATCATGCTGAGTTATTAGATTGTTCTTTGATGGAAAGTGTTAATAAAACTATATCCCAAACAGAAAAAATATTAACAAAATTTAAAAAATATCGATAAAAGAGTATTATTAGGGATAATTTTATTTTTGTTTTAATAGTATTTTGTGATGGGAGACTGTTATGGAATTATATGAGAGAATAAATAACAAAATTAATGTTTATCAGGCAGTGGCGGAGGAAGATTGCTTACGGAATTATCGGAAAACTATGTTACAACAGTGTGGAACTTCGCCTTTTTGGGAATTAGATTTTACCGATCAACAAATTTTGGTATTTTTAGCGAATCAAGCAGATATTGGAATAGAGATTCTTAATTCTCAAAGGTTATATACAAAAGGAGATCTTCATTACTCTTGTTTATGTCAGAGTGTTTCTGAGCGCCTTTATGATAAGGTATTAAGAACAAAGTTATTAGATAACTATTTAGAAGGATCATTAAGTGCTTGTCCATTTTTTAGAGTGAAGGATAATCACAAAGAACAAAAACAGGATACGTATCTTTATCACTTTATTATGACAGAAGATAAAGAGGTTGTTAATTATTTAGGGGATGACTATTACTTTATTAATAACATATTAAATTTGCCGGAAGAATTAGGGGCTTTGGAGTTATTTCAACGGGGACGTTTTGAACAATTGTTGACGAGCGCAAAGCAAGAAGCCTCTTTTTTCTCTTTGTATCAATTTAAACAGATCGATCAGTTTGATAGTACTTTATTAGATGAAAAGATAAATCCAGCAGTTGACAAGATGATAATGGCATCTACTAAAGTATTACAGAAAGTAAAAAAGTTTTCCACATAGACTTGTTGAAAGTCTTTTTTTATTTTATAATAAAGCGGAAATGAGTGAGAAAGATGCAGTGGACCATAGGAAATGTTACTATTGAAAATCAAGTTGTATTAGCACCCATGGCTGGTATTTGTAATAGTGCTTATCGTCAAATTATTAAAGAAATGGGTTGTGGGCTGATTTATGCTGAAATGGTGAGTGATAAGGCAATTTGTTATGATAATCAAAAGACTTTAGAGATGCTTTATATGGAAGAAAAGGAGCGACCCTTGGTGCAGCAAATTTTTGGAAGTGATGTTGAAAGTTTTGTTCAGGCAGCTCAAGTTATTGAAAAGAGGATGCATCCTGATATTATCGATATAAATATGGGTTGTCCCGTTCCTAAGGTAGCATTAAGAGCACAAGCAGGTAGTGCACTTTTGAAAGATCCCCAAAAAATTGGTAAAATTATTAAGGCTGTCAGTGAGGCAGTGTCTGTACCTGTCACGGTTAAAATTCGTAGTGGTTGGGATCAAGATCATATTAATGCTGTGGAGGTTGCTAAGATATGTGAAGCAAATGGTGCCAAAGCAATCTGCGTTCATGCTAGAACGCGTAGTCAGGGATATCAAGGCAAGGCTGATTGGCATATCATCCGCGAAGTAAAAGAAGCTGTTTCTATTCCTGTCATAGGCAATGGCGATGTTGTCAGTAAAGAAAAAGCGAAGGAAATGTTGGCAGTAACGGGTTGTGATGCTGTAATGATTGGACGAGCAGCACTTGGAAACCCTTGGTTAATTCGAGATACTGTCTGTTATTTAAATCATCAATTAGTAGAAGATCCTCCTACTTATTTAGATAGGGTTACTATGTGCATTAAACATTTACAGTTGCTTTCTCAGTTAAAAGATGAACACCATGCCGTTTTAGAGATCCGAAGTCACGTGGCATGGTATTTAAAAGGAATTCCCAAAGCGAGTGATATTAAAAAGAAAATTTATCAATTGACCAGTGTTTATGATATACTACATGTATTAGAAGATTTTAGGAGGGAAATTCATGAGTAAAGAACAAGCTAAAGCTAGAAAAGCATTTTTTAGTCAACGTTTGGCCGCTTTTATTTTAGATATTATTATGGTAAGTGTTATCTCAACGTTGATTACCGCTTTTATTCCTGTTAGTGATGCAACGGATAAACTGTATCAGGAACAAACCGCTATTATGGATCACTATATTAAAGGAAAGGCGGATATGGAAGAATATGTTAATCAAATGGTGGATATAAGTTATGATATTTCCCGGGAAACTGGGGTGGTGACGATTTGTTCCCTTGTTATTAGCTTATTATATTTTGTTGTTTATCCTGTTTATCATAATGGTCAGACGTTTGGAAAAAAACTGTTAAAAATTAGGGTTCAAAAGACGAATGATAAAGAGTTGACGATGAATGATTTGTTATTTCGTTCGATGATTAATAATAGTATTTTAGTGAATCTTTTGAGTTTGTGTTTGGTTTTTTTTACTACTAAAAATATTTATTTAAATATAAGCACTATTTTAACAGCGATTCAGTACCTTATTTTAATTGTTAGTGCATTAATGGTGGCTTTTACCAAAAGTCGTCAAGGAATACATGACAGATTGGTTAAAACAGAAGTAGTATTGATCGAACCAGTGAAGGAGGAAGTTATATGCGAGAATTAAGTGAACAAGAAATTGTTAGAAGAGAAAAAGTGGAAAAAATCCGGGAAGTTATGAATCCTTATCCTGAACGGTATGCTATTAATTACAGTTTAGCTGAAGCTTCTCAGTTACCGGATGAAACAACAGATGTTCAGGTGGCTGGGCGGATTGTGTTTATGCGTAAAATGGGGAAAATGAGTTTTTTGAAACTAAGAGATATGGATGGTGACTTGCAGATTTCTTTAAAGTTTGATTTGATTGGTGAAGATAAGTATCAATTCTTTAAAAGTTATGTAGATGTTGGTGATTTTATTGGTGTTAGTGGAGAAATGTTTACCACTCAGACAGGAGAAAAGACGTTAAGAGCCTTTACGTTTACTTTTTTAGGGAAGGCGCTAAAACCTCTACCTGAAAAATTCCATGGTTTGCAAGATCCAGAATTATGTTATCGTCATCGTTATGTGGATTTAATTATGAATCAAGCTACTAGAGATCGTTTTAAAGTGCGTATTCAGTTTATTCGCGAATTGCGGCATTACCTGGATGATTTAGGCTATTATGAAATAGAGACCCCTATTTTAAATAGTAAAGCTAGTGGTGCGGTGGCTCGCCCTTTTGTTGCTCATCATAATGCTCTTGATATCGATGTTTATTTACGTATTGCCCCTGAAACCTATATGAAAAGGGCAGTTATTTCTGGTATGAATAAGGTGTATGAGATTGCTAGATGCTTTCGTAATGAAGGAATGGATGCTACGCATTTACAGGATTTTACGATGATTGAGGCTTATCAGGCTTATTATAATTATGAAGATAATATGAAATTAATACAAGATATGTTACAGACTATTATTAAAAATATTTTTGGTACGTTAATAATTCAAATTGGTGATAAGGTAATTGATATGAGTGGTACTTGGCCAAAAGTGTCTTTTAGAGACTTAATTAAAAAGTATGCTGCTATTGATATTATTGAATATCCTGATAAGGAAAGTTTATTGTTAGTAATTAAGGAAAGAGGAATTGAATTAGATAGTGACACACCAATTGAAAATTTGGGATATGGAAATTTAGTTGATTATCTTTATAAAAAAGTAGCAAGACCCCATATTATTGAACCTATTTACTTAACGGAGCATCCTATTAGCCTAAGCCCATTAGCAAGAGCTAATGATGAGCGAAAAAGTATTACAGATCGTTTTCAATTAGTTGTGAATGGTGCTGAGCTAGTAAACGGTTTTAGCGAATTAGTGGATCCTCAAGAACAAGAACGTCGTTTATTGGAACAGGCAGCTTTAAAAGAATTGGGGGATGATGAGGCAATGGATATGGATTATGATTATATTGGGGCTATGGAATATGGCATGCCACCAATCTCTGGTTGGGGGATGGGAATTGACCGTATTATCCAGTTATTAACAGGTAGTGATAATATTCGTGATGTGGTGTTATTTCCTTTAATGCGTCCTTTAGATAAATAGCAGTACTATCAACATGGTTTTTTTCATAAGGTGTGGTAGGACCTTGAAAGAGGAGGGATTTTTATGAAAAAACCTATTGTAGGAATTGTTAGTCGTCTAGAAACAATTCAAAATCAAAATTATATTATTAGTGTAGAGGGGACTCGGCAGGCTATTGTGGAAAGCGGCGGAATTCCTTTTTTGATTTTATCAACACAAAACGGTTCCTATAAAGATAAAGCACCTTTAAGTGTTCCCTTTTATCAAGCAGTTGAGTGGCAAGATTTAAAGGAAGTATTAACGCTTTGCGATGCTATTGTTATGCCTGGTGGCTCACTTTGGTATGAGATGGATGAATTAATTTGTCAATATGCGATTGATCAAGATGTTCCTTTATTAGGAATTTGTCTAGGAATGCAAGTTTTAGGAAAAGTACTTAGTGGTGATCAGGAAAAGGTTGTGGATAAAACGATTAAAAATACTACTTCTATTATCCATAATGAACCAACACTTCCCTATGTTCATGGTGTTCGATTGGTGAAAGATAAGAAGTTGTATCAATTATTGCAGCAAGAGGATATTTTGGTAAATTCTCGTCATAATTATCATATTCCTGATGTTGCTCCTTGCTATATTAGTGCTTATAGTGAAGATGGCTTGATCGAAGCGCTTGAAGTGCCTGAGAAAACTTTTATTATGGGGGTACAGTGGCATCCAGAATTAATGATTGACTATGATCCTAATGCTCAAAAGATATTCCACAAGTTTCTTTCTGTTTCTAAAGTTTCACAAAAAATTCATCAAAAATGATGGGAATTGCTTGTAAAATAAAAGGAGAATCCGTATAATGAATATGGAAGGAGAAGAAAAATATGAAGAAGCACAATGCATTAAAAGTAGTTGTTATTACAATGCTTGTATTTATACTACTTACATGGATATTGCCAGCAGCAACATTCCAATCAGAATATTCAGAGGTTGGTCGCTCACAAATGGGGCTATTTGACTTATTATCATATCAAAATACTGTACTTGGTTATTTTGGCTATGTAGCTTTATTTGTCATTGTTGTTGGTGGTTTTTATGGAGTATTAGTAAAAACTGGTGCCTATCGGCGCATTCTAGATGCAATTTGCAATAAGTTTAAAGGGAAAGAGGCTATTTGTCTTGCTGTAATAATGGTATTATTAGCTGTTCTTACTTCCCTTTGTGGTGTGCAATTGGCATTACTGATGTTTTTCCCATTGATTATCTCTTTAGTATTAATGATGGGATACAACAAAATTGCTGCTACGGCTGTGACCGCTGGTAGTGTAGCGATTGGTTTAATGGGGACTACCTTTTCGTATACTAACATTCAAGTCATAGCACAGTACTTATCTGTAACACCAACCACGGAAATTATTACTAAGATAATTATTCTTGTTATTGGTTTAGTTTTGTTGATTGCCAATGTTTTAAAGTTTGGCAAGAAAGCAGGAACGAAAGCGGATAGTGATAAAGAAGAGTATGTACCAGAAGCAGTAAAGAGCAAAGGCGGAAAGAAAAAACGTGTTTGGCCACTTGTTGTTCTTTTAGATATTATTTTATTGCTTGTTATTTTAGGATTTATTTCTTGGGGTAATGCTTTTAAAATTACATTATTTGATGATGTAACAACTGCTGTTACCGAATTTAAACTATTTGGATTCCCTATATTTGGTAAGATTTTAGGAACAATTAGTCCTTTTGGAAATTGGACGTTAGTGGAATTAATTTCACTTATGCTAATTGCTATTATCGCTATCAAGTTTGTTTATAAAATCAAATGGGATGAAGTGATTGATGGTTTTATAGCCGGTGCTAAAAAAGCATTATTACCAGCTGTTGTTATTCTTATCATTTATACTTGTTTAGTGTTAACAACTTACAATCCATTTCAATTAGTACTTTATAAAGTAATTCTTGGATTTACAAAAGGCTTTAATGTCTTTACAACAGGATTAGTAGTAATTTTATCAAGTATCTTTAATGGTGATCCACTTTATGCATTTTATAGTGTCTTACCATACTTTGTTAGTGTTGTGACAGATGCTTCTGTCTATCCACTTGTCGCTGTAATTTTCCAAACATTATATGGTTTGGTTACCTTGATAGCGCCAACGAGTATTCCTTTAATGGCAACACTTGCTTATTTGAAAGTACCATACAAAGAGTGGTTTAAGTATATTTGGAAATTACTTGTAGAATTAGTAGTTGTCCTCTTTATTATCTTTACTATTTTATTAATCCTTTAAAATAGTGGCCTTTAGCTTTAATACTAAAGGTCTTTTTTTTGTTAAGTTAAATTTAAAATATGTAATAAAAGCATAAAGACTAGACATACTAATACAAAAAAGTTAGACTTAAAGTAGTATATAATGCCCTTAGTGGGTTTCTATTTGGAGGCTAAGATTCATGAAAGATTATAAAAAAAAGAATGTAAAACTGTACTTAGTCATCTTATTTGTTGCTTTAATTGTATTAGTTGGCATTACTTACGCTGCTGCTAGTCAAATATTAAGAGGTAGTAAAAATGTGTTAATGACAGTAGGGAATATCCAAATTGTAATTGATCAAGATACACCAAATACAATTTCTCTTACTGATGGAGTTCCTGTTTCTGATAGTGAAGGGATTACTAGTAGTCCTTATGAATTTAATATTATAAATAATGGTAATAAGGCAGTTTATTATGACATATATTTAGAAAATGATACTACTGCTCAAGCGAATTGTACGAAGACAAAGGGTTCGACCTGTGAGTTGATAGCACCAACATCTATTAGTTATCAGTTGATTGAGGCAGATAAAATTGTTAGTACAGGTTCGCTTAGTAGCACTAGTAACTTACTTTATAATTTGGGCGGTTTAGATAAAAATACAGGAAAAACTTATCAGCTTCGTATTTGGTTAAATACCTCTGCTACTACTGCTGATACGAACAAATATTATTTTGGACGTCTGCGCCTTGATGCTAAGGAATTGATGGAAGAGAAAACCGCGGCAGGGGAAGTAACTACCTTTGATTATACGGGTAGTCCCCAAATTTTTGTAGCATCTCGTAGTGGTCCTTATCAAATTGAAGTATGGGGCGCAGAAGGTGGTTATCGTAGTTCGGCAACTTATGCCGGTAAAGGTGGTTATTCAAAAGGAACTATCACCTTAAATAAAGATACTAGACTCATTGTCATGGTTGGTGGTTCTGGGAATAGTGGTACTTGCTCTAATAATATTTGTGTTGGTGGTTATAATGGTGGTGGCTATCGTTATATGTATAAAGGTGGTGGTGGTGCCACCGACGTTCGTTTAGAGAATTCAAATTATGCAAGATTTATCGTTGCTGGCGGTGGTGGTAGTGATGGTGGTACTACTAAGAAGGGAATGTATGGCGGTGGTACTACTGGTGGTAGTAGTACGGAGAGTTATACTGCTATTAGCAATTATGGTGGTAAGGGCGGTACGCAGACGTACTCTGGTTATTCCGCTGCCTATACTGCACCTATACAAGCAGTAACCAATGAAGAAACTACGACTACTAAAAATTATCAAGGTGGCTTTGGTTTTGGTGGTTTTGGTATTTTTAAAACCTCCGGCTATGGCGGTGCCGGCGGTGGAGGCTGGTATGGTGGTTCTGGTAATATCCCTGATACTAGTGGTGATGATGACCGTGGTGGTGGAGGCGGTTCTGGATTTGTCTGGACAGAAGTAACCGCTTCCAATGTACCAAGTGGCTACCTGGTACCTTCGATTTATTACCTGCAAGATGCAGTGACTTTAGGTGGTAATCAGTCAATTCCTAATAAATCAGGAAGTGGTACCAGTACTGGAAATGCTGGTAATGGTTATGTTAAAATAACTTATTTAGGAAGGTGAGAAATATCATGAAAATTACAATAAATAAAAAAGTTATTTTAATAACTAGCACCTTTATAATTGTTATTTTATTGGTGGTTGCTGTCAGTTATGCTTTACTAAAAGAGAATATTTTTGATAAAAGTGGAAATATTATTTATCAATCGGGTGATTTGGATATTACTTTAACAGAAGATAGTAGTAGTGGTATTACGCTAACTTCTTTGCAGCCTGTTACTGATACACAGGGGATGGCTCAAACGGCTGCTTATAAATTTACCGTAGCTAATAAAGGAAGCAAGTCATTGCATTATGAAGTTTATCTTGATAGGGATACAGCTGCCCAAAGTTCTTGTACTAATAACAAGGGCTCTCCTTGTGAATTTTTAACGGAGACGCAATTGCGTTATCAATTAAAAACCAATGGTACTAGTTATGTTACTACTTTGCCTACCTCTCGGCGTATTTATACTGGTGATATTGCTGCTAATACCACAGATAGTCAAGAACTTAGGTTGTGGATAAGTTATTTAGCAGATAATTATGCCCAGGGGAAATATTATTTCGGAAAGTTACGAATAGAGGTAACTCAAAATCTTGCTACAAAAATGAAAAGTTATTCATCTAGTTCTACTGATGATTATCATCATGCAGATTATAAAACAAAGATCACCAGTGTTACTACTACTACTAGTAATATGGTCCCTACGACAGCACTTAAAAGTTGGGATGTATCTGCTGCTAAGGATAAAAGTGTGATGGCTTATATTGAAAGTGATGGAACAGCAGCGGGTACTTATAAATTAACTTTGGGAGCGGCGGGAAAAATTTTGGTTAATTCTACCTCTTTTCTATTTTCAGGATTTACTGCTCTTAAGAGTGCTGATTTAAGTCATGTTAATACCTCGAGCGCGCTGTCTATGACCCTTATGTTTTCTGGCTGTAAGAATTTGACTAATCTTAATTTAAGTGAACTTGATACTTCTAATGTGTCTACTATGAAATCTATGTTTGAAAATTGTAGCAGTTTGCGTGTTCTTGATCTAAGTAGTTTTGACACCTCTAAGGTTACAGATATGTCTTCTATGTTTAGAAATTGTAGTAGTCTAACAAGTCTTAATCTAAATAATTTTTATACTTCTAGGTCAACTGATATGGCTTATATGTTTTCTGGGTGCACTAATTTAACAAGTCTTCTTATAGAAAGTTTTGATACTTCTTATGTTACAGATATGTCCTATATGTTTTCTGACTGTAAAAATTTGGTTAATCTTGATTTAAGTAATTTTGATACTTCTAAAGTACTTAATATGAGAAATATGTTTGAAAATTGTAGTAGTTTAACGGATCTAAATTTAGGTAATTTTAACACCTCTAAGGTTACTGAAATGGCTTCTATGTTTTCTGGTTGTACCAATCTGGTTCGTCTTAATGTAAGTAGTTTTGATACTTCTAAGGTTACAGATATGTATGCCATGTTTGCTACTTGTAGTCATCTAACTATGATAACTTTAGGTGTTGGTTGGACAAATATTCTTGGTGACATTTTTTCTAACTGGACGAGTTCTCAAACAATTAGAGTAGCTGGTACTTGTGCTAGTAAGAATTATGAATCAGGATGGAGTGGGCAAGCAATTGTTATTTGGTTAGATGAGCCAAATGGTTGTTAATGATTTAAAAATAAGATCATTGGAAGAAGTTGTTCCAATGATTTTTCTTTTTGTCAATTTTTAGGGGGCGACTTTTCTTGTCAGAGGAAATTTTAAAGAATTACAATAGTAGTAGATGGGAGAGATAATTAGATGTTTTCAAAGTTTAGTGAAGAGGCTCAAAAAGCTCTTATTTTAGCGAGAAAGGAAATGCAGGAGTTGCATCATCCTTATGTGGGGAGTGAGCATTTATTGTTAGCTATTTTATCGATGAAACAATTAAATTTAGCTGATCGATTGGCGCAATATGGGTTAACTTACGAATTGTTTCGTGAGGAATTAGTGAAAGTTGTTGGTGTTGGTAAAGATAGTAATGATTGGTTTTTGTATACTCCTTTACTGAAGAGAGTGATTGAAACTGCTATTTTAAATAGTAAAGAGAGTAATGAACCTGAGGTAAGTGTGACACAGTTGTTTTTGTCATTACTAGAAGAGGGCGAAGGAATTGCTATTCGTCTATTAATTGGAATGAATATTGATGTTGATGAGGTGTATCAGGAGTTTTCAGGGTCTTTTACCGAAAAGAAAAGCTGTTTACATAAGAAATTATTGATCGAAGAGTTTTCGGTGAATTTAAATAAGAAAGCTTCAGCAAATGAGATAGATCCTGTGATCGGTAGAGAGGAAGAGTTAAATCGTTTAATTGAGATTTTATGTCGTCGAACAAAAAATAATCCTTTGCTTTTGGGAGAGGCCGGAGTTGGCAAGACGGCGATTGTCGAAGAACTAGCGCGGCGTATTGTTTTAGATAATGTTCCTAAAGCTTTACGGGGGAAAACAATTTTGTCTTTATCCATGGCAGGATTGGTAGCAGGTACTAAATACCGAGGAGAGTTTGAAGAACGGGTTGGGAAAATTTTAAAGGAAGTGGAAGAAAATGATGATATATTAGTATTTATCGATGAAATTCATACGCTTGTCGGTGCTGGTGGGGCGGAAGGCGCTATTGATGCTTCTAATATTATTAAGCCAGCCTTAGCAAGAGGTGCTTTACATTTAATTGGGGCGACGACAGTAGCTGAATATCATGAATTTATTGAAAAAGATAAAGCTTTAAATCGACGTTTTCAAATTATTATGGTGGAAGAGCCCACCAAAGAAAAAACCCGGGAGATATTATATAAGTTAAAGCCCTTATATGAAGCTTATCATTCCACTATTATCAGTGATGAAATTTTAGATTTGATTGTAGATCTTTCTAATACTTATATTTATGATTATTATCAACCGGATAAAGCGATTGATATTTTAGATGAAGTATGTGCCAAAGCTAGTTTGAAGCAAGATAAAAAAGATATTGCTTTGTTAAAACTAAATCAATCGTTGCAGCAGGTAATGCGCGATAAGAAACAGGCAATTGTCGATCAAGATTTTAAGAAGGCATCAGCTTTAAAACAAAAGGAGAAGGAATTAGCTAGTGAAAAAAATAATTTAGAGTTAAGCCTTATGGGTAAGCGAAAACCGAAGAGAATTACCAAAGAGATGGTGGCAGAAGTGATTTATTTAAAGACAAAAATACCAGTTTATGAAATTGTTGAGGCTAATCAGAAAACTTTGCAAAATTTAGAGAGTGAGTTGCTAGATGAGGTTATTGGTCAAGAAGAAATTATTCATGATTTATGTAATCATACGAAAAAGGTTCAACTGGGATTTCAGGAAAAGCCACATATCCACTCTTTTCTATTAAGTGGTCCGACGGGTGTAGGGAAGACATTGTTGGTCAAGGAGTTTGCGAAACATTTATATGGTCCTGATAATTTTATTCGTTTGGATATGAGTGAATTTAAAGAAGCTCACTCTGTAAGCAAGATTATTGGGGCCCCTCCTGGTTATGTGGGGTTTGATAATCATTTAACGATTTTGGATACCATTCGTATGCATCCCCATTCAGTTATTTTACTAGATGAAATTGAAAAAGCTAGTATAGAAGTTCTTAAATTATTTTTACAAGTGTTGGATGAAGGATATTTAAAAGATGCTCGAGGACGAAAGGTCCGTTTTGACAATGTTTTCTTATTTATGACTTCTAATTTGGGAAGCAACCGGAAAGAGGTTGGTTTCACCCCTTCATTAGGCAGGAAACAAGTGAATGAAGCACTCGAGGATTTCTTAGGTGTTGAGTTTGTTAATCGAATTGGGAAAATTTATGTATTTCAAGAATTGAAAAAGGAGAGTATTCAAAAAATAATAAGTCATAAAATTCAGTTATTACAAACTGCTTTTCATAAAAAAGGAATAGAAGTACAGGTGTCTTTTAATGTAGTGGAAGAAATTGTTACGAAATGTCAATATGAAAAGTTTGGTGCCCGTCAAATAGATAAAGTGATTGATGACTTGGTTACTCCACTTATTGTTGATGCTTGGTATAAAGGTCTTAAGGAAGTTTGTATTTAATATAAGGTAGCTTAAGGCTACTTTTCTTTTACTTTCAGGTCTTCTTCGTGGTATAATACCGATAACGACGTATAGATTGTCATATACTATTGTAGAAAGGAGTTAACTATGAAATTATATAATACTTTAACCAAACAAGTAGAAGTGTTTACACCCCATGAAAAAGGGAAAGTAACTATGTATACCTGTGGTCCGACAGTTTATCACTACGCACATATTGGTAATTTACGAACTTATATTTCTGAAGATGTCTTGGAAAAAGGGTTACTATTTTTAGGTTATCAAGTGAAAAGGGTAATGAATATTACGGATGTGGGACACTTAGTAGGAGATGGTGATACTGGAGAAGATAAGATGGCCGTAGCGGCTAAAAGAGAACATAAATCTTCTTTAGAAATTGCAAAATTTTATACGGATTGTTTTTTTGAAGATTGTCAGAAATTAGGGATTACTAAGCCAGCACAGATATCCTTTGCTACGGATAACATTCCGATGTATTTACAGATAATTGAGAAATTATTAGCGACCGGGTATGCCTATATGAAAGATGGTAATGTCTACTATGATACTTCTAAATTTACAAATTATTATCAATTGTCAGGTCGTAATCAAGATGATTTATTGGTAGCAGCTCGTGATGATATTACGGTAGATACGGCCAAGCGACATCCTTTTGACTTTGGCTTATGGTTTACTAATTCTAAATTTAATGATCAAGAGTTACAGTGGGATTCTCCTTGGGGCAGAGGCTATCCTGGTTGGCATATTGAATGTTCAGGAATTGCCATTAAATATTTAGGAGAATATTTAGATATTCATTGTGGTGCTGAAGATGCTGTTTTTCCTCATCATACTAATGAAATAGCGCAAAGTGAAGCCTATTTAGGACATCCTTGGTGTCGGTATTGGATTCATTGTGGTTTTTTAAATGATAAAAGTGGTAAAATGAGTAAATCAAAGGGAGAGTTTTTAACTGTTTCTCTACTAGAAGAGAAAGGTTATGATCCGTTAAGTTATCGTTACTTATGTTTGAATTCATATTATCATCGTCAGTTAACGTTTAGTTATGAAATTTTAGATGGCGCGCAACAGGCATATTTTAAATTAAAAAAACGAGTTGCTTGTTTAAATCCTGATACTGTGTTAGAAGAAGAAAAGATGGATCCTTATATCACTTCTTTTAAAGAAGCTATTATGGATGATTTAAATACTTCTAATATGCTTACCTTAGTGTATGATGTATTAAAAGATAAACAGTTAAGTGATCATACCAAGCTTGCTTTAATTGCTAAGTTTGATTCGGTGTTATCACTATCGTTAATTGAGGATCAAGAAAGTTCTTTGGCCACAGAAGATGCTTATATTCAACAACAGATTTTATTGCGGCAACAGGCGAAAGAGAAAAAAGATTATCAAACGGCTGATGCTATTCGCGATTCGTTATTAGCTCAGGGTATTCGTTTGATAGATGGTCGTGATCAAACAACGTATACTACTATTGTTTCCAAGAGGAGGTAGAGAATGGGAATTTATGAATTAATCGGTTATTTAATGATTTTGTTTGCTTTTATTGTCACAATTGCTGCTGATATTATGTTGCAGAGTCGTTATCGTAAGTATAAAAAAGTAAAAGTTACTAGTGGTATGACGGGTGCCGAAGCTGCCCGGCAAATTCTTGCTAGTCAGGGTCTTGAAAAAGTATATGTTGTGGAAACAAAAGGTGTTTTAAGTGATCATTATGATCCTTTACAAAAAGTGGTTCGTCTTTCTAAGGATATTTATCGTGGGGATTCAATTGCGGCTGTATCAGTAGCTGCCCATGAGTGTGGGCACGCAGTTCAGGATAAAGAAAATTATATATTATTGCGAATTCGCTCTTTTTTAGTTCCCTTTGTTAACTTTGGGACGCGTTTTGGGTATATTGCCGTGTTAATTGGTTTATTATTCAGTGCCCCTAATATTGCCTGGATTGGAATTGCCTTATTAGTATTTATTCTATTGTTTCAGTTGGTGACATTACCTGTGGAAATTGATGCTAGTGATCGTGCTAAAAAGTTCTTAGAAAAGGAACAAATTATTACAAAAAAGGAACGGCTAGATTCCAAAAAAATGTTGGGTGCTGCTGCAATGACTTATGTTGCTTCCTTAATTAGTACAGTGGCTGATTTGTTGCGCTTAGTGTTAATTGTGCTTGCGAATGATCGTGATTAAGGCATCAATTGCCTTTTTGTTTGGAGGAAAAATATGACAACTATGGAAATCAATCCTTTAGTATTAGCTTATTTGGGTGATAGTATTTATGAAGTATATATTCGTAAATTTTTAATTAGTCAATCAATCACCAAAGTCAAAGATTTACAAAAAACGGCTGTTTGTTATGTATCTGCAACGAAACAGGCGGTATTTTTAAATGATTTAATCACTAAAAATTTTTTTACAGTTTCTGAAATGGCACTTTTGAGACGAGCACGTAATACAAAGAGTCATAGTCATCCTAAAGGGTGTACGATGATAGAATATAAGCAAGCTACGGCATTGGAAGCTTTGATTGGTTATTTGACTCTTGAAGGGCAACATGAAAGGGTGGCAGAAATTATGAATGAAATTATTAAGCAGGAAGGGAAGAAGTAAAGATGAGAGTATATGGAAAAAATGTTGCTCAAGCTATTTTTGAGAGACCAGTGCTATTTTCAAAATTGCAAAAAATTTATATTGTACCAGATTTTGAACGAAAAAATAAAAATTTCCTACCAGAAAAATTAAAAAATTTGATACAAGTTATAGAAAAACGGGAAATGGATCGTTTGGCAGAAGGATTACATCAAGGTATAATGCTAGACATGGAGGATTATCATTATCATAATTTCTATGAATTATTAAGAAAAGAGCCTAACTTTATTGTCCTTTTAGATCATTTGGAGGATCCTCATAATCTAGGAGCTATTATCCGTACTTGTTCTGCTGCAGGAGTAGATGCCATTATCTTGCCCCATAACCGGCAGGTGGGTGTTTCTCCTACGGTGATGAAGACGAGTGCAGGGACCTTATTTGATGTGGCAATTTGTGAAGTTACGAATTTACGTAATACCATAGAAACCTTAAAAAAAGAGGGGTTTTGGATTGTCGGAAGTGCCATGGAAGGAACTTGCTATACTACCATTGATTATCATGGTAAAATTGCGCTTGTCATTGGCAATGAGGGAAAGGGAATGGGTTCTTTAGTTCATAGCTGTTGTGATTATATTGCTAGTATTCCCATGGTGGGGACTTTAGATAGTTTGAATGCTTCTGTTGCTGCGGGAATTTTAATTTATGAGGTAGTCCGAAATAGAAAGTAGGGATTATGGGTTATAAAGATTTCAATGACTACGAATTACTATATTATGTGGATTTAGAGGATGATGATGCCAAAGAAATATTATTAGTGAAGTACATGCCTTTAATTGTTAAGCAAGCAAAGTTATATATAGAGTATTTGAAGCAGCGTGAAGTTCATGAAGTGAGTTTAGGGGATCTTATTATGATTGGACAAGAGGCTTTATTAGAGACAATTAGAAAATATGATGAACGACGTAATGTTTTGTTTTATTCCTATTTTTTATTATGCTTGACAAGTAAATATCGTAGTTATAGTCGCAGTTTTTTTACTAAGAATAGGATGGTTTCTCTTTCTTATGACGAATTTTCTTATGAAGTAGAAGATAGTGCTTCTTTGATAGCTCCTACTGATTATCATGGTTTTGGTTTTGTTGAATTACAGCAAATTCTAAAACAGGAAGCAGCACAGTTTTCTACTATTGAACGGATGGTGTTAAAAATGAAAATGGCTGGTTATCGTCATAAGGAAATCGCTCAGTTATTAGCTTTGGATCTTCAAAAAGTAAATCGAATGGTTTATGTCACGCGTCATAAATTACGGAAAATTATGTTTGGTTCTGGTGAGATTTAAAAATTTTAGGAAGGGTGAATAGAAGTCTTTTTTAACTTGTGTGTTTCACAGGTTTTCATTAAGCCACAGATGAATGTAAAAAATTATCATTGAAAAAAATGTCTTTTTGAGATATGATGAAAATAGGGTGAGTGCGATGGAAGAAACACTTGAAGAGTGGAAAGAAAAGTATCATTCCCAGGATGAAATGCAACAAACATTTTATCAAATGGATGAAACGATGAAGTATATTCATCAAAATTCTTATCATATTACCAGTTTTCATCCATCTAAGATTACTTTGGGTAAGACGGAAAATGGTCAATCTTATGTTTCTTATCATGAGTTGCAACCCTTTGGGAACAATCCCGTAGAAGAGATGAATCAAAATATTTATAATTTAGCGTATTTACAGGTAGGTATTTATTCTGATACCTTACAATATTTGAAACCGGAATTTTTGAAAGAAGATTTCCAATCTTTTAAAGTTTTTCTTCCTGAAGAGGATAGTAGTTATTATGAGCGAGTATTGACACAGAAAGCGTATTTTTATTATAGCGATTATCGTAAGGCTAAGAATGAACAATTAATTGATAAACTTCACGAAGACTTGCCTCTAGGCAAGGGCACTAGTCGTAGTCTAGCAAAGAAAACAGCTGCTGGAAAATTATATAACTTTGAGGATGATAATCATATAGCAGCTTTTGTGCAACACTATCTATTACCGTTTATCATTTTATCTTTAAGTTTATTAATTCCTTTGTTTGCTTGGTTTATAGCCCTTTCATAAACTTCTTTTTGAGAAGTTTTTTTGTCGAAAAAACGTTTGACTAGTACTTTTGTTTGTGATATAGTAAGAACGAGAAATAGAGTTCATCGTTCTATTTTTTTTAAAATGTGGTATACTAAGAAACAGAAATTTGAGGAAGTGGTATTGTGGATAAAATTATTGTGAAAGGTGCAAGAGAAAACAACCTAAAAAACATTGATATTGAGTTACCAAAGAATAAACTGATTGTTATGACTGGTGTTAGTGGCAGTGGAAAGAGTAGTTTGGCTTTTGATACAATCTATGCAGAAGGGCAACGACGATATGTAGAAAGTCTGTCTGCTTACGCACGGCAGTTTTTAGGTGGTAGTGAAAAGCCAGAAGTTGATTCTATTGAAGGATTGAGTCCAGCGATTAGTATTGATCAGAAGACAACTAGCAAAAATCCCCGAAGTACTGTGGGTACAGTGACGGAGATTTATGATTATTTACGACTTTTATATGCGCGGATAGGGATCCCTTATTGTCCTATTCATCATATTCCAATTACGAATCAAAGTATTGAAGAGATGGCTAATAAGCTATTAGAATATTCCGTAGGAACAAAAATGGTGATTATGGCGCCGGCAGTACATGGTGAAAAGGGTACCCATAAAGAATTATTAGCAGAGTTACAAAAAGAAGGCTATGTGCGAGTTCGTGTTAATGGTCAAATGTATGATTTAAATGATGAAATTTTGCTAGAAAAAAATAAGAAGGACAATATTGATGTAGTGATTGATCGCATTGTTTTGAAGGAAGATAGTCGTAGTCGGTTAACAGAATCATTGGAAGCTGCTACTAAATTAGGGCATGGTAAAGTAGTCATTGATATATTAGGAGAAAAGGAGATAATTTTCTCTGAGGATTTTGCTTGTCCTTATTGTGATTTTTCTTTACCGGAGTTAGAACCTAGAATTTTTAGTTTCAATGCACCATATGGAGCTTGTCCTGATTGTAAAGGATTAGGGATTAAGCTTCAAATTGATCCTGATTTAGTCATTCCTAATCCTGATCTTAGCTTGCAAGAAGGTTGTATAGTAACTTTGGGAGATGATCAAGAGGGAATTTATTTTAAGAAGTTAGAATGTGTTTGTAAACATTATAAAATCAGTATGAAAAAGCCTTTTAAAAAATTAACGGCCCAAGAGAAGGATTTGATTTTATATGGTAGTGATGAACTAGTTCATTTTAATTATCAATCAAAAAGTGGGAATGTCTTTAATCAAACAGAGTATTATGAAGGGATTATTCGTAATTTGGAACGTCGTTATATGGAAACGACCAGTGCTTGGATTCGAGAATGGTTAGAAAAGTTTATGGTTGAACATACTTGCGAGACTTGTGCGGGGGCTAGATTGCAGGATAAGGTGTTAGCTGTTTTCGTTGGTAATAAAAATATTTATGAGATCACTTGCATGAGTATTAAAGAATTACTGCCATTTTTCAATTCTTTAGTATTGACTAAAGAACAAATGCAGATTGCCGATTTAATATTAAAAGAAATTAAATCACGTTTGTTGTTTTTAAAAAATGTTGGTTTAGAGTATTTGACACTGGCTCGTAGTGCGGGTACTTTATCAGGTGGTGAGGCTCAACGTATTCGTTTAGCGACACAAATTGGTTCTCGTTTAACAGGAGTTTTATATGTTCTTGATGAACCTAGTATTGGACTACACCAGCGGGATAATGATCGTTTAATTCATTCATTATTAGAGATGCGTGATTTAGGAAATACATTAATTGTCGTTGAGCATGATACGGATACGATGCGTGCTGCTGATTATTTGGTAGACGTTGGTCCAAGAGCTGGTGATGCTGGGGGAGAAATTGTGGCAGAAGGAACACCTCAGGAGGTAATGGAAAATCCGGCTAGTTTAACAGGACGTTATTTAAGTGGTAAAGAGTGTATTGATATCCCTAAAATTAGAAGAAAAGGCAGTGGTAAATTTCTTACTATTCAAAAAGCAGCGGCAAATAATTTGCAAAATATTAGTGTTAAAATTCCGTTAGGAACCTTTACTTGTGTAACGGGTGTTAGTGGCAGTGGAAAGAGTAGTTTAATTAACGAAATTTTGGTAAAGGCAGTTGCCAATTTCTTATATCGCAGTAAAGATAAACCTGGAAAGTATCACAAAATTTTAGGGTTAGAACATATAGATAAACTAGTAGCTATCTCTCAAAATCCAATTGGTAGGACTCCTCGTAGTAATCCAGCTACTTACACTGGTGTCTTTGATGATATTCGCGATTTGTTTACAAATACGAAAGAAGCGAAAATGTTTGGTTATGAGAAAAATCGTTTTTCTTTTAATGTTAAAGGTGGTCGTTGTGAAGCGTGTCGGGGGGATGGTGTTAAGAAAATTGAAATGCACTTTTTGCCAGACGTTTATGTGCCTTGTGAAGTTTGTCATGGAACAAGATATAATCAAGAAACTTTGAATATATATTATAAAGGCAAGAATATTGCTGATGTATTAGATATGCGTGTCAGTGAAGCATTCACTTTTTTTGAGAATGTGCCCAAGATAAAAAATAAATTGCAAGTACTAGAAGAGGTAGGACTTGGATATATTAAATTAGGACAAAGTGCTCCTACTTTATCAGGTGGTGAGGCGGAAAGGGTAAAATTAGCGAAAGAGTTGCAGAAGAGAGCGACAGGAAAGACTTTGTTTGTCTTAGATGAGCCCACTACTGGTCTTCATACAGATGATATTAAGCGTTTACTTGCAATTTTGCAGAAAATAGTAGATAATAAAGATACAGTCATTGTTATTGAACATAACTTAGATATGATAAAGTGTGCTGATTATCTTATTGATTTGGGTCCTGAAGGTGGCGATGGAGGCGGAATGATCGTTGCTACTGGTACCCCAGAAGAAGTGTGTGAGGTAACTGCGTCTTATACTGGCCAGTTTTTGAAAAAAGAATTAAGGAGATGAGGATATGAAAGTTGTTGTCTCAAGCAGGGGAAAAGAGCGCTTAAATCGACTTTTGGAATGGTTTTTGTATTTTATTGGTTACTTAATTGTCTTTTATGTAGTATCTAAAATGTTTCACTCTTTTTATTTAGATCGTGAACATCCCTTCTTTTATTGCTTGTTGGCAACCTTTATCCTGTATGTATTAAATAAGACCGTTAAACCCTTATTAGTGTCCTTGACTATTCCCATTACGGGACTTACCTTAGGCTTATTTTATCCTTTTATTAATTTGTTTGTCTTAAAATTAACAGATTGGATTTTAGGAAGCCATTTTAATTTATTAGATATTTGGGTTGCGTTAGTAATTTCTCTTTTAATTTCAGTGATGAATTTTTTAATGGAGGGGCTTGTTGTCAAACCTATTATTAGGAGAGTACAAAATCATGGATAGGGTCGCATTTGATTTAGGATTTATCCAAATTTACTGGTATTCTCTTTTTATTTTTTTAGGTGTCATAGCAGGTAGTTTAGTGATTTATCAAGAGGCTAAGAAACAGTCTTTGGCTCTTGATGACTTTGTTGATTTAGTATTTTATACGGTAATTGTAGCGATTATTGGAGCGCGTTTGTATTATGTTGCCTTTAATTTAACCTATTATTTACAAAATCCTGTCGAAATTTTTGAAGTTTGGCATGGTGGTTTGGCCATTCATGGGGCCATTTTAGCGGGATGCTTATTTTTGTGGTTTTATACGAAGAAGAAGCATTTAAATCTTGGAAAATTATTAGACATATTAGTAGTAGGATTGATTTTGGGTCAGGTAATTGGTCGCTGGGGTAACTTTTTTAATAGGGAAGCCTTTGGTGCTATTACAACGAAAGCAGCTTTAGTACGACAAGGATTACCGGACTTTATTATTCAGGGAATGTATGTAAATGGTGCTTATCATCAACCTACTTTTTTATATGAATCTTTTTTCAATTTCCTTGGTTTTTTTGTTCTAATTGGAGTAAGACGTTATCGTTACTTAAAGGTTTTGCAGCTAACGGGTGTGTATTTAATGTGGTATTCGAGTATACGTTTTGTGGTTGAAGGGTTACGCTTAGATAGTTTAATGTTAGGACCTATTCGTATTGCCCAACTTGTCTCCCTTCTTTTATTTATTCTGGGAGTTTACTTGGTTTTTATTCGTCATTTAAAACAGCCTAAATTAGCTAATTTATATGCAAAGGAGAGTCTATATGAAAGAGTATAAGGTAGTCATTATTGGTGCAGGTGTAGCTGGCCTAACGGCGGCAATTTATTTGAAAAGAGCGGGTATCTCTTGTTGTATTTTGGAAGGAAGAATACCGGGGGGTCAAATTATTGATAATGGAACGATTGAGAATTATCCTGGTTTTTCTAAAATAAGTGGTAGTGATTTGACTCTTGCCATTTTAAAACAGATTAAATCTTTAGAAGTACCTATATTTTATCAAGAGGTTAGTTCCATTTCACTTACAAAGACTTGTAAAAAGGTCCTGACACCTAAAAATGTTTTTTCTTGTCAAAATGTGATTATGGCGACAGGACGATCTCCTCGTAAATTAGCATTAGCTAATGAGGATAAGTTATTAGGAAAGGGACTTAGCTATTGTGCTATTTGTGATGGAAGTCTTTATAAAGATCAAGAAGTTTTAATAGTAGGTGGAGGCGATAGTGCTTTTGAGGCGGCGTCTTATCTTAGCAATTTGGCCTCTTCTGTGACACTTATTCATCGACGGCAAGAATATCGGGCTAGTCAGTATTTGCAGGATAAAGTTAAGTCTCTTTCGAATGTTACCTATGTAACTGCCCAAGTTGTTGAGTTATTAGTAACAGATGGTATTTTTAGTGGAGTAGTATTAGATAATGGGCAAAGGATTGTGGCCAAGGCTTTGTTTATCTATGTAGGGCAGTTGCCTAATACGGCGTTAGTAGCACCTTTTTCTATCACTGATGCTGCTGGTTATATTTCAGTGGATGATACATTTGCTACTAAAATAGAAGGTTTGTATGCAATTGGAGATTGTGTAGCCAAGTCTACTTATCAAATTATTACGGCGATGGCGGATGCGGCAGTCTGTGCATTAACAATCAGTAGGAGGGGAAATGAATAAGAAAGTACTAGTCTTTGGGGGTGGAACAGGTCTTTCTTATTTATTGAAGGGATTGAAAGACTTTCCATTAGATATTACAGCTGTTATTACTGTCTCTGACAATGGGCAAAGTACTGGAAAGTTACGAGAAGAATTTCATGTTCCTGCTGTGGGCGATGTTAGAAAGGTCTTAACTAGTTTGTCTCCAATAAATCAAAAGTTGAAGCAGATGTTAGAATACCGTTTCCAAACTAGTAGTGATTTGAATGGTCATGCGTTAGGAAATCTGATGTTAATTTCACTGTTAAATATTACCGGCAGTTTTAGAACTTCAATTTGTGAGTTGAGTAAACTACTGAATATATCGGCTAAGGTTTTACCACTATCTGAAGATCCTTCTATTACTTTGATGGCTGAAAGTACGGATGGGGTCGTCATTGAAGGAGAAGAGAACATTACTAAAAGTCATCATA
This sequence comes from uncultured Bacillota bacterium, assembly GCA_958428295.1. Lineage (GTDB taxonomy): Bacteria > Bacillota_I > Bacilli_A > RF39 > UBA660 > Onthousia. Next base: position 49,985 of record CAUAFL010000001.1, read on the forward strand.
AAATTAAAAGAATGTACTATAAAGAAGAGCCTCAGGTGTTATTAGAAGTGTTACAAGCGATACGAGAAGCTGATTTAATTCTGTTGAGTATGGGTAGTATTTATACCTCTATTTTACCTCATTTATTAGCAAAACAGGTGATTGTGGAGTTAGATAAAACGAAAGCGCCGTTATTATATCTTTGCAATATTGTAACGCAGCCAGGAGAGACGGATGATTTTGCTGTTAGTGATCATGTGCAGTTATTAAATTCCTATCTAGGTATTCATAAATTAGATGCTGTCATTGCTTCCAATTCTCATATCTCCGAGGAAATGGTCCAAAAATATGCCACAGAGGAGCAAAAAGACCCGGTTAAAATCGATTATCCGGTGTTAGCAAAAAGTGATGTTGAATTAATTGAGGCAGATTTATTGACGGTTTCTGATCAAACCCTGAAGCATCATAGTCAGAAGTTAAGTGCCTTAATTTTTTCTTATTTAATGAGGTGATAGGATGTCATTTACAACCCAAATTAAAGATGAATTAACTACTTTATCGTTAACGGAAACGGAGAAAATCGCATTATTATCCGGTTTTTTTCGTAATAATGCCGTAGTTCAAGAGGGACATTTAATTTTAACTAGTGAAAATTCTTTAATTGTTGAATATTTAACTATGTTATTAAATGCATACGAAAAGGTAAAATATGTAGTGAGCTTAGGTGAAAATAATAATTTTAGTAAACGGCAATTGTATTTGATTGATGTATATGACAATATTGCTTATTTGACAGAACTATTATGTTTGTTTACAGAAGTACCTGATCATTATTTAGTAGCAGGAATAGAAGAACAGAAAGGGTACTTACGAGGTGTTTTTTTAACCTCAGGTAGTATCAATGATCCTAAGACTTCGCGTTATCATATGGAAATATTTATGAATCATCCTCAAGAGGCCGTCTTTGTACAAAAAATTTTAAATTGTTTTGATTTAAATGCCAAGTTATTAAATCGTGATAAAGGTTATATGGTGTATTTGAAAGAAGCAGAAAAAATTAGTGATTTTTTAAAACTGATAGGAGCGATGAAGGCCGTTTTATATTTTGAAACCATTCGTGTTTATCATGAAAAGAAAAATCAAACTAATCGACTTAATAATTGCGAGCAGGCGAATACGGATCGTGTTATTGAAACTGCTACGCAGCAATTGCATTATATCGATATTTTACGGGAAAATTTGGCGGTAGAGTTATTAGATGATAAGACCAAAGAAGCTCTTATTTATCGAGAAAAATATCCAGAAGCCTCTTTAAAAGAATTAAGTGAAATTATTAGTTTGGAAACAGGGAAGGCTCTTTCTAAATCTGGTTTGAATCACCGTTTTCGGAAGATCAAGGCTTTGGCTAGTAAATTTGTGGAGAATGATAATTCATGAAACAATGGTTGCAAAAAGGGATTTTTATTATTATGTTTGTTTTTATTTGTGGTTGTCAAAGAACTAAGCAAACAGCAAAACCTGTGGTATCATCGGAGTTGTTTGGAGCTTATTATGAGCAAGCAGAAGCCCAACTGGAAAAGATGACGTTGGAGGAAAAAATTGGCCAATTATTTCTTATTCGCTTTAGTGAAGAGGGGATAGCAAAAGATTTAGAGACGGTAGTTCCAGCAGGGTATGTGTTGTTTGCCAAAGATATAGAAGATCAAACAAAGGATAGTCTTCGTCAAAAGCTTGCTGCCTATCAACAACAAAGTTCTATTCCACTTATCTTTACGGTGGATGAGGAAGGAGGCATAGTGACTAGAATTAGTCGTTATTCTTCTTTTCGTGATCAAAGGTTTGAAAGCGTAAGAGATTACTATTTAAGTGGAGGAATTCCCAAATTAGTAGCAATAGAGGAAGAGAAAGACCAGTTATTAGCAGATTTAGGGATTCAACTTAACTTGGCTCCTGTTGCAGATGTGTCTTTAAATCCTGAAGATTTTATTTATAATAGAACTTTGGGAGAGAAGGTTAACATTGTGGCTTCCTATATTCAAGCAATTGTCGAGAAGGCCAATCATTTATCTTTTGCGGTTACGTTAAAACATTTTCCTGGCTATGGAGGTAGTTTGGATACACATCGGGGTGTTAGTGTTGACTCAAGAAGTAGTAAGGAATTAAGAGAACAAAGTTTACCGCCTTTTATTGCTGGTATTAAGGCTAAGGTGCCGGTAATTATGGTGTCACATAATATCGTGCAAAGTTATGACGAAAATAGGCCTGCTTCTTTGTCTAAGGCGGTTCATAAAATATTACGTGAGTTAGGCTTTGAGGGTCTTATTGTGACTGATGACTTAGATATGACAGCGATTCAAGATAGTCTCAAGGGAGAGAATGAAGCTGTGGTGGCCTTAGAATCAGGCAATGACTTACTAATGACCTCTCAATATCAAGAAGATAGACAAGCTTTAGTAGATGCTATCAAGACGGGTAGAATTACGATATCTACTTTGAATGAGCGAGTTAAGCGTATTTTAGCTTTTAAATATCAATATGGCATAATAAAAGAAACGTAGTTACGCTTCTTTTTCTAATATTTTATCAATAAGTCCATATTGTTTTGCCATTCTTGGATCCATAAAATTATCGCGGTCTGTATCCTGTTCTACCTCTTTTAGTGGTTTTCCGGTATTTTTGGCTAGGATCTCATTTAATTTATGCTTGGTTTTTAAAATATGTTCAGCGGCAATTTTTATTTCAGTTGCTTGTCCTTTAGCGCCTCCTAGCGGTTGGTGAATCATCACTTCACTGTTAGGAAGACAATATCGTTTTTTCTTCTTTCCACTGGAAAGGAGAAAAGCGGCCATCGATGCAGCCATTCCAAGACAGATCGTCGAAACATCGCTTTTAATAAAATTCATGGTGTCGTAAATGGCCATTCCTGCTGTAACACTTCCGCCTGGAGAGTTAATATATAAAGAGATATCTTCATGATTTAAAGAATCTAGATATAGTAGTTCTGCCACCACCGTATTAGCTAGCAGATCGTCAATTTCTCCCGTTAATAAAATAATTCTATTTTTTAATAATCTTGAGAAAATATCATAACTTCTTTCACCATTTGTTTCTTTATCGACAATCATTGGTACTAAGTTCATATTTATCATTATCATCACCTAATTCTACTATATCCATTGTCTAAAGAATTTATACAAGTCTTATTTCGCTAAAATTATTAGACATTACTCCTCGGTTTTGATATACTTAACTTAGAATAAAAGAGGGTGTGACCATGATTGAGACAATTGAAGTGGTAATGAATGGCCATAAAACGGCTGTTCCTTCAGGGACCACTTTATTACAGCTTAGTAAAGAGGTAGCGAAAGAGTATCGTTTTCCCATTATTATTGCTACTGTCAATGGTAGTTATAAAGAGCTTAGTTATGTAGTCAACGATTCTTGTACGGTTGATTTTTTCGATTTGAATTCAAAAGTCGGAAATCGCACCCATATTGCCGGACTTACCTTTTTATTGTTAGTAGCCGTTAAAGAGTTATATGGAGAAAAAGCGAATATTATTGTCCAGCATTCTCTAGATAAAGGTCTTTATATAGAAACAACTTTTCCAATAAGTACAACTTTAGTTAAATCCATTGGTAAGAAAATGTTACAATTGGTAGAGATGGATTTGTCGATTGCCAAGGTGAGTGTAGAACGGGTTTCTGCCATTCATTATTTTGAAAGTATAGAAGATATGGCCAAGGCCAATATTATGAAATATAATACCAATACTTTTGTCACTCTCTATCGATTGAGTAATTATTATAATTACTTTTATCACCAAATGCCGCCTTCTACCTCAGTATTAAAAGATTTCAAACTCACTTATTTACATGATAATGGTTTTATCTTGCAATTTCCAACGATTTATTCTAATAATCGAATTAAAGAATACGAACATCACCCCCATATGTTCCAAGTGTTTAAGGAATGCCATGACTGGGCAAAATTGATGAAAATAGAAAATTTGTCTGATTTAAATAGTATTGTATCACAAGGCAAAATTGATGATTTGATCCGTATTGATGAGACTTTACAAAGTAATCGTCTATTAGAGGTAGCGAAAAAAATTGTTGCTAAAAAAGATACTTTGAAAGTTATTTTGTTGGCAGGACCTTCTTCGTCTGGTAAGACGACGACTACTACTAAGTTATGTATGTACTTACAAAGTTTTGGTTTGCATCCTAAGATGCTTAGTATGGATGACTATTTTGTAGAACGCCAAGAAACACCGCTTAATGAAGAAGGACAGCCTGACTATGAGTGTTTTGAGGCTGTTGATACGAAGATGATGGCGGAGCAGATTGCTTTATTGTTAAAAGGTGAAACCGTTGTTGTGCCTGTTTATAATTTTATTGAGGGAAAAAAGAATTTTGTTAAAGAACTTTTTCTTTTAGAAGATGATATTTTGTTAATTGAAGGAATTCATGCTTTAAACCCTGCTGTTTTAGATTCTATTCCCGCGATTCATAAGTTTAAAATTTATTTGTCGGCTTTAACGGAATTAAATATTGATAGTCATAACCGTTTCTCTACTACTGATAATCGTTTATTACGTCGGATGATTCGTGATAATCGTACTAGGGGGTATACCCCTGAAGATACGCTTAAGGTTTGGCCCAATGTTCGTACTGGGGAGGAAAAATTTATTTTTCCTTATCAAGATGAAGCAGATGTGACGATTAATACTGCTTTAATTTATGAACTAGGTGTGTTAAAAACATATGTTGAACCTTTATTATTTTCGGTTTCAGAAAATTCTCAGTATTATGAAGAAGCGAAACGCTTGTTAAATTTATTGCGTCTTATTTTACCTATTCCTAGTGAAGCTATTCCAGATGATTCTATTATTCGAGAGTTTATTGGTGGTAGTTGTTTTCATGAATAAAAAACAAGTTCTATTGGTTAGATCTTGTTTTTTTGGTAAATTTATTTAAATAGTATTGAAATATTTGTAAATGAATTTGTTCATCTTCAATAATTCTAGTTAGCAAATTTTGAATATAAATATCTCGAATAAGGTGACGATGTTGTTGGTATTGATTGATGGCAGCAGTTTCTTTTTCGATGTCAGTTTTTAGTAAGGCAACAATGTTTTTTTCATAGGTAACAAAGTTTGCGTTCCAATATTTTTCTTGTCGAGTTTTTAAGTCAATGGTTCGGTATTTGGGATCAACACCTAATAAAGAAATTGTCTCTCCTAATAACTGTAAGTGGTGCATTTCTACTTCTGAAATATGATGAAGTGCCATAGCAATTTCTTGGTATTGTTGATTTTGTGTTAAATATTGATATAAGTATAAATGTATAGCTGTCTCTTCACTGACAGTACCAGCATAGTCTTCTAGTAATAATACCGCATAATAAGGGTTTTTTGCTTCTACTCGTGGACTGGGGTAGGGTAACTTAGCTTGATAATCCATCAAAATGCTCCTTTCTTTATACTATATTCGTAAAAAAAGGAAATTAGAAGGTAGCGTCTTGATAAAAACAAATAAAACGATTGACTTTCACATAGACTAATGATATATTATGTTTGCTGATTAAATTTTGTTTTGCGCCTAACGCAAAACTTTATTTAGAAGTTAAAATGATACACCCGGATATGTGTAAAGAAAGGAGATATATTTTATATGACTACAATTAACCAGTTAGTCCGTAAAGGAAGAGGAAAAAAGGTACGTAAGAGTAAAGCACCAGTTTTAAATGTTGGTGTTAATACTATTAGAAGAAAACAAACTAATAATTCATCTCCCCAGAAACGTGGCGTATGTACCCGTGTGGGAACGAAGACACCTAAGAAACCAAACTCAGCATTACGGAAGTATGCCCGTGTTCGTTTAAGTAATGGTAAGGAAGTAGATACTTACATTCCTGGTATTGGACATAACTTACAAGAACATAGTGTGGTACTTGTGCGTGGTGGACGTGTAAAGGACTTAATCGGAGTTCGTTATCATATCGTTCGCGGAGCGCTTGATACTGCCGGAGTCAAAGATAGAAAACAAGGTCGTAGTAAATACGGCGCTAAAAGACCTAAGTAGAATTATTTTTTGGAAGGAGGAAATAGAATATGCGTAAACGTCGTGCTGTAAAAAGAGATGTATTGCCAGATCCTATCTATAAATCTAAAACAGTTACTAAACTTGTGAATACAATTATGTTAGATGGAAAAAAGGGAACGGCACAAACACTTTTGTATGAAGCATTTGATACAATTAAAAATAAAACAGGAAAAGATCCATTAGAAGTGTTTACTGAAGCGATGGATAATATTCGTCCTACTGTCGAAGTTAAGTCACGTCGAGTAGGGGGGAGTAATTATCAGGTACCAGTAGAAGTAACACCAGCTCGTGCGGAAGCGTTAGCGCTTCGTTGGTTAGTGAAATTTTCAAGAAGCCGTGGTGGTCGTGGAATGGCTGATAATTTGGCGAATGAAATTATGGATGCCGCTAATGGTACAGGAGCAGCAGTGAAAAAACGAGAAGATACTCATCGGATGGCAGAAGCCAATAAAGCTTATGCTCATTATCGTTGGTAGAAAGGAGAACCTATGGCAAGAGATACGTCTTTAGAAAAGACAAGAAATTTTGGAATTATGGCTCATATTGATGCTGGTAAGACTACTTGTACAGAACGTATTTTGTATCATACTGGTAAAATCCATAAAATAGGTGAGACACATGAAGGGGCTGCCCAAATGGACTGGATGGAGCAAGAAAAAGAGCGTGGTATTACCATTACCTCAGCAGCTACAACAGCTCATTGGAAAGGCTATCGCTATAATATTATCGATACACCAGGACACGTCGATTTTACGATCGAAGTTAGTCGTAGTTTACGAGTACTGGATGGGTCTGTGGCATTACTTGATGCTCAGGCTGGTGTTGAGTCGCAGATGGAGACTGTTTGGCGACAAGCGGATGAGTTTAAAGTACCTAGAATTATTTTTGCAAATAAAATGGATAAAATGGGTGCTAATTTTGAATACAGTTTGAAAACAATTAAGGATCGTCTTGGTGTTAATGCGAAGCCAATTGAATGGCCTATCGGGGCAGAAGATAATTTTAAAGGGGTAATTGATTTAGTTACCATGAAAGCTTATCAATTCGATGGTAAACCAGAAGAAGAGGCTGAAGAAATTGAGATTCCAGCTGATTTAAAAGCGTTGGCAGAAGAAAAGCATGCGGATTTAATTGAGGCGGTGGCTGAGTTTGATGATGAAATGATGGAAAAATATCTCGAAGGAGAAGATATTTCTGTTGAGATGTTAAAATCGGCAATTCGTAAAGGGTGTTTAAAAGCTGCATTTTTCCCTGTTATGTGTGGTACAGCACTAGGAAATAAGGGAATTAAGCCACTTTTAAATGCAGTTATTGATTATTTACCAAGCCCTGTTGATACAGAGGCAATTACGGGACATAATTTAAAAGGGGAAGAAGAGCTTCGTCATCCAAATGATAATGAACCATTTAGTGCGTTAGCTTTTAAAGTGATGACCGATCCATTTGTAGGACGTCTTACATTCTTCCGTGTTTATTCAGGACATTTGAGTAGTGGTAGTTATGTTTTAAATTCTACCAAAGATAGTAAAGAGCGGATTGGTCGTATTTTACAGATGCATGCGAATAATCGAAATGAAATTACGGATGTTTATACAGGGGATATTGCGGCAGCAGTAGGTCTTAAGAATACCACAACGGGAGATACCTTATGTGATGAGAAGAAGCCAATTATTTTAGAAAAGCTTAGTGTACCGGAACCAGTTATTCAGTTAGCTGTGGAACCTAAATCAAAGGCTGATCAAGATAAGATGGGAATCGCTTTACAAAAATTAGCAGAAGAAGATCCTACTTTTAAAGTTCATACGGATCATGAGACTGGTCAAACGGTAATTGCAGGAATGGGTGAGTTACATCTTGATGTTTTAGTTGATCGAATGAAGCGGGAATTTCATGTAGAAGCCAATGTTGGAGCGCCGCAAGTGTCTTATCGTGAAACAATTAAACAAAGTGCTGAATGTGAAGGTAAGTATATCAAACAATCTGGTGGACGTGGTCAATATGGTCATGTTTGGATTAAGTTTGAGCCAAATAAAGATAAAGGATATGAATTTGTTGACAGTATTGTTGGTGGTGTTGTACCTCGAGAATATATTCCTGTCGTTGATAAAGGATTACAAGAAGCTATGCAGACTGGTATTTTAGCTGGCTATCCAATGATTGATGTGAAAGCAACTCTTTATGATGGTTCCTATCATGATGTTGATTCTAATGAAATGGCCTTTAAAATTGCTGCCAGTCTTGCTTTGAAAGAAGCGAAGAATAAGTGTCAAGCTGTATTGTTAGAACCAATTATGAAAGTTGAAGTCACTACTCCAGATGAGTATTTTGGTAATGTTATGGGAGATTTGACGAGTCGTCGTGGTCGTCCTTTAGGCCAAGAAAGTATGGGAAATGCAGTAAAACTTTCAGCAATGGTTCCCCTTTCAGAAATGTTTGGGTATGCTACTAATTTAAGAAGTAATACGCAGGGTCGTGGAAACTTTGTGATGACTTTTGATCATTATGAAGAAGTACCTAAAAATATTGCCGAAGAAATTATTAAAAAGAGTGGTAATTAAAAACTCTTTACTAAAAAAGTTCTAAACAGTTGCAAAAAAATCAATTGTTAGATAAAATATAAGTTGTAAATAAAAAAGGAGGAAATATTATGGCAAAAGAAAAATTTGACCGTTCAAAACCACATGTTAACATTGGTACAATTGGACACGTAGATCATGGTAAAACTACTTTAACAGCAGCAATTACTAAATGTCTACATGATAAGAATTCTGCTTGGGCTGATTTCACTGATTATGCAAATATCGATAAGGCTCCAGAAGAAAGAGAACGTGGTATTACGATTAATACTTCACACGTTGAATATCAAACAGAAAAGCGTCATTATGCACATGTTGACTGTCCAGGACATGCTGACTATGTAAAGAATATGATTACAGGTGCAGCTCAGATGGATGGAGCAATTCTTGTAATTGCAGCAACCGATGGTGCTATGGCTCAAACTCGTGAACATATCTTATTATCACGTCAAGTTGGGGTACCTCGTATGGTTGTCTTCTTAAATAAATGTGATATGGTTGATGATGAAGAGTTAATTGATTTAGTAGAAATGGAAGTTCGTGACTTATTAAATGAATATGGTTACGAAGGTGATGATACACCAGTTATTAAGGGTTCTGCTCTTAAGGCTCTTGAAGGAGAAGAAAAATATGTTAACGCTATCTATGAACTTATGGATGCTGTTGATGAATGGATCCCAACTCCTGAACGTGATACTGATAAACCATTCTTAATGAGTATTGAAGACGTTTTCACTATTACTGGTCGTGGTACAGTTGTTACAGGACGTGTTGAACGTGGACAATTAAAACTTAATGATGAAGTTGAAATTATTGGTATTCGTGATACGCAAAAGACAGTTGTTACAGGAATTGAAATGTTCCGTAAACAATTAGATTTTGCTGAAGCTGGTGATAATGCTGGTGTACTTCTTCGTGGTATTTCTCGGGAACAAGTAGAACGTGGACAAGTTCTTGCGAAACCAGGAAGTGTTCATCCACATTGCAAATTTAAGGCAGAAGTATACGTTCTAAGCAAAGAAGAAGGCGGACGTCATACACCATTCTTCTCAAATTATCGTCCACAATTTTATTTTAGAACAACAGATGTTACTGGTGTAGTTACCTTACCTGAAGGGGTAGAAATGGTAATGCCAGGAGATAACATTACTATGGAAGTTGAATTGATTCACCCAATTGCTATTGAAAAGGGTACAAAATTCTCTATTCGTGAAGGTGGCCGTACGGTTGGTGCCGGTGTTGTTTCAGAAATTGTTGAATAAAGATGAAAAAGGAAGCCATTGCTTCTTTTTTTTGATATAATTTTAATAGGTGATAAAAATGCGTTCTTTAAAAAACACAATTCTTGGACTTATCGGTATTTGTTTTCTTGTCGGTGGTGCCTATTTGGTAGCTAATCTTATTAATGAGCAAAATCGTGCGAAACTATCGCCGTCTGAAAAAGTATTAAAAATTGGTACTGAGGTAGTAGACTGGAAACTTTATCGTGTTAATCAGGCTTTTTTTATTAAGATTCCTAAACAATTTGTTAAATTGGATGAAGCCACTTTAAAAGTTAAGTATCCGGCTAATGATCGTCCAGAACTGGTTTTTCAAAGTAGTGATGATCAAACCCATGTTTTTGTTACCGTATCTAATATTGTTATTTCCGATAGTGATTTAGCTACCTACATTGAAAATACTAAAAATTCTTTAACTGGTTTTAAGGTAACAGAAGCTGTCACTTATCAAAAATATGATAAGACTTTTGCTAAATTGGTAGCGACTGATCAACAGGAATTGGGAAATTATTATGATATTCGTTATTTTACAATTAATCAAAAGTTAGTTAAGGTTGAATTTCATACACCTAAACAGAAGGTTGAAGAGCTGGAAGAAGTTTCAAAAATATTATTAGACAGTATCTGTTTTCGAGAAGAGGATACAAAAAAAGAATAGTAAGAGTACTATTTCTTTTTGTCTTTGTTTAAATTTTTGTAGAGATTATAAGGAAGCTGACTGATAATATAATCAAATTCACCAATATATTCTGTGATAACACTATGAAATCCTAATTTCATTTCATTTAATCCAGAATAGTTATTAGCTTGTTGAAATTCACCACTAACAGCATTTAGATTAATATACTTAAAGTTCCTTTTTTTGTAGTTGTTTATCATTTCCCATTTGATAAGATAGTTGGGATTGAGGGTTTTAAACTTGGAATCAAAACCTTCGATGACAAGAAAGGCAGCGTTGTCATAGCAGATGATAAAGGCGCCTCCGATGATCAATCCCTTTGGATACTGTTTTAATAAATTTGTTGCCCAGACTAAATTTTTTTTGTAGATATTAATTAGTTTATCAGATTCTATTTTTTCATTGATTAATTTTTTTCTAGTTGCAATATTGTTTTGTGATTTTTGAATTTGCTGAGCTAAATTATCATTGTTATCTAATTCCTTTTCATAGAGTTGTTTACTAGAGATGACAAATGTTTCTGTATTTAATTTGGCAAGAAATAATTCTGATTGTTTATCAAAATTTTGATATAGCTCTTGATAATAGGTTAAGGGTCGATCGTGTTTTCGTTTTACGAATTCGAAAAAAGTCGGTAGATCATTTTCTGTGCCTCGGTAGATCTCTACCCCGGAACGAATTGCCTTTTTAATTTTATAGCGTACTCGCTTTTCAAAATGATGATAAATTTCTTTTATATCTTGCTGTAACGTGATCAAAGCTTCAAAACGGGGTTTTTCGGTTTCAAAAAATAAAGTTTGTCCATGATACTGTAAGTTGAGATTTTTGAGATTTTCTAAGATAATTTCCGTTTCTTGATTGTGATTTAAAATTTGACCATCTTTGTTGCGTAGGTTAATGGGGATTAAAGGATCGAATTTAAGAAGCATGAATCCTTGTTTCCCTAATAGTTTTTTTAAACGTTCTAACAGCTCTTTTAATTGAAATTGATTACTGTATTCAATGAGCATTCCGCGGGGAGCATAAGCAATTTTATAATTCATGAAAACTTCACGGTATAACAGTAAGGTGGCTCCAATTAGGTTACCATGATCATTCATAATTCCTAGATAATGTGTATCATAGCCAAACTTTTGCATTGTTCTACCATAGGCAGTACTTTGATAGTAACTACGATATTTATGCTTGTTAGCATATTGATCAAATTCAGTTTCCTTTAACGTTATGATCTTCATTTTTTTGCTCCTTTGTCCATCTCATTATAGCAATAATTTCACTCTTTTTCAATGAAAAGGGTTTAAAGATGCCCCTAAAAAACGTATAATGGAAATAGGAGGGAAAATAAATGTTTGAAAACAACAAGATTTTAGTCTTAGGGATGGCTCGTAGTGGCTATGAAGCTGCTAAGTTCCTTAGTAAACGAGGCAATACGATTATTTTAAATGATGGTGGTCCCAAGGAAAAGCAAGAGGAAGCAAAGATTTTAGAGTTAGAATCTTTGGGAGTTAATCTTATTTTTGGTGAACATCCTGAAGAATTACTGGATGACAGTTTCGATTACTTAATTAAAAACCCAGGAATTGCTATTGATCATCCTTATGTATTAAAAGCTCGACAATTAGGAATAGAGGTAATTAATGAAGCTGAGATGGCTTATCGTTTATTACCTAAGGATATTACATTGATTGGAATTACTGGTACTAATGGAAAAACTACTACCACTACACTTACTTATGAAATGATTAAGAAAAGTGGCAAAAGAGTGCATTTGGCTGGTAATATCGGTTATCCATTATGTAGTTTTTTAGAACAGCTGCTTGCGGGTGATATCATCGTAATGGAAGTATCTTGTCAGCAACTAGAAAACTTTGTTAAATTTCGCCCTCATATTGCTTTAATCACTAATTTATCTGAAGCTCATCTTGATTTTTTAAAAACTTATGATAATTATAAACGTGTAAAATTAAAGTTATTTGCTCAACAAGAGTCTTCAGATATTGCTATTTTAAATATTGAAAATGAAGAGGTTATGAAAGGTAGTAAAGGAATTCTTGCAACTACTAAATATTTTTCATCCTGTCAAGAGATTAATGGTGCTTATTATAAAGATGAAGCACTTTGGTATTATGATGAGAAAATTATTGAACGTCATAAATTCTTGTTACCAGGTAACCATAACATAGAAAATGCTTTAGGAGCTTTAATGATTGCTAAAGAGGTGGGGGTTTCTAGTGATGTTATTCGGGAAGTATTAACGACCTTTACGGGCGTTGCCCATCGGTTGGAATTTATCAAAGAAGTGGCAGGAGTTCGTTATTATAATGACACGGAAGCTACCAATACTAAGTGTACACAGATAGCTTTATCATCTTTTCAAGAAAATGTTATTCTTATTCTTGGGGGACTCGATCGTGGACAAAATTTCCATGATTTAGATGCTTATTTGGCACCTGTTAAAACAATTATTGGAATTGGTCAGTGTCGTGAACGCGTGCGTGATTATGGCGAAGAAGTAACGATTTCAACGCAGGTATTTGAGCATTTGGAACAAGCTTTTGCTTATTTACAACAAATTGTTAAGCCAAACGATATTGTATTACTCAGTCCGGCTTCTGCTTCTTGGGATCAATATAAGCAGTGTGAGGATCGTGGGGAACAGTTTAAAAATTTAGTAGAGGAGATAGAAATAAATGAGAATTAAAAATATTATTGGTCGGGAAATCTTGGATTCCAGAGGAAATCCTACTGTGGAAGTAGATGTTATTTTAGAAAATGGTCTAATGGAAAGAGCATCTGTTCCTAGTGGTGCCTCCACAGGAGAACGAGAGGCTTTAGAAATGCGTGACGGTGGTGATCGCTTTCAAGGAAAGGGTGTTTTAACTGCTGTTGCTAATGTCAATGGAATTCTTCGTGAAAATTTGATTGGTATGGAAGTAGAAAACCAAGCAGAAATTGATGCTAAAATGATCGCTCTTGATGGTACTAAAACAAAATGTAATTTAGGTGCCAATGCTATTTTGGGAGTATCGATGGCATGTTTAAAGGCTGCTGCTAAGCAGGCTCAGAAACCACTTTATCAATATGTAGGTACAGGGCGTACTTTGCCTGTTCCAATGATGAACATTATTAATGGAGGAGCACATGCTGATAATTCATTGGATTTCCAAGAATATATGATTATTCCTCAACGAAAAAACCTTCATGAGCGTGTCCGTGTGGGTGCTGAAATATTTCATACCTTAAAGACCGTATTAAAAGAAAAAGGCTATGCTACTAGTGTTGGTGATGAAGGTGGCTTTGCACCTAATTTAAAGAGTAATCAAGAAGGATTTGAATTAATTAATGAAGCGGTAAAAAGAGCTGGTTATGTTCCTGGAGTAGATGTTTGTTATGCCATAGATGTCGCAGCCAGTGAATTCTATCAAGATGGTGCTTATCATTTAGCTGGTGAGGGCAAGGTAGTATCTACGGAGGAGCTGATTGCTTATTACCAAAGTTTAGTAGATAATTATCCTATTATTTCCATCGAAGATCCAGTTGATGAAAATGACTGGGAAGGTTTTCGTAAAGTGACGGAGGTTTTAGGCGATAGAATTCAATTGGTGGGGGATGATTTATTTGTTACTAATAAAGAGTGTCTTCAAAAGGGGATCGATCAACACTGTGGAAATGCTATTTTATTAAAAGTAAATCAAATTGGAACGATTAGTGAAACCTTAGAAACGATTGAATTAGCTAAAAAGCATGGCTATCGAACTATTATTTCGCATCGAAGTGGGGAAACAGAGGATACGACAATTGCTGATTTAGCCGTCGGTTTAGATCTTGGCCAAATTAAGACGGGATCGATGTCACGAACAGATCGTATTTGTAAGTATAACCAATTAATGCGGATTGAAGAAGAAATTGAGTAGGACGAAAGTCCTTTTTTTGACGAATATAGAATTTTGTTGTATAATATAAAAATATTTGAGGTGAGAAGATGGTAAATTATCAAAATATTGGGATTCGTATGGATCAGTTTAGTATGCATGACCCAAAATGTTTAAAGGCTATTTTGCAAGAATATTCTGTGCAAAATTTTGAACAACTAGTTGATTTATTGAATAGTGGAGAATTAAATAGTCATCCTGGGTTTTCTGAGGTTCAAAATTATATCTTAGATATGAAAAGTATGTTAGCAGATGGAAAGCATATAAATGTTAAAGAACGGGTAAAAACGTTTTCTCTTTATCAAAGTTCAAACCTTCCCATGACGACTTTAGAAAAGACAGATCATCAAAACTGTGGTGGTGTTTTAATGCTTTCTAATCCGGCTACTACTTTATATCGTGGCTTTGAACTTGCCGGTGTTGAACAAATGTCAATTGCACAGTTGAAGTATTATCTTAGTCATTGTGATTTTCATGGGGAAATGTTATTTACAAAGTGGCGTTATATAGGAACTTCTAAAGTAGATCTAGCGTTAGAGGCTTTGTCTTTATTTGAAAAACAAAATATTCGTCTTTTAAAAGAAGTAGGATCAGTTTCCGAAGAGGTAAATCTTTTTACTGTTGATCTTACTAAAAGAAAGAACATAGTTCAGGAAGAAAAAATGGAACTGTTTGATTATTTATTTGAACAGGGGGATACGTATGTTTTTGGGACACTAACAGACCATCAAAAAGAAATGTTGAATTCAGGACTTATCAATTCCAGCAAAGCTTCCTCTAGAAAAGCGCAACAATTACTTAACTATCTTAGTTATTATGTGACACCAAAAGAGGCCGAAAGAGGCTTAGTAAAAAGTAAGACTTTAGATCGATTTATTGTCCAGTAAATGCTTGATAAACTTAGCAAATTGTGATATGTTAATAGTATTGTTGTAAACGGAGGTGGCAAGATGAAAACTTTATTGTTGATCATTTCGATTATTTTAATCGTGATTGTGTTGTTACAAAGTAGTAAAGCCGAAGGGGGAGCCCAAATCCTATCTGGAAATAGTAGTGATTTGTTTAAAAATCGTAAAGAGCGTGGTTCGGAATTAGTTATTACACGCATTACTATGTTATTGGGGCTTTCTTTCTTTATTATTTGTTTAGTACAATCTTTTATTTAGATAATTAAAGGTGCAAATACTATTATTTGTGCTTTTTTTTGAGGGAAATTTGTGATTTGTGGTATGATATAAATAACAAAAAGAAATGGGGTCAGTTAGATGAAAGAAAGAATTATCAAAATATTAGAAAGCACTACTAGAAGTTTGACTGTTTTTGAAATAGAGGAAGCTTTGGGAATTAGCCACTTGGAAGAGTTGTTATTGGTTTTGAAAGAAATGGAAGAAGAAGCGACCATTTATCATACGAATAAAGATAAGTATATGCTTTTTAGCAATAGTCATTTATTTAAGGGAAAATTGCATTCTAATAAAAAAGGTTTTGGTTTTGTTCAAGTGGAAGGGATGACCGATGATATTTATATTAAAGAAGAGAATATCAATGGTGCGCTTCATGGAGATGATGTGATTGTAGAGTTACTTTCTAAAAAGGATATTGGTCGTTTAGAAGGGCGAATTTTACGGGTATTAAAGCATGAGACGAATACTTATGTTGGCGAGATTCAATTTTCTAACAATGTGGGAGTAGTTGCGTTAGATGAGGATAAAGTTAATTTGGAGGTAATTGTATCTTTAGAAAATAGTATGAATGCTGTGGATGGTCATAAAGTAGTAGTGGAAATTACAAGACGAATTAGCAATCAAAAAGCAGAAGGAAAAGTAATTAAGATATTAGGTCATAAGAATGATCCTGGAGTGGACATTTTATCGATTGTGGAAAAATATCATATTGCCACAGAATTTCCTGAAGAAGTAATAGCTGAAGTTCAATCCTTACCTATGACAGTTGCAAAGGCTGATTGGCAGGGTCGTAGAGATTTGCGTGATGAGATGATCTTTACCATTGATGGAGATGATACGAAGGATATAGATGATGCCATTAGTATTTCGAAGTTAGCTAATGGTAATTATCAATTAGGAGTCCATATTGCTGATGTTTCCTATTATGTGAGGGAAGGTAGTGCTCTTGATAAAGAGGCAATGGAACGTGGGACATCAGTTTATTTAGTTGATCGTGTAATTCCAATGTTACCGCATGCTTTATCTAATGGTATTTGTTCCTTAAATCCTGGGGTGGATCGTTTGGCTATTTCCTGTGTTATGGAGTTTGATGAACAAGGTAAGCTCCATCATTATGAAATTTTTGAGAGTGTTATTCGGTCTAAAATTCAGATGACTTATAAAAAAGTAAATCAAATTCTTGAAAAAAATCAAGTTCCTGAAGGGTATGATCCTTACGTCGATTCACTACGATTAATGAATATTTTGGCGGAAATTTTACGAAAAGCTAAGCTTCGTCGTGGTTATTTGGATTTTGATATTGGAGAACCTAAAATTTTAGTAGATGAAAATGGGAAGCCAACACAAGTGGTAATGCGGACACAGGCTACGGGTGAAAATTTGATTGAAGATTTTATGATTGCTGCTAATGAGTGTGTGGCTAGTCATATTTTTAATATGGATTTACCATTTATTTATCGAATTCATGAATATCCTAAGGAGGAAAGAATTCGTACTTTTTTAGGGTTTGTTAGTAATCTGGGGTACCAAATTCCAGGAAATATTAAAGATAATAAACCTACAACAGTACAGCGAATTTTAAACTTTCTGAAGGATAAAAAGGAAGCTAAGATTTTATCTAGTTTATTATTGCGCAGTATGCAAAAAGCTGTTTATCTACCAACTAATTTAGGTCACTATGGTCTTGCTAGTAAATGTTATACTCATTTTACTTCTCCTATTCGGCGTTATCCAGATACTACGGTTCATCGATTGTTACATACCTATTTATTCCAACATGATTTAGCTCCGCAAACGCTTCATCATTGGCAAGAGAAATTAGTATTTATTAGTGATATTGCGTCTAGTAGAGAAAGAGCTTCCATTGATTGTGAAAGAGAAGTGGAAGATATGAAAATGGCAGAATATATGGAAGATCATATTGGTGAAGTATATCAAGGGATGATTTCTTCCGTAATGAGTTTTGGAATGTTTGTGGAACTTGATAATATGGTAGAAGGATTAGTTCCTTTACGAAATATGAAGGATTATTTTGTTTATGATGAAGAGAGAATGACTTTAGTGGGAGAACGGACTAAGGTGCGTTATACAATTGGTGAACGTGTTAGGATAAAAGTAGTAGCGGCTTCTAAAGAAGCTAAAACAATTGATTTTGAAATTATTGAAAAGGCGTAAATAGTATGGTAGTAAAGAAGCGAAGTAAGCCTAAGATGATTGGAATACTATTAGTTATTCTTATTATGGTAATGATGAGTATTTATTGTTATCAAAACTTTTATGTTTCTAATAATCAACAAAATAGTGATTTGCCTGTTGTTGAGAAAGAAATAAAAAAGGAGTATCAGGCTAACCTTGTTATGGTAGGAGATGCTCTCATTCATAGTGCTATTTATCAGGATGCAAAAACAGGGATTGACAGTTATGATTTTCGTCCAATGTTAGAAAAAATTAAACCTTTAGTAGCATCCTATGACTTGGGTTATTATAACCAAGAGACAATTCTTGGTGGTAGTGAGTTAGGTTTATCTAATTATCCTCGTTTCAACTCTCCTTATGAAGTGGGCGATGCTTTTATTGATGCTGATTTTAATTTGGTGTCTTTAGCTACTAATCATACGATGGATAAAGGCGAACAAGGAGTATTAAATTCTCTTACCTATTGGCAACAGCATAAAAATGTTTATAAAGCAGGAAGCTATGGCTCCTTTGAAGAACGTGATGAAAAGGTCATTCGGGAAGTGAATGGAATTACTTATGCTTTTTTTTCCTATACAACTTGGACTAATGGTTTATCAACACCTAGTGGAAAAGAATATTTAAATAATGTTTATAGTGAAGAATTAGTCAAGAATGATATTGAACGTGTACGTGATGAAGTAGACGTAGTCATTGTTGCTATGCACTGGGGGACAGAGTATTCTACTCAAGTCAGTCCTCAACAAGAACAGATTGCTACTTATCTTTCGTCTTTAGGGGTAGATATTGTTATTGGTACTCATCCACATGTAATAGAGCCTATTACCTATGTGGGAAAGACGTTAGTTTTTTATTCATTAGGAAACTTTATCTCTGATCAAGAAGGGGTAGAACGCCTAACGGGTTTGGTAGCTAGGGTTTCTATCCACAAAACTGTGGAAAAAGAGGTAACTACGATTCGTTTGGAAAATGTTGAAGCAGAGTTGCTCTATACATATTCTACTTATGGTAGAAAGCGAAACTTTGTTGTCTATCCTTATCATCAATTAAATGAAATTTTGTTACCTAAGTATCGAGAATATTATCAGAAATATCGTAGTATTGTAACATCCTTAAACAACCAAGTTGTAATGAAAGATTTATAGGAGGTATTACTTATGGAAATTCTTAATCGAAAAGCAAGACATGATTATTTTATTGAACAAGAACTTGAATGTGGCATTGTTTTGACAGGTACTGAAATAAAATCAATTCGTTCTGGTAGTGCAGCTTTAAAAGATAGTTATGCACTTATTCGTAATCATGAAGTATTTTTAGTAAATATGTTTATTGCTCCTTATAAAGAAGGAAATATTTTTAATCATGCTGAAACACGTAACCGTAAGTTACTATTACACGCTAAAGAAATTTGTCGTTTAGAAGTTAAAGTTTCTCAAGAAGGGTATACGCTAGTACCCTTAAAGTTATATTTTAAGAATGGTAAAGCTAAGATTTTATTAGGTGTTTGTCGTGGTAAAAAGAATTATGATAAGCGAGAAACTATTAAAGCTCGTGATTTAGAGCGAGAGATGCGTAAAACAGATAAATATAGAGGTAGATAAGGGCCCTTTACGAAGTATCCTTTTTGTGCTATAATGTGCGTAGTCGGGGATGTTTTGGTTTCGACAGGAATAGTAGAGCATAAATGGCAAGCCGTGTTGTTTACGTTACAAACAAACTTAAATATAACTGGAAACAGTATTAAAACAGCACTTTCTAATTTATTTGGTGGAAACCAAGAATTAGCTATGGCCTAGTTTAGACAAGGTGCACTGTTACATTCGGATTTCCTATGTTCGTTTGTGATGGTTAATTTTAATAGGATATAATTATCTGATGATTTTAGGATAATTGAACTGAAAAATCTAGAATAGTCATTTGGTTGGTAATTCTCTGAAGACTATTTGAAACCTATAAGAATTACCTAAGCTTGTAGAAGTTTATGTAGCTCTATTTTTGGACAGGAGTTCGATTCTCCTCATCTCCACCAGTAAGCAATCTGTCCAGACTTTTATAGTTTAGGGCTTAAATATATAAGTATCAATTTCAAATAAGAAGTTGGTACTTTTTAATTGTTTAAGCAAAGGAGGACAGATGAAATGGTAACTATTACAAAGAAAGAATTAGAAATTGATAATGAATTAAAGAACAAAATAGAATTTATATGTAGTTTTTGTAATATTACTCCAACAATTATCAATGGTAATATTAGAAAAATTAATAAGATAAATTTAAACTACATAGAACCTCATAGGGTTATTATTAAAGGCATCACATTTCTAGTATTTAATTATTCTAATGAAATCTTTATTGAGAATTTATCTAATAGAATTAAATTATCAGATTTAGAAACCTTTATTAAGCAATTAAACTAAATATAAGTTTTGTACCAACTTTTTCTAAAATTGTCTTAAAATAGACAAAAAATGGTAAATATGTCTTGATTTTACAATAAAAGAATCTATAATAGGAAAGCAATAAAGAAGTTTTATGTTTTGTGGGGTTAATATAAAACAAATTAATAAGCAACATATTGGAATTTATGAGAGGTGCAAGACATAAAACCTAATGTCTTGCACCTCTTTTTTTATATATAAAGATAGAAAGGATTTGAAGTTTATGAATGAAGAAAAGAAAATTTCAGGAATTTATATTCGTGTCAGCACAGAAGATCAGGCTCGTGAAGGTTTTAGTTTACCAGAACAAGAAAAAAGATTAAAAGCAATGTGTGAGTACAAAGGTTATGAAATTTATAAGGTATATAAAGATGCTGGAATCAGTGCTAAAACAGGTAATCATAGACCAGCATTTGAAGAATTAAAAGAAGATATTAGAAATAAGAAATGTAATACTATTGTTGTTTTAAAATTAGATAGATTAACTCATAGTGTTTATGACTGGGAAAATATAATGAAGTTCCTAGAAGAAAATAATGCTTATTTAGATTGTGCGAATGATGATATAAATACGACTAATGCTAATGATAGAATGGTTGCCAGATTACTTACAGCAGTTTCACAAAATGAAATTGAAAGGACAAGTGAGAGAACTAAAGTTGGACTTGCTGGAGCAATAAAAGTTGGCAATATTCCAAATAAAGCACCATTTGGTTATAAACATGTAAATAAGAAACTTGTAATAGATCTACTTACAAAAGATGAAGTAATAAGAATATTTAATTTGTATTATGAGGGAAATTCTTATCAAACTATCTCTAATATTTACAATGAAGAAAAAGTTTTTGGAAAAACAAATTGGTGTGATAGTACCATTTTAAGAATACTAGAAAATGAAATTTATAAAGGTGATTATGTTCATGGTAAAAAAACAAATCACCCTACTTATTATGAAAATGTTGTAGAGCCACTTGTTTCAAAAGAATTATGGGAAGAATGCCAAGTCCAAAAGAGAAAGAACTCTAGAAATTATAAGCGAGATAAAGAATATTTGTTTTTACAAAAATTAAGATGTCCTAAATGTAATCGTATTTTAGGTGGTAATGCTACAAGAAAGAAAAATGGTAAAGTCTATTATTACTATCAATGTACTAGTTGTAAAATAACTATTAAAGAACCTAAAATAGAAGAAACTATTAAAACTCTACTTGGTGATATTTTAGGGTATGATAATGTTGTTAATGAATTCTTTTTACCAGTTTTAAAATCAAAATTAGAAAATCCAAAAGAAGAATTAAATAAGGAATTGAAGAACTTAAACAAGAAAAAAGAAAGAATTAAAAAAGCATATATTGATTCATTATTTACTGAAGAAGAATTTAAAGAAGAAATAAAAATAATTGAAGAACAACTAGAATTAATCAATACAAAATTATTAGAAAACGAACAAGCAGAACAATTAAACTTTACTATTGATGATATTCTACTTAAAAGAGATATGGATTTTATCAATAAAGTAAAATTACCAATATCTTATTATGCTTTTAATGAAAACTGGGATTTACTAGATAGAGATATTAAAGCAGATATTATTATGAGATATGTTGATGATATAGAACTTGAAGTAGAAAATAATAAATATGAAGTAAAACAAGTTAATTTTAGAAGTACCTTTTATAGCGATTTTGAAGAATTATATAAGCAAAGTTATGTTGATAAAAAACGACCACTTACATATAACTTTAATGGAATATGTACTGACACTATTGTTAGGTATAGTGAATACTTACCAATTAAAGAAGTTATGCAAAACTTGTATAGATTAAATGAATATTATGAAGTTAATTTATATAAAGGAACTTACTATAAAGAAACCAAAAAATTAGATATGCTACCACTCAAAAATGGTGAAGTACCTATTAGAATATTCCCATTACAAGACAATAACAATGGAAATGAAAATTGGGTATCAATGGGAATGTTAGCAACAAAGAATACTCTAAATGATATAAAATAATAAGCAGTGCTTAATATTTTATCAAAAGTCTTGTGTAGTTTTATTTCATTACGAAGTTTTGAAATAATACGAAATAAGGCAGGTGGTTTCTAAGGTTGCCTAAACCTTAGCTCCCCAGATTTTGATATGAGCGAAGTGAGATGTCAAAATCTATAGGGGGTTAGAGATTTTGTCAAGAGCAAAATTACCCTACTATAAATAGTAGGACTCTAATATACAAAAGGGGGAATATAAAATATGGAAGATAAGGAAGAATTATCTTATTCATTACATTTAAGCAATGATAAAAATAAATCTAAAAAAGCAAGAAGAAGTGTAAAAAATACTGAAACTGGAACTACTTCTCTATCTAATAATGCGATACAAAACCATCAGCAATTATCAAAAGTTAATAAACATAATTTAAGAAAATATGATGAGGAACAAGAATTAATTTGTACGATTAAAGGAACATCATCTATTGTTGAAGATACTAAAAATTTGTATTTAGATTTATTTGAAGATGCAAGAATTAAGTATAACGAAAAACAAACTAGAAATGATAGAAAAATAGAAAATTATTTTAATCATATCTCTAGTGATAATAAAAGAGATCTTGCTTGTGAGATTATTATTGAACTTGGAGATATGGATTTTTGGGTAGATAAAGATAATAAATTTAAGAAGAAAATGACAGAAGTTTTTAAAGAACAAATAATAGATTTAGAAGAAGTTGTACCTAATTTTAGAATTGCTAATGCCACCATTCACTATGATGAATCTAGTCCACATTTACATATAGTTGGTGTCCCATTTAAAGATGGAATGAAAAATGGTATGGAAAAACAAGTTGGTAAAAGTGATGTCTTTAATAAAATAAGTTTAAAAGAAATTCAAGATAAAATGAGAGAATATTGTGTTAATTCATTCAATAGAATTTATCACTTAAACTACACTCTTAAAGAAAAAGAAGAAGGCAGAAATGTTGATATTAATGTTGCTAATATGAATGAATATAAAAAATTTAAACGAGAACAAGAGAAATATAAAAAACAACTTATAGGATTGAATAATAAAGCAGATGAATTACAAAATAAATCTAATGAGATAAATGATATTATTGATAATCTAAAACCTACTATTATGAATAAAAATAACTACTCTATTTCAAGTGATGAAGTAAATAAAATTAAAAAATATATAGAGCAAACTAATGATACCACTTCTAATTTAAGAGATTCTAATGATATAAATATAGTCTTAAAAAAATATGAAGATGATTTAAGAGAACACTCTAACGAAGTTAGAAACTTAAAGAAGAAAATCAAAACTCGTGATGATAGAATTGAAGAATTAGAATATAATTTAGACAATGCCAATGACACTATTTATGAATTAGAAAATAAGGTATCAAAATTAGAAGAAACACTAAATTACTTTAAAGAGTTATGGGATAAGTTTATTAAATTCCTACAAGACAAATTCTTCTCTAGCAATAAATATGATGACTTAATAAATGATTTATATGATGAAGAAATACTTGATGATAATGAGTTAGATATAATACAAAATAATTCAAAAAGTAAAGAAGATTTTGATAGAAATTTATAGTAAATCATATCTAAATATAAGAAAATTTGTTATAATATGAATTAAGAAGAAAACTACTTATGGAGGTAATTAATATAGATTATAAAATAGAAATGGCAAAACTAGAAGACCTAGATGCTATTGATAAATTGATATATGATAGATGCTTATGGTTTAGAGAAAAAGGTGTTAAAGGATGGAGTGTAGATTTCTACCCTAATAAATATGACAAAAGTTATTTTATAGAACAAATGAAAATTAATAAATTATTTGTTGCAAAGTTTAATAATAAAATATGTGGTGTTATGCTTTTAAAAAATGAAGATAAAGATTATTGGAACAATGATGATACTTCTTACTATATTCATCATTTAGCAACTGATGTTAATTTAAAAGGTGTTGGTAAGGCATTGATTAATTATGCGATTGAACAATGTAAAATAAATAATAAAAAATATTTAAGACTTGATTGTTATCAAGAAAGTAAATTTCTCAATGAACATTATGAAAAACTGGGTTTTAACAAAGTTGGAAGTGGAACAGATGAAAATTATAATTTTAATTTATGGGAGATGAAAATATAATATGAATACAATAGAATCAATAGAAAATAGAAGAAGTATTAGACTTTTTAAGAGTGACGATATATCAAAAGAAATAGTTGAAGATATATTAAATTGTGGGAGACTTGCTCCATCTGCAAAAAATAGACAACCTTGGTATTTTGTAATAACAAAAGGTAAAACAAAAGATAAAATAGCAGATATGATGATAGAATATACTATAAAAAATGATGATACTATTGAAAGAAAAAATTTAGGTTGTGCAAGTAGTGTTAATCCAACAGCAAATGTAATAAAACAAGCACCAATATTAGTTTTAATATTTAGAGAAAAAAATGATAATTGGATTATAGGAGATAATCTATCAATAGGTGCTTGTGTAGAAAATATGTGTTTAAGAGCAACTGAGTTAAAAATAGGTACTTTATGGATTAGAGATACTGTATATGTTGCAGAAGATGTGGCTAAAATGTTGAATCACGAAAATATGGAATTAAATTGTGCTTTAGCACTTGGATATGCAAATCAAAATCCAAAGCAAAGACCTAGAAAAGAATTAAAAGATATTGTGGAGTGGTTTGATGAATAAGAAAATATTAGATTTTTATAAGTAAACAAGTTTATATACAGATTTAGGGTTATATAAAGAATTTGCTAAACAATTGACTAATGATATAGATGAATTATGTGTACTTCAAAGAATGCAAATTATACATCCTATTGCTTATAATGATTTAGATATAAGAAAACATAGTAAATGTTTTTGGGGAGATATGACAAAAGTTCCAATTACAAGATTAGATTATGAAGATGATTTGTTTCCTACTGCTTTAAGTATGTTACATGAATTATTAAGAAAAGATAATGAATATCATAATGATCGAAAAGCAGAAGATAAAATTCATGTTACTTGTAGAGGATAAGCAATATTGTTAGCAAGTATATTAAAAGCAAAAGGATATTCTGTAAGAGTTAGAAGTGGTTTTGCTCCATATATCAAATATGATGGTGTTAATTATGACCATTGGATTACTGAATATTTTGATGAAAATAAGAATAGATGGGTTTTGGTAGATGCTGATGAACATTGTCCAGATCATGAAATGGGATTTGATTTAAATGATATTCCAAGAAATAAATTTGTTTTTGGTGCTGAAGCATATTTAGGAATGAGAAATAAAAAGTATAAAGATGAAAAAATATATTATTCTTCTGATCCAGCAACTTTAGGATTAAAAGCAAGTATTCGTGGTTTGTTTTATGATTTTCATTCACTTATGAATGATGAAATAATCTTTTTACATTTACCAAAATATATTCAAGATAAAAAATTTGAGTTAAGTGAAGAAGAATATGTAGAACTAGATAACTTGGCAGAATTATTACTAGATCCAGATAAAAATTTTGACAAAATATTAAACATTTGGAATACAAATCCTAAATTTAGAATAATGTCAGGGGCATTAAATTAATAAATTTTGATAAAACATATTTGATTATTTAATTAAATGGTTTATAATTATATTAAGAAATATTGTATTGGTTACTTACTTTAGCGAAAAAAGTTTGAAATAACTTTCTTACTCGCACCATTTAAAAATTTATTCGAATTATTCGAATTTGAAATTACTTTCAATCTTATATAAGATTGATTTTTTTTAATCAATCATTATGTTTAATACATCTTTATCAAAAAAAGACTATCAATTTTATTTGATAATCTAATCAATAAATTATAATATATATTACTTCTTCATTTTTTACTAAATTACTATTTGTCTATTTTTTTTGGACAAGTATATTTTGGTAATCCTACACTATGTTTTCCATATTCAATCGCACCGGTTGGACAATGAGAAATGCAAGCCATACAATGTACACATCTTTTATCCCACTTTGGTTTTTTATTTTCTAGGATAATATTTTTAGTAGGGCATACTTTTTCACATTTCCCACAAGAAATACATGTGTCTTTTGCATAAAATTTTTTTGATTTTACAAATATCGGATAAAACAATACATTTACAATACTACTATTTAAGCGATCGAGTATTGTAATTTTCTTTGCTCTTTCTTTTTCTTCATTTTTTATGATTTGTGCTGTCTGTTCTATTTTTATTTCTGATTTATCAATTATTTTTAAAGCTTCTTCTTTAGTTGGAGTAGTAAAAAGTGCTACGTAATTTTCTGGCATAACAATTTCGAGGCATCCAGAATAATTCATTTCTTTCTTTTTACATAGTTTTTTTAGATATTTTTCTGCATTTCCGATACTACCACCACAAGTCATTACAAAATAGATGTTTTTATTTCCCGTTAATTCTGTTTTTTCTAGCCACCTTTGTAATAGTCTTGGTATTCTCCAAGCGTATGTTGGTGTAACAATTACAAATGATGTTTCTGAATTTATGCTTGCGTAATCTTTCTCCTTTATTTTTTTAAATAAATTTATTATTTTCTCATTATTTATTTTAGCAATTCTTTTTGCTACATATGCACTGTTCCCAGTTCCAGAGAAATATAAGATCATACATTTTTCCTCCTTTATTAATTACTCTTTGTTTATAAAAAATAGTATAACATTTATCGTATTATGATGCTAGACTGTATCTATTTTCAAAATAAATAAAGTATTTAATCTAGTTAATAGATTATTTAATACTGGAATTTATGTAAATCATCAGATTATTGATAAAATGTATTTCTTCAAGAGTTAATTGACCATAATGATTTGAATCCACAAACTTAGAATTGGTATATCTACCAATTTCTACCGTGCTAAGATTTCATTTTTCTAATTCTTCTAAGGGAAAAACATTACAAAAAAAATTGCATCAAAAGTAGAAAAGATTCTAGTTGTCAAATGAAGTAACTTGGTTTGCCGAAACTATTTTACTACCCTTGTATTAGGTGATTAGATGGAAAAATTAGAATAGACAAGATTAGGACATTTATACCGTTGGAGTTATGATTCTTATAAATATGCAATTGGATTGTTGATGGCTAATATTGTTGTCAATTCATTGGTTAATGAAAAAAATTTATCTAAGGAATCTAAAATTAAACCTATGAATTTTGATGTTATGTGCCAAAGATTAAAAAGTGAGAGAATAAAAGCCGACCTATCTCAAAAGCAAGTAGCCCATATTATCGGCATTACTCAATCTCACTATGCTACTTATGAAAAAGGTAATAATACCATTCCGATAACTAGGCTCATTAAACTTTCTAAAACATATAAGGTTTCTATTGATTATTTAATGGGAAAATGTAATTAGAGTACAAGAAATTGTGCTTTTTCTTTTTATAAAAAAGGGCTATCAATTTCACTCGATAGCCTAGTAATTTTGAAATGTATCAGTTTAAGTTAGATGGAATATCATTTTTTCTATAACTTCAACAGTAGTTAAATCCATGGATACTTTACCATAATAGTCATCAGCATTACACGAGTATTCGTAGTAAATATATTTTGCATCATTTCCTAATACACGATCTAATCTACCTATACCATTATCATCTTTCAAAATCATTAAGTTACTATTTGGAGAATAAACTTTTTCCCATTCTTAATATTATAGCCACTATTGCTATAACCTAATAAATATACCGTATTATCATTCCAAGTGATATGATGACTTTCTATATCGTAGTTATCTAATACATTAAAAGTCCATATTTTTTGATAATTTTGATATTCTGTATTTTTATACATTGAATAAACATTAGTTTCTGCCAATTCTTCTGATAAAGTTATACTCTGATATAATATTTAAATCATTTCTATTGAGATTTTCTGATTTTGAATTATCATTGTTGCTAGTGCAACCTACAACAGTAATCATTAAAACGATAAATAATAAAATAGTTTTTTTCATAACTTTTGAACTCACTTTCGGATATTTATTTGCTATTAAAATTATTATACCGCTTTTTCCTAAACTAAAAATGTATTTTATTTGTAGTAAATGTATTTTAAAATAGTAAAAAATGTAATATAATGTAGTTAGTGATTGGTTACCATATCAATTCCTTTTGAAAAAGTTGTAGATAACTTTCTCAACCGCACCAGAGAAGAATCTGCTCGAACTTTTATAGTTTTGAGTTTAAAGATAAATATCAATTCTAGAAATGAAATTGATTTTTTTTGATGTTCAAAGAAAGTGAGGAGATTCTTAAAATGGTAACAATAAAAAATGAAAAAATCGAAGTGGAAGAAGCACTTAAAAATAAGATTGAATTTATTTGTAGTTTTTGTGGTACTACACCTATTATTTATAATGGAAATATAAAAATGATAGAACACACGAATTTACAATATATAGAACCCCATAGAATTATTATTAAAGGTATTACCTTTCTAGCATTTAACTATGAGAATACTCTTTATATAGAAAACTTAAGTAATGCTATTCCACTTAACGATTTAGAACAATATATTAAATCAATCAACTAGTAAAAGATTATCAATTCCTTTTCTACTATTTACCTATGTGTTAAACAAAGAAAAAGAAATTGCCCAAATTTCGCATACTTTTTGCACAAAATTTACAATATATTTGCCTAGACATTGCATTATTCACTCTGTTAATATGGTAATGTAATCAATATAAATGCGATTTAGTGTACGATTTGCAACCGATTAGTTTACTATTCGACTACTAAAAAATACAATTTAGTTTATTGTTTAAAGCAAGTCAAGATGTTATTATGGTTTTGTATATTATTTTTGTATTTATTTTAGATTATTTTTATGTTTTTGAGTAGATTTTTTACCATAAATTTCTTATAAAATTAAAAGATATTTATTAATTTAATTACGAAAGGGATGATTTTAAAATGAAGATAATTAATCCAAAAGTTGGAAATATAGAAGAAATAATACAACCTATAGATGACCTAATAATTTTAGGATTATCACGAATAGCTTTTAAATGTAATAAAGAGACAGAATCTTATAATTTAAGAGATGAATTATATGCATCTAAGTATAAGCCAACTGGGTTAGAAGGAAAAGAAATAGAATTAGAAAAATTTTTACAGCAACAAATCGGTGAAAACTTGAGAATTAAAAATCAAAATAAAGAGTATAAATGGGTGATTATTAATGAAAAAAATATAGGAGAAACCAGTCATAGGTTTTATATTGCTCCGAAACCGGAAAATATGCACGAAATTGTTTTTGAGCTTGTTAAACAGTTCGTTTCACAAAACATTCCAGTTAAATTTAAATATCAATTGACCAGTGGAATGGGACAATGCGACAGAATGATTATTTATAGTGATTTTGATAACAAAGACAGAATTGAATCTCAAATAAAAAAAGTTTATCAACAAAATCAAAATTTATTTAGCGGATGTGAAAGATCATTAGCTTGGTTATATACAACAAGTGTTCCTGATGTGTATCTTGCACCAGAAACACCAAGTGAAGCATATAGTAATAGGTTAACAGAAGTTATAATGACAGCTAAAAATACTTTTAATTTTCTTTATGGTATTACTAATAGTAATCAAAAAATTACTTTGGCAGGGAAAAATGCAGAAAAAGCATTAGAGTATATGAAAATGTTAATAGGCTCTTTGATGTTAAGAAAAGGAATACTGTTGTCAAAAGATGGAAAATGTATAACTATTAAAGATAAAAATGTTAAAACTTCATATGATTTTAATTCAGGAATATTAGAAAATTTTAATATGGATTCTCGTGGGTTTTATTCAGTAAAATTTTTCCCAACTGATGAAGGAAGAAATGCACTTTTAGATAATTTTTATAGTGTATCATCAATAAGCGAGCAACCTGGATTAGAAATAAAGTATTTAACACCTGAACAAAGAAAAGAGGAACTTGATAGAATTTTTTATCCATATAAGTATATTAATCAACAAACTTCAACGCAAACAATCGATAATAGCCCAAAAAGATAATTATAATTTTAGAAAATAATGGTATAATTTAGTTAGTGACTGATTTAAACATTAATTACCTTTGGTAAAAAGTTGTAGATTACTCCTCATCACCACTATTGGGAAATCTGTTCGAAAAGCATGAACTTTTGATAAATAATCAATTAGAAATAATTGATTCAGACTGTTGACAAAGTGGTATATTCAGAAAGAATATATCGTTTTTTGTATGATAGTATGGTATAGTAATTATGTTTAGGAGGTTATTTATGGGTGTGAAGGTTGATGGTTATATTGATTTATTAAATAGATATGCTTTATATGGAGATAATGGTTATTATGTAGATCCACAAATGATACATAGAATGGTTGTTGATGAATTAAAACTATCAATGTCTTTTGAAAGTATTGAAGTGTTTGTAGAAACTTGCAAAATTACTTTAACAGAAGAGGAAATAGAAAATTTTTTAGATAAAGTAATGGATGAGGAGAAACCAACTTTAAAAGAACAATTGAACCAACCTTATAAACCAAATTCCAAAAATATTTTAGAGTGTACAAAAGAAGATATTCATAAAGCTGCTAGCGCATTTGGAACTGAAATTTTGAAAAGTCGTTATGTATTTGAACCATATTCGTTGCAGTATTTTAAAAAATATACCTCTATTTTAAAAGAAAAGTGTGGAACACTTCTTGAAATATTGAATGATTTGATTAAGATTAAAGATGATACTATCCAAGAAGAGGAGTGGGATCGTATTATTGATTTAGATTTCCATATAAATGAATTTGGTGATGTTTATTTTAGTGACATTGAACGTTTAACCAATGCTATTATTTATAATGTTTCTGATTTGTATGATAAAGTTGCTAAAGGAAATAGTGTACAAACCTATTTAACATGTAAAGTTTCTAAGGATAGTATAGCGCGAGCGGGAATCTTTGAAAGTGAGATTTATCCGAGCAAAGAAGTACAAATAAAAGATTTATATTATAGTTACCGATATGAATTTATTGCATTAAGTAATAGTCAGAAGGAAACTTTAAAAAAAGAACAATTAGGTAATTTTTCTAGGATGCTTGAGCAAGATTTATTTGATGATTATGCATCACCTTCTATTCCTATGTTAGTCAAAACGAATAGATAAAGTAGAAGAAAAAGTGTCTAAGTAGTCAATAAATAATGTAGAAAATTGTTGGGTACTTAATTAAAATATCTGTGAAAGTGATCTTAAAATTGTAGATGAGCATCGAGTTAATTTTTGACTATAGACTAGTTATAAAAACAGTATTTTTTATATTTGTTAGAGCTTAGTAATTTGTAAGTGAATAATTTGAAAAGGCATTTTCGTTGGAAAATGATCTTTTTTTATAACCTTTTCTTAAATCGTTTATCTGTCATTTTATTTTATTTTGTAACAGGCTTCGAATATTTTCCCAAATACGTTTTTTGGAGAATCTTGTATATTTTTATGTTTTTGTTCATCATCATTTATGAATAAAATTATCAGTATGGCTGTTTTTTTAGTGTGTCATAGTTTCAATCCTTTTGTAATAGAATTGTTTTGAATACTAAAAGAGGTAGTGTATGAAAAAATTGAAACTTTGGCATTTTGCAGTTATTCTCGGTGTGGTATTAATAATTGTTTATATGGTGCCATATTGTTGTATTACAATTAAGGTACATGGGGATCAGATCATGGAAGTTGATTATGCTGCTAGTTACCAGGAATTGGGAGCAGAGGCATCCTTTTTTGGAAAAAAGTTGCAGGTTACTATTACCGGAAAGGTGGATACTAGTAAATTAGCTACGCAAACTGTGCAATATGCAGTAAAGAATAAATTAGGTGTTGTTAAAAAAGAAAAACGAATAATCAAAATTGTTGATCGGGTAGCACCAAAATTAACATTACAAGGGGAAAACGTGGTGACGATTCGTCAAGGAGAGAAGTATATTGATCCGGGATATACATTAATTGATAATGTAGAAGGAGATATTTCTAAGCGAGTTGTTATTTCAGGAAAAGTAAATTCTGATAAAATTGGAACTTATGAATTAAAATATGTAGGAAAGGATAGTTTTGCGAATGCAAGTAGCGCTAAAAGAACGGTGAAAGTCATTGCTAAAGAGATAAGTTATATTGATGCTTATGATAATATTGATAATTCGGCTCGGACTTGGTGGAGTGGCAATAAAAAAGATAATAAAATTCCTTTGGAGGGCGCCGCTGCAACAAAAGAGGAGCTTAAGAAATATCAAGCTTATTATTTAGGTCCAGATGACAAGGTAATTTATTTAACTTTTGATGAGGGAAGTAATGATACTTATGTAAAAGAGATTATGGAGGTACTTAATAACAATCAGGTCAAAGGAACATTCTTTTTCTGTGGAAATTATGTGGTAACTAATCCTGAAGTGATGAAAGCGCTTGTTAAAAGCGGCCATTCTGTGGGAAATCACACCTACCATCATAAGTCGATGTATCAGTATGCCACTAGGGAGAGTTTTCAACAGTTCATTCAAGAAATACGTGATGTGGAAACGGCTTTTTATGATATTACAGGAACTAATATGGATAAGGTTTATCGGGAACCTCGTGGAGATTGGAGTTATCGCGATTTACAAATTGTTAAAGATATGGGATATAAAACTTTCTTTTGGAGTGCTGATTATTATGATTTTGCAGGAACTACGGCTAAAGAAATCGCACTTACTAGTTGGCTACAAAAATATCATAATGGTGCTATTTATTTAATCCATCCAAAAAATAAGGGTAATTATGAAGCATTAGATGATTTTATTAAAGAAATGAAAAAAAGAGGATATCGATTTGATTTAGTGAAGAATATTACGTAAATATTCTTTTTTTGAGCTATATTTTTCACTATTTTGCTCATACTACAAAGGAAAGGAGAATAAAGATGAATGTAAATTATCAACAAGTACCCAATATTATTTCAGGAAAAGATTTAGACTATCTATCAGATATGTTCAATTGGAATTGTGGCGCTTATAAGAAAACGAAAAATTGTGCACAGCAAATCCAAGATCAGGATATTAAAAGTATGGTTGAGAAAGCTTCTAATGTTTTTTTGGATAATACCAATGCAGTATTGACTATTTTACAAGGAGGTAAGGTTAGTGAATAATCAAGTTTCTAATCCTAAAGTAGAAGTCCCTAGTGGAATGCAATTAAATGATAAGGATTATATCAATGATTTATTAAGTTGCTTAAAAAGTATGGAAAAAGATTATGTTGTTGCTTTAACAGAAGCTAGTAATGAGGCTTTATATCAGCAATATAAAGAGATGTTTAATCAAATTAGTCAATTGCAAAGAGAGACTTATGAATTGATGTTTCGTTATGGCTGGTATAGTATAGAAGAGGCACCATCTGAAAAGATAAATAGTAAATACCAGATGTTATCACAAGAGTTTCAGAGTTTGGGTGAATAAGTTATTTGATGTTCAAATAACTTTTTCTTTGTTATAATAAGAAAGTAAAGTGGGTGAACAAGTGGAAAAGGTTGTTTCAAAACAAGTCATGCAAGCTAGCATTGATGCGATTACTTCTAGAGTTTCTGTTATCACATTATTGAATCAAGTAGCCCAAGAAGTAGCTTCGCAATATCCTTTTAAAGGAAAGGTAGCTATTATTTGTGGTACAACAGATCAGGCAGGAATTGGTTATGCTTTAGCTCTTTTGTTGAAAAAACAAAAAGTTGAGGTGTCGCTATATCTTGTTTCTTTTTCCTTTACTTTTTCTAGTAAGTATTATTTTGATTTGTGTATTTCAGCTTCTATTCCTTATCAGGTGTTTACAGAAGAAGAAAGGTTTATGGACTATGATGTGTTGGTAGATGCTATTTATGGATTGTCTTTTGCTAGTTATTTGTCTACGGAAGAAAGGTTTGTTATCCAAAGAATTAATGAGAGTAATAAGTTTGTGATTAGTATTGATATTAATAGTGGTCTTAATGCTGATAATGGTTTAACTGACTTGTGTGTTATTTCAGGTTTAACTATTTCCTTAGGCTGTTATAAACCGGGTCATTTTTTAAATATGGCGAAAGATAAGATAGGAAAATTAATTTGTTGTAGTGAAGGTCTTGACCTTGTGGGAGAAGTCTATACTAAAATGGAAGCGAAAGATTATGCTGGAGTGTTAAAACCGCGTCTTCATAATTCTCACAAGGGAACGTATCAAACCGTAGGTATTATCGGTGGTTCTATATCATATAGTGGTTCTATTAAGCTTGCCAATTTGGGTTTATCAGCTTTACGATCAGGTTGTGGTGTAGCACGTTTGATAGTCCCAGAGTCATTAACAAAGGCAGTGTTACCTTATTTACTAGAAAGTACTTTATTTCCTATTCCGGATAAAGAGGGGCAGATGTTATTTGTTCCAGCAGCCTTTGATCATGCTTTGGATAAGGTTGCTGCTTTGTTAATTGGAATTGGGTGGGGAAAAAGTTTGGACTATGTCAAGATTTTAACTTATCTTCTTACCAATTATCACTTTTCAGTCGTGATTGATGCAGATGGTATTAATACTCTTGCGGAAATGGATTTAGCGATTTTGAAGGAGACAGCTTGTTCGGTTGTTTTGACACCACATGTCAAAGAATTTTCACGACTTAGTGGCTATTCCGTTACTCAGATTTTCAAAGATCCTATTCATTTAGCTTGTCAATTTGCCCATAAATATGGCGTGATTATACTGTTAAAAGGGCCGACCACCATCATTACTGACGGCAAAACAGTCCATTTAGTTGATCGTGGTAGCCCAGGGATGGCTACTTCTGGTAGTGGTGATGTGTTAGCGGGAATTTTAGTAGGCCTTTGTGGATTTAATGCGATGAATATCACTACTGTTAGTTGTGCTGCTTATATACATGGACTAGCTGGGGAGCTCAAGGAGGCCTCTTCTAATGCTATTAGTATGATTGCTTCTGATACTGTTTCCTATGTTCCTCAAGCTATTACAGAAATATTGAAGGAGTTTTAAAATGCAAGATATTATTATTCAATTGATGAATCAGTTTGGTTATTTGGGCGTTTTCTTTTTAATTGCTGTGGAAAATATTTTCCCCCCTATTCCTTCAGAAGTGATTTTGGCATTTGGTGGATTTATGACAACGTATACTACGTTGAATATTCCTTTGATGCTTCTATTTTCAACATTAGGATCACTTAGTGGGGCGATTATTTTATACTATATTGGTAAACTTTTAAATAAGAGACGTTTAATCAAATTGATCTCAGGAAGACTTGGTAAAGTTCTTCGTTTAAAGGCACAGGATATTGAAAAAGCGGATCATTGGTTTGATGAAAAGGGGAATAAAAGCGTATTTTTTTGTCGTTTTGTTCCTATTGTGCGTAGTTTAATTTCTATTCCTGCTGGTATGAGTGATATGCCTTTTGCTAAGTTTTTGTTATATACTAGTGTTGGTTCTGCAATTTGGAATGCCGTGTTATTAATTATTGGCAATATGCTCGGTGACCATTGGGGAACGGTTGTTGCTGTTATGGATAAGTTCTCTTTGTTAGTATTAGTACTGTTGTTGATTGTTGTGTTGGGCTTTATTATCTTTTTCAGACACAAGCGCTTTTCTTCAAAGAAGGCGAGTAAAAAGTCTTAAATTTCGGCAATTCTCTTTGTTGTTAAATAATTGGTCTGTTTTTGAGATCATTATGATATACTAATAACTGAAGAAAGGATGAATTGATGTTAGAATTAAAAAAAATTAAGAAAAGTTATCGAACAGGTGATTTTGTTCAACATGCATTAAAGGGAGTTAGTCTTTCCTTTCGTAAAAATGAATTTGTAGCAATTTTAGGACCATCAGGTTCAGGTAAGACAACTTTGTTAAATATTATTGGTGGTTTGGATCGTTATGATAGTGGAGATTTAGTCATTAATAATAAAAGTACTAAAAAATTTAAAACCACTGAATGGGATGCTTATCGTAATAATTGTATTGGCTTTATTTTTCAATCTTATAATTTAATTAGTCATATCAGTGTTTTAGAAAATGTTGAAATGGCTATGACTTTAAGTGGTTATCATAAGAAGGAACGTCTTAAAAAATCCAAGGAGGCATTACAAAGAGTAGGCTTACAGGAGCATATGCATAAAAGACCTAATCAGTTATCTGGAGGTCAAATGCAGCGGGTAGCAATTGCTCGGGCACTAGTCAATGATCCAGATATCATTTTAGCAGATGAACCAACTGGAGCGCTTGATTCGAATACTAGCAAACAGATTATGGATTTAATCAAAGAGATTGCTAAGGATAAGTTAGTAATTATGGTGACACATAATCCTGAGTTAGCACAGGCCTATGCTACCAGGATTATTGAATTTAAAGATGGTGAGATGGTCAAGGATTCTAATACGGTTACAGAAGAGGAAGATAAAAAAGGAACAGTTCATATTAGAAAGACGGTATTGAGTTATTTTTCAGCTCTACATCTATCTTTTAATAATATTAGGACTAAAAAAGGTCGAACTTTTCTCACTTCTTTTGCTGCATCGATTGGTATTATTGGTATTTCGTTGATTTTGGCACTTTCTAATGGTTTTCAAATAGAAGTAGATAATTTTGAAAAAGAATCTTTATCGCAGATGCCTATTACAATTATGCAACAGGCAATGAAGATGGATGAAGAGACGATGGAACAACAGATGAAAGAACATCACGACAGTACCGATAAGTACACTGATAAGCAAGTTGTTAGGCCTATTGATAACTCAATTACAGCCTTAACTCATAATAATAAAATTACGACAAGTTTTATTGATTATGTTAAGAAGATGGATACATCTTTATTAGGTGGTGTTTCTTATCAAAGGGCAACAGCTTTAAATATTGTTACACAAAAGAGTGATGGTAGTTATCAGAAAGTAAGTACAGGAACAACTCAAATGGATATGTGGGGAATTTTCCCCACTAAAGTTAGTGACAAAGAAGCATCTATTGTTGAGGATAATTATGATTTGTTGGCTGGTAAAATTGATAGTACCGAACCAGGACTTATTTTACAAATAAATTCTAAAAATGGTGTTAATAGTACACTTCTTGAAAGTTTAGGATTTGATATTTCTAAAGATGTAAGTTTTGAAGAATTGCTTGGCAAAGAATTAAAAGTAGTTTTAAATGATGATTATTATCAAAAGATGGGATCTTTCTATTTACCTAAGACGGATATGGCAGCACTTTATCAAAGTGAAAATTCTATGTCTATTAAAATCAGCGCTATTATTCGTGGTAAAGAAGATAAAGAGATGTTAACTTCTGGTAGTGGTATGTATTATACCGGAGCATTGGTAGAAAATATTATTGATCAAAATAAGGATTCTGCAATCGTTAAGGCGCAAGAAGAAGTAGAGTATAATATTATGACAGGTGCTAGTTTTGATGAGGAGACATCTAAGGAAACTTTTTTATCTTACTTAGGTGCAGATACCGTCCCAGTAGCTATTTATCTTTATCCTAAGGATTTTGGTAGTAAAGATCAAATCTTAGATTATTTAGATGCTTATAATAAGGGAAAGTCTTCTGAAGATCAAGTTCTTTATACAGATATGGCTTCTATGATGAGCTCTCTTTCAGGAAATATTATGGATGCTATTACGATTGTATTAATTGCTTTTTCCTCTATTTCGTTAGTAGTTTCCTGTATTATGATTGGTATTATTACTTATATTTCAGTATTGGAACGAACGAAAGAAATTGGAATTTTACGAGCTTTGGGTGCTAGAGGTAAGGATATTACTAGGGTGTTTAATGCCGAAACTATTATTATTGGCTTTTGCAGTGGTATGTTAGGGCTACTTATTGCTTATTTATTAACATTTCCTATTAATATTGTTATTGAAAATTTATCAGGTTTAGCAGGAGTGGCCAAATTGAATCCACTTCATGCTCTTGCATTATTATTGATTAGTATTATTTTAACGGTTATTAGCGGCTTTATTCCTGCTACTATGGCTAGCAAAAAAGATCCAGTGATCGCTCTTAGAACAGAATAATATTGAAAAATAAATAAGACTTTGCTATAATGCTAATTAGCAAAGTTAATTGCCGATTTAGCTCAGTTGGTAGAGCAACGCATTCGTAATGCGTAGGTCGAAGGTTCAAATCCTTTAGTCGGCACCATTATGATTTTAACCCTTATTTTATAAGGGTTTTACTATGAATTTTTGTTTTCAGGTCTTAACGAAGTCTTATTTTTTAAATTATTCAATTTATCAACTGTGATTTTTTTCTTTTCAGGGAACATATGATAGTAAGTTTTTTCTATCATCCTTATTTTCAAAAATGATAAAAGTCGTATGGAAAGCAGTAAGACAAAAATCTGGTGGACTCTTCGTTAGAAAAGGTGTATGATAAGTTTGTCAAATAAATAGATATTTCATTTGGTTTCTTTTGAAAGATTAAAGGGGTATTCTGAAGAAAATTGTAAGAAGTGAGTGATTTTTATGTATTCATGGCAAATAGAAAGGTTGATTAAGTTAAGGAACGAACTTTTGGAGGCAAAGGAATATTTAGAGATTTCGGATGTAGTAAAAAATCCTCAGATTACACATATTGTCTATAATAGTGAAAGAGATATTTTTCAAATTTATACTAATGATGATTATTGTCTAAATTTTAAAGTAAAAAAGCTTGAAAATAAAGAAACGAGAGAAAGTTAAACTTTTTCTTTTTTTTTAACTGTTGTATAATGGAGGAAGGAGGAGTTTTATGTTTAAAAACAAGTATTGGCAATTTTTTTTAGCTTTATTAACGTCTCTTGCCCTTTGTTTAGATAAAAAAGTAATTTATGAGAAAACAGGAGATGGTCTTGCCTTTTTTCGCTTTGATTTTTTAATGATGGCTTTTCTTTCTTTGTTGTTGTTTTGGTTTTATCGAAAATATGGTAAAGGAAAATTGCATCCTTTAAAGCAATGTTTGGCAGGTTTGTTTGCTGTCTTTATAGTTTTTGGTAATAGCTATGAACAAGTGGGTTCTTGGAATTTAATTTTTTCTACGATTCCTTTAATAATAATCAGTTGTTTTCAGGTATTTTGTTATTATTTTCTTTTCTATCATATATTTTTAGTGCTTGATCATCTTCTTGAAAAAGGTATAAAGAGTACTTGCTCCGTTAAAAAGAATGGTTTGGTAGGACGTTATCTTACCTTGTTTAAGAAGCATCCGTTTCTTATTAGCCTAGTGACGATTATTATTTTGTGGTCATTTTATATGATTGCCTTTTATCCTTTAATCTTATCAAGAGATCCCAGTTTTCAAATTAAGCAGTTTTTTAATGTTCCTACGAAATATATTGATTATGTAATTCCTCTTGATGTTAATGTTAATTTAACGAATCATCATCCGGTGCTGCATACTTTATTACTTGGTAGTTTTATTAAAATAGGTCGTTTTATGGGAAGCGATAATCTAGGGTTATTTCTCTATGGAATTGTTCAGGCCTTAATATTAGCCGTTGCTTTATCTTCTACCGTTCATTATTTGTATAAACGTAAAGGTAATTTGAAAAGTTGCATTATTTTATTACTTATTTATGGGATTGTTCCCTTCTTTCCTCTTTATGCAATGTCAGCTGTAAAAGATACTATTTATACGGCATTATTAATTTTTTATGTTTTATTTTTATTGGAGTTAGTGGAGAGAAAACGGGAGGATAAGTTATCTTTTAAGGGGCTGTATTTCTTATTTTTATTAATTTTGTTGATGGCATTATTTCGTAATAATGGTCTTTATGTTATTGTTTTATCTTTTCCGTTCCTTCTTTTCTATCGTCGTAAGGAATTAGGTCGATTTAGTTTAGTATTTCTTTTGTTTTTAGGTTGTTTTTTCTGTTATGACAAGGTATTATTACCCCATTTTAAAATTCCTGCTGGTAGCAAAAGAGAAGCTTTATCTCTTCCTTTTCAACAGACAGCTCGTTATGTGAAAGAACATGGTCAAGAAGTAACTCCTACTGAAAGAATGGCCATTGACAAAGTTCTTGGTTATGATGATTTAGGACAGCGATATAATCCGGTGTTAGCTGATCCTGTTAAAAATGCTTACAATAAATATACCACCTCTTCTGAATTGAAGGAGTACTTTAAAGTTTGGTTTAGTCAATTACAAAAGCATCCAGGTAGTTATTTAGAAGCTACTTTACATAATACGTATGGTTATTTTTATCCAGGTACTACTAATTGGTATATTTATTATCGCTATAATGCTCTGATTACGGAGGATAATTTAGTGGATTATCATTATAATAGTTTGTCACCTCTACGTTCTATACTTAGTGGTTTTGGACTTATTTTTCCTTATCTTCCTGTATTTGGCCTACTTTGTAATATTGGCTTTAATGGTTGGTTGTTATTACTTAGTTGTGTTTATCTTTGGTCACATCGAAAGAAAAAATATTTATTAGCACTTTCTCCGTTACTGGTTAGTTTTCTAATTTGTTTTGCTAGTCCTGCTAATACTTATTTTCGTTATAGTATGCCTTATGTTTTTGCAATGCCTTTTGTGATTAGTTATCTTTATCACTTGTTGGCAATAGATAATTCTGGGTTGAAAAAAAAAGGTGATAATGGTATTATTAAAACAGAAGAATAGAGGGTATGATATATGGATATGATTATTTCGTTTTTTCGGGACACCCTTAGTGGTCCCCTTTATATTGTGATTGTTGTTGTGGCTGTAATTTTGTTCTTTGCTTGTATTGGTTATTTGGCAGAGCGGAAACTTAAATTAACGAAAGAACAAAATAAGTATGCACAAGTAGGTTCCAATGAAGTGGTATTAAGTGAGACGATTGAAGAAGTGGCACCTACTGTAACACCACAAGTGGTAGTTAAACCACCGATTATGGAGGTACCGACGGTGGCAGCTACTACGGTTAGAGAAGTCGTAGCATCACCTACGGTTGTTACCTCCCCTGTTGTTAGTGAACCAGTAAAAGAGGAAATTCCCGTTGTGACTCCGGCAGTAACTCCTGTGGTACCAGTGGCACCTGTTTTGACGGAATCATTAAATTCTTTTGCTGCTAGTCAGGGTGTAGTGCCAGTAGTTAGTAAAACGACTACGCAAGTACCGGCTGTGGATGTGGTTACTCCTAAGGAGTAGTTTTGTCAAAAGGATAAGTATTTAGTATACTAGTTAATACGTAAGGAGAAGATTTATGGTTATTACAGTTACTTCGGTTATTAGCATTATTCAGAAAATTGTCGATATTTCAATTGTTTGGCTAATGTTTTATATTATTTTGAAGAACATTCGTAACAGTGTTAAATTAACGCTTTTATTTAAAGGGGTTATTATTGTT
Source organism: uncultured Bacillota bacterium (assembly GCA_958428295.1). GTDB lineage: Bacteria > Bacillota_I > Bacilli_A > RF39 > UBA660 > Onthousia. The sequence goes on from CAUAFL010000001.1 coordinate 91,750, forward strand.
ATTGTTCTTAAATTAGTCAGTGATTTTTGTGGTTTTACTACGGTTGGAGTGCTACTTGAGTATGTTATTATGTATGGTCCTTTAGCATTGATTGTTATTTTTCAACCAGAAATACGAACTATGTTAGAACAGTTAGGCCGTAGTCAATTATTAGGACGCCATAAAATTCTTACCGTTGATGAGCGTGAACATTTAGTTTATGAGTTGGTGCAGACGGTAGATTATTTACGGAAGCAGAAAATTGGAGCTATTATTGTTTTGGAGCGCGATGTTAGTTTAGGAAATTATATTGAAAAAGCAAAAAAACTGTATGCCGATTTATCAAGTGATTTATTAGTTTCTATTTTTTTTCCTAATAATCCACTTCATGATGGTGGCGTCATTATTCAAGGAGATCGTATTACTTGTGCTGGGGCAGTGTTCCCAACTAGTAGTAGTTCAAAAATTAATAAGCGTTTAGGTACGAGGCATCGGGCTGCATTGGGCATTGCCGAAGAGACCGATGCTATTAGTTTAGTCGTATCTGAGGAGACAGGCCGATTATCAATAGCTATTAAAGGAGAATTATTTTATAATTTATCTCTTGATGATGTTCGGATGATGTTGATAGATGAGTTAAAACCGAAAAGTGATATGGAGTATGATGAGGAAGAATTAGAAGAGGAAGAGATATATGAAGAAGATATTTAGAGGAATTAAAAATTTATTTCGTCATATTGGTTCGTTTTTTGATAAATGGCTAATTACTCCTATCACTAAATTAATATTGCGAATTATTGATTTTTCAAAGTCAAATAGTAAAGGAATCGAACGTTTTTTAGGTAAAAAACAGACTCTGATTGTGGTTAGTTTGTTATTAGCTTTTGCCGTATTTTTTATTATCGATGGAGAGAAAAGTGCTACGATTGACCAGTATGCAGAAATTCTTTATAATCAACCTGTTACGGCAACTTATAATGAAGAAGCCTATGTTGTCGAAGGATTGCCAAAGACAGTGGATATTACTTTGGTAGGACAGAAACGACATATTTTTCTAGCTAAGCAATCTCCAAGCGGAGGCGTTAGTGTCGATCTTACTGGATTGAAGGCTGGGCAACATAAAGTTAGTCTCAAGTATACAAAACAATTAAAGTCTTTGGATTATCGGTTAGATCCATCTAATGTTACCGTAACAATTTATGATAAAGTTAGTCAAACAAAATCACTTACTTATGATGTTTTACATAAAGATAATTTAGATAGTAAATTAAATATTGATAATGTAGAACTTGATCGTAGCGAAGTTATTGTTAAGGGAGCAGAATATAAGTTGAAAAAGGTAGCAACAGTAAAGGCCTTAGTGGATGTTGATGAGTTTGCGAGTCCTGAAGCAGGAGAGATGAATCTTAAAAATGTTCCTCTTGTAGCCTATGATACAGATGGTAAAGTAGTCGATGTAGAAATTGTTCCTAAGACCGTTACCGCCAAGGTGACGATTACATCTCCTAGTAAAAATGTCTCTTTAAAAATTATTCCTAAAGGAGATCTTGCTTTTGGGAAAGCCATTCGCTCGTTGAGTAGTAGTGTTAGTCAGGTAACTATTTATGGTAGTGAGGAAGCGTTGGCAGCTATTGATGGCTTACCAGTGGAGATTGATGTGACAGGCTTAGAAAAGGATAAAGATTATACCGTTACATTAAAAAAACCAACCGGTGTAACATCGATTAGTGTGAAAACTATTACAGTAAAAGTTGCCATTGATGATTCTAGTGTCAAAGAGTTTGATAATATCTCTATTGCTACTGAGAACCTAGATACTAGTAAATATAAAGTCCAGGCTTTATCGGAAGCTGATAGTAAAGTAACCGTAGTGGTCAAGGGAAGTAAATCGATTATTGATAGTATTGATTCCTCTATTATTAAAGCATACGTCGATTTAAAAGATTTGGGTTCTGGGGAACATGAGGTTGAAGTAAAAGTAACCGGTGATGATGTTAAACTTACGTATAGCTCTAAGGTGAAAAAAGTAAAAGTAAAAATTATTGAAAAATAAAAAACTTCCTGAAATAATTCGGGAAGTTTTTTTAGTCTCTATCGAAAAGCATACTGATATCAACTAAACCAGCAATACCAATAATTATATAGATAATTCTGGCGATGATATTATCACTGCCACCAAAGATAGTTGCGACTAAGTCTAAATTAAATAAACCAACGAAAGCCCAGTTTAAGGCTCCAATAATTATTAGAACCAAACATATCTTTTTTAGTGTATCCATAAATTTCCTCCTTTATCTGTTCATTCATAGGATAACCAAAGATAATGAAATTATTCACGAATATTAGCATAAAACTATCCATATAATGAAATGAGAATATAAATGAGGTGAAAGATTTGAAAAAAATCAGTTTAATAGTCATGACAATTTGTTTATTGTTATTGACAGGATGTGGGAAGACTAGTGAGAGTGACATCGTGAATAAACTTTCAAAAAAGGTACAGGATAGTAAAGGATACTTGATGACTGGCAAACTAGAAATTGTCAATAATGATGATGTTTATAATTATACTGTTGAAGCTGCTTACAAAAAAGGTGATTATTATAAAGTTAGTCTTATCAATACTGCTAATGAGCATGAACAAATTATTTTAAAAAATGATGAGGGTGTCTACATTTTAACACCTAGTCTAAAGAAAAGTTTTAAATTTCAAAGTGATTGGCCTTATAATAATTCACAGATTTACTTGTTGCAGTCCCTTATTAATGATATAAAGAATGATAGCAAAAAGACTTTTAAACAGGAAAAAGATCAGTACTTGTTCACTAGTACAGTTAATTATCCTAATAATCGTAATTTAGTGAAACAACAAGTTGCTTTTTCTACTAAGTTAGATCTTAAAAAGGTAATCGTCCTAACGGATACTGATGTTCCTAAAATGACTTTAACGGTTAAGGATATTGATTATAGTCCTAGCTTTGGTAAAAAATATTTTGATTTAAATGAGGTAATGAATACAGCGAAGACAGAGGAGACGGAAACGGAACAAACGAAAGAATCTAGTAGTATTGATGATGTTATTTATCCTCTTGTTTTACCACAGGGAACGAAGCTTAAAAGTGAGGAAAAGGTCCAAAAGACAGATGGTGAAAGAGTGATTTTAACGTTTGAAGGAGAAAAGCCATTTTTACTAGTTGAAGAGACCATTAAACCTGAGAGTGAACTGACCATTGTTCCGGTTATGGGAGAGCCGTACATGTTTATGGATACCATTGGAGCTTTATCAGAAAGTTCTCTTACTTGGACATCCAATGGTATGGAATACTATTTAGTTAGTGATGTGATGAACCAGGATGAATTAGTAGAAATTGCTAGTTCAGTAAATGTACTACCTACTATGAAATAAGCACGAAAGTGTTTATTTTTTATAGTTGCTATGATACAATATTAGTGGTGAATAAGAAATGAAAAAAACAACTAATTATAATAAAAGATCATTGACAAATAATCAAGGGTTAAAAGATACAACCAAAAAAGGTTTTCTTATTATTCTATGTATTGTATTATTTATGGGGTTTATGTATTTTTTAACGACGAGAATTTTACAGAAGAAGCAAATGGGAGCGAAGGATACACCGGTGGAGTCTGTCATCCAATATGATAAAATTTTAGCTGGGGAAGTATTTGATCAAAAAGACGACGACTATTATGTGGTTTTTTATGATAGTGATGATGAGTATTCCACTCTTGCTTCGTATATTAGTAGCTATCAAAGTAAAAATGATGTCACACGCCTTTATAGTGTTGATTTGCATGACGGTATGAATGCTAAGTATGTAACAGAAGAAGTGGTAGTGGCAGATAATATTGCTGTTTTAAAGGTTAAAGCACCAACCCTGCTCCATTTTAAAGATCATCGTGTTGTGGAAGTTATCACCGATGAAAGTGCTATTCATGATTTTTTTACAAAATGATAATCTAACAGCTTTTTATAGGCTGTTTTTCTTTGTCAACTAAGCTTCAAATTATTTAGTAATTGCTTGATTTATGATACAATAGATAATAGATGAGGTGACGCTATGCCAAAAGAAAAGGATGTATCAGAAGAAGAAAAAGAAGTGCGAGAAGTGATTGTAGAGAAGAAAAGTGGTTTTAATTATCCTGAGATGGTTATCATTATGATCATCGCCTTACTATTTGGTTTTCTTCTTGGAAATATTGTTAATTTTTCTAAAGGGTTAACTACGACTGATGTTCCTAGTGAACTTCAAGAATTAGTTTCTACCTATCAAGATATTGTGAGTAATTATTATGATAGTGTAGATAAGGAAAAGTTAGTGGATGCGGGTATTAAGGGAATGATTGAATATTTGGATGATCCATATGCTACTTATTTCGAAGGAAGTAGCAGTGAAGCTTTTAATCAATCTTTAGAAGGAAGATATAATGGTATTGGTATTCAAGTTACGAAAAGGGAAACAGGGGCTGTTATTACGACGGTATTTGCTAATAGTCCTGCCTTTGAGGCTGGTTTACAAGTGGATGATCAATTACTTAAGGTGGCAGGAGAAGATGTTACGAATAAAGAGTTAGCAGATATTGTGGCTTTAATTAAAGGAGAAAATAAAACTTATGTTGATATTACGGTCCTTCGCCAAGGTAACGAAGTAACGGTTGCAGTTATGCGTGATCGTGTAGATATGCCTTTAGTGACCAGTAAACTTTATGAACAGGATGGCCAAAAGATCGGTTATTTGAAATTCGAAATTTTTTCGTCTAATATAGCCCAACAGTTTAAAAATGGTTTAAAGGAATTAGAAAAGCAGGGAGCGGATCGTTTAGTAATTGATGTACGAGATAATCCAGGTGGTTATTTAACACAAGTGACGGAGATTTTATCGTTGTTTATGGATAAGAAACAAGTACTGTATCAGTTACAGACTAAGGATAAAAAAGAAAAAATCTATGGAACAGCAAAGAGTGTCGCGCGTGAGTATCCTGTGGTTGTTATCATTAATGAGGAAAGTGCTTCTGCATCAGAGATTTTAGCGGCTGCATTTAAAGAAAGTTATGGTGCCTCTATTGTAGGCGTTAATTCTTATGGTAAGGGTACTGTTCAGAAAACAGAAGATTTAAAAAATGGGGATACGATTAAGTATACATTTCAAAAGTGGTTAACGCCTAAAGGAAAGTGGATTAATAAGACGGGTGTAACACCTACTGATAAAGTTGAACTTTCTTTGAAAGAAGGCGAAGTATTAACGGAGGATAAAGATCTTCAGTTGCAAAGAGCTTTGACACTTCTTTCTAAAAAATAGTTATTTCCCTTCGATTGTTTAGTAATTGAAAATTATCTTTTCATATGGTATGATGTTTATATATTAATGGAAGAAAGCTATGGTGGGTGCGAATGAATAAAAGGAAGCAGAAAGTAGCCATATTAAGTTTGATGATTTTAATTTTAATTGTTGGTATTTCTTATGCTTTTTTTAGTACTACCCTTGCTGGTAATAAGGAAAACGTGATTAAAGTTGGGAAGTTAGACTTAGTTTTGGATGAAAGTATGAGTAATGGCATTACCATTAGCAAAGGAGTAGCTGTGACGGATGCTGTCGGTCTTGCTAGTACGCCTTCTAGTTTCTCTTTAGTAAATAATAGTAGTGTAAAAATTGCTTATTCTATTTATTTGACAGATTTACCACTAACATCTGGTACTCGTATTGCTGATAAGTATATTAAATATAGTTTAGATAAGGGAACTACGGTAGGAAGTGCAAAAGTCTTAATGAAGGTTAGTAATGATAACAGTGATCGTTTGTTAGATAGTGGTGTGATTAATGGGAAGGAAACGATTAATTTCAAATTGAGACTGTGGCTTAATAGTGCTGAAAATGCCAATTATTCTAATCAGATATTTAGTGCTGAGTTACGAGTGGATGCTACGCAGAGTAGTTAGTAAAAAAGAGTATAATTATCTTTGGATAATTTTTTTTGAAATATTTTAGCACTCTATATTGACAAGTGCTAATAACGGTGTATAATAGTGGTAATAAAGGAGGGATTGTATGTATCAAAATAATCCAGAAGCAGAAGAAAAAGTATTAGAAAAGTATGGTCGTAATATTAATGAAGCAGTAAAACTAGGGAAGATTGATCCTGTCATTGGTCGTGATGAGGAAATTCGCAGTATTACCCGTATTTTATCACGTAAAACTAAAAATAATCCGGTATTAATTGGCGAACCAGGGGTTGGAAAAACAGCGATTGTGGAAGGATTAGCGTTACGTATTGTTAAAGGAGATGTGCCCGCTAGTCTTAAAAATAAAATTGTTTGGGAGTTAGATATGGCTTCTTTAATTGCTGGTGCTAAGTATCGTGGGGAGTTTGAGGAACGTCTTAAAAATGTTTTGAATGAGGTAAAGAAAAGCGAAGGCACGATTATTATGTTTATTGATGAAATTCATACAATTGTTGGCTCTGGTAATATGGAAGGGGCGATGGATACTTCTAATATTTTAAAACCAATGTTGGCTCGTGGAGAAATTCATGTTATTGGCGCTACTACCTTAAATGAGTATCGTAAGTATATTGAAAAAGATGGTGCTTTAGAAAGACGTTTTCAAAAGATAAAGGTTAGTGAACCAACAGTAGAGGACACCATCACAATTTTACGTGGCTTAAAAGAGCGTTTTGAAATTCATCATGGGGTAACGATTCAAGATAAGGCGATTATTGCGGCGGCTACGTTATCTAATCGTTATATTACAGATCGCTTTTTACCCGATAAAGCTATTGATTTAGTTGATGAAGCTTGTGCAACGATTCGGGTACAAATGGATTCAGTACCTAATGAGTTAGATGCTCTTACTAGAAAAATTATGCGTTTGGAAATTGAGCGTCAAGCAATTAAAAAAGAAAAAGATCAATTGTCTTTAAAACGGAAAGAAGAAATAGATTCTCAGTTAACGCAGTTAAAAGAGGAGGAACGACGCTATAAAGATGCTTGGGAAAATGAAAAAACTTTAAATGATCGGGTTCAAGCTAAGAAAAAGGAATTGGAAAAGGCACGTTTTGATTTGGAACAGGCTGAAAATGCTTATGATTTAGAAAGTGCTGCTCGCCTTCGGCACGGCGAAATTCCTACCTTGGAAAAAGAATTACAAGAATTGAAAACTAAAAATGATAATAAGTTATTAAGTGACACAGTTAGCGAAGAAGATATTGCCGGAATCATTTCTAAGTGGACCAATATTCCTCTTAGTAAATTAGTTAGTAGTGAAAAGGAAAAGTTGTTACAGTTAGAGGATCATATGAAGTTGCGTGTAATGGGACAGGACGAAGCTTTACATTTAGTGAGTGAAGCCATCATTAAGTCACGTAGTGGGATTAAAGATCCTAACCGTCCTATTGGCTCCTTTATCTTTTTAGGACCAACGGGTGTTGGTAAAACAGAGGTAGCAAGAACCTTGGCAAGTGAATTGTTTGATGACGAGAAGCATATGGTGCGTATTGATATGAGCGAGTATATGGAAAAGTTTAGTGTTTCGCGTCTAATTGGTTCGCCACCTGGATATGTGGGTTATGAAGAAGGTGGTCAGTTGACAGAAGCTGTTCGCCGTAATCCATATAGTATTGTTTTGTTTGATGAAATCGAGAAGGCTCATCCAGAAGTGTTAAATCTATTGTTACAAATTTTGGATGATGGCCGTATTACAGATTCTAATGGACGAACAGTTGATTTTAAAAATACAATTATTATTATGACTTCTAATCTTGGTAGTGAACATATTTTAGAAGGAGATACCAGTCAAGTATTAAGTGAGTTGCGTTCTACTTTTCGGCCAGAATTCATTAATCGTATTGATGAAGTTATTGTTTTTAAACCACTTTCTAAAGCAGTTATTTATCAAATTCTAGACAAGATTATCCTAGAGATAGAAAAACGTTTACAGAGCGAGGATATTCATCTTCAATTAACATCTGCTGCGAAAGATTATTTAGTGACGCAAGGTTATGATGTCAATTATGGAGCTCGTCCTTTGAAAAGAGAGGTTAGTAAGACCATTGAAAGTCTATTAGCTCATGAATTAATCAAAGGTGATATTGTCTATGGCACGACATTTACTTTTGATGTTAAAAACGAAAATATTTACATTAAGAAATAGCCATTATTGATTATCAATAAAGTGAAAAGAGCATTTAGAATAAAATGGCTCTTTTTATTTTTGTGCAGTAAGAAAGATAGTAGCAATCTATATTTATCTTTATTTCTCTATATTACTGATGATAACTAGTTGTTTATCTTTATGCTGTTTACTGCATGTTGTTAATATCAATTGATCGGTTGTATTTTGTGGTAATTGAATGCTACCTTTTTTTACTTGTTCTTCAATTTTTACGATCTTGTAAGTATAGATTTCGTTTTGGTAGTTTAAAATTAGTTTGTCTTTTAATTGTAATTTGTCTAGTTCATTAAAGAGAGCTTTATCTCCTGTTCCAGAGTGAGCGGCTAGAAAAACAATACTGTTTTTAGTTCCTGGTAAAATAGATCCTTGAAGAATGGTCACATTCTCCTCGACATTATTATGCTTACTCTCAAAAGGATAGATAGATTGATTTAGGTTAATTTTGGGAATACTGAGTGTGGCCAGGATTTGTTCTTGTGAAATTTTGGAGGTAGATATTTTTGCTTGTGTAGGGGCAATATTTTGATTAGTATGATTAGTAGCTGTTGCAATAGACGTGTTAATGGTCTTTGAGGAAATAGGAGGCTTTTGATGATAGATGAGAAAACAACTGGTTAAATATCCTCCTATGATTAACAAATTAGGCCATTTTATTTTTGACATAGAAACCTCCTAGGGCTAGGCATAACTCTAACAGTGAAAAATAACTAGCCTTTTTACTATGACTTGCTGTATTAGGTACTGGGACTTCGATTATTTTTTTCTGTTCTTGGTAGTCGTATACTTTGTAATGATAATTTTTATCCATGCTCTCAATGAAAATGTTGAAAGGTTTTGTTTTTGTATAACCTTCTGTGGTTGTGAGTTGTTCTATGATATAGTGCCCATATGGCAGAATAATCTCGGCTTGTCCATTTTTATCAGTGGTGATTTTATTAATGAGTTGTTGTTGCTGATTGTATATAGCAAAGGTTATATTTGCTTCTGCGGTCATTACTTGATGATTACCATAACTTTTTTCGATCACTACCTTTTGTTTTATTACTTCGTTTGACACTTGTAAATGTGTTTTGGGTGTTTCCTTGGTAATATTGATAGTATAAGTTTTATTATTTGGTTGGTAACCAATTCCTGTTGTTGTCTCTTGTAAGTAGTAAGTACCAAATGAAATTAATGGTTGTTCCCCGGTTCCTATGATTTTAGCAGTCATGTTGGCATTTAGGGCCACATCGGTTATTTTTTGCTTTTGATCATTGTATAAAGTGAAGATTGTTCCCTTTAAAGAGGCTTCTCCAGGACTTGTGATTGTTTTAGTGTCTTGATCTATTTTTTCAATAGTTATTTCTGGTTGATAGAAGCAAAAGTTAACAGTGGCATAGCGAATATTGGGAGAGCCAATGGTCATCAATTGTTGATTTTCCCCATTGTAGTAGAATAGAATATTATTACTTCCATCGTTATCATAACTTTTGAAACCTTGTTCAAAGCATCCTTCTTTGTTTCCTTTCACCGTTAGATCATTTCCTTTAAAGGTGATATTATCAGGTAGATTAGAGGTTAGACCAAAGAATTTTAATACTTCATTGTTATCATGGATTTTCAGTGTTTGACCAACGATGCCATGGTAAGTATTTTGATTGATGCTGGGCATTCTTCTACTGTCTTTAATTATTGTTTCTAGCTGAATTATTTCAGAATGATAGGGATCAATTCTTTTACCATTTAATCCGTCAGTGAAATAAAAGTCATTTTGTGGTTCCATTGTTTTCCAAATTAATAGTTGCGTAAGAGCATACCATTTAGGATCTGTGTGATCAGAGTAACCATAGCCAAAGGCTGCCAGGTCCGTGACTCTTTCCTTTGTTTTTTGATCCATATTTTCTGGTGTTTCTTTTCCAATATAGGAATTGTTTGTAGGATCGAAGGTGACGAAAGGTTGGAGACAGTAGGCAGCTTTGTCATCATTAGTACGGCGAAAAAAACGAGCTTTTTGATAATATTTAGTTGTTCCATCAAATCTTACTAAATAGATATTATCAATATATTCTCCTTCATAAAATTGTGCTGTTTGAGCGGTGACAGTTTTTGTTCCTGTTAAAAACAAAATACAGGATAATGCTAAGATAATTATTACTTTTTTCATAAAATTCCTCCTTTTTCTTAACGATTGTTACCATATCAAAAGCTTTTGTGTTTGACAAATAACGAAAAGAAAGAATTGATTTGTATTTTCAGAGGAAATTAGCATTTTCGTAAATGATTTACTTTTTTTTTGTTTTCTTTTTTAGGAGAAAGAAATATTTAAACTTCTATTGACAAATTTTTTATTTGTGCATATATTTATATATGAACACATATTCATATAAGAAAGGAGCATTTCATGAGTGATGTTTTAATTACAAAATTGTCTTTATTTTATAAAGTATTTGGTGATGAGAATCGGTTACGTATATTATTTTTACTCAAAGACCATAGTTACAAGGTTAGTGACTTAACGGAGCAGTTGGCGATCAGTCAGTCAGCGGTATCGCATCAATTACAATTATTGCGTCAATTAGATTTAGTGAAGGGTGAAAAACGTGGTAAGGAAGTTTATTATTCTTTATCTGATCATCATATTACAACGATTCTAGATGATGGTGTTGAACATATTGAGGAGGCTAATCGTGGTGAAAAAACAGCAGTTAATGTTAGGTAGTCTGTGTTACCTTATTGCTTTGGTAAGTCAGTTAGGAGGGCTTTATGTCGTTGCTTATGTAATTCTTAGTTATGATGTTTTTTATAAAGCTTGTAAAAATTTATGCCATAAAGAGTTATTTGACGAAAATTTTTTAATGATAATTGCTACTCTTGGTGCTTTTATTATTAAACAATACCCAGAGGCCGTAGTAGTTATGCTCTTTTATCAAATTGGTGAAAGTTTATCAGATTATGCGGTTGCTAATTCTCGGGAGAAAATAGTTTCATTAATGGATTTACGGAGTGATCGGGCTCGTCTTATTATTGAAGGACAAGAAAAAATAGTACCCCCTGAGGAAGTTGCCGTAGGCGATATCTTGTTAGTACAGCCTGGAGAAAAAATTCCTCTTGATGGAAAAATAGTGAAAGGTAATGCTAGTTTGGATATGAAGTCTTTGACAGGAGAAGCCATGTATGTAGAAGTTTTTCCAAATCAAGAAGTATTAAGTGGCAGTATTGTTCTTAATCGTCCTTTGTATATTGAGGTTCAAAAACCTTTAGCTAGTTCTACTGTTACTAAAATTCTTGATTTAATTGAAAATGTTACTGAATCTAAAACAATAACAGAACGCTTTATTACTCGTTTTGCCAAAGTATATACTCCCGTTGTTTGCTTTCTATCCTTATTGCTATTTCTTGTTCCCACGCTTTTCTTTCAAGGAGAGGCTACTATTTGGGGGTATCGGGCTCTTGTCTTTTTAGTTATTTCCTGTCCTTGTGCGTTAGTCATTTCAGTGCCTTTAGGATTTTTCTGTGGGATAGGTCGTGCTACTAAAGAGGGCGTATTAGTCAAAAGTACGAGTGTTTTAGAGGATTTAAGTCATATTGGTACGTTTCTTTATGATAAGACAGGCACACTTACAGAGGGACGCTTTGTAGTTACTGAGGTAAAGCCAGTTCAAGATTTTACTAAAGATCAATTGCTAGAATGGACTAAAGCTGCGGAACTTTTTTCGACACATCCATTAGCGAAGGCCTTACAGTTAGCCTGTTCAAAAACAATTAGTAAAAAGGAAGTATCACAATTAGAAGAACGTGCAGGATTTGGTATTACTTGCTTTTATCAAGGAAAAAAATTGTTGGTTGGCAATGAAAAAATGTTACAGCAAGCCCAAATAGATATTTCATCTTCTAATTTAGGAACTGTCATTTATATTGTAGTAGATGATGTGTATGCAGGGTCAATTACTTTAAATGATGTTTTAAAGGATACTAGTAAACAGGCGGTGTGCTTTTTTCGGGATTCTGGAGTTGAACAGGTAATGTTAACGGGAGATAATCGCCAATTGGCTTCTCATTATGCAAAAAAATTGGGAATTTCTTATCGAGCCTCTTTATTACCAGCTGATAAAGTTAAAATAGTTCAACAGTATGTAGAGAAAAGTGATCAATTGGTAGCTTTTGTTGGAGATGGTATCAATGATGCTCCGGCACTGGTTAGTAGTGATATTGGTATTTCTATGGGGAGTATTGGTAGTGATGCAGCGATTGAAGCAAGTGATGTTGTTTTAATGGAAGATGATTTACTTGCTTTAGCAAAAGTAGTTATGATTAGTCGTTATACGAATCGGAAGGTAAGAGTGAATATTATTTTTGCATTAGCTGTAAAAGTGATCATTTTAATATTAGGAAGTGTTGGTTTTGCTTCTATTTGGTGGGCTGTTTTTGCTGATGTAGGAGTCAGTTTGTTAGCAATATTAAATAGTTTGCTAATATTACGGCTACCATTAAAAGATTATTAGGATCGGATTTTATTTAAAGAATAATGTAAAACTTAATACATTTCATTGATTAATCGTTTATACTAATAAAAGGGGGAATTAGAATGAGTCAAGGAAAGTTAATTGTGATAGAAGGTGCTGGAGATGGTGTTGGAAAGACGGTGCAATGTAATTATTTAAAAGAACGGTTACAAGGAGAAGGGTACCAAGTAGTCAGTCATCATTTTCCTAGTTATGGTAGTAAAGGTGCCCAGTTAGTGGAAGCATATTTGGAAGGACAATTAGGAGATAAAGAAGAATTATCGCCTTATTTAGTGACTAGTTTCTATGCTATGGATCGGGCATATAGTTTTATTACGGAATTAAATCAGTTGTATCAAGAGGGTGCTATTCTTTTACTGGATCGTTATACTACATCAACTTTAATTTATCAAAGTATTTTTTTTGAAGGTCAAAAGAAGAAAGAAGATTTTTTTGAATGGGTTAATCAATATGAATATGAGTTATTGGGTTTGCCACAACCAGATATAGTGTTATTTTTAACAGCACCTGAAGAATTATTGCTTTCTCTTCGCAAGCAGCGTCTTGATAATGAAGGAATCGCTAATGATATTCATGAACGTGATTTGCTTTTTTTGCATCAAGTTTATGAAAATGCGCAAATGGTAGCAGATTATTTTCAGTGGCAACCAATTGAGTGTAGTGCTGAGGGAAAATTATTATCGGTGGAACAAATTCATGGTAAAGTTTATCATAAGGTAAAGGGAATATTATGAGAGAAGTAGTAAGTGGTCAGTTGTATCGCCATTTTAAAGGACATATTTATAAAGTATTATGTATTGCGAAAGATAGTGAGACGTTGAAAGAGCAAGTAGTGTATCAAAATATTAAAGATGAGAAGGCCATTTGGGTGCGTGATAAGGTAGCATTTTTGTCTAGAGTGGATTGTAATAAGTATAAGGAAGCTTCCCAAATATACCGTTTTGAACAACTGGATGTCGAGGATAAGTAGTGGTTTTTTTGATTAGATCGGTATATAATAGTGGTGAAAGAAGGAATGTACTTTGACGGATTTGGAAATTGTAAATAAAACTGCGGCTGGTGATATAAATGAGATTGCTACTAAATTAGGATTATCTTCTTCGCAGTATGTCATGTATGGAGAAAATAAGGCCAAGGTTCTTTTAGAACCAACTCAAAAGCGAGGAAAGTTAATTTTAGTGACAGCTATTAATCCAACTCCTTATGGAGAAGGGAAGACCACCGTTAGTATTGGTTTAGCAGATGCTTTTCAGGCGTTGGGCGAACATGTGTGCTTATCGTTACGTGAACCATCTTTAGGTCCTGTATTTGGAATGAAAGGGGGCGCGACCGGTGGGGGATACAGTCAAGTGTTACCCATGGTAGATATTAATCTTCATTTTACAGGTGATTTTCATGCGATTACAGCGGCTAATAATTTGATTAGTGCTGCTATTTATAATCATATTGCTCATGGAAATTCTTTAGGAATTACCGATGTTGTGTTTGATCGTTGTTTAGATGTTAATGATCGCACTTTACGTAATATTGAGTTTACTTGTGCCGGCAAGAGCTATACTGATCATTTTCGGATTACCTCGGCTTCAGAAATTATGGCGTTGTTTTGTCTAGCTAGTGATATGAATGATTTAAAGATGCGCTTAGGTAGAATTATAGTAGGTTTTACTGAAAATAAAAAAGCGATTACAGTACATGATTTAAAGTTAGAGGGTGCTTTGACAGTGTTATTAAAAGAGGCATTTTCTCCAAACTTAGTACAAACATTAGAACAAACGCCAGCGCTTATTCATGGTGGACCATTTGCAAATATTGCCCATGGTTGTAGTAGTATTAAAGCAACAAATTTAGCTTTGGAACTTAGTGATTATGTTATTACGGAAGCTGGTTTTGGCTCAGATCTGGGAGCGGAGAAATTTTTAGATATTGTTTGTCCAGTGGCTGGCTATCAACCTAATGCAATCGTTTTAGTCGCTACTATTCGTGCTTTAAAATATCATGGAAAAAATGATTTAGCTAGTGGTCTTTGTAATTTACAGGCACATCTTGATCATTTAGAAAATTATCAAGTTCCCATCATTGTTTGTTTAAATCGCTTTGCTGATGATACAGATTTAGATATTGAAGTTGTTCAGAATTACTGTCAAAAGGTAGGTGTTTGCTGTGAGGTTAGTACGGCTTATGCATTAGGAGGGAAGGGTGCTATTAACTTAGCTAAAACGGTACGAGCGCACGCTAATTCTTGCTCAAATTTTCAACCACTAGTCACTAATCAGATGACTATCGATGAAAAATTGACAGAATTAAGTCATAAAGTTTACCACGTGAAAGAAATTGTGTATAGCGATACGGCGAAAGAAAAATTAGCTATTATTGATCAGTTAGGTTTATCTTATCTTCCTGTTTGTGTTGCTAAAACACAATATTCTATTTCTGATGATAAGAAACTGTTGGGCTATCCAGAAGCTTCCATGATGACGGTTAGTGATATTGTTTTGCATCAAGGGGCTGGTTTCATTACTGTTCTATTAGGGGATATTATGACAATGCCTGGATTACCACTTAGTCCTAATTATGAAAAAATCGATATTGTCAATGGAGAAATTACAGGTATTTTTTAACAATTTTAATCCATACTATGAGTGGTGAAATGGTATGGGTTATTTGATGATTTTAGGAAAAGGGTTAACGTCTATTTTTGTTTTATTTGTCTTATCTAAAGTGATGGGGCGCAAACAAGTTAGTGAGTTGAATTTATTTGATTATATTATAGGTATTAGTATTGGATCGATTGCTGCTGAGATGACGCTCAATAGTGATATTAATTTTTATGAAGGAGTTTTCGCTATTGCTATTTATGCTATTGTAGCATATTTGATCACGTTGTTAACCATTAAGAGTATGCGTGCTCGTCGATTAATTACGGGAACGCCTACGATATTAATTCAACGAGGCAAGATTTTATATAAAAATTTACGTAAGAGCAAAATAGATATTAATGATTTATTACAGGAAGCTAGGACGAGTGGTTATTTTGATCTTAGTCAAGTAGAATATGCATTGATGGAACCTAATGGGAAGCTTAGTTTTTTACTTAAGAGTAAGTATCAACCGGTAACTCGTAAGGATATGAAGTTAAAGACAACGTATGAAGGTTTATGTGCTGATGTCATTATTGATGGTAAAATTATGAAGGAAAACTTAAAAGTCTTAGGAAAAGATGAAAAATGGTTATTAACAAGACTTCATCATCATCATTATGAAGATATTGATAATATTTTACTAGTAATATTAGACAGTAATGAGCAATTGACTATTTATGAAAAAAATCAAGAGTTGGTAGAAGAAAAAATTCTCGAATAAGCTCGCTTGACAAAAAGGAGTTTACCCCTTATCATGAGAAAAGATGGTGAGGTGTAAGGATGTTAAAAATATATAATACAGACTTAAATCGAGGAGACTTTGCAAGCGTTTCTGATTTTGAAATTGGTTGTTGGGTTAGTTTGGTAGCGCCAAAAGAAGAGGAGGTAGAACTTGTTTCCTCTTCTTTAGGTGTGAAGAAAAATTTTATTATGGATATTTTGGATGATGATGAAAAGCCACGTATTGATGAGGAAGATGGCTGTAAGATGCTCTTATTGGATGTGCCCATAGTAGAAAATCGTAATGGAATTAAGGTCGTTAAAACATTACCACTGGGTATTATTATTGTGCGTAGTGACTATATTATTACTGTCTGTTTGCAAAAATATAGTATTTTGGATGACTTTACAAAAGGAAAGGTCAAAGAATTTTATACTTATAAGAAAAGTCGTTTTGTCATTCAAATGATTTATCGAGTAGCTATTTCTTATTTAAAGAGTCTACGTGATATTGATAAGCGAATTGAGTTTGCTGAAGGACAAATTTTAAATGCTACTAAAAATGAGGAATTGTTAGATTTGTTAGCAATTGAGAATAGTTTGACTTATATGATTACCTCTCTTCGTTCTAATGGGGTAGTGCTCGATAAAATCTTAAAGGGGAACGTCATTGAAATGTATGTAGATGATCAGGATTTATTAGAGGATGCGATTATTGAAAATAACCAAGCCATAGAAATGGCGGATTTATATCGTGGTATCTTAAGTAGTACAACGGATACTGTTGCCACAGTAATTTCTAATAATCTAAACAGTATTATGAAATTTTTAGCCGGTATTACGATTGTTTTTTCTATTCCTACTATGGTTGCCTCTTTTATGGGAATGAATGTTAATTTGGGTGGCTTTGCACATAATCCATTTGCTTTTATTTTATTGATTATCATTGCTTTATTATTGTCTATTTTAGTGGCTATCATTTTAAAAAGAAAAAATATGTTATAAAAAAATAGGATTACTCCTATTTTTTAACTCATTACATGATCAGTGTTTTCTGTTGTTGTGTCTTTTTTATTAGGTGTTTCTGTTGATAACGTCGGTTGATCTTCTGTAACCGTGATAGTTCCTGTATAGATGCTATTATGATAAGTGATACGATATTGGTAAGTGGCTGCTATTTGAGTGTTTACTTCACTCGTGTCCAATTTCATTGTTGCTTTTACTTCTTCAGAAACAGTCTCAACTAAGTAATTAGCAATATCTGTGGGTAGCGCTGTACCTAATTTAATATTGATTGATTTTAAGGTAATTGTTTGCATTGTATTTAGGTCTGGTTGTTTCTCTTTTACGATAATAGTTCCTGTATAGACCTTTTTTTTGTATGTAATCCTGTAAGAATAGCTTCCTGGTTGCATCATATTAACAGTGCTAGTGTCTAGTTTTAAGTTAGCTAGTACTTCATCACTAACAATGCTGTCTAAATAATCAACAATTTTGACACTTAAAGGAGTATTTACCTCTAGTTCAAAATTTTTTAGCTTAATTTCGGGTTGTGTTTCTTTACTAATTTGTTTCCTTTGGACAACTACCAATACGGTTTTTTGTTTATGGTTATTTTCTAAATTGCTATATAGGATACCGGAAGAAATTGAAAGAGCGCCTAGTAGTGCAAAAGTTGCCACGGTGATTACTCGAACACTTTTTTCCATATTATTATCACACCTTTTCTATTGTTATTACCATTATAGAATAGAAAGGGAAGAGAAACAAGAAAAAAACTTCAATTTGTCGACAATGAAGTTTATTTTTTAAAATTTTGGTACCAATCGTTTATTTTTTCTTTTACTTTTCCTGTTGCCTCTTGACTTTTTTCAATTATTTTCTCTTTGGTATTGCCAATGGCATGATAAGTATCTTCCCCTAGGATATCTTTAGCAATTGCAAATCCCTTGTCTTTCGCTTTTCTAGCAAAGTCCTTTATAGTAGTTAGTTGTTGTTCATAATTTGGATCGATTTTTTCAACCCAACTACCGATGATTTGTAAATTGTCTAAGGTTTGTTCTTTGGCTTTATCTTTCAATTCATCGAAAGTGATGCCCTTATATTCCTTGTCCTCAAAGAGAAAATCTACACCATTGACAAATATCTCTTTGCTGCGGGATTTAAATTGATCTAATTGCTCTTGTTCTTGATAATCTTGCAGTTCTTTTACTTCACTATTAAAATTATCAAATGTTTCTAGTTCTTGGCTGTCCGTTTCTTTTGTTGAAGAGGTCGCTTCAGTTTGTTCTTGTTGTTGAGAAAGAGTACTACTCTCTTCTTCCCATAAATTTGTTGTCGTAGTTTCTATTTCCAGCGTTGTTTCCTCTTTTTTTACTTCATTTGGTTTTGGTGTACAGCCTGAGAGGGTAAGGGCAAGCGTTGTCGCGATTAATATAGAAGGATAAATTTTTATATTTTTCATGATAACCTCCGTTTTTTCCCATAGTATACTTTATTCTGTTAGAATATGCAAGGGAGTGGCTCTATCTCCTTGATAAATATTATGATGAGCCATTTTTTTGTCTATCGCATTTAAAATGTCAATTTTTTTCTTAGTCCATAGGGGTGCTATTAAATCTTGCGAAACAGCATCTCCCGTTAGGCGATGGATAACAATTTCTGGACGTAGGTATCGCAATTGATCAACAGTAATATCAACGTATTCTTCTTTTGTTAATATTGGAAATTTTTCTTTTTGATAAAGTGTAGCTAGCGCAGTATCTTTTAGTATGAGTAGCATATGAATTTTAATTCCCTGAATATCTAGGGTATTTAAATATTGGGCTGTTTCCAGCATCATTTCCTTTGTTTCGTAAGGTAATCCATTAATAATGTGAACGACTACTTGAATATTTCGAGCGCGTAGTTTTTTAACCATTGTTTCAAAAGAGGTGAGCGTAGAACAGCGATTTAACAGTTTCTCTGTTTGGGAATGAATTGTCTGTAAACCTAATTCGACAGTTAAAAAAGTACGGTTATTGATATCCGTTAGGTAATTTAGTACTTCTTCGGTAATGCTATCACTTCTAGTTGCAATTGCTAAACCGACGCAGTCGCTTCTTATTAGGAAGGGTTCAAAGCATTTTTTTAATTGTTTAAGAGGGGCATAAGTGTTGGTGTGAGCCTGAAAATAGGCAATAAATAAGGCTTGGGGCCATTTTTTTTGCATGATCATTTGCCCTTTTTTAAATTGGTCTATTAAAGTATCAGCAGGATTTCCAGCATAATCACCACTGCCTAATTTAGAGCAATAGATACATCCTCCATAACCAACTTTCCCATCAATATTAGGACAAGTAAAGCCAGCGTTGAGATTAACTTTGCATACTTTTTGGCCAAAGTGTTGTGCATAAAAATAAGTTAGGGTGTGATACCGTTTATTGGTATTACTGTAACGAAAGTTATTTTCCATACGTCACTCCTAAAGTATATAAATATATAGCCCGTTGATAATCCTTGGGGAAAAGAGTCGTTAAGGTTGGCTCTTTTTTATGGTGCTTTTCTAAGTTGCTTAGAAAATAGAGTGTGACGACTTTGGTGCTCGTCATTTTTTTAATATTTAAAGAAGTTATTTGTTTTTTAATTTCTTTGGTAATTTCTTGTTGGTTCGCTACTTTTTTTTGTAGTTGTTTTAGAAATAGTGAAGTTGTATAAATTTTATCTTCCTTTAATTGAAACATACGTCCTAACTCTTCTAAAGTTTGTAAAAATTTATTGAGTGTTATTTCCTCGTTGAGGCGTTTTTGTAGTTTGTTTTTATAGCTTTGATATAAGCGTGGTATTTCCGTATTATAAAAGGTAAATAGATTGCCTTCTAATTTTCCAAATGTTTTCATCGTATCATTATAACCAAAATTTCTATTTTCACGGGCTTGTTTTTGATTAAAGTTTAAGAAGAAAGAGATGTTATTACGAGGGGTGATGATAGTTGTGGAAATATTGGTTTTTTTCTTTTGTTTAATACCAGGGGCTTTTAAGTCGACAACGATTAGTTCCTCGGCTCCCATGTCAATTGCTAGATTCATTGGTAAATTATCATAAATACCACCATCTATATATTTTTGGCCATCAATTTCTTTCATTTGAATTGCTGGATAACAAGTAGCAGAGGCCATTAGATAATCTACTAGTTGTTCTTTTTTGATATCTTTTTTCTTTAAGATGAAAGGTTTTTTGGTTGTGACATTAAAGGTGATGAGGCCGTAATTAATAGGGGATTGGTAGAACCGCCGATTATTGATAGCTCTTTTAATAATTCTTTCAATTTTGTCATTATTCATGCCATTATTAGTTATAAAATTATGACCATATAATTTTAAAATTTCAAGTTTGGTATTTTCTTTTGGTTTTTGATCAAATAGGTATTCTAAATTTAATTTATTCCAAATCAAGTGGGCCTTGAAATAACTGTTCTGAACCATTAAAGCGCCATTTAAGGCGCCGATAGAAGTACCTGTAACGATTTCATATTGGATGTGCAGTTTGCGTAGGGCTTTCCAAACGCCTAATTGGTAGCTCCCTTTGCTGCCTCCGCCAGATAAGACAATTGCTCTTTTCATTTATATCACCATTATTAGTATACCATATTTTAAAGTCATGATATAATTAGTTTAATAGTAGTGAAGTAGGTGGTATGGGTGCAGAAAAAAAAGTTGAAATTAAAAAAGAAGGCTCGCAAAAAAGTGTTCCTAGGGGCTATTGTGTTAGTTCTTTTAGGAGTTGTTCTTTTGGGAATTTATGTTACGAAGCAAGATCTTTCTTCTCTTGGGTATAGTGATCAGGCAATTTCTCGGATTTTTAGAAAATTTAAAATAGGTTATGTAAAAAATGTAGGAAAAAATAAAACCTTAAATAAAGCGTTTGAAAGTAAAGAGTATCAAGAAGATAATTTGGCTATTTATCAGCAAATTACGTATCAACCTCATGCTGATTTGATAGCTAATATTAATACATTATTAGAAAAAGGCTATCAACCAAAAGAGATTTCTTTAATTTTAGCAAGAGGCAGCAATAGTGATGTAACAGCCTTTGCTAAAAAAGAAAAAGTTAAATATTTGGAAGAATTTTTTTCTATTGATTATGCAAAACTTGCTAATTATGATCGTTATGTCGCCTATCAAGATAAAGAGAATGAGGACGCGCAACTAACGGTTCTTTATGTGAACATGGATTTCGATAAAGAAGAGTATGTGGATCCTGTGATTCTAACTAATTTTGATGAGTATACGCTTGTGAATAAGCATCGTCAGTTGAGTAGTGATTATGTTCCTAAACAGTTAAAAACGTTTAAGCAGGAGGTTGTGAAATCGGAGGAGACAGTGAAGGCTCATCAAAAAGTAGTAGAGGCTTTTGATCAGATGCAAAAAGCTGCCTTAGCGGATGGAGTTTCGCTAATGATTAACTCTGGGTATCGTTCTTATCAGGAACAGGAAGAAGTGGTTGCCACCTATTTACAAGCTTATGGCAAGAATTATGTAGATAATTATATTGCTAAGCCCGGGTTTTCTGAACATCAAACAGGAATGAGTATTGATGTTGCCAGTAAAACAAAAAATATTTTTATAGAAAGCGAAGAGTATCGTTGGATGATGGATCATGCTTATGAATATGGTTTTATTTTACGTTATCCTAAATCAAAAGAGGAAATTACAGGATATAAGTGTGAAGCGTGGCATTATCGTTATGTGGGAAAGAAAATTGCTAACTATATTAAGAAAAATAATATTACCTATGATGAATATTATGTGATGTTTTTAGATAAATAAAAAAGAAGTGCTGGCTTCTTTTTTAATATAATAGGCATTTTTGATACTCTGTTTCGTTTGTGGGGATAGAGTTCTTGAGTAATTTTAAAAATGCACTAAAATCAAAAATTTCTGTCGTGAGTGTTACTAATTGATTTGGATGAGGAGTAATTTTTAATTTGTTTTTTCCTTCTAGTGTGAAACATCGATGAATGCCATCATCCCAACGTTTCCCCTTAAATGCCTCATAAGTTGTCTCTGTCTCAGTTAGTAAATACTGTTGATAGGTAATCGTTGTGTCTTGATTACGGTTTGAGGTAATTAACGTATGATTTTCTATTAAAAAGGCTTCTAGAAATAGTTCTTTTTCATTTTCATGATCATTAAAATTAATTCGTTTTGTGGTAACTTTTTCATTTCGTAAGGTCGTAATGGTTTTACTTCGCCAGTCACAACTTATTCTAGTGGGTTCCATTATTTCCCCCTTTCTTAGAGTTTATCATAGATTTTCCTAAGGTTTCTAAATTTTATGTGACAAATTTCGACATTATTTTTCTTTGCAGTTTTTAGTAAGTATGGTATTATATAGTAGAAGAATAAAAGGATAGGTGAAGGCCATGTATCCACTTGGAAAACAATTTGAAATAGAAATAGAAAAAGCCAAAAGTGATGAGAAATGTGTATATCAAGGAAGTCATTATCGTATTACGGTATTAACAGAACGTTTGGTGCGGCTAGAGTATAGTCCCTTGGGTAGTTTTAGCGATTTGCCAAGCCAATTAGCGTTTTATCGGTCGTTTACCTTTCCAGAATTTAAGGTTAAACAGGATCAGAAGTTCTTAGAGATTACCACAAAGTATTTTCGACTTGTCTATGTTAAAGAAATGCCTTTTGCAGGAACTAAAATGGATCCTATGAAAAATTTAAAATTAACATTATTTAGTGGTAATAGTAATAACGATCGGGATTGGTATTATGGTCATCCGGAAGTTCGTAATATGAATGGAAATATGATGAGTGAAGATATAAAAATTCCTAAAGTTTTACAGCGGGGTCTTTATTCACTGGAAGGTTTTTCTTCTATCGATGATAGTCAAAGTTTTTTACTTGAGGCTGATGGAACTCTTGTTACTAGAGAAAAGGGCAGTATTGATATTTATGTCTTCATGTATGGAAAAGATTTTCAGTTAGCACTCAAAGATTATTTTAAGTTAACTGGTCAGCCAGCACTGATTCCGCGTTATGCTCTTGGCAATTGGTGGAGTCGGAACACAACTTATCAAGAACAGGACATTTTAGGGGTGATTAATAATTTTGAACGACGGAAAGTACCACTTTCTGTCTTGTTGTTGGATAAAGATTGGCATTACCGTGATGTTGGCGCTGATAAAAATTTAGAGAGTGGCTTCACCTTTAATAAAGATTTATTTCCTAATCCTAGGGAATTAATTCATGTTCTTCATCAACATAATATTCGATTAGGATTACAAATTAACCCAGAAGCAGGGATTTATCCTCATGAAATGTATTATGGCAAAGCCTGTGAATATTTAGGTGTTACTGCTGGTAAAATAATCGTTTTTGATCCTTTAAATCCTAAATTATTAGATGTTTATTTTAAGTTATTTTTGCATCCTTTAGAAGCTTTGGGGGTCGATTTCTTTTGGCATGATTATACAGCGAAAGAGCAAGTTTTTTCCCTGTTAGCTTATAACCACTATCATTATTTGGATTCAGGACGTAATCCGGCTAAACGTAGTATAATGCTATCACGCAATGCTATTTATGCTCCTCATAGATATCCTATTCTTTATGCTGGAAATAGTGAGGTTTCTTGGGAAGGATTGCGGGCAATTTCTGCCAATACTTTGAGTGCCGCTAATATTGGCGTTTCTTTTTGGAGTTATGATGTTGGTGGCAATCACGGAGGAATTGAAGAAAGTGAATTGTATATTCGATATGTCGAGCTTGGCTGTTTTAGTCCTATTTTAAGATTTCATGCAGCTCGTGGTAATTATTATAAAAGAGAGCCCTGGCGTTGGGATATCAAAACAGAGACTATTGCCAATGATTATTTACGTCTAAGGCATCGCTTAATCCCTTATTTGTATACAGAGTCTTATCAATATTATCAACAGGGACGTCCTTTAATAGAACCATTTTATTATGATGTACCTTGGGTTATCGATGATAATATGTATCGTTATGAGTATTATTTAGGTCGTTCCTTATTAGTTTCTCCTATTTTGACTAAAAAAGATATGATTATGAGCCGAACGATTCACCGCTTCTTTATTCCAGAAGGCATTTGGTATGATTTTAAAACAGGCAAGAAATTTCCGGGTAATAAGAAGTATGTTTCTTTTTATAAAGAGGAAGATTATCCGGTGTTTGCGCGCAGTGGGGCGATTATTCCTCTTTCTAATCGTAGCGATATTAATAATATTGGTCTACCTATTGATTTGGAAATTCATATTTTTCCAGGGGTGTCTAATATTTATACTCTTTATGAAGATGATGGTTTAACATCTTTATATAAAGAAGGCTATTATTTAAAAACCGACATTGACTACAATTATTTGCAAAATAATTATACACTTATTATTCGTTCAGTAGAAGGCAAAAGTGGCGTCGTACCCGCAAAACGAAATTATAAAATTCGTTTTCGGAATACGAAACAAGCAGAAGAGGTGAAAGCAAATTTTAATGAGCGTGAAATAGCGATTCAAGCGATGTATATTGAAGAAAATGATTTTGTGGTTGAAATTCAAAATGTTGATACGATTGGCCAATTAACAATTAACTGTAAGGGAAAAGATATTGAAATTGATGCTGTTCGATTAATTAATGAAGATATTGATAGTATTTTATTAGACTTACAGATTAATACTTATTTAAAAGAAGAAATTGCCAAAATTATTTTTGGGGAAGACCCTATTAAGAAAAAACGAATTGCTATTCGAAAACTTCGTTCTAAGGGATTATCTAAAGAACATATGAAGTTGTTTTTAAAATTACTGGAATATATTGAACAAGTTTAAAGAAAAAGGGATGAATTCTCTTTTTTTCTTTGCTATAATAGGAATATGGGTGGTGACGTAAATGAAAGCAATGATTACTGGTGCTTCTAGTGGCATCGGTCGGGATATGGCCCTTTATTTAAGTCAGTTAGGGTATGATTTAATTTTGGTAGGGCGCAATAAGCAAGCATTAGAGCAATTGACAGAGCAGTTAACAACAAAAGTAAAAATAGTGATTGTTGATTTGGGGAATGAACAAAAGGTTAAAGAATTATATGTGTTAACCAAAAATGAGGGTATTGATTTACTAATCAATAATGCTGGTTTTGGTGTGTTTGGGGAGTTTAGTAAAACAGACTTATCTAAGGAGATGGATATGGTAGCGGTTAATATCCGTGCTGTTCATATGCTTACTAAGTTTTATCTAAAAGATATGATGCAAAAAAATAAAGGTCATATTTTAAATGTAGCTAGTAGTGCTGCTTTCTTTCCGGGGCCCTTATTTAGTAGTTATTATGCTAGTAAAGCTTATGTCTATCGACTTAGCTTAGCGCTTCAGGAAGAATTACGTCGTAGTAAAAGTAACGTATGTGTATCCGTTTTATGTCCTGGGCCTGTGACTACTAATTTTAATCAACAAGCAGGAGTAGAGTTTCACATTAAGTCTTTAGCTAGTAACTATGTAGCCAAATATGCGATTGATCATTGTTTAAAAGGGAAAAAGGTGATTATTCCGGGGATAGAAATGAAAATGGCTAAATTTTTAAGTCATTTTGTAAGTGATCAAAGGTTAGCTAAAATAGCCTATCATATGCAAAGGAAAAAGGTGAAGTAAATGTGTTCTTTAGCAGTAGATGATTTAACCGTTTATCCCTTTAAAAACTTAAATTTATTATTTCCTAGTAATACTTTTACAATGATCGCAGGTTCTAATCAGAGTGGTAAGACTATGCTTATTAGAGTAATGAGTGGATTAGTAGTGACCAAAAAGATGGTTCGTATTAATAGGACCTATTTAGAGGAACTATCTTCTTATGAACGATCTAAGAAAATTGGTGTTTTTCTGGGTGGTGAAGAATGGTATTTTCTTTTCAAAACCGTAGAAGAGGAGCTTCGCTTTCCTTTAGAAAATTTACGGTATGAAAAGGACGTTATTGATCAATTAGTTAAAAATATTGCTTCCGATTTTCATTTAAATGCTATTTTAAAGTTAAATCCTAATCATCTGTCGAAATTTTTAAAGGTGAAAGTATTACTAGCTCTTGAAGTTATTACCAAACCAGAGTTGTTGCTACTTGATGATCCTACTAAGATGTTAACTAAAAAGGAAGCTGCTGAAGTTATTCGTATTTTAAATAAACAGCAGTCTTTGGGGATGACAATTATTATGACTACTTCTAACCTTAATGACGTACTGGAGGCTAAAACTTCTAAGTTATATTTATTACATCAGGGTAAAATAGTTTTAGAGGGAGCTCCTTTTGTTGTGTTAAATGAGGATAGTTTAATTAATAAAATCGGTTTGCGGCTTCCCTTTATGGTTGATCTTTGTGTTAAACTGAAATATTATAATTTAATTGATACTATTGATTTAAATCCAGAAAGTTTGGTGAATCACTTATGGAAATAAAATTTCAACGTATTAGTGGAGGCGAATTGACGAATCTTTCCTTTTGTATTCCTCATGGTCAGATCACAGGAATTACGGGTCAGGGGAAGAGTACAGCACTAAAATTATTAGACTTGTTAATTCCTTTTAAGGGAAGTGTATTTTATGATGGGAAAAAACCCCTTAAGAAAGAGTTGTATATGTTTCGCAAAGAGTTGGTGTTAGTGACGGAGAATTTTGTCAATCAGTTTCAACTCTCTTCTATTTATGCGTATTTTGCTTATTATATAAAATATTATCGTATTGAAGTAAAAAATGTGGAGGAAAAAATGAAAGGTGCTCTTAAGATCGTTGGGTTAGATAGTAGTTTACTAAAGAAGGATTTTGTCAAATTGTCTAGTAGTGAATTAAAAAAGGTTCAATTAGCATTAGCCTTTTTATCAAATCCCAAAGTTATTTTATTGGATGAACCGTTTATTCATTTAGATGAAAAAGAAGAGAAAAAAATTTTTCGTATTCTAGAAAAATTGAAGGATAAGTTTGGAAAAACAATCGTGCTAGCTAGTAATAATAGTGAAATATTGTATCAGTATACTAGTCATTTAATTGTTTTAGAAGAAGCAACCGTGTTATTAGAGGGAGCGACGGATCAGCTATATTTTGAAAGTGATGCGCTTCGTAAAACTTCACTTGATATTCCGGAAATTGTATCATTTATTCAATTAGTTGAAGAAAAAAAAGGAATTTCTTTAGATCACCGCAAGGATGTACGGGATTTAATAAAGGATATTTATCGGAATGTATAGTGAAGAAGTAGAACGGGTGCCATTAAAATCCTTGACGATCAGTTTTATGTTGGCACTAGGAATGATTTTTGTAGTCCCAAATTCATTGTTAAAATTGTTAGGATTTAGTTTGTTTTTCTTATTTATTCACAGATTTGGGCTTTATTGTTGTCGAGTTTTGTCGATAACAGCCATTTTGATAGGGGTTATCCACATTTGCTGTGGAAAACTTACGATTTTATCATGGTGTTTATTGTTTATAGGTAGTGTTATCATTTATGTGGCAAATATTCCTAAATCTTTATGTTTTCAAGTGCTGGGCTGCTTTTTCCCCCAGAAAATAGCTTATTGGGGACTTTATTTTTTTCATGTGTTTCACTATACCATAACTCAATTACAGTATCACTATCAACAAGCAAAGGAATTTTCGGTATCATCCTTTTATTTACATTTCTTTAGGTATCTTGCGCTTAGTTATCAGACTAGTTTGGTAATTGCTCAAAAGTTGCAGCAAGTCTATTGTCATCGTTTTTTTGGTTATCGCCCTTAAAGGAGGAATTTATGTGCGCTATTTAATTCAATTTTCTTATGATGGAACTAATTTTGCTGGTTATCAAGCACAGCCTAATACGAACTTACGGACAATTCAGGGGACGATAGAAGAGGTTCTTACTTCTATTAATAATCATCACCGGGTAAAGATTACTGCGACAGGTCGGACGGATCGAGGGGTACACGCTATGAGTCAGTATGCTCATCTTGATATGACCGTAGAAATTACCTCCTCCCAGTTAAAACGGGCATTAAATAGTTATTTGCCTGCTGATATTCATGTCATCAGGGTAGAGGAGGCACCTAGTAATTTTCATGTTCGCTATGCTACGATTGCGAAAGAATATCAATATCGTATTAATGTAGGTGAGTATCAACCACTTAGACGACACTATGTCTACCAACATAATCATCCCCTTGCTGTTGAAAAGATGCAAAAGGCACTTGCGTATTTGGTGGGGACTCATGATTTTAGGGCCTTTGTTACCGAAAATGAGAATCAAAAAAATTGTGTACGGACACTTTTTAGTGCACATCTTTGTTTTGATCCAGTGTTTACGGAAGAGTTAGTATTTACTTTTCGGGGGGATGGTTTTATGCGTTATCAGGTACGGAATATGGTTGGTTTATTGTTAAAAGTTGGTACTGGTAAGATTGAGCCACTTTTAGTAAAAGAAATTTTAGAGAGTAAGACCCGCGGCAAATTTGGCGCACGGGCACCAAGTGCGGGATTATGTCTTGTAGAGGTAGTATTGGACCGGACAAAGCTTTTCCCTTAGCCTTCTATACAATTTCCTTTTTTTGTGCTACGATAGGAAAAATAGAAAGAAGGCGTCCTAAATGTTAGCTCTTTTATTTTTGCCGTTTTATTTTTTACTGAATTGTTATCTTTGTCGTGTCTTAATCACCTATCTTTGTGCTTGTAGTCAATTCTTTGGCAAACGTTTTCCACGGTTTGTTTTTTATCTCTTATACAGTTTCTTTGCTAGCAGTTTTTTGATTGGTTTTTTGTTGTCTAGTGGCAATTTTCAAAGGTTTTTTAAAGTTGTTGGTAATTCTTTTTTAGGTGTCCTTATCTATGGGGTGCTCGCTATCCTAGTTGTTAAGATAGGCTGGTTTCTATGGTGTCGGTTTCGTCATGTAACTTCTTATCAACCTTCTTTAAAACAAGTCGTACTGGGAGGGTCGTGTTGTTTGTTTTTAATTTATGCGATCAGTGTCGCCGGGGTTATTCATGCCAAACAATTAACTCTTACTTCCTATCATTTAACCGTTCCTAAAAAAGCCAAGACTGCCTCCATGAAAATTGCTCTTGTCTCCGATTTACACTTAGGTTATACTACTTCTTATCGCCAAATTGCACAAATGGTCGCAATGATTAATGAGCAGCAAGTAGATGCGGTGGTGATTGCTGGGGATATTTTTGATAATAATTATGAAGCGATTGCCAATCCACAATCGTTTCAACAATTGTTTTTAGGATTACAAAGTCGTTATGGGGTTTATGCTGTGAATGGAAATCATGATGTTAAAGAAAAGGAACTTGCTGGTTTTACTTTTCCTCAGGTCACGCCTCCTATTAGTGATCAGCGAATGAATGCCTTTTTAGAACGCTCAGGAATTACTCTATTGCAGGATCAATATGTATTATTACCTAATGATGTTTATTTGTATGGACGAGTAGATGCCAAAAAGAAAGGGCGAGCACGAACACGTAAAACGGCTTCTCAAATTACTTCAGTTTTAGATAGCAATAAACCACTTATTGTCATTGATCATGAACCTAATGAGTTATCAGCCTTGGCAGAAGCTTTAGTGGATGTTACTTTATCAGGACATACGCATGATGGACAACTTTTTCCTCTTAATTTGTTAATTAATATTTTTTATGAAAATAGTTATGGTTATCAACAAAATAAATCTATGCATAGTATTGTTACTTCAGGCGTAGGATTATTTGGACCTAACATGCGTGTATTTACTAACGCAGAAGTTTGTCTTGTAACGATTGATTTTTCTATGGATTAGTGATTGACTTTAGGCTTAGCTTTTGGTATAATTTTAATCGGTACATTTTATATCCCCACATAGATTGAACTGTGGGAAAGTTCAATTTAAGTAAAGGAGAAAGAATATGACAAGTTATATGCAAAAAAAGGAAACAGTAAAGAGAAGCTGGTATGTGATCGATGCAGAAGGGAAACCTTTAGGTCGTGTTGCTAGTAAGGCTGCTCATATCCTACGTGGAAAACATAAGCCGACGTTTACGCCGCATGTTGATTGTGGTGATTATGTAATTATTGTCAATGCTTCGAAAGTAGCTTTAACAGGTAATAAGTTAAATGACAAAAAGTATTATAGTCATTCTCAGTATCCAGGTGGATTAAGAGAGAGAACTGCCAAAGAGATGATTGAAAAATATCCACAAGAAATGGTTGAAAAAGCAGTCAAAGGGATGTTACCTAAGAATCGTTTAGGTAGAAGTATGTATAAAAAATTATTTGTTTATACGGATAATCAACATCCACATATGGCTCAAAAGCCTGAAGAAATGGATATTTAAGAGGGAGGTTTATGATGGCAAAAGAGAAAAAAGTTTATACGGGAACAGGCAGAAGAAAAACAAGTGTTGCTCGGGTAGCCTTAACACCGGGAACTGGTAAAATTACCATTAATGGTCGTGATGTAAATGAATATTTCCCTTATCCTACTTTGGTAATGGACTTAACACAACCATTAGATGTTACCAATACAAGAGAAATGTTTGATGTTGTTGCGAATGTTTCTGGTGGAGGTTTTTCTGGTCAGGCTGGTGCTGTAAGACTAGGAATTGCAAGAAGTCTCTTAGTTTATGATGCAGCAACCCCTGCTGATTCTGAAAATAGTTATCGTAAAACACTTAAAGCTTTGGGATTTATTACTCGTGATTCACGTAAAAAAGAACGTAAAAAACCGGGTCTTAAGAAAGCTCGTAGAGCACCACAGTTCTCAAAACGTTAATATTTATTATTGTTTCTTGGACCATTGAATTGTTTCTAATTCAGTGGTTTTTTTGTGGGATATTTGATTTTAGTCTTCAATATTTTAGACACAAAATACATATTTTAGCATACATTACGTTAGAGGGAGGAATTTATGTATGTTAAAGTTAACCCTTTTGCAACAACTGTTAGTAGTCTCTATTGCTCTTAGTACGATTACGTGTGCTTTTGTTCAAAAGACAAAAAAACACTTTAAGTGTTCAGACTGTCTTTGTATTTATAGCTTATTTGTGAATATGGTTTTTGGGGTTTTGTTCTGTATTAGTTTTACAACAGTTACCTTTCCTGCTAGTTTGTGGGTTGGTTTTTTTAGTTTTATTGGAGCGGATACCTTATATAAGTCATTAGAAGGAAAATTGGCATCTTATTCATCATTAATAAAAAAGCAACTGATTGAGGTACCTAAGGAAAATTTAATTAAAACAGGAAGTGAAAAATAATGGAAAAACCGATTTATCCTAGTCAGTATATGCGTATTACGCAAGGGTATATGGAAGGAACGCATCAAGATAGTTATGCTATTGATGAAGCAGGAAGTGATTCTGGTATTGATTATATGAAAGCGCCGTTTACTGGTGTCATTAAAAAAATTTATACCCAAGATGCCAATGAAGTGTGGTTAGAAAGTACGGATCCTGTTCTTTATCCTGATGGTACAGTCGACTATCTGACCATGATGTTTGCACATGATAATGATGTTTCTGATTTATCAGTAGGTCAAATTATTAGTCAAGGAGCTCGTTTTTATGAAGAAGGGACAAAGGGAAACGCTACGGGCAATCATGTTCATATAGAGTGTGGTAAGGGAAAATTCACAGGTAGTGGTTGGCATCAAAATAGTGCTGGTTACTGGTCTATTAATGCTGGGAAGAATCCTACGGAGTGTTTATGGATTGATGATAGTATTAAGATTTTAGATAATCATGGTTATCCATTTAAAAAGATCGTAGAAGATCAAGAAGACACCAAAGAACCACCGGTTACTGTTCCACCAGTAGAGGAAACGCCTGAGCCTCTTCCAGTAGCACCACAACCCAAATTAATTTTTACCTGTCAACAAAAAGATGTTTATGCTATTTATTTGAACCCAGGAGACAAGTTGTATTTAGAGTAGATCTATGTTAGAATGTTCTTCATGAGGTGGTAGTGTGATTCCAATTATCGTAAAACAATCTAAAGAGGAACGACTTAATCATTTTTATCATGTGATGATGATTTTTATGATAGGTTGTTTTTTAGGTGTGGTTTACGAGACGATTTATTGCTATTTCCAATTTGGTTATTTTGAAAGTCGCCGTGGTTTAATTTATGGCCCTTTTAATGCAGTATATGGTGTGGGAGCAGTTGTCTTAACAGAATGTTTGAAAAATAAAAAGAGTTTAGTCTCTTTATTTGTTAATGGCTTTT
The DNA here is from genome assembly GCA_958428295.1 of uncultured Bacillota bacterium. Lineage (GTDB taxonomy): Bacteria > Bacillota_I > Bacilli_A > RF39 > UBA660 > Onthousia. Next base: position 123,976 of record CAUAFL010000001.1, read on the forward strand.
TATTAGGTGGTTTGGTAGAATATATGTGTTCCTGGGTTCAGGAAACTTTTTTTGGAACACTTTCTTGGGATTATAGTAAGTATATTCTTAATTTTGATGGAAGAACAAGTGTTTTTCATATGTTAGGCTGGGGGTTAATGGCGTTAGTATTCATGGCTTATTTGTATCCTGTTTTTATTAAGGTTTTAGATTTAGTGCCACGTGATAGACGATTTTTGATTACGCTTGGTATTACTGTTTTTTTTGTGATAAACATGGCAGTTTCTGCTTATGCAAATGTCAGACAGGAGGAACGGAGTCGGGGAATAGAAGCGACTAGTGGTTTACAACACTTTTTTGATAAACATTATCCAGATGAGCGTTTGGAAAAAATTTATCCCAATAAGAAAAAAGCTGCCGAAATGAAAAAGCATCGCCGTGCATGATGTGAAAGAACAATTAAAAAATTAGTTGAACTAGTTTTCAAACTGTTGACAAATGAATTTAGTTAATAGTGATGTAAATAAATTATGTAAGGATAGCTTTTATTCCCAAAAATTAAGCTTACTATCCTTATTTTTTGTGTTTTGATATCCATTATATTGGGAATAAAAGAAAGTAAGTGATAAATATGGCAATGACAAAAAGAGATAATAGTAAGTAATGTTGATAAAGATAGGGATGTAAGATAAAGTGTCTAAGTCTTGACTTACATCCCCTTATGTTTAAAATAGAAATAAACTGAGTATTTATTTTTATCTACTATTTTTCCATACAAAAAGACAAATAAGTTTTTTTACCTATTTGTCAACAATCTGAAAGTAGGTACGGCCTACTTTTTAACCTAGAGCAACATCTAATACCATCATTAGTGTAAATCCAAAGAGAGTGAAGAAGGCCATCAGATCTTTCTTTTTATTGGCTTGACTTTCCGGAATTAATTCTTGAACAACCACATAAATCATGGCCCCTGCTGCAAAAGCTAATAAGAATGGTAATAGGGATCGTACTTTTAAGACTAGTAATGCCCCTAAAACAGCTGCTATTGGCTCTACAATTCCTGATAATTGTCCATAAAAGAAAGATTTACTACGCGAGTAACCTTCTCTTCTTAGGGGTAGGCTAACAGCACTTCCCTCAGGAAAGTTTTGTAGTCCAATTCCTAGTGCTAGAGTCATGGCTGCTGCTAGTGTGGTTCCATTAAGACTATAAGCTAAGCTACCAAATGCGACACCGACGGCTAAACCTTCTGGGATATTATGAATTGTTATAGAAGAAATGAGCATTAGGCATCGTTTGACACTGGCACTGTTTTCCTTCTTTTTATGCTTATCGACAGCATCATAAAGTTTATCACCAATAAACAGTAAGACACCACCAGCTAGGAAACCTAGTGCTACGATTAGCCAAGGAATCATTTTTAAGTTTTCAGCCATTTCAATTGCTGGGCTAATCAAACTAAAAAAACTTGCAGCAATCATCACGCCAGCAGCAAAACCTAATAGCGCGTCCATAACAGTCTTGTTTACTTTTTTGAAGAAAAACACAACTGCAGCTCCAAGGGCTGTTACTCCCCAAGTGAATATGGTTGCTAAGAGAGCTTGCATCACTGGGGATGCTTGTTTAAATACATCTATCATATATACACCTCTAGTAGTAGGGTATGATAGTTTATTTCCTAGGGTTGGGTCTTTGCCTAAGAGTGTACTTTAATTTTTGTAAATGACATAAAATATGTTAGGTGAGTATAATGATTTCTAGATATAAAACAACACTTTTTGTTCTATTTGTTATTTCAGTTTTATCGTTACAATTGGTCGATGCTGCTTTAAAACCACAGCAGTCATTAGCGCATAAAATTATTACCCTTGACCCCGGTCACGGGGGGCGCGATAGTGGCACTTTATATGGTAAATTATATGAAAAAGATATTAATTTGGAAATCTCTAAAGTATTAAAAAAAACCCTAGAAAAACGCGGTGCGACCGTTTATTTGTTACGTGAAGATGATCGAGATTTTTCTAGTCAATGGGATGCACGAAAGAAAAGGGGAGATTTATATCGAAGAATTTTAAAGATTCAAGAAAATGAAAGCGATTTATATTTGTCTATTCATATTAATTGGTATGAGGGATCTAGTAAGAGTGGACAGGAGGTGTTATATCATCCAATTAATGAAAATAATAAAATCTTAGCGGAGAGCTTACAAGAACAATTTAAAAATGATTTTGGTAGTGATCGGGTTGTACGCAAAACAAATTTATATCTTTATGCCAATACACGAGTTCCTGGAGTGTTAATTGAATGTGGTTTTTTATCGAATCCTAATGAGCGTTATTTGTTACAGCAAGAAAGTCATCAACAGAAATTATCGAATAGTATTACGGAAGGCGTTATTATCTATTTTGATAAATTAAAAGAAAAAATTCCCACAATTTTAAAGGAGGAAATTTAGATCTTTTGTGTTACTAGTTGTACATCTTTTAAATAATAATTTAGAATTTGTTTATAGTTATACTCTAAACTGGCAAGGAAATTAGCTCCTACTAGGCTAAGACCGTAGCCATGGCCACTTCCTCTTGTGATAAATAATACTCCATCCTTTTGCATTAGAATAGTAGCGTCAGTAGAGGGAAGTTGTAAATACACCATTAAATCTTGTTGATTTAAAATTTTAGGACCAATTCGAAGTTCTTTAATGCGATTGCTATTAGTGATTGTTTTGATTTCCACATCATAGGTATTTTCTTTCAGATTTAATTTATTTTTTAGTTGTTCCACAGAATAATAAGTTGTTTGGAAATAGTAAGGATAGGCTAAGTCCCAAAGGCTTTCTTTCTTCTGTAAATAAGGAGTTCCTTCTTTCTCTTCCGTATAGCCATTACTGGCTAGGTGCAAATAGGCATGGATTGGTTTTTTTTGATAAACTAAATATTGACCATTAGTTTCTTTAATTGCTTGTTGATAGTTTTTTTCATAAAAGTGATAAGTTTCAGGATAGAGAAGTTTATAGTAGTTTTTATCAATGTAAGAAAAATGAGAATTATAGCGTTTTACTTTTTGGTGCTGTGTGATATAGTGCATTGCTTCACTGCGATAAAGAATAATTACGGCTTTAAGAGCTTCTGGTGCTAGTTCGATGGTAATATTACTTAGTAAAACACTTAATAGAAAATCTTTTAAAGTTACGGTTTGGTTGTTTTCCAAAGTAATGCTAGTGGTTTCATCATCCTGAAGGGGTTGCTCTTCTAATAACATTATTTTACTAGGAATTCCATTAATAACAAAAACTACTTTATTGCCTTCAAATTGAATTCGTTGGTTACATAGCCAATTTTTTGTTTTGGTTGTTAAATCTTGATCGGTAAAATCACTAGCAAATTCATAGTCCATCGTTAAATAAAGATATAATATTTCTTCCTTATTTTCTTTTACTACTCGATATTTTTCTAACATTGTCTTCACCTGTTTTTAGTATTTCCGATCTTTATAGGAACTATACCTAGTAGTTTTTGTCAAAAAAAGAGTCCTTAATATTCAAAGGACCAATGATTCTCCTTTTTGTTGCAATTTTTACCAGTTAGATAAGAAATGTTAGGGAAAATTTTTTCTAAATTTACTTTTTTGGTGTTTTTTAAATAAGCATTGACATCTTTGATAATATCATTGGCTTGATGTAGGGCAATTAGATATAATTCTAGGAAAGATTCTTGATGTTTTTCTCGTTTGTTACAAGGGTGGTTCCAGGGGGTATGTTGTAAATTTAAGTAATTTCTATTATCTATTAAACTTCGATGATAGGAAATTGCCTGTAACTGAAAAGTGTTTTGGGGTTTGAAATGATCTATTGTTTTGTAAAAAAACATTTTCATACCTGATTTATCATAGCGGAAGTGTTTTAGAGCAAAGCGCATTTGTTTTAAGGCTCGATAATAAAATTTACTCATGTTGTGAATACCGAAAGTTTCTTCAAAGGTATAATTAATCACTTCCGTTAGGATGGGACTAAAGGGCTGTAAATCGAAGCAATTTTCATAAAATTTTACTTCATAAGGATTCCTGTGTTCTTTCTTTTTTATTAAATAATTATCTAGGAAGGTCTCCATATAATCATGTTGATTTTGATATTTATAAGTACTTTTCTCATTTTTTTCTACTTTTCCTGTTTTGTAGAAGACATAAGGATGAAGGGTGCTGTCTAAGACATAGTGAGAAATCATTCCATAGAGAAAGGCCATTACTTCTGGTGTTTGGTAGTAGTGATTGTATTTAATATAGTTAACTAAGTTAATAAAGAAGGCCTGTGATTGTTGACGGTGAAAATAACTACCGAATTGTTGGACATTTCCTCCTTTTTTAAAAGAAATGAGGTTATAAAAAAATAAAGGATCCATACTTTGTCCAAACATTTGTAAATGTTTTTTCTCATCCATTAATAACTTTTTTAAGCCGATTGTTAAATTATCATAAATATCCATCGTAAAATAGGCATGAGTAGCAGTAGCCGGCATCAAATCATCCTTTCAATTTAAAATTATAGCATATTTTTCACTAAAAATTCATATTTTTTCCGTATTTATATGATATACTCTATACTAGGTGATGGGTATGATAGATAAGCAATTTAAAAATCTAGAAGAACAAATTGAAATACTCAAGTACAAAGGAATGAGCATTCCTAATGAAGCTTATGCCAAAAAGATTTTGTTACGTGAGAATTATTTCTTTTTGAATGGGTATCGTTATCCATTTATGAAAAGTAGCAACAATAAAACTTTTTTAGAAGGGGTTACTTTTGAAGAGTTTTATAGTCTATTTTTATTCGATCGAGCGATTCGTAATGTTTTCTTTAAGAATTTATTAGTTATTGAAAATAATTTGAAATCTATTTTTTCTTATCAGTTGTCTAAAAAGTATGGTTATAAAGAAAAAGATTATTTGAAAACTAAGAATTTTACCCAGGAACCTTTAAAACAGAAGCAAGTAAATGATTTACTTCATAAGATGAAACGACAGATTCGTATCAATGGCAAAGAACACACAGCAACGGCTCATTATCTAATGAACTATGGTTATGTTCCCCTATGGATTTTAGTGAAAGTATTGTCCTTTGGCATTGTGGGTGAATTGTTTTCTATTTTAAAATATGATGATCAGAGAACAATTTGTCAACTTTATCGTTTAAAGGTCGAGACGTTTGCTTTGTACTTGCCGATTTTATCTAATTACCGGAATTTATGTGCCCATGAGGATATATTATATGAAAATAGAACGCAGAAGATAATTCCTGATACCATATATCATCGCATTTTAGATATTCCGATGAATGATGAAGGCTATCTTTATGGAAAAAATGATTTATTTGCTTTATTAATTATTATGAAAGATATGTTATCTCAAGAGGAATTTCGTAATTTGGTTTATGAGCTTAGTGATTGTATTAATAATTTAGCTTATAACTTGAAGACGATTACCGTAGAAAAAGTTTTGCATCGGATGGGCTTTCCGATCAATTGGAAACAATTAATGAATATAGAAAGGGATGAGTATATTGAAGAATGAAAAAATTAAGGAGATTATTTTAATTGTTGTCTCTTTTGTAGTTGGTGGGGTTTTGGTTTATAGTATTATTGGTGGCAATTCTTTTACTAATAAACAAACAACAACGAACTCTTCTGTTGGTGCTAGTTGCAGTAGTAAAGATTGTTCAAAGGTGTTAGTGGATGGGTCTGGTATTAGTCAGTCAGTAGACAAGGTTTATCATGGCGTTGTCATGATTCGTAATTATCAAAATAATCAGGTAGCATCAACGGGAACAGGATTTGTTTATAAGATAAAAGATGGTAGTGCTTATATTATGACTAATCAACATGTCATTGACGGGAACCAGAAGATTACGGTGATTACGTCTAAGGATGTAGAATTAGAAGCGGAAGTACTTGGTGGTGACAGTTATGTCGATATTGCGGTCATTAAAATTAAAAGTAATGATGACTTAGTGGCTTTGGATTTAGTAGATAGTGCTGATAGTAAATTAGGAGATTTAGTATTTACGATTGGTAGTCCTTTAGGATATGAGTATCGTGGTAGTGTTTCTACGGGTCATTTAGCAGGAAAGGATCGAATGGTAACCGTTAGTACCAGTAGTAGTGCCTATGGTAGTAGTAGTGGTGACTGGGTAATGAAAGTATTACAGACAGATGCAGCTATTAATCCAGGAAATAGTGGAGGTCCCCTATTCAATGCCAATGGGGAAGTGATTGGTGTGATTTCGTTGAAACTAGTTAAGACAGAAGTAGAGGGAATGGGTTTTGCTATTCCGATTGAATATGCAACTAGTAAGTTGGATACCTTAGAGTCTGGTAAAGAGATTGAATGGCCTTTATTAGGGGTTCAAATGATTAACGTTAGCGATAGTGCAGCGGCCTATCGTTATAATGTGGAAGTTCCAAAGGATGTTACGAGTGGTGTAATTGTTGCTGGTGTTGTTGAGGGAACAGGAGCTAGTAAGTCTGATTTAAAAGTGGGGGATATTATTATTAAATTAAATGATCAGGAAGTAGAAAATTCAGCTTATTTACGTTATGAGTTATATAAGTATTCTGCTGGTGAGACGATTACCATTACGTACTTACGAGATGGTAAAGAACGTACAACAAAGGTTCCTTTAAGTAAGGGCGAATAGAGGTGGTAGTAGTGAAACAACCTTATCAACTTTATATGGATCAAAAAAGCCAAATGGATGTGATGGCTTTTTGTGATTATTTTAATGAGCATTATCAAGATTTTAAAGATCGTGAAATTGAAAAGTTTATGGATATTATGTGGATTATGTTAGTGGGTGAGAAGGCAGAGGTGCTTCATAAAGGTGTTCGCCAAGAATTTTTTGATTATGTGAAAGAACATTTGGGATTATTGAAGGTGGATTTTTTTGCAAGTGGTGCTGTAAGGAAAATTCAGTTAGGGGATGTAAGTGCTGGTCCTTTATATTTAAAAGAGTTTGAAGAGGAAGAATTGCAACATCGTTTAACCAATCATTTGCGTTGTGGTGCTGTTGTCCCTAGTCAAGAGAATCCTAAAGCTTTATTGCTTTCAATCAATCAGCATTTTATTATGGGTCAGTATTCTGCTAATCAACAAGCAGAAGAGGACAATATTTATTTTGGTGAATATTATTTCAATCGTCAAAAGGTATTATCCTCTTCTTCGTCTGTTGAACTTGTAAAATTATCTTTGTTCAATGAATCTTTATTACAAGAGACCCTTATTTCCTTTGATGCTGATGGAAAGAAAAAAGAAACAGATTATATCAATGAATTAAAGTCGTTTAAAAATGGAGAATATACAATTATTTCTCAGTATCCATTAGCGGCTGCCAAATATCGTTTTCTTCCCTTAAGAGATACTGATGAAATGCAGGAAATTCATTTAATAATGCGGTAACTCGGCGCTTTAGCAAAACTGTGTCATTTTCTTATAAAATAGTTAATATACCCTAAAAAAGTTTTAAATGAGTGTGTAAGAATTTCTGTGTAAAATATATCTAACCATGATAGTCAAATATTGTGGTAGGGTAAGATAAAGTGTGTAAGTGAAAACTTAGACACTTTTAAAATGTGATAAAATAGAAAAAGAAGTAAAAATGAATTAGTTCAGGCAATATTAGAAACCTATCAACCGGAAACAGCCAAGGATGTAGAAGATGCCTTGAAAGATGTATTTGGACCGATGTTTAAAGCTATGCTACAAGGAGAAATGAATGGACATCTTGGATATGACAATAATGATAAAAAAGAGAAATCAACGGATAATCGGAGAAATGGTTATATTTCTAAAAGTGTAAAAATAAGTATGGGAGAAATGACCATAGATGTACCACGAGATCAAAATGGCTCCTTTGAACCTGAAATCATACTAAAGCGAACCAAAGATATATCAGATATCGATAAAATATGCCAAAGGAATAAGTAAAAGAAATATTTAAAGGCGTTGTTGTCCAAAGATGTATTGTTCATCTCATCAGAAATTCCTTAAAATATGTTCCCAGTAAAGATTGTAAAAAATTCACTGCTAATTTGAAATTAATCTATGGAGCCCCTAATCTAAAAACATCCCAAAATGAGTTTGATAAATTTAAAGCAGCATGGATAAAGTATTTTGGGGCGGTTGATGTATGGGAGAGAAACTTTAAATATATAGAACAGCTATTTGACTATCCAAGTGCCATCAGAAAGATCATCTATACCACCAATGCCATTGAAGCAGTCAATTCATCTTTCAGAAAGGTCACAAAAAAGGGAGCATTCCCCAACGAAAATGCCCTTTTCAAATTACTGTATTTACGGGTTACTGAACTCTATCAAAAATGGGCAGACTCTACAATTCATCATTGGTTATTAGTTAGAAATGAACTAGATGCTCATCCACAATTTCAAGATCGATTTCGTAAATATTCTAATTAAATTCCACTACGATTTTCCACTTCGCTTACAGACTACTTACACACTTTTCCTGACACTCCCAAATTTACAAATATGCCTTTGTTTAAGACTTTTTAAAGTATATTAACTTTTTTAGTATATTCATATTTTTTTAAATGACTATTGTCATTTGTCAATGATCTAAAATGAATGGCAATTATTTATTTTTTTCTTTAGGATGAGAAACTATTTTCTTTTGACGCTGACAAAACTAATGTCTTGCTGGGAAAAATTTTCTATTGTTTTTCTTAAGCTTTCGATGTTTGTTGGAGTTATTTCAAAGAGATGACCACCATTTGTCTCCTTTTGTAGGATAGCAATAGTAGATAAGTCAAAATGTTTATCAAGGCCACTTTTATATTTGGCATGATCAGTAACACCTTTCACTTTGCCAAAAATAGCCGTATCTTGACTTTTAAATTCTTGGGCTACTTGTTCATATGCGATCATTGACAACGTAAAGTTGAGATTGTTTACCTCACTAGCGTGTTCTATTTTTTTACGAATGAATGTTATAATTTCTAAGCCTAATTCTTCTACATTGTCGTGTGTATTGTGCATTGTTAAGGCATTTAACATTTCTTTAAATCCGCATAGATGGATTGTTAGAGTACCATGTTTTAGTAACTTACGTAATCGATCGGTGTCCTTGATTTTTTCGCCATCATGCCATACTCCTTGTGCGTATAAATAAGGAAAACAGTTACTATGTTTACTACATTGTAACTCAAAGCGCTCTAATAGGGCATCAATGCCGGCTTGGATGACTTGATCTAGTTCTTGATAGAAACAACGTAGATCTTTCTCTTGCTGATGTTTAAGTGCAATTCGGACAATATTAAGGGAAACTGTGGCGAGGTTTCCTTTGCCTCCTATCAGTTTTTTTTCTAGGGTAGTAGTGTCTTCGATGACTCTACTTCCAAATGGTAAATAACATACTTCTTCTTCTAAGCTATTTAGATGACTATCTAAAAATGCATAGGAAGTATTGTTGTTAGTAAGAGATAATTGTTCAAAAGCTTGTAATAAGCCAAAGTTTTCATCTTCTTTATATAGAGATAGGCCCTTTTTAACTTTAAAGATGAAATGTAAATTGTCTTTATCAGGAGCGGTGGCAATAATGCTTCTGTTAATTGTTTTCCCTGTTTTTGAAGTGGCTGTTCCGAAGTTAAAGCCAATGTTTCGTTTTGATAACGTTTGAAAGAAGGTGGTAAGAGCTAAAGTAAGTTGTTCTTGTGTCTCCTGTTCTGCTTGATGTAATAGATTATTCGTTAACTCAACTAACACAGGATCGTTCTTGTGAAAACTTTGGAATAAATGCTGATCAATCTCTATATCTGTTGGCTTGTCTAGTTCTTTTTCTATGCGCTCATAGGGAAAAAATGATCCAATCTTAGAACTGTTTAAATACCAATACCATTGTTTTTTAAGATTTTGCTTCCACTGTTTTTGGTAAATGGGAATGAGATCTTTATCAAAATGACAGAAAGTACAGCTGCCATATTGTTCGCTCTCTAATTCATATATTAAGGTTTTTAGGTGATCTAGATAGGAAAAAATGGAAGTTGTCCTTTTTAGTTCATTAGCTAGGGGAGTATCTAAGTGTTCTATTTCGGTTAAATCAATTTCTAGACTATCAATAGAGCCCATTGGCATGGTGGCAATTGAATGGATGTAAAGAGTGCCGCTATCGTGCTGGCGATTTGTTTTAGTATCTAATAAATAGGCTTTGGCAAACTCATAAGCAATCGTGCGTCCAAAATTATTCATCATTTCTTTGGGTAATTGATCATGCTGTTCCTCTAGGTTATTTAGGCCTAGAGACTCAATGGCTTTTAAGAACTTATGTTGTTGCTTGACGACGAAAATTTTACGAGAGGCATTACGTTGTTCTCGATAGGTAGAAAAGGCTTGATAAACGTCAGTGAATTTTTGCTCTTTTAAAGTTTCCTCAATAATATCTTGGATGTTTTCAATATTAATCGTTTTTCTATTTTGATAAAGTTTTTCTATTTTGATTAATACTTTGCTATAAACTTTATTGACATCTTCATCCTTATAGGGGATGTCGATAGAGGTAAAGGCTTTTTGAATAGCGATGGCAATTTTCTCTCCTTGGAATGAAGTTCTTTGTCCACTGCGTTTGACGACAATTAAACTGTCAAATAACTGCTGTTTATTCACAAATTTTCAGCTCCTTCTCTTTACTGCTATTATAGCTTAGAAATCCTTATAAATCAATGCTTGATTAGAGATAGAAAAAAAACTGGCAAAAAAAACATACGCTATTTTAAGTAATTATCATGCTTTTGTTCCTTTATAAATCAATACTTTCAGTTACTTTATGTCGAAATAACATAAAATGTTTTTTTATCTATTTTTTTATGTAAATACAAAATTATTAAAAGTTTACAATTAGTAAAAAAAGAAATTTTTACTATTTTTTATGCTTATAATTTGGGTACACATTATGGAAGAGGGTATGATGTAAAATGACAAAAACAAAAGAAAAGGAAGTTAAGACTTCAAAAAAAACAGGATTTTCTAATCCAGATATATGTATTATTAAAAAGAATGGAACCAGGCAACCATTTGATGGCAATAAAATAAAGGCAGCAATTGAAAAAAGTGCGGAGCGGGTCATGGTAACATTAACGGATGATGCCAAAGAGGAAGTTGTCAATTTAGTGATTGATATGCTTGCTAATCAAAGTAGTGATGCTGAGGTTCAACAAATCCACAACTGTGTTGAGGCAGCCCTAGAGCAAGTTAATCCTTTAGTAGCGAAGAGTTATCGTGAATATCGTAATTATAAAAATGATTTTGTGCATATTTTAGATAAGGTGTATAAAAAAGCACAGGCGATTAATTATATTGGTGATAAAGAGAATTCTAATACCGACAGTGCCTTGGTATCAACGCAGCGTAGCTTAGTCTATAATAACCTAAATAAAGAGTTATATAAAAAGTTCTTTTTAACCAAAGCGGAAATAGAAGCATGCGATGATGGTTATATTTATATTCATGATATGAGTGCTCGTCGAGATACGATGAATTGTTGTCTTTGTGATGTTGGAGCCGTTATGAAAGATGGCTTTGAAATGGGGAATCTTTGGTATAATGAACCGAAAACGTTAGATACTGCTTTTGATGTGATGGGGGATGTCATTATTAATACGGCAGCGATGCAGTATGGAGGATTTACGGTTCCTGAAGTAGATAGTATTTTAACTCCCTATGCCAAAAAAACTTATAATAAATATTATGATGAGTATATGGAAATTACAGAAAATAGTGATCCTTCTAAAGCAGAAGCCTATGCCTGGAAGAAAACGCGCAGAGAATGTGAACAAGGGTATCAGGGAATTGAGTATAAATTAAATAGTGTTGGTTCTAGTCGAGGAGATTATCCTTTTGTGGCCTTTACTTTTGGAGTTGAGAAAGATCCTTATGGTCAAATGGTCAGTGAAGTTATTTTAGATACACATCGTAAGGGACAAGGGAAACCTGGGTTTCGGAAGCCAACCTTATTTCCAAAATTAGTTTTTCTTTATGATAAGGAGCTTCATGGCAAGGGCAAGTTGTTAGAACATGTATTTGAGGCAGCTCTTACTTGTAGTGCAGCGACGATGTATCCTGATTATCTTTCTTTAAGTGGGGAAGGGTATGTGCCAGAAATCTACAAAAAGTATGGTCGTATTATTAGTCCTATGGGCTGTCGGGCATTTTTATCACCTTGGTTTGAACGAGGTGGAATGAATCCTTTGGATGACGAGGATAAGCCTATTTTTATTGGTCGGTTTAATATTGGTGCTATTTCTTTAAATCTACCAATGATTTTAGCGAAAGCAAAGGAAGAACAAAAAGATTTTTATGAAGTATTAGATTATTATTTAGAAATGATTCGTAAGGTTCATATTCGTACCTATCACTATTTAGCTAAGAAAAAAGCTTCTACGAATCCACTGGCTTATTGTGAAGGTGGTTTCTATGGCGGTCACTTAAAACCGAATGAATCAATTGAACCATTATTGAAATCCGCTACTGCTTCCTTTGGAATTACGGCTTTGAATGAATTACAAGTTCTCTATAATGGTAAAAGTATTACAGAAGATGGTCAATTTGCCTTAGATGTGATGAAATATATTAATCAAAAAACACAAGATTTTAAAAAAGAAGATGGTATTTTATATGCCATTTATGGAACGCCAGCCGAGAGCTTATGTGGTACTCAGGTAGAACAATTCCGCAAAAAATATGGTATTGTCAAGGGTGTTTCTGATCGTGAGTATGTTTCTAATAGCTTTCATTGTGGTGTTTGGGAAGAATTAACGGGCATTGAGAAACAGGATTTAGAAGGAAGATTTTGGGACTTATTTCGAGGTGGCCGAATTCAGTATGTTCGTTACAATTTAAATTATAATCGTGAAGCGATGCGCACTTATATTGAACGAGCTATGGACAAAGGTTTTTACGAAGGGGTGAATTTATCTCTTGCTTATTGCAATAATTGTGGTCATGAAGAGTTAGATATGGATATTTGTCCGAAGTGTGGAAGCAGTGATTTAACTAAAATTGATCGTATGAATGGCTATTTATCTTATTCTAGAGTTCATGGTGATACCAGATTAAATCATGCTAAAATGGCTGAAATTGCAGAAAGGAAGTCAATGTAGAAATGAAATATCATAATATAACTAAAGCAGATATGTTGAATGGAGAGGGATTACGTGTTGTATTATGGGTCAGTGGTTGCTCTCATAAATGTCCGGGATGTCAAAATGTATTAACTTGGGATCCAGAGGATGGCGTTGCTTTTGATGATGAGACAATTAAGGAAATTTATCATGAGCTAGATCAAGATTGGTGTAGTGGAATTACCTTATCTGGTGGTGATCCTCTATATTTAGGTAATCGTAAAATGATTCGTGATTTGGTAATGAATATTCGAAAACTCTATCCTCATAAAACAATTTGGAGTTATACGGGCTATACTTGGGAAGAGTTAATGGCTCAGAGGGAACTGGATCAGAATTTAGAGGATGTTTTACAAAATATTGATGTATTGTTAGAGGGACGTTTTATTTTATCGAAGGCAGAACAAAAATTGCATTATGTTGGGAGTGCCAATCAACGAATTATTGATGTACCAAAAAGTCTAGACAAAGAAGAGATTGTTCTCTTTATTGATAATCGTAAAGTTTATGAAGAGGCTTGTAGTTTAAAAGAAAGTGCAACTTGTGCTTGTAATAGTTAGGAGAAAGTTATGAATGTTGAAGTAAAAAAAGTAAGGGATACAGCTAAGGTCCCTTTGTATGCCACAGAGTTTAGTGCCGGGAGTGACCTTTACGCCTGTCTTGAGGAACCGTTGGTTATTCCTCCTGGTGCGACGGTGTTAGTGCCCACTGGTCTTGCGTTTGCGATTCCTGTGGGATATGCAGGATTTATTTATGCTCGTAGTGGGTTAGCGACTAAAAAAGGTTTGGCTCCGGCAAATAAAGTGGGTGTTGTGGATGCTGATTATCGTGGCGAAGTAATGGTTTCTTTATATAATCAAGCTGGGGAAGAAAGGGTAATTGAACCAGATGAGCGAATTGCACAATTTGTGATTGCGCCCTTTTTAAAAGTTGATTATGTGACCGTAGAAAGCTTAGATGACACAGTTCGTGGTAGCGGTGGATTTGGCTCAACGGGACACAAGTAAAAATATAAGCAATTGTTAGATTGTTTTCAATGAAAGACGGTATGTCTTTTTTTATTTTTAAAAAATATCGATATTTTTGACAAATGATATTGTCATCTCTTTTTAGGTAAGTGTTCATCTTATTTGATGCTGTTGTCTATTTTACGATTTTTTTTTGGATCATTAGTTGTAATAGATGATTTTGTCAAGGCGTAAAAGTTATGCTATAATAACGACGGAAGAAGAGGCGATTGCCATGATTTATTTTGATTATAGTGCAACGACACCAGTTCGTGACGAAGTTTTAGATACGTTTGTTGAAGTGACTAAAAAATTTCCATTTAATCCTAATTCTTTGCATCAATTGGGTAGTGCCAGTAAAAAATTAATGATTTCTGCGACAGAACAAGTAGCAAATTTATTAGGTGTAAAAGAGAAAGAGGTAATCTTCACTAGTAGTGCTAGTGAGGCTAATAACATGGCTATCAAAGGAGTACTAGCGTTTTATCCTAAGCGTAAGCCTTTGATTATTACGACAGCGCTGGAACATGCTTCTATTTTGGAAACGGTAAGGCAGCTAGAAAAGGTTGACATAGCATATGTTAAGTTGGATGACAAAGGTCATATCGATCAAGATGATTTACAGCGATTATTGGCCCTGGAACCAATACTTGTCAGTATTCATCATGTCAACAGTGAATTGGGAATTATTCAGGATATTGCCGCTTTAGGCAAACTCATAAAGCAGTATCCGAAAGTAATATTTCATGTTGATGGAACGCAAAGTGTCGGTAAAATTCCTTGCGATTTAACAGAGGTTGATCTTTTTAGTTTTAGTGCTCATAAATTTTTTGGCTTAAAAGGTATTGCTTGCTTGATTAAAAAAGAGAAGATTGGCTTGTTTCCCTTAATACATGGTGGTGCTAGTCAGAGTCCTTATCGTGCTGGAACGCCAAGTGTGGCTTTAATTTGTTCTTTAGCCAAAGCTTTACGGTTAATTTTATTAGAACAACAAGCGAATTATCAACATGTTTTACAGCTTCAACAAATGTTACGAGAAGAATTGAAAGATATAAAGGGACTTGTTATTAATTCCCCTGACGATAGTTCACCTTATCTTTTTAATTTTAGTTTATGTGGACAAAAACCTGAAACTGTACTTCGTAAATTAGAAGCATTTGAAATTTATGTATCTACGAAAACAGCTTGTTCTTCTAAAGATGATTATTCTAAAGCGGTTTATGCTGTGACTAAGGACTTAGAGCGCGCAAAAAGTTCTTTACGTCTTAGCTTGTCTAAGTTAAATACCAAGGATGAAGTTAAAACTTTGATAAAAGTTTTAAAAGAGGAGATACTAACATGGAACGAGTAATTTTAATTAAATATGGTGAATTGACGACTAAAAAAGGAAATCGCAATTTTTTTGTGAGAATGCTACGCCAGAGAATTGAGAAGGTACTTCAGGACTTTTCAGTACAAATAAAGGCCGATATGGATCGAATGTATATTTACTTTCTAGCGGAAGAAGAAGCAGCTATTTTAGCAAAAATTGAAAAAATTTTTGGCATTCATACATTTCATGTGGCCTATGTTAGTTCTAGTGACCAAATGGCCATTGAAACGTTATTAATGGAAACTGTATTAAAAGAGCAATTTAAAACGTTTAAAGTAGTCGTAAAACGTAGTGATAAAAATTTCCCAGTTACAAGTGATGCTTTTGCAGCTCATTTGGGAGGACTTGTTTTAAAACAGAAGCAGCAGGTAAAGGTAGATGTTCATCATCCAGATGTATTTATTCATGTGGAAGTTAGAAAAGAAAAAACCTATCTTTATTATAAGGCATATCAAGGGTTAGGTGGCTATCCGGTGGGAACGCAGCCTAAGGCTTTATTGATGTTAAGTGGTGGCATTGATTCACCTGTTGCTGGCTATTTGGCCATGAAGCGAGGAATTCCTTTAGAAGCGGTGTATTTTGAAGCACTTCCGCATACTAGTTTAGAAGCTCGTAATAAAGTGGTTACTCTATGTCAAAAATTAGCCGTTTACGGTGGCGAAATAAACTTACATATCGTGCCTTTTACGAAATTGCAAGAAGCAATTTATCAAAATGTTAAAGCTAGTTATGGTATTACCATTATGCGTCGGATGATGTACCGAATTATGAGTATTCTAGTTAAACAGCGCAAAGCTTATGCTATTATTAATGGGGAATCTATTGGTCAAGTGGCAAGTCAAACGCTTCCTAGTATGAAAGTAATTAATGAAGTAACGAATATTCCTGTCATTCGTCCCGTAGCTTGTCTTGATAAATTAGAAATTATCGATATTGCTAAAAAAATTGCTACTTATGAGACCAGTATTTTACCTTATGAAGATTGCTGTACCGTTTTTGTGCCAAAACATCCGGTAATCGAACCAAAGGAAGATAAATGTTTAAAAGAGGAAGCTAAATTTGATTATCAAAGCTTATTGACAGAAACTGTTGAGCAAGTCATTACTATGACTATAAATGACCAAAATCAAAAAAAATTTGAAAAATTTTTGTAGGTAGAAATTTCCAGTCGAATTTTGGTATGAAAACTTGAAATATTCACAATCTACTAATGTAGGAGGTGAAAACAGATGAGTAACTCAAATAACAACAATAGCTCAATGAAAATGAGAGTTCCAGGTGCTAAACAAGCTATCGATAAAATGAAATATGAAATCGCTAATGAATTCGGAGTTAATTTAGGACCTGAAGAAACTAGCCGTAAAAACGGTTCAGTTGGTGGTGAAATTACAAAACGTTTAGTTCAAAACGGACTTAACCAAATCAGCGGAAGTTATACTAATAAGTAAGGATTAGGTAACTTACAAGATAGGCTTTTTGGCCTATCTTTTTTTGTTTTTTTAGAAAATGGTCTAGGCGTTTAGCAGAATTTTTGGTATACTAAAAATAACTATATGAGGATAAGGTGAATGCGATGGCAAAATTTACATATCGTAAAAAGCATAAAGTAGCAAAAACAACGGATGAATACTCTTATAAAGAGATTAGTTTGACGAAAATGGCCAAACGGCAATTGATGGTGACAATTTTTTCGATTTTAGGGGTTACGATGTTGTCTCTTGGTAGTGCGTATGCGGCTTTTACGTCTATTTCTAAGTCTTCTAATTATAATGTCATTAAAGTAGGTACTTTAAATATTGATTTTGGTACAGATAGCAATAATACGATTAATTTGAACGGTCAATATCCGGTTGCAGATTCTGTGGGATTAGCCTCAACACCTTATACTTTTACAATTACGAATAGCGGTACTGTCACAGCTGGTGTTAAGGTGAAAATTTTAGATGATACTGATATGATTACAAGTGATGGTTGTAGTAGTAATCAATTAAATAAGAATTATATAAAGTATTCACTTGATGGTAGTACGGTAGGTGTGTTAACTGACTTAGGAAGTGAGGCGGTGATTAGTGCTCAAAACTTAGCGGCGGGGAAAAGTGTTACCTATAAGATACGAGTTTGGATTGCAGGTGATGCAAAAAATGATGTGTTAAATAAACATTATCACGGGAAGATTGTGGTAGAAGGTACAAGTGATCAAGAGATGCCTATGATGAAATCCTATGGATATAGTACTATTTTTGGTCAGACTAGTGTAGTGGATGATTATCATGCAGAGGCTTATCGGACTAAAATTACTAGTATTGTTACTAAAACAAATACAATGGTTCCACAAACAGCAATTCAAAATTGGGATGTGTCAGCGAATCGGGATAATACCGTGATTGCTTATGTCGAGGATGACGGAAAAGGAACGGGGACTTATAAACTGACATTAGGTGCTACTGGTGGTATTCAGGCCCATCCTGATTCTAGTTATTTGTTTGCTGGATTTCAAGCAGTTACTGCGATGGATTTATCACATCTTGATACTTCTAATGTGGTTAATATGAGTTTTATGTTTTACAATTGTCGGGCACTTACTTCTTTAAATCTTAGTACCTTTAATACTGCTAAAGTAACGGATATGAAATATATGTTTTGTTCTAGTAATCTTTCGGCTAGTCTTAATCTAAGTAGCTTTGATACTTCAAAGGTAACGAATATGCAGAATATGTTTGAAAGTGTTAGTATTGTAACTCTGGACTTAACGAGTTTTGATACTTCTAATGTTATGGAATTTGGTCGTATGTTTTACCTTAATGACACTTTGCGGACAATTAATGTTAGTTCTAAGTGGGTTATTCGTCCAGATGCTAGTACAAGTAGTATGTTTCAAGATTGTTCGGTTAGTGGTGTGACGGTTGTTTAAAAATATAACTGTAAAAAGTGATGAAGAAATTTGTCATTTTTTATTTGTTTGCAAAAATAGATAAGATTTTATATAATAGAATTTAGAAAGCGTGGGATAAATATGAAAATTATGGCAGTGAATGCTGGAAGTAGTTCCTTAAAGTTTAGTTTATTTGATATGGCTCAACAGGAGGTAATTGCTTCTGGTTACTTTGAGCGAGTTGGTATGGAAGGTGGTTTTTATACCATTAAATATCAAGGCGAGAAAATTAAAGAAGAAGTGGACTTAAAGGATCATGCAGTAGCAGTGGAAGTGATGTTAGATCGCTTAATTAAGCTAGGCATTATTGCTAGTTTAGAAGAAATTGAAGGAATTGGCCATCGTGTCGTTCATGGTTACACAAGTGATCAATCAGTTATCATTACTAATGATGTGATTCATGATATTGAGCGATTTAGCGATTTAGCACCACTTCATAATCCAGCAAATATTTTGGGTATTGAAGCTTGTCGTAAGGCATTGCCCAATGTACCGATGGTAGCGGTTTATGATACGGCATTTCATCAGACGATGGCACCTGATAAATATATGTATGCAGTCCCTTATGAATGGTATCAAAACTATGGTGTTCGTAAGTATGGGTTTCATGGAACAAGTCATAAATATGTTTCTAAAAAACTTGCTACGATATTAGGGCGTGATAATTTAAAAATGATTATTTGTCACTTAGGTAGTGGTTGTAGTATTTCTGCTGTGAAAGATGGAAGGTGTGTAGATACCACAATGGGCTTTACACCACTCCCTGGCGTAATGATGGGAACACGGAGTGGAGATGTTGATCCTTCGATTATTCCTTATATTATGGAAAAGGAAGGTTTGAATGCCAAAGAAGTTGTCAATTTATTAAACAAGAAATCTGGTTTTTTAGGCGTTAGTCAAAAATATAATGATCATCGTGATATTGAAAAGGGAATGGCCGAAGGGGATGAAAAATGTCAGTTAGCTAATTCTATGTTTATAAATTCTGTGGTTAAGTATATAGCTCAGTATTATGTGGAACTAGAAGGTTGTGATGTGTTAGCATTTACAGCTGGTGTTGGAGAAAATGCCATTGAGTGTCGCGCTGATATTGTTGCTAAACTTGGTAGTTTAGGAATGTATTTAGATAAGGAAAAAAATCAAACACGAGGAGAGATTGCTGCTATTCATAGTGATGACTCTGATGTGGCAATTTATGTAGTTCCTACCAATGAAGAGTTAATGATTGCAGAGGAGACACAAGCCTTAATCAACCGTTAGATGGGAAGTAAAATATGTTTAAAAAAATTTATCGGTACATAAAGAAGTATGATACAATTGTGATTGCTCGTCATATTGGAGTTGATCCGGATGCCTTAGCAAGTCAGTTGGCTTTGAAAGAAGCGATACAACTGACTTTTCCGCATAAAAAGGTTTATGCGGTGGGGAATGGGAGTATTAAATTTTCGTACTTAGGACGTTTGGATAAGTTGGAGCCTGTGACTAATTTTTTGTTGGTGGTACTTGATACACCGGATGCTAAAAGAATAGATTTTAAAGAATTAGCGGCTGCTTCTTATCGAATTAAAATTGATCATCATCCTTATATTGAAAGTTTTGCTGATTTAGAATATATTGATGATCATGCTTCTAGTACTTCAGAGATTTTAATGCAGCTGTTAGAGGCAACTAAACTTAAATGCAATGTTTCTATTGCCCGTAAATTGTATATGGGTTTAGTATCCGATTCTAATCGCTTTTTATTTGATAGCTGTCGACCCCAGACCTTTCATCTTGTCAGTCGTTATTTGCAGACTTATCCTTTTTCGTTATCGGAAGCATATCAACATATTTATATGCGGCCTTTAAAAGAGGTACGGTTAGAAGGTTATATTGCTGAAAATATGCATGTTAGTGAACATGGTGTTGCCTCTATTTTGCTTACTCATGACATTATTTCTAAATTTAAAGCAGATAGTGCCTCGGCTGGGAATATGATTAATAATTTTAATTTTATTGAGGAAGTATTAGTTTGGATTATCGTTACAGAAGATATTCGTAATGATAATATTCGAGTTAATATTCGTTCGAGAGGACCAGAAATTAATAAAATAGCCGAGAAATACAATGGAGGTGGCCACACCTTTGCCAGTGGTGCGAGAGTCAGTACTTTCGAAGAAGCCCAAGAGTTAATTACGGATTTAGATGAAGTGACAGAAAATTATATAAGGAGGCTTGAAAAAGATGAAAATAACGAGCGCTGAGTTAAAAATTATGGCCACGAGACGAAGTCAATACCCAGATGATCAGCAAGCGGAGTTTTTGTTGGTAGGACGTAGTAATGTTGGGAAGAGTAGTTTTATTAATACTTTATTGGAACGAAAGAATTTAGCTTATACTTCTTCTAAGCCAGGAAAAACCCAAACATTAAACTTTTATCAGGTGAATCAGAGTTTTTATTTGATCGATGTTCCTGGTTATGGTTATGCTGATGTTAGTAAACAAGTGCAAGCAAAGTTTGGAATGATGATAGAAGAATATTTAGAAAAGCGTAAACAGTTGCGCCGGGTATTTATGATCATTGATTTTCGTCATAAACCTAGTGAAGATGATATTTTAATGTATAATTTTTTGAAATATTATCACCTTCCCGTTACTGTTGTTGCTACTAAAGTTGATAAGATTGGTAGTAGTAAACGGGATAAATGTAAGAAAGCAATTACTGATACATTAGATTTGGTGGTTGGAGATAATTTAGTTCTTTTCTCTAGTGTTACTAAAGAAGGCCGTGAAGAGGTGTTACAACTAATTGATAATTTGGCAGTCGATATGATTTAATTATCTTTATGTAACAGAAAAGCTACGATTTAGTAGCTTTTTTAATGGGATTTTAAATTAACCGTTTTTTATCGCTAGCATAAGCTACATTAGGTGAAAAAGATGCATATTTCAGTGAGTGATTGTAATCATTTTGTTCTTATCATTCCTAAAAATTTTTATTGTGATGATAAAACCATAGTAATTAAGAAAGTGAAAACTTTTCTATTAAAATATAATAAAATATATCATTTTTTACAAGCGGGTTTTTATCAGGTGGATGTTTGTTTTCATCCTTATGTAGGAACAATTTTGAAGATTGAAAGACTCGATGATTTTGATTTTGGTAGTAATAGCATCGATTTAAGGATTGTTATTGTAGGAAAGATTGCGATTGGTTTGCAAGTAGAAGAAATTGAGGGACTAGACACGTTTCACTTTTATGAGGGCAATTACTATCTTTTTGAAGAAGAACTTAGCGCTATTTTATTTTTACAGTTCATTGAACATGGACAAGTGATTTTAGGAGAAAAGTTACAAGTGATTAGAAAACGTAGTAAAAAGGTAGAACTTCACCAAAAAAGTTCTCTATATTAGAGAACTATGGCAATCATATTGGTTGATCCCTTGTTGACTATTTTAGTTAGCGTTTGTTGTAATTTATAGCGAATATTATCAGGCATCATGGCAATTTTAGATTGAATACCTTCTTGGACAATATTATCGAGACTGCGACCAAAGATTTCACTTTTCCAAATGTCAGCAGGATTATGTTCATAATCACGCATTAAATAGTCAATCAGTTCTTTGCTTTGTGTTTCACTACCGATGATTGGTTCAAACGTAGAGTTGACATCCACTCTAATCATATGAATACTTGGCGCGACGGCTTTTAATTTTACTCCGTAGCGTGGTCCTTGCTTAATAATTTCTGGCGTTTCAAGTTTCATATCTTCAAGACTAGGTGTAGCGACACCATAACCAGTTTGTTTGACCATCTTCAATGCATATTTTATTTGGTCATATTCTCTTTTAGCTTCTTCATACTCTTGGAAAAGAGATAATAATCCAGCTTTGCTAGTGACGTCCATTTTGACAATATCTTTTAGTACTTGGTTATAAAGTTCTACTGGTGCTTCTAAATTAATAGTGACGACCCCAGTAGCAGGATCTACTTCTGAGAGATATGCTTTTTTGATGACCTCACAATCCCGGAAGTGGTCAGTAATACTTTCAATATCTCGTAATTTATCAATTTCTGTGACACTTTCACGAATAGCCTCAATATATTGTCTTTTAATTGGATGTTGGTGATTTAAAATGGCAATCCATTCTGGCATGTTTACTTTCACTTCGAGGATTGGAAATTCGTAAAGTGCTTCTCTTAAAATAGAAGTCATTTCTCGCTCATTCATGGCATCAATATTCATTGGTAGTACTGGTACATTGTGTTCTTCTTTAAGACTTTCAGCAAGACGTTCTGTTTCTGGTAGAGTGGGGTGGGTTGAGTTTAGTAAAACAATAAATGGTTTGCCGATTTCTTTTAGTTCTTCAATGACTCGATTTTCAGCTTCTAGGTAATCGCTACGATTAAATTCACCGATCGAGCCGTCCGTAGTGACAACGATTCCAATTGTAGAGTGATCTTTGATGACCTTCTCTGTTCCTACTTCTGCAGCTTCAACAAAGGGAATTTCTTCATCATACCAAGGTGTTTTAACCATTCGAGGACCATTTTCATCTGTCGCTCCTTTAGCGTTTTCAATGACATATCCTACACAGTCGACCAATCGAATATTACAGCTAAAGTCATCAATATTCACTTTGGCCGCATGATTAGGAATAAATTTTGGTTCGGTGGTCATGATTGTTTTACCAGCTGCACTTTGTGGAATTTCATCTAGGGTTCGTTTTTTCTCATACTCATCTTCAATATAGGGAACGACAAGAGTTTCGACCATCTTTTTTATGAAAGTACTTTTTCCAGTTCTAACAGCACCGACTACTCCTAGATAAATGTCCCCGCCAGTACGTTGGGCAATATTTTTGATAATTTCAATTTTTTCCATACATTTCACCTTTTTCTTTTATTCAATTTAACTGTATGTGAAGGAGAAATGCTTTATACCATAAAAAAGGGGAGAGCACTTAGCACAATTCATGCAAGTGATGCTAGTTTTAAGAAAGGAGGTGGGAGTATGGATATGATAAAATACGTTGAACAAACGCACCAATCATTTGAATCGTTAGCCTTTAATGCCGTAGATAGTTTAGTTTTGTCCCAGTTGGCGTATTTACATTATAATCATTTAATGACAAAAACCTATTTGAAGGATTTACAACCGGCTCTTTATTTAGAGTCTTTATTAGGAAGTGATCGTAATGATAAAGATAATAAAAAATTAATTGAGGCTATTTGCGAAAGTCCTCGTTTTGGGACTATTTCCTTAGATTTTTATCAAGAAGAATTAAGTAAAAGTCAGGAGAAACAATTTGCGGCGGTTACTTTTTTACTGGAGGATGGTAGTAATTATATCGCTTTTCGTGGAACGGATGCGACACTTATCGGTTGGAAGGAAGATTTTACGATGTCCTTTCGCTATCCAGTACCGGCTCAAGAAGCGGCTAGAAAATATTTAGAGGCGGTGGCATCTTTGGTGTCAGGTCCTATTTTGGTAGGTGGTCATTCTAAAGGAGGGAATTTAGCTGTTTATGCCTGCTGTAAGGCCAGTGATTATGTGCAACAGCGGTTAAAGGCGATATATAGTTATGATGGACCGGGATTTCATCCTGATTTTTTAAAAGAGCTCGAACAATGTAAAGTTAAAGATAAAATTCATAAATATGTTCCCCAAAGTTCTTTGATTGGAATGCTATTATATACCCAAGAACAATACAGGATTGTGAAAAGTCGAGAAGTTTTGATTATGCAGCATGATCCCTTTTCTTGGGAAATCGCCAACAATCATTTTGTGATAATGTCGTCCTTAAGTAGTGGGACAAAATATACGAATAAAGTATTGAATGACTGGATTGCTAGTTTATCAAAAGAGGAATGCGAAAACTTTGTGGATGCCTTATTTGAGGTACTGTCCTCGACAGGAGCGACGACGCTTAAAGAGTTTGCTAGGGTTTGGCAGAAGAAGATTCCTTCGATGATTGTCAAGATGCATGATCTAAGTCCTGAGATGAAAAATCACTTATGGGATACAATGAAATCCTTAGTCGTGTTGGCTATTAAAAATTTAAAAGAATTTTTTTAAGGCAATTAGATTTTCGTTGAAGTCACTCATTAATTGTGCTATTATATAAATAATAGGGAGTGGCTTATGAGAGTGAAAAACAAAAAAGGATTTACTTTAGTGGAATTGCTGACAGTAATTATTATTTTAGGTATTTTGTCAGTGGTTGTGCTAGCGTCTTTTGGTGTTTTTATGGAGAATGCGCGGCAGCGTTATTATCAATCGCAATCAAATATGGTAGTCTTGGCCGGTAAAAATTATTTTAATGATTATCGAAGTAAGTTGCCAAAAGATATTGCAGCCACTAGTGAAGTAAAACTTAGTACTTTGATTGAACAGAAATATATTGATGAAGTACTTGATATCAATGGTGAGGTTTGTCAATATGCCGAAAGTTCTGTTAAGGTAGTAAAAGTAACGAATAAAAAGTATCGTTATTTTGCATCACTTCGCTGTGAGAATCAAGAGCGAGGAGATAAACTGGATACTGTAAATCCAGCGATTACGCTTACCAGAACACCAACAAAAACACCGGTTAATCAAGATGTGGAGGTAACATTTACTGGATATAATGATGCTAGTAAAAAATCTTCAGATTTAATTATTGGATATACTTATAAAATTGAAAAAATTGGTACAACCACAGAGGTTATTAAGAATATTGATTCTCCTTTAGAATATAAGGGAACAGTTAAATTACCTAAGTTTAAGGAAGATGGTGTGTATCGAGTCACCGCCACAATTTATAAACTTAGTCTTACAGGATTGAAGGCGACTGCTAATACTGGTAAGTTTGAAATTGATAAGACGCCTCCTAATTGTGTTGATGAGGTGATCATTAAGTCCAGTGCTCCGATCAATCAGTGGGTCTCAGCTGTGACGTTAGAGATTGATGCTTCTGCTTCCTCCATTGATACTTGGGATTATGGAGAAGTCGTTAATAATCAATTTAAACTTTTAAATACGTATTCTAGAGGAAAACAGACGAAAACCTTAGGAAATGGAACACATACGGTTCGAGTGGTGGCGAAGGATAAAGCTGGTAATTTTTGTCAGAAGGATGCAGGCCCTTATAAAGTAGAAAATACTAATTTTACGGTTAGTGTGACGGGAAGTGTAGCCAATAAAACTTGGACTAATAAGGCCGTTACTTTAACAGCTTCTGTGAGTCCTAGTAGTGTTCCTAGCGGATATAGTTATCAGTGGCAGGTGCTAAATGGTAGCACTTGGACAGATATAGCAGGGGCCACAAAATTAACTTATACGGTGGATACTACCACTTCTTTACAACAAGCTTATCGTATGAAAGTAACGAGTGGCTCCGGCATTGTAAAGTATAGTGATTCCAATGATCGTTATTGGGTTTATATTAGTAAAGTATTAGATATCACTAGTCAAGTATATTTACGTAATAGTGATGGTTCTTGTGGTAGTTATGTACGCCAAGCAACTAATGGAACAGTTTCCGCTGGTTGGACGGATGCCGCTTCGGGGTTGTATTTTAAATTTGCTATTAATGCGCCAAGTGGCGTAAAACGTTCTGAGTGGCGCTGGAATCAGGAATATACCAATGAAACTAATAGTAATAACTGGCCAAGTGATCATCTCAAAACGTATAATTATGCCATGCCAGATACTTATATGCAAAAAGAAGGCTATCGGCGGGCTAAATTGACAGTTTATGATAATGCAGGCAATCATCGTACGGTGGAAGTGATTGCTAAGATGGATCGTACAGATCCCGTTCCTAAGATTACTATTGATGCTAGTCGTAAGTCCACTAGTGGGCGTAATTGGTATAAAGCACCGGTAGATATTACTGTTAGTTGCACTGACTCTTATAGTGGGGTCAAGCGACATCGTTTAAAAGTAAATGGTGAGGATGAAGGTTCTATTGATGCTGCCTCACGGGTAAGAACGATTAAAAAAGCTTGGCAGCCTCTTAAAATTGCCGTTGGTTGTGTCGACAATGCGGGAAATGTTGATTGGGGTTCTAAAAGTTATTATGTTCGGGTGAAGACAGAAAGTGCTTCAAAATGTGGAACGATCTGTAAGAATAATGCTAATACCTGTACAGGTGGCTGGGTAACTGGTGCCTGGGGACAATGCACATCCTATCAAGTAGGAACTGGTTGTACTGCTTATGAAACCAGTACCAAGCGTGTTACTTGTAGTGGTAATGGTCTGTTACAAACGATGACGGTATGTTATCGTGATAATTATTACGATGATTGTATAAGTGGCAGTCCTAATACTTGTGTTCAAAGTGGCGCTAGTAGTTGTTGGCATTATTAAGGAGGCTGTAATGAAAAGACGAGTAATCAGTATTATATTAGGTCTATTTGGTTGTAGCTTAATTGTTGGTGGTGTTATTTATTTAACGGTTTTTTGGCATCCTCAAAAGGAGCACTTAACCATTGAGGAGGCAGTTGCTATTCAGTATAAAAAGTTACTGACTCCTGACGGCAAGGCTCAAATTGAGGTCCAATTATTTAATACTAGTGATCAAACATTAAAGGTGCACAAAAAAGTAGTTGGGGAGATTTATGATGCTAATCAGCAATTACTTGCTACTCTTGCTCATGAAGTAAACGAGACCTTCACTAGTAATCATGTGGTATCCTTTAGCCTTGAAAGTAGTAGGCCTTATCAAGAGATTGACATTATTCGTTGGCATTATGAAGACATCGCACAATAAAAAAATCAGACGCTAGGAATGGTCTGATTTTTTAGTGTTTAAAACATTTTATCGACATCATTAGGAACTTCATCTTTGATGATTGTAGAAATGATTTTTTCTTTTTTCTCTTGGGTGATTTCTTTTCCTGTCATTGTGGCAATTTCATCTACGACTTCCCCTAATGTTTTTTCATCTTTCATATTACTATTTTGTAATTTACTAGCAAGAGCTAAAATGGAGTCCTTGCTGACACTGGTTTTCTTTTCCACTTTCTTAAAAAAACTATCTCCAAACAAATTAAAAACCTCCTACACTATCGTATGAGGTATTTTTTTTATTGTTCCTTTTTTTGATATCTTTGCAGTTTTTTTAAACATTTTTCTTTGCGTTTGCCAAATTCAGCCGCTTGTTGTTGAAATTGTTCAATTGAAATTAACTTTTTTTCATAGCGTTCGTTTAAAATTTCTAGTGCCCGATCAATTCCTTGTAATTCTGTTTGTGGGTTTTTTCTTTCAAATAGCATTTACTCATCTCCATTTTTATTTTTAAATTGTAAAATAATAGGGGTTCCTTCTAACTCAAAGCTATCACGTAATTTATTCTCTAAATAGCGTTCGTAAGAAAAGTGGACTAATCCTTTATTGTTAACTCGTAAAGTAAATTTGGGCGGTTTATTACCCGTTTGGTTAGAAAAGTAGATTTTGAGACGTTTGCCCTTATAACTAGGAGGCGGATTTAATTCATAGGCATCCATGATGACTTCATTTAACACACTCGTTTTAATTTGTCGTAAGATATTCTCTCTTACCTTTAGGATAGCTGGCATTAATGTATGGAGGCGTTTTTTAGTCAGCGCAGAGAGAAACACGAGAGGGGCATAGGTAGCAAACTGGAATTCCGCCCGCATTTGTTTTGTATACTCGTTTATATTACTGTCTTTGACTGTATCCCATTTATTGACGACTAAAATTAGACCTTTTCCTTTTTCAATAGCGTAGCCGGCAATATGTTTATCATGTTCCATAATTCCTTCTTCTGCATTGATGACGACGAGACAGATATCACTGCGATCAATGGCGCGCATACTGCGTAGAAGACTGTATTTTTCAATACTTTCAAAAACTTTTCCTTTTTTGCGCATACCAGCGGTATCAATGAGGACGTATTCTTCGCCTTGATATTTTAAAACGGAATCAACAGAGTCCCTTGTGGTTCCTGCAATTTTTGAGACTACTACTCGTTCTTCATTCAAGAGGGCATTTGTTAAGCTACTTTTACCAACATTAGGACGACCAATGATACAGAATTTTAGACGTTCATCGATTTCTTCTTCTATATTGGTATTAAAATTTTGGGTTACTAGATCCATTAAGTCCACGTAGCCAGTATTATGAATAGCACTGATTGGTAGGTAATGATCAAAGCCTAATTCGTAAAAATCATATAGGTTAGTTAGGGCCTCTTTATGATCTATTTTGTTAATTGCTACAATGACAGGTTTGCCACTTTTTCGTAATATATCGCGCACTACTTGATCATTATGCGTTAAACCTTCTTTGCCATCCACAACAAAAATAACAATATCGGCTTCTTGAATGGCAATTTCGGCTTGAATTTTTATCTCTTCTTTAAAATCAGCGGCCTCTACATCAATTCCTCCTGTATCAATGAGGATGAAAGGTTTATTTTGATAGATTGCATCCTGGTAGAGTCTATCTCTTGTGACACCCGGCGTATCTTCAATGATAGCTATTTTGCGGCCAGTGATTTTATTAAATAAAGTGCTTTTACCGACATTAGGTCGCCCTACGATCGCTACGGTTGGTTTTCTCATGGTCTTCCTTCCTTTCTTTTTCTTTTGTATTGTATCATAGTTTGCTCTCTTTTTAAAGAAAATGCTTTTAAATACTTGGGATTGACGTTATAATGAGAGGAGAGTAAGAAAGGATCGGTTAGCAATTGAAAAAGGTATATTACCATGGGGTTATTATCACTATGGAACAGGAAAATGAGACAGTAGAAGCAGTTTTGGTTGAAGATGGTCGGATTCAACAAGTTGGTCTTATTAAACAGATGCCTCAGGAAGGAGTTACTTGGATTGATTTGGGAGGAAAGACTTTATTACCAGGGTTTATTGATTCTCATAGTCATATTGCAGCGTTCGCTATGACTTTGTTGACAGCTTCTTTAGAGACAGTGACAACGAAGGAAGAAATGGTAGCAGCGTTAAAAAAATTTAAGAAGGATCATTCGTTGACGGAGGAAGATTGGATTGTTGGTTTTGGCTATGACCATAATCAGTTACCGACAAAAAGTCATCCTGATCGTAGTTGGTTAGATGAAGTTAGCTTGACGAATCCGATTATTGTGAGTCATAAGTCAGGTCATATGGGGGTCTTAAATAGTAAAGCGCTTGCAATGTTAGGCGTAACAGATGCAGTTGCGGATCCAGAAGGAGGCCATTACGGAAAGGATCAAGGGGGACACTTAACTGGGTATGTTGAAGAGACAGCATTTCAACAATGTAGTGCTACTGGTAATTTTATTTCTTTTGAGCAACTGGTGGCTAGTTTTCAGAAAGCGGAACAAATTTATTTGCAGTATGGTATTACGAGTGTGCAAGAGGGATTAACTGACAAAGACAGATTGCAGTTATTGACTTATTTACAACAACATCAATTATTACATTTAGATGTTATTAGTTATTTAGATTATCGTTTGTTTAAGGATTATTTTAAAACACATTCTTATGAAAAGACGTATCAGCATCATTTTCGAATTGGGGGATATAAACTTATTTTAGATGGTTCTCCACAAGGCAAAACAGCGTATTTGTCAAAACCATATGAAAAAGAGGAAAAATATCGCGGCTATCCTAGTATTGCCTTTTCAGAATTACAAGAGAAAGTGAAGACAATAGTGGAAGAAAAAGTGCAACTTTTATGTCACTGTAATGGAGATGCTGCTAGTCAAATGTTGATTGATGCTTATGAAACTTTACCATTACAAAATTTTTATCGTCCCGTGATGATCCATGCCCAAACGGTTACGAAAGACCAGTTATTGCGAATGAAGACACTAGGGATAATTCCTTCCTATTTTGCTAGTCATATTTATTATTGGGGAGATGTTCATTTGCAGAATTTGGGCAGTAGAGCCTATATGATTAGTCCGCTTGCTACTACTATTAAAGAGGGTCTTCCTTATACACTTCATCAAGATACACCTGTTTTAAGACCTGATATGCTGTTTACTATTTGGTGCTGTTGTGCTAGAATTACCCAAGGTGGGATTACTTTGGGGGAGGAAGAAAAAATTTCCGTTTATCAGGCTTTAGAGGGAATTACCAAATTTGCAGCTTATCAATATTTTGAGGAATCTCAAAAAGGGACGATTGCTGTTAATAAACTTGCTGATTTTGTGATATTGGATCAGAATCCCTTAGCGGTCTCATTAGACGAAATAAAGCATATAAAAGTAGTAGCTACTATTAAAGAGGGCGTTTGCCTTTTTGGTAAGGAGTCATAAGGAGGAAAAACAATGTTAAAGAAGTGGCGACTTTTTAAGGAGCAATTAAAAACGTATTATCAGAAAAAGGATAAACGCCATATTGCCATTTTTTACTTTATCTTGCGCCTATTAGTGATTTTATGTTTAATACGAGAGGTGTTGTTAGGAAATTATCATAATGTTTTCCTATGTGTATTGACACTAGTGCTATTTTTAATTCCTTTTTTAGTTGATAATAAATTAAAAATCCAATTACCAAGCACTTTACAAATCATTATTTTATTATTTATTTTTAGTGCAGAGATCTTAGGTGAGATTCAAAATTTTTATGGTATTTTTCCTAATTGGGATACAATTCTTCATACTTTAAATGGATTTTTAGCGGCAGCAATTGGTTTTTCTTTAATTGATATTTTAAATACTACGGAAATGTTTCATATAAAGATGACACCTATATTTGTAGCCCTAGTGTCCTTTTGTTTTTCTATGACTGTCGGAGTAGTGTGGGAGTTTTTTGAGTATGGTAGTGATCGTCTTACACAAGCAGATATGCAGAAGGATACGTTAGTAACTACTATTTCTTCAGTTAATTTTGAAGGCGCTAAGAGCAATGTTCCTGTTGTTTTAAAAGATGTGAATAAAACAGTTATCTATTATGATAATGGCCAAAAAGAAGTGATTAAGGATGGCTATCTTGATTTAGGAAATATCGACACGATGGAAGACTTGTTAGTGAATTTTATTGGTGCTATTACCTTTTCTATTTTAGGCTTTTTCTATATTAAAAACCGGGATGATTATAAGATTGCAGAGAACTTTATCCCTCGTAAAAAAACTAGTTAATATATAACAAAAAATAGCCTAGGCTATTTTTTAAACGTTTATTGCTCTTTTCTATATTCGATAATATCCTCGACACTACAATTAAGATAGTTACATAGCCTTGATAAAACATAAATATCAATTCTTATAACTTCTCCCCTTGCCAGTCGTTTGACCACTTTGAAGTCCGTATTGGTGTCTTTCACAAGTTGATTTTTGCTGATGTTCTTTTGGTGGAGTATTGCATTTAATTTGAAGAAATAGGTTCCACCATCTACTTTGATCTTTACGCATTTCTCGTCCATTCTTCTCGCCCTGGTCCTTTCATCTATATTCTAACAACCCTAATGGATGATTGACTAGTGGCTATATAGCCAATCCTCTTCTTAGTATGATCATCAAAGGAGAAGTTTATGAATTTTGTTGTAGAAAAAAGTATTCTATAATATAATGAAAATAGAAGGAGATGAAAAAATGATTATTGGTATTGCATTATTGTTAGTAGGGGTTCTATTTTTAATTGAGGTGTTTAATCCGGATTTTGTGATTAACTTTTCGATTTTTTGGCCTATTATTTTATTGGCTATTTCTACGTATTATATAATTAAGGATAAGAAGTGTACATTAGTTACCGGTCTTGGGTTATTTATTGGTGTTTGGTATTTATTTGTCAACTTAGATTTTATTACTTATCCTTATCGTAATGCTTTTTGGCCCATTATCTTGATTATTGTTGGGGCTTTTGTTATTATTACGGCTCTTGATGGTAGAGAAATGACAAAGACGGCACGCGCTAGTAAAGGTGGCGAGGGTCGCAAAAAATATGTTGGTGTGTTAAGCGGCATTGAAGAAAAGGTAAAAACCGATGATTTTCAAGGAGGCGATGTTTATTGTGTCTTTGGTGGTGTTGATCTTGATTTACGTCAAGTAGAATTAAAGGAAGATGTGGTTTTAAATGTCTATGCTGTTTTTGGTGGCGGTACGATTTTAGTGTCTGATAACTATAACTTAGTTTGTAACTCTACAGCTTTGTTTGGTGGTAATGATAATAAAGCTGATAATGTTCATAAGAAAGGTGTTAAAACGTTAACCATCAATTGTATATCTTTCTTTGGTGGATCGGAGATAAAATAAAAATATGACAATGAATCGAATAGAGATAAAACAACAGGCTAAGAAGCTATTAGTTGGTAATCTATGGAATGTTTGGCAACCTATGTTAGTCGTTTATGTGGCAGTACTTTTATTGGAAATGGTGGCAGTTTTATTAGAGGCTCCTTTTTTCGGATTTGTTATTGCCTTTGTATCATTACCTTTATCTGTTGGAATACTTGCTTATCAATTAGCGCTTGTTAGGAAAAAGCCCTTTAGTCTCACTATTGTGTTTAATAGTTATAAGAAAATTGGCTTAATTTTCTTAACGGCTTTATTGATTTGGATATTTACGGTATTGTGGTCCTTTTTATTGATTATTCCTGGAATTATTGCTGCTTTTAGTTACAGTATGAGTTTTTATCTTTTAGCAGATGATTCTTATGATTTAGGACAACCAATGAGTATTATTGCTAAAAGTAAAAAATTGATGTCTGGCTATAAACTGGATTATTTTGTTTTTCAACTTAGTTTTATTGGGTGGTACTTTTTATGTGGTATTACATTAGGGATTGCCGCTATTTACGTGGTACCTTATCACCTTATAGCAAACACAATTTATTATGATCAATTACAGAAATTAGAGAAATAACCAAGTTTTGGTTTTTTTCTTTGGCAAAAGAGTAAGTTTGTGATATAATAGAGCGTATCAGTAGGGGGAAGAAGAGCGTTATGGAACTTACCGTCGATAAAAAGCAGTACTTTGATCAGTTAATGCAGTTTGAAGAGTCTATTTATCAATCTTATTTTGGTAATATGCCCATTTTATCTTTTGGTAAAGAAAAAGATAAAAATGAAGTACTTCATAATTTAATCACTAGTTTTGCCGTGGAAAATTATTTGCTATTTTATCGTTTTCAAGAGTTTCATCCTGTCGAAATGCTTGCTTACGTGAAAGAGCAATTGCAAAAGATGAGTACTGTTAATAACGAAGAAGCTATTTTGACAAGCGAATTAGAAACGTTTAAATGGCGGCGGCTGATTGGTAAGTTGCAATTATTATCCGATGAGGAATTTTCTAGTGAGGAGTGTTTGTTGGAGAGTTTTGATTTAAAGAAGGAAGAAGCGTTTCTTTATTTCCTACATCAGGATAGTAATTCCTCTTCTTTATTACCAGAAGTCCGTAAGCGCCTATTAGCTGCTAAGTTTTCTATCTTTTATCTTTCTCCTAAAGAGTTACTTCATTGTGTGGATGGTTTTGCACCACATAAAGGGATTTTTGATTATGCCAAGGATACGCAAGAGGCTTTAGAGTTTCCTAAGGAAGATTATCATCATTATTGTTGTCAATATGGCGGATCATTAGTGAATGAACAGATTGTAAAGTTATTACAGTTAGAGCAAGATGATTTGGAACATAATCCTTATGCAATTAGTACTGCTATTTTACGGCAGGAATTAGTTCGGACGGGGATGTTATTTTTGTCTAGTGCTGAAATTGAAGAATTATATAAAGATTTCAATACTTATCGTAGTATTAATGAACAAATCAGAGAGTATAGTCCAAAAGCCTTAGATATTATTTATGTAGCTTTTGATTGTAGTCAAAAAGATAAAGAAAAGGTGTATCGCAAAACTTAGGATTGGGGTTCTAGGTTTTTGTTTTCAAGAAGTTTTATTTATGATAAAATAAAGAAGAAAGGTAGGATGTCTATGAAAATAACGATATTAGGAAGTGGTGCTTTTGGCTTAGCACTCGGTCAGTTATGGCATCAACATTCTTCCGCTGATGTAGTGATTTGGACAGCTTTTGAAGAAGAAAAAGAGCAGATTGTTAATGACCATTGTTATCAGAAAGTATTACCAGATATTATGTTAGATGAAACATTAGTAGTTACTACTGATTTGAGGGCTGCTTTACAGGATACTTCTTGTGTGGTAGTGGCAGTTCCCTGTGCAGCTGTGCGTTCGGTCTTAAAACAAATTTCTTCCTTTGTTTCTCCTAGTTGTTGTTTTTTATTTGTTTGTAAAGGGTTAGAGCAAAATACAAACAAGTGTATGAGTGAAGTATATCAAGAATTGGGCTATCAAAATGCGTTTGGTGTTTTAGCTGGTGGTACGTTTGCTAAAGATCTCATTACTAATTGTCCAGCGGGTTTGACATTAGCCACCACTTCGCCTATGGTGAGGGAAACGGTTACCACATTATTTAAGCAAAGTCGTATCTGTATTGAAAATTGTACCGATATTGTTGGTGTTGAGTTTTCTAGTACTTTAAAAAATATCTTTGCTATTCTTATGGGAGCCCTTACTACCAAATATTCTGCTTCTTCTGCTAATGCTTACTTTTTAACACGTTTTTTTGCTTTATATCAAACTTTATTGGTTACCTTTGGTGGGGAAGTAACAACCGCTCAAACTTTTTCGGGGTTGGGAGATTTTTTATTAACTTGTCAAAGTAGTAATAGTCGTAATTATCGTTTTGGAAAATTACTAGTGCAAGATTATCAAAAGGCCATGGCGTTTGCTACTGAAATGACGGTAGAAGGACGTTGTGCTTTAGAAGCAATACTAACTCTTTGTGTAAAGAAAAATAAGACGATACCGCTTCTTTTGTTTATGCAAGATTTTGTGTTAGGGAAGCAAAAAATAGAAGCTATTTTTAGCGTTTTATAGAAGTAGGTGGAAAGTATGGAATTATATTTTCAACCAATTAAAATAGCCTTATTGGTTTTTCCTTTTTTGGCTTTACTCATTACCGTTCCCTATTTATTACAACAATATCATAAATATGGGGCTGTACCGGTGTTACGCAGTGTAATCGTCTATACGTTCATTCTCTATTTATTAAGTGCCTTTTTCTTAGTTATCTTGCCACTTCCTAGTCGAGAGGCGGTAATGTTAATGCCCACTAAAGTGCCTCAGTTAATACCTTTACAGTTTTTAAAAGATATAATTACTCATTGCACTATTGACTTTACTGATTTTCATAGTTATTTAGCTTTCTTTCAACAACCAGAGGTATATACGGTTCTTTTTAACTTAGTATTAACGATACCATTTGGCATTTATTTGCGTTATTACTTTAAAAAGAAGTGGTATCATGTGGCGATGTTAAGTTTTTTGTTAAGTCTTTTTTTTGAAGTAACACAACTCACTGGTCTTTATGGTATTTACCCTAAAGCTTATCGCTTATTTGATATTGATGATTTATTGATGAATACTTTAGGTGGTCTTTTAGGGTTTTGCCTAACACCATTGGTTACTCATTTTTTTCCTACTAGGGAAGAACTTGATGAGGTTTCTTATAAAAGAGGAAGAAGTGTTTCTATTTATCGTCGCGGTGTGGCTTTCTTAGTAGATAGTTTTTTCTATTTATTTTTGATAGTAATTAGTTCCTTATTATTTTCATCTATTTCTACGGCTAGTGTTGTTATTACTATTAGTTATTTTTGTCTGTTGCCGGCTTTTACAGGTGTGACGGTAGGGAAGCTATTAGTGCGCTTAAAACTTTGTGGTACGGGTCAACGCTTTTCCCATCTTTTGACTTTTGTTAGACAGTTGTTACTATATTTTGTAGTATTGCCTGGCCCTTTCCTAGCATTATGGTTATTTTCTTTTACTAGTGATTTTTCATTTGTTCATTTTATCTGTCTTTTTTTAGGAATATTGGTTCTTTGTCTTTATGGTTACTATTGGATTCAGCTTCTTCAGTCGTTGTTTGGTAAGAATGTTGATTTTTATTATGAGAAGTTAACAAAGGTAA
This sequence comes from uncultured Bacillota bacterium, assembly GCA_958428295.1. Lineage (GTDB taxonomy): Bacteria > Bacillota_I > Bacilli_A > RF39 > UBA660 > Onthousia. Next base: position 160,351 of record CAUAFL010000001.1, read on the forward strand.
AAAATGTCAGTACTATTCGTTACGGGATGGACTTAACGGAACAAAGTGTGGTAGAATAGAGATAATTTAGGAGGTTATAATGCGTATTGAGGTTAAAAAAATGATGTTTCCTTCCATGATTAGTTCCTTATTATTCTTGGTATTAGGAATTTTATTACTATTTAAGTCGGCGACTACTTTATTTATTATTTCTTATGTGATTGGAGCAATTCTCATTGCTTTAGGAGTGATGGCGCTATTTCACTTTTTTACGAATCGAAAAGGTGATAGTTTTAATCAATTAAATATTATTTATGGTGTTGTCTGTGTATTATGTGGGATTTTCTTTATTAAAGAGCCCAAAACAATTGGTAGTTTGATGCCAGTATTTTTGGGAATTGGTATTATTATTAGTAGTTCTTTAAAAATTCAACAGGCTTTAGTACTACGAAACTTAGGTAGTCGTTATTGGGTAGGTTCTTTTGTGACAGCTCTACTTTGTTTAATCTGTGGGGTAGTGTTATTATTTAATCCTTTTAGTGGTGCGGTCTTGTTTACCAAAATAATTGGTTTATTCTTATTGATCTATGCGATTATGGATATTATTAATACTTTTTTTCTAAAGAAAAGTCATCAAAAGGGGATGGCAGTATACGATGAAGAAGTAAGCAAAAAGAGGAAATCGCGTAAGGTAGCAGAAGCACAGGTTGTGAAAGAGGTGAAAAAGAAATCAAATGAGGAAGAACAATGATTTTATTTGATCTTTCGAAAAGTCTTGAGGGGTTAGATCAAACCTTAAATGGTTTTCTAGAACAGTATTCTAAAAATCCGCTTTTTTGGAGCTTTTTGCTGATTGCCTTGTTTGCTTTTGCAAGTTGGGGGATTCAGTATCTTAACAAGAAGTAGTAGTTTCGTTAAGGAAATTGCTCTTTTTTAATTTTTACGTTATACTCGTTACAGAAAGGAGACAGCATGGATAAATTAGAAATTGGAAAACGGTATGCTATTCATAGTTACAAACACAATGGTCAAATTTATAAAGCTTGGGATGAAGCTGTTCTTCTTGATTATGATGAAGAAAAAGGTTGGTATGTCTTTGGGAATGATCGTACGAAAGTAACTGAAGCAGATGGCAGGACTTGGCGTACAAAAGAACCAGCGGTGTTATTTTTTTTTAGGGACCACTGGTATAACATTATTGGTCAATTGAAAAACCGCGGTTTGTATTATTATTGTAATTTAGCGAGTCCCGTAATTATTGAGGAAGACACCATTAAATATATTGATTACGATTTGGATGTCAAAGTATTTCCTGGTGGGAGCTTTAAAGTTGTCGACCGTGGTGAATATAATTATCATCGTAAGCAGATGGCTTATCCAGATGAGATTGATATCATTTTAAAGAAAGAGTTATCAAATTTAATTGGTTATATTCGTGATAAGGATGGCTGTTTTAATTTTTCTTTTGTAAAACAGTTTTATTTACAATATCAACAATTAAAAGAAAATAAGGAAGTGAAGGAATAGTGGTATTTCTTCTTTTTTATAGCATATAGTATATAGGGTCTAAGCAAAATAGAAAATATTTTTCAAAAAGTGTTGACATTAAAATCGGGCTCTGATATAGTAGAAAACGTCGCTTGCAAAAGCAGACAAAAAACACTGAAATTCGTCAATTTCCTACGGGAAAGCGGTGTCAGTTTGACTAAACCAAAAAAATAAAAAATGTCGTAAAAAAGTGTTGACATTCTTAAAAATAATTGGTATAGTTGAAACACACCGACTGAGGAAGACGGTGTTAAATTATGCCAAATGTTATTGTCAATTAAAAAAATGAAAAAAATTCGAAAAACGATTGACAGTTAAAAAGTTATTTGGTATATTATTAACGCAGCTTGTGAAAAACAAGATGATGAACAAAATGTTCTTTGAAAACTAAGCAAAACGTCAATGTTGAGTAGTCAGGAAACTTATAAACTAAAAAATATTAATTATATTTTTGAGAGTTTGATCCTGGCTCAGGATGAACGCTGGCGGCATGCCTAAGACATGCAAGTCGAACGAAGTGGCCCATTGAAGATAGCGTGCTTGCACAATATCTGATTTGGATTTCCACTTAGTGGCGCAAGGGTGAGTAACACGTGGGTTATCTGCCCTCGAGACTGGAATAA
>CAUAFL010000002.1 GCA_958428295.1 uncultured Bacillota bacterium
ATCCAGCTGTTTATTTAAAAGATGGGTTACAAGTTTTTGGAAGTGGTAGTGAGGCCGATCCTTATATTTTTGTTTGATAGTTTTAGAACCCACTTTTTGATGACTAGAAATACCGGTTGATTTATGGTAAGATGATTGTTATAACTGGAGGAGATAAGCCATGAAAAATGAAAAAATTACAAGTCGAGATGTAGATTTTGGGAAATGGTATACCGATGTGGTGAGTGCTGCACGTCTTGCGCGTTATTCTAGTGTGAAAGGATGTATTATTTTTGAACCTAATGGATATGCTCTATGGGAAAATATGCAGAAGGTATTAGATAGAATGTTTAAAGAGACAGGACATCAAAATGTTTATTTACCGGTATTGATTCCTGAGGGATTATTAGCCAAGGAAGGCGATTTAATTGAGGGCTTTGCGCCAGAAGTTGCATGGGTGACTATGGGAGGCCAAAAACAATTAGAAGAGCGGCTTTGTATTCGACCTACTTCAGAGACGTTATTTAGTGATTATTATCATGAAATTGTCAAAAGCTATCGTGATTTACCGTTAAAATATAATCAGTGGTGTAATGTCTTACGTTGGGAAAAAGAGACGAGGCCCTTCCTTCGTAGTCGGGAATTTTTATGGCAAGAGGGACATACGGTTCATGAGACGAGGGAAGAAGCGGAGCAAGAGACAAAGCAGATGTTAGAAGTATATGCTACTTTTTTTCGGGACTATTTAGCTATTCCTGTTATCACAGGACGTAAGACCGAGAAAGAAAAATTTGCTGGGGCAGAGTATACACTGACAGTCGAAGCTTTAATGTATAATGGTATTGCTTTACAGTCTGCAACTAGTCATTATTTTGGAGATAAGTTTGCTCGTGCTTATGGGATTACTTTTAAAGATCGAAACAATCAACAGGCTTATTGTTATCAGACCTCTTGGGGCTCTACAACCAGAATGATAGGGGCTTTAATCATGGTGCATAGTGATGATAATGGATTGGTTTTACCACCTAAGATAGCACCTGTGCAGGTGGTCATTGTGCCAATCGGTAGTAGTGCTATGGTACAAGAGAAAGTGGCAACGGTTTATCAACAGTTAAAGGAAGCATCGATTGCCGTTTTCATTGATGATAGCGATAAGAGTCCAGGCTTTAAGTTTGCTGAAACGGAAGTAAAAGGAATACCTATACGAATTGAGATTGGTGAACGGGATTTAAAAGAAAATAAAATCATTATGGTACGTCGAGATACGAGAGAGAAGCTTGTATATGCTAGTACAGCTTCTGTGGTTTCTTCTGTTCAAGAATTGTTAGCGATAATACAAAAGGAGATGTATCAACGGGCTCTAAAGAGAAAAGAACAATTGACTTTTGAAGCGCATAATTTAGAAGAAGTGACAGCTATTATCACCAATCAGCCAGGCTTTATAAAAGCGATGTGGTGTGGGGATGCTGATTGTGAAGCTAAAATGAAGGAAATTAGGGGAATTAAGTCCCGTTGTATTACGGAAGAAGAGGCCATTGATGATGCTTGTGTAGTATGTGGTAAACCGGCTAAAGAGTTGGTTATTTGGGGGATTCAGTATTAATTAAGGAGGTAGCGATGGGAAAAATTATTTTAACAGGGGATCGTCCGACGGGACGCCTTCATGTTGGCCATTATGTGGGCTCTTTGAAGAAGCGTGTGGAGCTTCAGAATCAGGGAGATTATGAGGCTATGTATGTGTTTATTGCTGACGTGCAAGCCCTTACTGATAATGCTAAGGATCCCTTAAAGATTCGCGCTAATGTCAAGGAAGTGATGCTTGATTATTTAGCTGTGGGATTAGATCCTGCGAAAGTGACTTTTTTTGTTCAGAGTATGATTCCAGAGCTTTGTGAATTGACGGTTTATTATATGAATTTAGTAACACTTGCAAGATTAGAGCGAAATCCTACGGTAAAGACTGAAATCAGTCAAAAGGGCTTTGGTGGTAGTATTCCCGTTGGCTTTTTAACATATCCAATTAGTCAAGCAGCTGATATTACAGCTTTTAAAGCCAATGTTGTACCCGTTGGAGAGGATCAATTGCCTATGTTAGAGCAAACAAGGGAAATTGTGCGGACATTCAATGGCCTTTATCAAGATGTTTTAGTCGAACCAGAGGCTTTATTACCGGACAATAAGGTTTGTATGCGCTTACCTGGTCTTGATGGTAAGACGAAAATGAGTAAATCTTTAGGTAATTGTCTTTATTTAGCGGATACCAAAGAAGTGATTGAGAAAAAGATTATGGGAATGTATACGGATCCTAATCATATTCGTGTGGAGGATCCTGGGCGAACAGATAATAATCCGGTTTTTCTTTATTTAGAGGCTTTTGCGACCGATGAGCATTTTCATAAATATCTAAAAGAATATCCTAGCTTACAGTCCTTAAAAGAGCACTATCAACGTGGTGGCGTAGGAGATATGAAAGTGAAGCGTTTTTTGAATGCTGTGATGCAGGAAGTTTTAGCGCCTATTCGAGAGCGTCGGAATGCCTGGGAACAGCGATTGCCAGAAGTGTATGAAATTTTAAAAGAGGGCACGAATAAAGCCCGTCAAGAAGCTGCTAAGACATTAGTGCAAGTGAAAAAAGCCATGCAAATTGATTATTTTGAGGGAGAGACAAATGAAAGAGAACATAATTTTAGCAATTAAAGGATTCTTTATGGGAATTGCCAATATTATTCCTGGAGTCAGTGGTGGTACGCTAGCGATTACAATGGGAATTTATGAACAGTTGATTGAAGCAATTAGTCATTTTTTTGCCCATTTTAAGAAAAATATAAAATTTATTATTCCGATTGTCATTGGGGCCATTGCTTCTATTTTGTTGGGAAGTAAAGTGATTGGATATAGTCTTAGTCGTTTTCCCCTACCAACCATTTTGTTTTTTACTGGGTTAATATTAGGGGGAATTCCAATGCTTTATAAAAAGGTAAAAGGAAAATTTAAAGTCAGTAATATTTTGATTTTCTTTCTTACTTTTGCGATTATTATTGGTTTGATGTTTTTAAAAAGTGGTAATCAAGTTAGTTTTGAGACGATGAGTACCCTTAATTATGTGCTTTTGTTTGTCGTGGGGATGATTGCGGCTGCCACGATGATTATACCGGGGATTAGTGGTAGTTTTATGTTAATGGTGATGGGCTATTATCAGCCAATTATCAGTGTTATTAATGATGTAACTAACTTTGAGCATCTTGGTCAAAATATAGCGATTTTGCTTCCCTTTGGGCTAGGTATTATTGTGGGAATTGTTCTGATTGCCAAACTCATTGAATATTTATTTAAAAAGTTTGAGGTGCCTACTTATTTTGGTATCATTGGTTTTGTGATTGCTTCTTTGTTGGGCATTTTCTTGGAAACAGAAGGGTTATCTTTCCAGGCAGGGCCTTTGGTAGTTGGAATTGTTCTTTTTATCATAGGATTTATGATTGCATTAAAATTAGGAGATGAGTAAAACTTGTCTTTTTTTTGTCTTGCGTACTGGTTGTGTGACCAAAATGGCTATTTTCTCTTGTAAAATTTTTCAAATCTATTATAATAAATAGTTGTATTGAGAAAGGGGCTAAACAGATGAAGAAGGTACCAGTGTTCATCACCAATGAGGGAGTTCTATTTCCGAACAGTGAGTATCGTTTTGAAACAACCGATGATGCCGTTAAGCAGTTGCTTAATGAAGTAGATCAAGAAGAAGAAAAACAACTTGTGATTATTCATTCCCTTGATCAGAGTAGTGAAGAAGATATTACACAGTTTCCCTCCGTGGGAGTTTTATCGGAGTTAATGTTAAAATTATTAATTCCTAATTCAAAAATGCGGGCGGTGATGTTAGGAAAATGTCGGGTAAAAGTGAGCCATTATGAGTTTCGTGATGGTATCTATTATGCTGAAATAGAAGAATTTATGATGGCTCCCATAGATGTTGAGAGAGAGAAGATGTATAGTGATATGCTTCTTCGAACGTATGAGACGTATGTGAATACCTTAGCAACTATTAGTAATGCTATGCTTAATGAATTGTTTTTGATTCATGACTTACCAACGTTAACAGATGTGATTGTCACTTTTTTGCCACTTTCCATTGAGCTTAAGAAAAAATATTTGTATGAACTAGATCCACTGAAGAGAGCGCGTTCTTTATTAGCGCAGTTAAAAGAGGAAATTGCTATTGCTAAACTGGAAAAAGAGATTGATCAAACGGTTCATCAACAGTTAGATGAAGAACAAAAAAATTATTACTTACGGCAAAAGATGAAGGTCATTTCTGAAGCCGTAGGAGATAGTCGTTCTAAAAATGTGGAAGTAGAAAAATTTAAGAAACGGTTAAAGGAGCTAAAGTGTAATAGGTCTCTAAAACAACGTATTCAGGAAGAAATTTTACGTTATGAGACAGCCCATCAAAATTCACCAGAGATTACTATGATGCGCGATTATATTGAGTGGATGTTGGCACTTCCTTGGAGTTATCATACGAGAGATGTTACGTCTATTAAAGAAATTGAGCAAACACTAAATGAGACGCATTATGGTATGCAGGATGTGAAAGAGAGAATTGTAGAATATATTGCTGTCAAGCAGAATTCGGTGAAGGAACGCAGTCCGATCTTATGTCTTATTGGTCCACCTGGGGTAGGAAAAACTTCCTTGGCTTATTCCATTGCTAAGAGTCTCAGGCGTCGTTTAGCGACCATTTCTGTGGGTGGTATTAATGATGAGGCAGAAATTGTTGGACACCGAAGAACATATATTGGCGCTTTGCCGGGGCGAATCATTCAGGGCTTAAAAAAAGCTGGCAGTAGTAATCCGGTATTTGTCATTGATGAAATTGATAAAATGACGCGTGATATCAAAGGTGATCCTGCAAGTAGTTTATTAGAAATACTAGATAAAGAACAAAATCACCATTTTTGTGATCATTATATTGAAGAACCCTTTGATTTGTCAAAAGTGATGTTTATTGCTACTGCTAATTATGAAGAACAAATTCCCACAGAATTACGTGATCGTTTGGAAATTCTTCATATTCCTTCTTATACAGAGTATGAAAAAGTAGAAATTGCTGAGCAACACCTTTTACCACGAGCTTTAGAAGAGCATGGTCTTTCTTCATGGCAAGTACAGTTTGAACGCAAGGCTTTGTTAACTATTGTTCGCTATTATACCAAAGAAGCGGGTGTACGTGATTTTGAACGGTTACTTTCTAAAATTTTACGAAAAATTGTCAAGAAAAGTTTATTGGGCGATAGTGAAACATTCTATACCATTACTAGTCGTAATGTAGAAAAGTATTTAGGAAAGAAATTGTATACCTATCATGATCATCAGGAAGCAAAATTGATAGGGGTGGTTAATGGGTTAGCCTATACCCCTTTTGGGGGAGATATTTTGCCGATTGAGACGACTTTTTATCAAGGTAGTGGTAATTTATATTTGACTGGTTCTTTGGGTGAAGTGATGCGGGAATCAGCTCAGATTGCCCTTAGTTATGTAAAGGCTCATTACCAGCAATTTGGCATTGATAGCAAGCTCTTTCATAAGGATATTCACATTCATGTTCCGGAAGGAGCCATTGCCAAAGAAGGCCCTAGTGCGGGGGTTAGTTTAACGACGTCTTTAATTAGTGCTCTTTCTGGTCAAGCTGTATCTACAAAGCTAGCGATGACAGGTGAAATTACCCTCCAAGGGCGGGTCCTTTCAATTGGTGGTGTGCGTGAGAAGGTATTAGGGGCTTATCGTGCCGGTATCAAACAAGTTTTTTTACCCCAAGATAATAAGATTGATATGAAAGAAATTCCTAAAGAAATTCAAAAGGAGATGACGTTTGTGTTTGTCGCTACTTATGAAGAGATTTTTCAGCAAGTATTTTCTTTTACTGTGGAGGTAGTATGAGTTTGTATCAGTTGCCGCTTTCTTTACGTCAAAATGTGCATTTTGCGAAAGCGGCTTTAGTTTCTTGGGATCCTTTAGTGTTATTGGAACTTGATACTAGTAGTATCAAAGAAAGTCTTCATTATTTGTTGCAGGAAGAACCTGCCTTTTTCTGGTCAGTGGCTGATATTCAGTCCTTTTCCTTGGATATTTTAAAACTTTTAGGGTGTTATCGAGAGGCACAAAATTTGGCTAGTGTTGGACGGTGGGAGCCGGCTAGGAGAACTTTGTTGTTGCAAAAATATTGGCAGCAGCAGCAATTGATTCAGCAATATTGTTTTAGAGAAGATGAGTATGCCCACCTCTTGTTTTTAGAGCAATCGTTGTTAGAACTAGAAACCGCTGAGGAGTTGATAGAGGATCCTTTGCTTAGTGTCGCTATTTCTTATGTTAAACGCGTATTTCCTGAAATTTATCAGGGGGAGGCCGATGATTATTTAGTGGATATGATTTCCCAAATTTCCGCTTTTGATCAGGTCGCAAGATTAACAGATTTATTTTCTAAAGGCCGAGAAATGACACCTAAAATTTTGACATTTTCTAAAACGGCCTATTTCAAACAATAAGAGCCTTGTTTTGGTTTAGAAAATATGGTATGCTTCTATCATATAGGAGAGTGTTTATGAAAAAGGGAAAGACGAATAGAGTTCTTATTGTTGTTATTGTTATCTTAGCGCTATTACTGATAGCAACAGGTGGTTATTTATTATATGATAAACTAAATCAAGATAAAGATGTGGAAGAAAAACATACTCCTCAGGATCAAGATAAGGAAGAGAAAAAATTAACAGAATTAGCTCCTGATGATAAAATTGTGGAAGCAGCACTTGCTAGTTTTGCTAGTTTTGATATCACTGCTGCATCATTATATGGTGGTGATGCTTATGATGTTAGTTCTATTTCTAAGCTTGATTTGATTGCTACCGCATTTAAACTATCGGGTGCGATTTATCCGCAGTGTGGGGATCCTATTCCTTCCGAACCAACTGTTTCAGTGGAAGAATTAAATGCCAAATTGACAAGCGTATTACTTAATCCTACCTTATTTACATTAGAAGATATTAAAACGGTGGCAAGGTCTCAGGCTTCAGCTATTGATGATTACACTGTTAAAGATGTGACTGTTGCCATAAAAGGTGATCGACTTCAGCTATTAGGCTTTTGTGGTAATACCGGTCCGATTCGTCAGTATACGGCTAAGAAAGTAGTAAAAGCCGAAAAAGATGACAACTATGTTTATATTTATCAAAAAGAGGCGTTTGCTAAATATAATTCTGAGACATCAAACTATGATCAAGACCCAGCAATTGAAAGTTATGATTATTATAAAGAATATAATTTTCAGACGAAAATACAATCTTTGCAGAATCCTTTTGAGAATTCAAGTAATGTTGAGTCAAAAACCGGTGGTGAACTTACTTGGGATTCTTATAATACTTATAAATATACTTTTAAAATCGTCAACAACCAATATTATTTTCAATCACTAGAACGTGTTAAGTAGAGCTATGGCTGTTTGAAAGCAATTAGGCTCTTTTTTTATATACAATATGACATTTTTTCTTTTTCCTTTCATAAACTTAGATAGAAAGGAGAAATGATAGCGATGAAACAGCTTATCTCATTTAAAAAAGAAATTGCATTTAAAACAATGATTGGTGAAATTACCAGTATTTCTTTAGAACACACCTTACATTTTACCAGTGATAGTACAGTAGAAGGGGATTTGATTGTTAGCGGTACTTACAAAATGACAGAAGCTAGTACTTTAGAAGAACCTTTTAATTATGCTCTTCCCGTAGATATTATGTTGACAAGTGATTTAGAGGAAAAGGATCGTAGTGTGGCAATTGATAATTTTGTCTATAAAATTGTAAATGAGGAAATTTTGGAAGTAGAAGTAGATTTATTAGTGAAAGGGTTAGAAAAAGTAGAAGTCCAAGAAGAAGTAATGGAGGTCGTAGATTCTTTAGAGGGAGAATTATTAGAAGAAGAAAACGAAGAAGTAGAAGAAGCGAATGTATTAGAAGAGGTTCGTGAGGTAGAAGAAGCATTGGTAGAGGAAGAACCATTAACTGTATTAGAGACTTTGGAGGAAGAACAGCGCGAAGAACCATTAACAGGCGAGAGTGAAATTGCTTCCACACAGGCATTCATTGATTCTTTACCTAATACATTAGAAGTTGCTGAACTTAAAGACTTAAAAGAGGTTACACCTGTAACGAAAGAAGAGGTGAGTATTGCCATGCCAGTGATGAAGGAAGTTGTTGAAAATACGAAGGTAGAGACTACTTTGGGAGTAAACGAGACCAAAGATGATCCGACGGATGGAACTGTTATGAATTCCATTTTCTCCGCTTTTGCCAATACGGAAGAAACTTATACTACTTATTCTGTTTATTTGTTACGTGAGAATGATAATATAGAAGATGTTCTTAGTAAGTATAATATTACAAGAGAAGAATTAGGGTATTATAATAATTTAGATGATTTACATGTTGGATCCAAATTAATTATTCCAAGTACTTTCCAAGATGCTTAGAATGGCTGAATTGTTAGGAGAGAAAGTAGCCGTCAAAAAGTATAGTTATAGGAAGGATCTGAAATTATTAGATGTTGGGGATCAGCAATTATTAGTGAAACCAAAAAAGCGCTATGACCTAGAGGCGGTCTATCGCTATTTGGAGGATCATCATGTGACAAATTATTTGCCACCGTTACAAATGACGGATAAAGAGGTGTTATTTCCTTATTTACCCGCTTCTCTTTTGACGAAAGATGAGTTAGCGAAAAAGCTAGTTTATAATTTAAGCGTGTGGCAGAGTAAGACGACGGTTCATCAGCGTTTGGATGTTGATGAAATTAAGACCATTTATGAGGAAAAGCATAAAATGATTGAGTATTTGGTATCCTATTATCGTGATTTAAGCGATTTAGTTGACACTAAGGTTTATATGGCGCCTAGTGAGTATTATTTTGCGAGGAATAATAGTATTCTTTTTGCGGCCTTACAGTATGCTTCCTCGTTACTAGAAACATGGTATGAAAAAATAAAGGTCCAAAAAAATTATCGTAAAACGTATTGCCACGGTAAATGTCAATTGGATCATTTTCTAGCCAATGATAATGGGTATTTTATTAGTTTAGAACAGGCCCATTTGGGAGATGTAACAGAGGATTTTGTGCATTTTTATAAGCAGAATTATAAAGATGTTGATATGAGTTCTACCTTTCAATTGTATCAGCATAAATATCCCTTTACGGAAGAAGAAAAACTTTTTTTCTATTTATCCCTTGTTTTACCTACGACCGTAGAATTATATCCCTCCTCTCTTACAAAAACGAAAGAGTTAGTTAACTTTTTTGAGGAAATGAAAATGACGAGTGAATTTTTATTAGAACAAGAGAAGCAAAACCAGGAGCACCAGCATTAATAATTCCACTAATAATAAGATGGCATTTAGCCTTGTGACAATAAAAATTAACAATAAAGCTTGGTACATGATAATGATGATTAAAGAAGCAATGAAACCTAAGTAGAAAAGGCTAGTTCTTCTTTTTTGTTTGCAGTAGTTACAGCGACAGAAAAAATTGTGTTTATTTCCTTTGAATTTCATGGTCTTCACCTATGATAGTGTATGTTTTTGTGAAAATATGTTGACTTTTATAGAAAAGTTGGCTATACTTTAATTGATAATGATTATCAATAAAGGAAAGATTATGGAACGACAAACAAAACAGCAAAAACAAATTTTTGCCGTATTAAAGAATTGCAAATGTCATCCAACTTTGAAAGAGTTGACAGAGCTGGTAGCTTCCTCTTACCCGGCGATTGGACAGGCGACGATTTATCGGACGGTGAAACGATTAGTAGAAAAAGGACTCGTCGAAAGATTACCAGCACAAGGGCAGATTTATCGTTATGATGTCAATGTCGATCATTATCATTTTCAATGTCTTCGTTGTGGTCATCTTGAGGATATTTATTTAGATAAGGGTATGGTTAATGAGTTAGTGTCATCCTTACCGGATCATGACATTCAAAGAACGGAGATTTTGTTCAGTGGACTTTGTCAACGCTGTAAGGAGAAAGATGAAAAGAAAATGTAGTTTATGTCACCAAATTTACGAATATGCCTCTCATTATACTGGTAATTGTCTAAGTTGCGGTGCTCCTTTTAAATTTTTAGAAGTAGTGGAAGAGAAGACGGTTAGTTTAAAAAATGTAGTGCGCTTGGATCCTAGCAATGTAGCCATTGAACGAATTGTTGAAAAGTGCATTGATTGTGGTCGTTGTCGCAGTGTTTGTGAAAAACTAGTGGGTATTTACTATGATGATAAGAAAGCCCAAGAGGCAATTTGTATTCATTGTGGGCAGTGTATTCAAAATTGTCCTGTGGGTGCTTTAGTGCCACGCTATCACTATAAGAGGGTATTAAATTACCTTCATGACACCGATAAGATTGTGACGATTTCCATAGCACCGGCTGTTCGAGTATCAATTGGAGAGGCTTTTGGAATGGCTCCTGGTACTTTTGTCGAACAACAATTAGTTGGTTCGTTAAAACAATGTGGGTTTGATTATGTATTTGATGTTACCTTTGGTGCTGATATGACAATTATGGAAGAAGCTTGGGAATTATTGGAGCGTCTTAAACAAAAACAATCCCTTCCTATGTTTACTAGTTGTTGTCCAGCTTGGGTAAAGTATTTGGAAATTTATCATCCTACGTTATTAGAACATTTGTCTACTACTAAAAGTCCCGTGGCAATTCAGAGTACTTTGTTAAATTCTTATTTTTTAGAAATGAAGAATATAAAAAAACAGGATATTATTCATGTAGTGGTAGTTCCTTGTACTGCTAAAAAGTTTGAAATTACAAGACAGTCGGACGGTATGGATATAGCGATTACTACCAGTGAGTTATCACTTCTATTAAAAGAAAGTGGTATTTCTCTTAAAAAAGTGAAAGAGACAGCTTTCGATAAGTTATTAGGAAAAGGTAGTGGAGCTGGAACTATTTTTGGTAGTAGTGGAGGCGTTTTAGAGGCTGCTTTACGAACGGCTTATTACTTTGCTACTAATCAGGCTCCGCCTCCTGCATTTCTTAACTTTAAAGAGGTTCGTGGTACTCCTGGTTTGAAGGAAGCAACGGTTGTGCTTGCTGGTACCACTTTGCGTGTAGCGGCTATTTATGGCTTACCTCTTGTAGAACCAATTTTACAAGCCTTAGAGCGAGGAGAGTGCCCCTATGATTTTATAGAGGTTATGAATTGCCCTCTTGGATGTGTTGGCGGGGGTGGACAAATTTTAGGTGTGGTCAGTCAACAATTAGCAGTTGCTTCTAAGAGAAGCTTGAGCTTGTATCAGGACGATATTCGTAGTATGATACATAGTAGTTATGAAAATGAAGAAGTTAAAGAAGTTTATCGTAGCTATTTTATTTGTCCAGGAAGTAGAAAAGCACGCTGCCAATTGCATACCAGTTATCAAGATAGAAGTGCTATATTAGGAGACCCGGTCTCTTTAATATAAATAAATCAGTAAGTAGAAAGAAGGAGAAAATTAATGATGGAATTAAAAGGAAGTAAAACAGAACAAAATTTAATGACTGCTTTTGCAGGAGAAAGTCAGGCACGAAATAAGTATACGTATTATGCTTCAAAGGCTAGAAAAGATGGTTATGAACAGATTGCTGCCATTTTTGAAGAGACTGCTAATAATGAAAAAGAACATGCTAAATTATGGTTTAAAGAACTTCATGGTGGCGATATTGCCGATACGATGACCAATCTTGAAGATGCTGCCGCAGGAGAGAATTATGAGTGGACCGATATGTATAAAGAGTTTGCTGAAACAGCGAAAGAAGAAGGATTTCAACGTTTAGCATTCTTATTTGAGAGTGTTGCTAAAATCGAAAAAGAACATGAAGAGCGATATTTAACCCTATTACAAAATGTTAAGGATGATAAAGTATTTCATAAAGATGGTGATAAAATTTGGGTTTGTCGTAATTGCGGTCATGTCTATGTTGGCAGTGATGCCCTTGAAGTTTGTCCGGTATGTAATCATCCTAGAAGTTTTATGGAAGTTAAAGCAGATAATTATCAATAATTCAAAAAAGAGTTTCACGACTCTTTTTTTCATTTAAAAAATAATGGCCAAAAGCCATTATTTGTTTTCTATTCTGATGGTACGGAAGGATCGGTTTCTTCTTTTTCTGGTGGTGTTACTTCATCGGGATCGTTTTTATTATTTTCTTGATCGCCTTCCTCCTTCTTTTTGTCGTCACTTTCTTCGGGATTATCAGGAGTATTATTGGTGCTATTATTTTTATTGTTGTTAGTACTGTTGTTATTAGGAGTATTCTTATTGCCAGATAGGGTAAGTGTGACACTACCGGAAATTAGATCGACTCGTTTACTTGCAGGTTGACTTTGACTTATTACGGTTCCACCACTACCGACAAAGGAAACACGAACGCCATTGCGACTAGCCCAACTCCTAGCTTGACTTTCACTGTCACCGATAAAGCTTGGTAGTAGGGTGTAACTAAAACCCGTTTTGTATGGTCCAGCTCCAGTTACAGGAACTTCATAGGGTTCGTTAATTGAGAAAGAAAATTCTTTTTCCATAGTTGGCTGTTTTTGGCCTAAATTAATTTTCATCGCTTCAATAATGTCTTTTCGACTAGCAGGATTGGGTACATAGTCCCATAGGACTAATCGACTTCTTTCATCATAAATTTTTTGCCCACTACCAAGGAGATAAAGTTGCTCAATATTAATTAGGTCAGCGTCGTCTTTTTGTAGAGCATGGTTCATAATATCTTTAGCGATGTCATAAAAAGATAGGATTTGTTTTGTAGTGAAGTTAGTATCTAGATTATTGGAAATGGTATTTAAAAGATCCATTACCTGGTTGATATTCTTCATATCTTTGACTTTATTAACGATTCCCTGTACGACAATTTGTTGGTTGAGCCCCCGATCTAAGTCTCCATTGGCTAATTGTTTTCTATTACGTGATAACACTAGAGCTTGTTCACCATTTAGAGTTTGTAGTCCTTGTTTTACACAAACCGTTCCTTCTCGATTAGAATTATCTGTACATAAGTCTTGTGGCACTTCTACGGTAATACCACCTAACGTGTCTACGAGACTCACTAGTCCTCTAAAGTTAATTTTGGCATAGTAATCAATAGTAACATCAAAATAATTCTCAATTGTTTGCATCATACAGTCGGTTCCATAAGCTGCGGCATGAGTGATTTTATTTTCGGCTTTATTACTCCAACAAGCAATGGGGACATAACTATCTCGTGGAATACTTAGCATTGTAGCGTTTAGGGTTTTAGGATTGAAGGTAATGAGAATTAAACTATCTCCATTAGCTACGGTGTTTTTACTTAATCCTTCATCTGTGGAGTCTACGCCCATTAATAAAATAGTAAATGGTTCTGTAATACTTTTGCCATTAGAGGCTGTTTCTCGATGACTAGTAGAAGCTTTTAATAATTTTTTTTCTAAAGTGATAATGATTTTGGTGTCGTCACTGATGTGTTCATAAGTATCAATACTATTAAACATACTAGGATAGTCCGTTGTAATAAACATAGAATCAATGTCACCACTGTATAAATCAGCTAGCATGGTTGAATAATCATCGTATTTTTTAAAGGTGTTATCTTTTTCTTTCAAATTGTTTTCTTTAATGATCATTTGGGGAATGAGATAACCATCGGGAGAGCTCTTGTCCTTGATAATACCGATTTTTTGTTTTTTTATGGCATTTATGTCATTTGCGGGGTTGTTTTTCATGGTGATAAGACTGCTAGAGTAAGTAACATAAGTTTTATTAATTCCTTTGATATTGCCATAGATGAACATAATAGCCATACTTACTAGTAGATTTATTAGTAAATATAAAATCATGAATGTGGTTAATAATTTGACTTTTTTTTCTTTATGTTTTCGTTTAGAGTGAATTTTAAAGACGATGATTAAATCAAGAACGATAAGTATGCCAATGATAATATAGCGTAATATTTCTTCGATGGGTCCTAGTAGTAGGATATTGTATATAGTAAAAGCATTTATTAGTAGCAGTAGTATGCCAAAAATAACTAACCAAGTGCGTTTTTTCTTTGTTTCAGTAGTTTCTTTTTTCTTTTTCATAACTTCCTCCATTTAGTGTACCATTCTATTATAGATGATATTCTATCTTTTTTCAATCATTGTGCCTTTGAAAAATTTGTCAAGTTTACGATCGATTATGAGGAAAGGACTTTAGTATTTACTTTTGATAGGTTATAATGTATTTAGAAGGATAGGAGGTGTTAGGTATGAAGCGAAAATTGTCGTTTTTGGTCGTGGTAGTAGGATTGCTTTTTTGCTTTATTCCTAATGTTTTTGCAGAAGAATATATTGTTTTAAACACCAATAAATACTTTCGGTCGAAACCGGGAGGAAGTTTGTTAACGGAGGCGGTGACCGATGGAGTATTATTAAGTGGTTATAAAGTAATTGTCCTTGATAAAAATACAGCTAGTGGGAATGGTTGTAAGAATTCTTGGTATAAAGTTCGTTATCATGAAAGTGAAGGCTATATTTGTTCTTCTGATCAAGTAGTGCAGGAGACTGCTTCTGTGGATATGAATGCTGACTTTGAACAGCAAATGCTTCAAAAGGGCTTTCCTAAAAGCTATTTACCATATTTAAAAGCTTTGCATCAAAAGCATCCAAATTGGACATTTAGTGCCTTACTCACTAATCTTTCTATTGATGAGGCTAGTTATAATGAGAATATTGGTGATATTTCTGTGGTGGATGGTAGTGATGAAAGTTTACGAGCCGTAGATAGTAATGGTAATTTTATTCCTTCTAATGAGAAAGGTTGGTATATTGCTAGTCGCAGTACTGTTAAGTATTATATGGATCCACGAAATTTCTTATCAGAAGCTTATATCTTTATGTTTGAAAATCTAGGTTATCATAGTGCTGTTCATACGCGTAAAGCGGTTGCTGGAGTAACCGCTGGGACATTTCTTGCCACTGATGAGTATTTAGATTTATTGATGAAAAGCGCTGCCACCTATCATGTTAGTCCTGTCTATTTAGCAAGTCGCATTCGTCAGGAAAAGGGGACAACGGGTGGCCTTGGTACGGATGGGGCTCCGTTTACCTTTGCCGTTGATCAAAGTTGTTTAGCTAGTCAAGGATATCATGATAGTAGTAGTTGGAATGCTAAAAATGATTGTGGTAGTGGTTTAACTTATCAAGGTATTTATAACTTTTATAATATTGGCGCTTATAGTGCTTATCAATCAGCCGTTATTAGGGGGCTTATCTGGGGAAATGGTGGTTTTGATGCTAGTGTGACTAGTTATTTACGACCTTGGAATAGTAAAGAAAAGGCTATTTTAGGGGGTGCTAGTTATATTGCAGAAAAATTTATTAGTAAAGGTCAACATACACTTTATTTACAACGATTTAATGTGGCACCAGGGGCAAGTTACCCAACTTACACGCATCAGTATATGACAAATATTAGGGCACATGCGAGTGAGGCTTATAAGATTTATCAAAGTTATCAAGCAAATGATCTATTAGAAAATGATTATGAATTTTTAATTCCTGTTTACCAAGGATTAGATGATAGTAGTAGTGAAGTGATACCTGATAGTAACGATGAAAAAGAAGAGGAAGTACCAGTGATGGCAATTTCAACAGCGCTTACGGGTCGTGGTTATAAGATTGATCAGCAATGGTTGTCTGGTATTGGTTTTAATCGCTCTATTGATACGTTAAAGAGTGATTTACGTAGTACTTATGATAAAATGCAAGTGGTTAGTTTCAAAGATAAATATGGAAATACGGCTGGTGGTAATATTGGTACAGGAGATACCTTAACTATTAGTAATGGGAAAGATACTGTTACTTATACGGCCCTTGTTTATGGTGATAATAATGGAGATGGCAAGACAACGATTTTAGATTTATTACGAGTTCAAAAGTATATTTTAGGCAGTGGTAATTTATCGGATGTTGAAGTGCGTGCTAGTGATACTAATCGGGATGGTAAGGTAAATGTGGTTGATTTATTACGTATTCAGAAACAGATTATTGGTAATATTCAAATAGAACAGTAGGTGAAAAAATGAAAAACAAACTCATTCTTATTATAATTATCATGGGTTTCCTGTTTTTGCCACTTAAGGTAGAGGCGGCTTCCATTTCTGTTGCGGGAACGAAGGCTAGTGCCGTTGTGGGGGGGAGTGTTACGGTGAAAGTAACACTTAAAGAAAGTAAAGGACTTGGTAGTTGGGAATTTAGTCTTTCTTATGATAGTGATAAATTACAACTCACAAGTGGGAATGCTCATGTCGTTGATTACGTTCAAGGAGCAGGTCAGACTAGTAAAACCTATACTTATACCTTTCGGGTGAAAGGAAAAGGCCAGGCTAAGATTTCTGTTGTTAATGCTTCCATTGCTGCTTGGGATGAATCCCTTTCTACGCCTAGTGATAGCACGATAATTGAGTGTATTACGCAACAACAAGTAGCCGATAGTTATAGTAGTAATAACTATTTGAAAAATCTTACAGTAGAAGGACAAACTCTTAATTTTGACAAAAATACTTTAGATTATTACTTAGCGGTAGCGTCTTCTGTTACTACGGTTAATATTAATGCTGAAAAAGAGGATGGTAAGGCTAGTATTCAAGGAATAGGGCAATTTGATGTCCATGAGGGTGCGAATGTTTTTGATATCGTGGTGACAGCAGAAAATGGCAGTCGTCGTACCTATAAAATTACAGTACAGGTGGAAGAACTTAATCCGGTGACGATAAAAGTAGCAGGTAAAGAGTATACCGTTGTACGAAAAAGTACGGAATTAACAGATCTGTTACCAAAGCATGTAGAAGAGACCACTATCAAAATTGGTAAGGAAGAGGTATTAGCTTATCGAAATAGTGTTTTAAAATTGACGTTATTAGCCTTAAAAGATAAAAAGGGTAATATTCAATTTTATTCTTATGACAAGGGAACGTATCAGAAGTATCAAGAGATGACCGCGGGTAATTTGACGGTATATGTAGTTAACAATCAGAAGAAAATTCCTGATGGTTACCAAAAGAAAACTATCAAAATTGCTGGTATAAGTTATGATTTTTATCAATTGCCACAAAATGATGAATTCTATGTTTTTTACGGTAAAAATGTTGAGACTGGAAAAGCTTCACTTTATGTATACGATATAATGGATAAGAGTTTGCAGCGATATAATGATGGACAACAAATAAAATTGCAAGAAAAGGTTACTTTACAATCCTACCTTATTATTGGACTTTTAGGCTTGGTTATTATCTTATTGCTTGTCTTCTTATTTGCGCTTAGAACAAAAAAGAAGACAACCAAAAAGAAAAGGGAGAGAAAAGAACAAAAAGAATTCTTGAAATAAGAATGCTTTTTCTTAAAACTGATCAAACTATACTAGGAGTGATAGCAATGAATGTTAAAAAGAAAAGACGGGTACTATTATTATTAGGATTAGGCTTTTTTTTGATCGTTGGAGGAATTACTTGTTATTTAGTTATTAATTACCAAGACGATCAACATGCAACTAAGGTCCGAATGGAGCAAGTTTCTAATTTGTATGATACTTTTAAAGAAGATGTTACTGCTTTTAATGAGGCGAAAAAGAAAATCTATCAAAATGTTATGAAAGATATGTATTATCAGACGTTAAAAGAGAATGATCAACAATTTAAGAGCTTGTTTGCTTCTTATTTAAAAAGTTTAGAAAAATTAGATAAGGATTATGATAAATTAAAAAATAAGTGTATAAATGTATTGTATCCTGAGGTAAATATCAATCATAAATGTGAAGCTTTTCTTTTAGCGTATGAAGAGGCTGTCAACACATATCTTAGTGATGTGGAAGCTTATAATAATAATATTAAAGCTTATAATAATTGGTTGAAAGAGACCAATAGTGCGGAGCCGTTATTAACTATGATTTCTTTACACCGTGAATATTTGGATGTTGATGGTGATCGAAAGTATCGAGGAAAAGCTGAAAGTGATGTAGGAGATTTAACAGATGAGGAAGCAAAGAAATAATGATTTAGAGAAAACAGTGGTCATGCCTGAAATTGCCGTTGTATTGAAAAAGAAACATAAAAAGGGAAAATTACCTCTTATACTTGCTAGTTTGCTGATTATTGGTAGTAGTATGGGATTATTTCTTTTTTATGGTCCTTTTTCCTTTTTTCGGGATTTTTGGATTACTTCCGCCATGACTACGATGACGCATCAATATTTGGCTACTTGGTTTTATAATCAAAAGACCATTGACTTAGTATTAGCTCGTAATCATATTGTAGAAGTTGATGATACTACTAATCCAGATTTAATTAATATTCATCAATATGATCAAAATCAAACAATTTATAAGAATGAATATGAAAAAGAAATCTTGACAAAAGACGAAGGAAATGATTTATTTAAATTAATTCACGTTTCAGGGGCTGGATACCAAGGGTATTTAGTAGCCATTTATGATCCTTCTAAAGTAGCCATTGCCACTACTAAGTATTTGGGAAAACGAGGAGAAGCTATTACGACGGTGGCGAAACGAGAAAATGCTCGTATTGCTATGAATGCTGGTGGCTTTTATGATCCTGATTGGAATAGTAATGGAGCGTTACCGCATGGGACAGTAATTAGTAATGGAAAAATTGTTAGTGACTATCAAGATGCTGTTATGGGCGGTGGCTTTGTTGGATTTAATAAGGAAAATAAGTTAGTGCTTGGGAAAATGAGTGCTGATGAAGCAATCCGAGCAGGCCTCCGTGATGCGATTGAGTTTGGACCCTTTTTGATTGTTAATGGTCAAAGTTCTTTTGTTAAAGGAAATGGTGGATGGGGGATTGCTCCACGAACAGCCATAGGGCAAAGAGCTGATGGGATTGTTTTGTTTTTAGTCATTGATGGTAGATTATCTACTTCTATTGGTGCTGATATGGGTGATTTAACAGAGATTATGGAAAACTATGGTGCTATTAATGCTGCAAATATGGATGGTGGTAGTTCTTCAGAATTAGTGATTGATCACAAAATTATTAATCGACCAGTAGCGGCTGGAAGCCAGGGGTTAAGAGATATGCCCACTTTTTGGATTGTTAAAGATTAACAATTCTCTTTTATGCGAGAGTGGCGGAATGGTAGACGCGCTACCTTGAGGTGGTAGTGATGGGTTCATCGTGGGAGTTCAAATCTCCTTTCTCGCACCATTGAGGTTAAAAGTCGCACTTTAGCGATTAACTATATATAAAGTTCATAATATTTGATATTATGGGCTTTTTTGGTATATAAAAATGAAGGAAGAACAGCAAACTAAAGTGAGTGCTGGCTTATCCTAGAGTGCCATTGTAATACACTCTCAATATTCTAAAAATTATAAAACAAATAGAAAAAAATCCTTTTTATTTATTTAACTTTTTTTAAATCGTAAACAATATCGGAATTATCACAAACATTTTTACTATGAGTAACAATAATTACGCATTTGTTATCTTTATGAGCTAAAGACTTAAAGATTTCCAAAATATCATCTTCAGTTTCCTTATCTAAATTACCAGTAGGTTCGTCAGCAATAATAATTTGAGGATTATAAGATAAACTTCTAGCAATTGCTACTCTTTGCTGTTCTCCTCCTGATAATCTTAAAACTCTTTTATCATAATATTTTTCTTTAAGACCAACGCTTTTCATTAATTTTAATACTGTTTCTTTTTTATTTTCATATTTTTTACCACTTATATCCATAGAAAGCATAATATTCTCTCCCGCTGTCATATAAGGTAACAAATTATAACTTTGAAAAACAATTCCTATCTCATGATTTCTATATCTATCGAGATTTATTTCTTTTAAATCTTTACCATCATATATTATTTTTCCTTCAGTACATCTTTCAAGCCCAGTAATTAGAGAAAGTAAAGTTGTTTTACCAGTTCCGCTTCTTCCTCTAATAGCATATACTTTTCCTTTTTCAAAATCATAACTGACATTTCTTAAGGCATACTCATCTATATCTGCATCAGCATATCTATAACTAGCATTTTTAATACTTAAAATAACTTCTTTCAAATTAGAATTTTTTTTTGTCATTTTATGACCTCTCTTTCAATATTGTTAATGGTGAAAATCTTTGAATACTTATCATTGCTGACAAACTACTAATTAGAACTAATAGAATTCCTATTCCTAGTAACTCAATAACAACTTGTATATTAACTACAGCGTCAATTGAATTATAAGCAGATATATCCACAATACCGTTTGATGGGAAATTACTAAAATCAGGCATACCTCTACCAGGGTTAAAGTTATTAGCCATGTCATTAGATGAAGTTTTAGCTGATTCAATCTCACTAGATAATAAAGCATTACTTACAGATTTAGACATTGTAGCACCAATACCAGCTCCTAATAGTAAAGCAAAAACAGTTACAAGAATGAGTTCTGTGATGAATTGAAGTGTAAGTTTAAACTTACTAATACCAATTGTTCTTAAAACACCAATTTCATATTTTCTTTCTCTTATATTAATCATATTTAATATAACTAAAACGACACCACCAATAATAAGTGTAATAATTAAAAATGTCGTAGCAAAAGATTTAACATTACTGACACCATTCAAACCAGAATTAGCAAGTTCTTCATTAGTTTCAACTACATAATTTTCATCAAGACCTTTTTCATAAAATTGTTCTTCAATAATATCAGCATTATCATAACTATCAATTATAAATGTTGGTATTACACTAGCATTTATATCTTCATTAGAATCGGTAATAGAAATTAAAGCATGAGAATTCGTAATAATTGTATTAGCAGAATTTGAAAACATACTCATCATATTACTATTACTAGTATTATTATCTTCAAAAATCCCTATAATTTTAAATGAATAAATGTTGTTATCATCATCTTTTAATTTAATTGTATCCCCAAGAGATAAATCGTTATAAGAAGCCAGTTCTTTATTAATAAAAACATAGTTTCCATCAAAAGCTTTATCCCAAGCATCATCTTCTATATCAGTTACCTTATATGTCCCATCAATAAATTCACTCATAGCATCAAGTGAACTATATCCTGTAACTGTAAAATCCATTTCACTTTGCATAGAGTTATTGTTTCCACCCGGAAAGGGTTTAGAAAAATCTTCTTCATCATTTTTATTTTCAGCTTTTTCAATATTTTCGCCATCTAAAGAAATACCATAAGTATAATAATAACTTTCAATATGATCACTATCTGCATAATTTTCTACATCTTCGATAGTAAAACTTGATATATTATTAAAATTTTCTTTCATTTCCTCTCTAGCAGACTCTTTAGAAAAATCAAAATCTTTCATCATACTATTTCTATCAAACGAAATAGTTACTTCTTTTTTATAAGCACTCTCATATGAATTAATTAAATCATTAGCTGTGTTATTAATGGCAAGAGTAATTGTACAAGCACAGGCAATTACTAATATAATAACACCAATTAAAATATTCCTTCCTTTATTTCTTGTGATCGAAATCACGGCATTATTCAGTATATACATAGCATTCTCCTTTTATTTTTTACAAAAAAATTTTAACAATCGTACCTTAAATAAAACTGAAAAAAAGAATCAAATTTATTTTTGATTCCATATAACTTTAAAAGTTGTATAGCCATTAGAAGAATGGGCAGATATTTTTCCTTTGTGTTTTGCAACAATGTTTTTAGCAATTGCAAGACCTAATCCATAATTATTAGAGTTTCTATTTCTCGATGAATCGGCTTTATAAAATCTTTCAAATATTTTTTCTTCATCTTCTTTTTTTATAGGAAGCCCCTTATTAATAACTTCTAATATAATTTGTTTATTAGCTTTATATAAGTTTATATTTATATTTCTTTTTATAAAACTATGTTTAATTGCATTATCAATTAAGATATTCATAAGCTCCATAATTAAATCTTCATTACATTTTAAATTAATATTATCTTCTATTTTATATTTAAGTTTTATCTTTTTTTCGTAGAAAATACTTTCGAAGGTTAAAATGGCACTTTCAGTTATTCTAGATAAATTATGGGAAGTCATTTCTATATCTTGTTCTTGTTCTGTTTTAGCCAAATCAAGTAGTTCAGTTACTAATTTTATCATTCTTTCTGATTCGTTTTTAATATTATAAATCCATTTATCATTTTTATCATTAAGATAAGCATCAGTACTAGCTATCATAACAGAAAGGGGAGTTTTTAGTTCATGTGATGCATCAGCAATAAATATTTTTTGTTTTAAAAATGCCTTTTTTACTGGTGTTGTTATCCATTTAGTTAAAATACTTGTTACCATAAAAATAACAATTTCACATATTATTAATATACCAATATAAGTGATAAACTGTTTTATGAAATAATTATTTATATTTGTATTATCCATAATAATTAATACATTGTTATCTGTATAAGTATAGGCATATTTATCAGTATATAAATTTCCAACAAAGAAATTATTTTCATGATTATTGATAATGTTTTCAGCTATATTTTTTACGTTTTTTTCGTCAAAAGATTCATCTTCTGTATGATTAATTGCTTCTTTATAATTACCATTATTATCTAAAATAACTGTATAAATAGTAAAGTCTAAATATATTTTTTTGACATTTTCATTATTAGGAATATCGATATTTGGTGGCTGCTTTATTCCCATAGGGGCATCTAAAGATCTAGAAATATTTCTTAATATATCGGAAATCGAGTTTTTTCTTTCTACATAACTTCCTACTAATAAAGCAGTAATAATGATAATAACGCAAGAGGTCAAAATTATAAATATAGTTGCCGATACTTTAGTTTTTAGTTTTTTCATTTTTGGCCTCCAAAACATATCCCATATTTCTGATTGCTTTAATTGTTGTATTTGCTTTAATTAATTTTAACTTTTTTCTTAAAAAAGAAATATATGCTTCTAAAATATTCATATCACAATCACTATCATATCCCCATATTTTTACAAAAATCTGTTCTTTTGCTATTACTTGATTAGGATTATTCATTAATAATTCCAAAACACTAAATTCTTTTCCTATTATTTTTACATTTTGACTATTATTGCTATTATATAATTTCATACTTTTTAAATCTAATTTTATATCGTTAAATATTAAAGAATCTTTGTTTAAATAGTCTTTTCTTCTTAATTGAATATTAATTCGTGCTAAAAGCTCGTCAATATGAAATGGTTTAGTTAGGTAATCATCAGCACCATTATTAAAGCCAATCATTTTATCTTCAATTTCACTTTTAGCAGTAAGCATAATTATTTTAGAACTAATATTTTCATTTCTTAAATCTTTCAATATTTCAAAACCATTTTTATTAGGTAACATTACATCTAAAATAATTAAATCATATACCCCGGTTAAAGCTTCTTCATAACCTTTTAAACCATCGGCACGAATATCTACTAGATAGTTGTTATATTTTAATGTAGTAGCAATAGCATCTGCTAAATTATATTCATCTTCAATTATTAAAATTTTCATAATACATCACCTAATAATATATTTTATAAAAGAAAACTTAAATTAAACTTAAATCATAGTTATTATATCATTAATAGATAATTATAATTAATTTTTATAAAACTATTTAAAAATGAGAATAAAAGTATTACAATATGAGTAGTGATTGATTTATACATCAATTATCTTTGGTAAAAGTTGTAAATAATTAAACTTATCTCTTTTTGGTGAGTCAAAATTTATCTATATTAATACTATTAGATAATAGAATACCAATTAGTGAATTAGCTATATACTTAAAATTAATAAAATAACTGATAGATAAATCATTTTGATCGAAATAATTTTGTTAACGTCTTTTAATTGCCTTGTAAACAGTGCGGATACAAGAAGATAGTTATTACTATATATCATATTTTGCTTACTAGTGAAATTTTTGATTATCAAAGACTTTTAAAAAGCATAGCTGGATTTTTTTATGTTTGATTATTATAGTGCTTGGGCTATCATTTTATTGTATTATAAACAAATGTTTGATATGCTTAAAAAGCACTAGTAATAAGAGGAGATAGAGAATGGATCATAGTTATATTAATTTGACTCTAGATAATTTAGATGAAGAACATATTTGTTGTGCAATCAGTGATAAAAAACATCAAACAGGTGTGGAATTAAAAAAAGAATGGCTTAGAAAGAGGATTCCTGAAGGCCATGTTTTTAGAAAACTAAGAGCGCGGGGCAAGGTATTTATTGAGTATGCCCCTTTGGAGAGTGCTTGGATACCGATTGAAGGAAAAGCATATCTTTATATTTATTGTTTATGGGTAGCTGGTAGTTATAAGAAAGAGGGATATGGTCGAGAATTGTTGCAATTTGCAATTTTGGAGGCAAAGCGGCTACATAAAAATGGTCTTTGTGTCATTACATCTACAAAGAAAAAGCCTTTTTTATCAGAAAAGGAATTTTTTGAACAGTTTGGTTTTAAAGTGGTAGATAATGTTTTAGAATATGAATTATTAGCGTTGTCTTTTACAGATGTGCTACCAAAGTTTTGTGAGACAGCTAAAAAAATGACGATTGCTACTAAGAATTTAACCATTTATTATAGTCCACAATGTCCTTTTACAGCTCATTGTATTGAGGAGTTAAAAACTTATCGTGAAGAACAGGGAATACCAATTCATTTTGAAGAGATTGATAGTTTAACAAAAGCAAAACAAGTCCCTTGTGTATTTAATAATTGGACTAATTTTAAAGATGGGAAGTTTTTGTCCAATACTTTACTAAATAAAAGTATGGTAGCAAAATTGTATGAGTAGGGTATGGAATTTTTAAAAGTAAAGTCAATTCTTACTAAGGTTAATTATGGCAGTAAGTGGTATGGTGTTGATTATTGTATCAATCTTTATCGGGGCTGTTGTCATGGATGTATTTATTGTGATAGTCGTAGTGAGTGTTACCATATAGATCATTTTGAAGTGATAACAAGCAAAGAAAAAGCACTTACCATTTTAGAGCAAGAGCTTTCTCGAAAAAGAAATTCTGGTATCGTGGGAATGGGATCAATGTCTGATCCTTATCATCCTTTAGAGCAACAATATCAACTGACAAGAGGAGCCTTGAAATTATTAGCACGTTATCATTATGGAGTATCAATTGATACAAAGAGCGATCTGGTATTACGTGATTTAGATATTTTATTAGAGATTCAAAAACACCAGCCGGTGCTTGTCAAATTTACTATTACTACCCCCAATGATGCGTTGGCGAAAGTGATTGAGCCTAATGTTTGTGTTTCTTCAAAGCGTCTTCAGGCAATGAAAAAGTTAAGTAATCGGGGTATTTTTGTAGGGGTAATGTTAAACCCGGTTTTGCCTTTTATTACTGATTCTGAAGAAGATATCAAAACCTTAGTGCAGATTGCTTTTTTCCAT
This sequence comes from uncultured Bacillota bacterium, assembly GCA_958428295.1. Lineage (GTDB taxonomy): Bacteria > Bacillota_I > Bacilli_A > RF39 > UBA660 > Onthousia. The sequence goes on from CAUAFL010000002.1 coordinate 25,478, forward strand.
GGAGCAAAGTTTATTCATACTTATATGGGGATGACACTAAGAGATCGACAACGTACTTATTATTACCAACAATTAGATTGTCATTTTAAAGGCTTGAAAAAACAATATATTCAAACCTTTGGTCGGCAATATTTTTGTCCTCCTCCTAACTGTCAACATTTATATCAGGTGTTTACTAAGGAATGTGAAAAGTATGGTCTTTTGTATCGAATGGAAGATATTATTGCGGCTTTCAAAGAGAAAAATGGAGTGATGAAGCAAATGACTTTTTTTGAGGAGTAGTTAGTTTCTTTTCTTTTTTATTTTATTTATGGTTGTGGTTATAGCAGTGTCGACGGAAGTGTAGAGTTCTTTTAGTTGTTTGTTTTCATTAGTCGTTAATTGATCGGGTATGGTAGTAGGATTAAAGTATTGTCCATTAATAGTACAACCGTCAAAATAGTGTAGTAATATGGATAGTTCTAAGTCTTTTAGATGGTTCACCTTATGCATATCTATTTGTAAATTGATACCTGTATCAGTGAAAGAAGTATGATGAAAGCTACCATTGTTGGTTATTTCCTGTTCTGTTAGGGTATATTCCGTTAGATCTAGTTGATTTAGTTTACTGTTTTTACAGGTTGTTATATGTTTTAACGCTAGTTTTGCACCACTATTACTAAGATTGACATCTGTTAGCGTATGAATTTGCTCAGCATGGGCAGTACTTAAGTCTAGATTGGTAAAGTTACAACAAGAGATGTGTTGTCCTTGATTAAATGCTTGTGAAAAATCAATGTTAGCATTGGTATCACTGAGATCTACCAAATAATCTTGATTGTCACGACTGAGTAGTGTTTCTCGTAGTTCTTCATATATTTCTTCTTGTTGTTTTGCTGTTAAATTTATATCTAAGTTTGCCATATCCCAATCAACATTGGCGAAAGATACTTCTTGCAAATCTAATTTTCTTAGAAATTCTCCCGACCAGATAACAATTTTGCGGGGTAAATTATTATGGGTGATAAAAGAATTAAATAATAATATGTCTAGTATTTGTTTATCCAAGGTTACTTTTTGCCCTACGGGAATAGCTTTTAATCGCTCCTGTGTATAGTTTCTTAGGTTTCTTTTTTCTTTATTGGTTAAGTTCACTTTATTTCCTCCTATTTTGTTAGCTTAGCATATTGTATGTATCGAGTCTTACAAACATTAATTTAAAATAAAAAATAAGAGATGTGCTACTTATTTATTAGTTGTCTTGATTAGTTCATGATAACTTTTTTGAGAAGATAGTTCACATTTTTCTAAGGTAGAACCAGCACAGATGCATAATTTTGCCATATTGAGGCAGGTTTGATAGGTTTGATAAGTAGGTGCTTGATTATACCTTAGGTGATGTAGAGTTTGAGCAGTTTCATAAAGAAGACAATTTTGATCAGTAATCACCATGTCTGTTTTGGCATTGGTGTTGGGATCTTGATAGGTAAGAGTTATTTCGTCACTATTTTCATTGTTAATATAAAAATTTTGATATTCACTAGCTTTGAATCCTGCTGCTCGGGCCGCAAGGGATTGAATAACTGTTTGGAGCAGTTGTTCACAGATAGTAGTGGCATGATTATCGATCCATGTTTCGCTATATTGTTGTAGATATCCTAGTTTTTGAATGGCTTGTTGAGAAGTTACTTGCTCTACAAATCCCTCTTCTTGTTGACAGGCTGCAATGAGCATTTCAATTTCGCTATTTGTTAGGTCTTTTAACGGTTGTTTTTCTTGTTGTGTTAAAGGATAGAGCTGTTTCGCTTTGTCCTCAATGTTTAACTCTTGCAATCTATCAATTAATGTTAAATAGTCGGCTAGCTTATCACTAGCAGTAATTAGATCTAGTATTTCTATGGTGGTTTCATCCTTGTGAAGGGTAAGGTGTGTTTGTTTCATTTGACTGATTTCATCTAGGTAGGTAAACTCTTTTTGTTGATAGATGACTTCTTCTAGTGATTGATCAAGTACTTCATAGTTCCTATGGCAAGAAGAAAGAGCAAGTGGTAGGGTTAGAGCCATGATGGTGATTCGTATTTTTAAGTTTTTTATAGGGCGCATGTGAGTTCTCCTTTTCATTCATTTTATTGTAGCATTAGGAAAATTTATTTGTCAATTTTAAGAAGAGGTATAAAATCTTGGATTTTGTCAATATTATGAAAGAAGTTTGACAAATAGACAAAGTTGTGGTAGCATTTTTTCAGAAAGACAAAGAAAGAACGAGTAAAAATAAAATTTCTTGATAGAGAGCTGAGGATTGGTGGAACTTAGTAAGAGTTTATTTTGAAAAACATTCTGGAGTCGCTTAAAGAAATTAGTAGACTAAGCCGGATGCCACCGTTATGGTAATAAGTGGTCACAATTGTGATAAATTGGGTGGTACCGCGGAGTAGACAGTGCTTGCTTCGTCCCGTTGTGGAAGGCGCTGTTTTTTTGTTGTTAGGAAAGGAAGAGTTATATGGAAGTAGATGTGAGAGATATTTATGAAAAAGTAGAGGAATATTTAGAAAAAGAGGTTGTGCTACAAGGTTGGATTCGTAATCATCGGAAACAGAAAGAGTTTGGGTTTATAGATTTTTTTGATGGTACTTGTTTTGATCATGTACAAGTAATTTATGATCAAAGTTTAGAGATGTTTGAAGAGATTCAGAAGTATCATATTGGCTGTGCCATTAAAGTAACCGGGAAAGTTGTTCTTTCTCCTAAAAAAGGGCAAGCATTTGAAATTCAGGCTGGTATAATTACATTATTAGGAGATTGTCCTGAGGATTATCCTATCCAGCCCAAGCAACACTCTCGCGAGTTTTTGCGAGAACAAGCTTATCTAAGACCACGTACTAATCTGTTTCAAGCAGTATTTCGCATACGCAGTGTGACAGCTTATGCCATTCATAAATATTTTCAGGAGCGTCATTTTGTGTACTTTCATGCCCCTTTAATTACGGGAAGTGACTGTGAAGGGGCGGGAGAAATGTTTCATGTTACCGCTTTTGATTTAGATGCGATTCCTAAGGATGAGAAAGGGAAGGTTGATTATCCAAAGGACTTTTTTGGCAAAGCGGCATCGCTTACTGTGTCTGGTCAATTACAGGCTGAGACATTTGCTTTAGCTTATAAACGTACCTATACTTTTGGCCCTACTTTTCGAGCTGAAAATTCCAATACTAAAACGCATGCTTCAGAATTTTGGATGATAGAACCAGAGATGGCTTTTTGTGACTTGAAGGAAGATATGCAAGTGATGGAGGAGATGCTTAAATATGTGGTAGGGTATGTGTTAAAACACTGTTCTTCTGAGATGGTCTTTCTAGATAAATTTGTAGAAAAAGGCTTGATAGAAAAATTGCAAAAATTAATCACTTCTCCGTTTGCTCGCGTGACACATCGAGAAGCGATTGAGATCTTACAAAAGGCTCCTTGTTCTTTTGAGTTTGCACCGGTTCAGGGACAAGATATTGCGAAAGAACATGAAAAGTATCTAACAGATTATTTTCAAGGTCCTGTCTTTATTACCGATTGGCCCAAGGAGATTAAGGCCTTTTATATGAAGCTTAATCCGGATGGCAAAACAGTAGCGGCTGTTGATTTGGAAGTGCCTGGTGCGGGAGAATTAATGGGCGGTTCTCAACGGGAAGAAGATTATGATAAGTTAGTAAGTCGTATGCGTGAGATGAATATGGATGAAAAGGAGTTAACTTGGTATTTAAATTTACGAAAGTTTGGTGGTTGTATTCATTCTGGCTTTGGAATGGGCTTTGAACGATTACTAATTTATTTAACGGGCGTGGATAATATTCGAGATGTAATCCCTTATCCTAGAACGCCAGGCAATTGTGAATTTTAAAAAAGAATAAGAAACGACAAACTGTGCGTTTCTTTTTTTGTATAGTGAGATTGGTGGTAGCTATGAAAGTTTATGTAGATGTAGTGTTCTTCATCAATTTTATGTTTGATTTGCTTTTATTGTTAGCGGTGGGACTGGAACGACACACGTTACCATCGTTTCGGCGGTTCTTGTTAGGGGCTTTAGTAGGCGCTGTTAGTATTGTTTTTTTATTTTTACCACTGACAACAGTAACCTTATTTTTTTTGAAATTTGGTATTAGCCTTCTGATGTTACTTACTACTTTTGGATTTCATAATAAACAGTATTTTTTTGCTAACTTTAAAAGTCTTTATGGTAGCAGCATTATTTTAGGCGGCCTCATGTATTTTTTGAATGTTCAATTTAGTTATCGTCATAGTGGACTGGTTTTTTTTCATGATGGTGCGAGTATTAATTTGATTATAATCATGATAGTAAGTCCTATTTTATTTATTAAATACTATCGAGAACGCTCTAAAATCAAGCATAAACTACAACTGTTACATCAAGTAAAAATTACTTATCAGGGCCAGGAATTTGTTGTTCAAGGATGTTTAGATACCGGTAATACCATTAAAGATCCTTATAAGAAACGACCGGTGTTGATTCTTGACAGTCAAGTTTTCCAACCTAAGATGGAAGAAGCTGTCTTAGTGCCTTTTAAAACCGTATCTAAAGGGGGATTATTACGCTGTGTGGTGGCTGATAAGTTGTTGATTGATGAGAGGGTGGTTGATCGGAACAAATACTTAATAGGTAGCAGTGAAGAAACCATTAATTTACAAGGAGCTAGCTGTATTCTACCCAGTTGTTTTATAGAGGAGGATGAAAGTTGATTACTTTATTATTATTGATTGGTAGTTTGTTAGAAAATGTCAGTAGTCTTTTTTATGTAGGAAGTAGTGATGTTCTACCAGAGCCTTTATCTAAAGAAGATGAAAATACCTATTTAATCATGGCCGAGGATGGCGATATTCATGCCCGTGATGTCTTGATTGAACATAATTTACGATTAGTTGTTTTCTTAGCTAAAAAGTATGAAAATACTCGTGTTGATTTGGAAGATTTAGTAAGTATTGGTACGATTGGTTTAATTAAAGGAATTAATACCTTTAGTCGTGATAAGAATATTAAATTAGCGACTTATGCTTCTAGGTGTATTGATAATGAAATTTTAATGTATTTACGGAAGACGAAGAAGATGAAAACAGAAGTATCCATCGATGCTTCCTTAAGTTTAGATGCGGATGGGAATGAGTTACACCTAGAAGATATTTTGGGAACGGATAGTGATATTGTTACCAAAGGGATTGAAACAGAGGCAGAGAAGAAATTAATGTTGGAAGAGGTTTTGCGTTTAGCGCCGCGCGATCGAGATATTATTATTATGCGTTATGGTCTTTTGGGACATGAAGAACTAACCCAGAAAGAGGTAGCTGATTTGTTGGGAATTAGTCAATCTTATATTTCTAGAATTGAAAAAAAAGTAATAAAACGTTTAAAAAATATTGTGCGTTATAGTTAGGAGAAATGATAATGATAGAAAAAGAAGAATGGACTAAGGATACGGTAGTAAAAAAAGAGGGTTGTTATTTAAAAAAAATTCATCTACTTTATCATCAGCAGTGTTTGGAAGAAGTATGGCAGGCCTTTGGGGCGGAGATGATTACTGTCAAACAATGTCATTTGAAAACTTTAAGTCCAATTTAGGACTTTTTTGCTGGTTTTATTTGCGTATTTTCCTTAGGATAGTTTATACTAGTAGTAGATAGCAACTAAGGGGGATGAATGGATGAAGAAAATAGTCATTTTGGCTTTACATCTTGGTTATGGAGGCATAGAAAAATCGATTGCGGTACTAGCAAATTTATTAGCTAGTACGAAGCAATATACTGTGGAAATTGCTTCTATTTATCAACTTTATGAGCAGCCCGTGTTTCCTTTAGAAGCTTCTGTTACCGTAAAGTATTTACTTCCTAAAGATTTTAGTCCTAATAAAGAGGCATGGCAAGCTAGTTTCGCCAACGCTCATCCTATACAGTTTGTGAAAGAGTCTTTGAAGGGGGCAAAAATTTTATATCATCGGAAAAAGGAGATGGCCACTTATTTAAAACAATGTCAGGCAGATGTCATTATTTCTACACGGGTATTATTAAATGAGTTAGCGAGTACATATGGAAGTCGCACAGCTTTAAAAATTGGTTGGGAACATAATCATCATCATAATGATATGAAGTATGCTGAATCGGTTGTTCGTTCGGCTAAAAATTTGGATTATTTAGTGGTTGTTTCGAAGGATTTGCAGCGTTTTTATAGAAGAAAATTAATTCAATATTCTTGTAAATGTATTTATATTCCTAATACAATTGAAAAAATACCTAATAAAAAGAGTTCTTTAACAGCGAAACGGCTCATTAGCATTGGTCGCTTAGCGCCCGAAAAAGGCTATTTAGATTTATTGAAGATTTATTTTTTACTTCATAAAAAAGAGCCTGAGTGGACTTTAGATATTGTCGGTGATGGGAAGGAACGAGGGCGTTTAGAACGGTTTATTACGCTTAACCATTTAGAAGATTGTGTTAGACTCCATGGTTTTCAAGATAGTGAAGCCATAGATACTTTGCTACAAAATTCTTCTATCTATTTAATGACGAGTTATACCGAGAGTTTTGGGATTGTTTTATTAGAGGCGATGAGTCATGGATTGCCTTGTATTGCTTTTGATTCAGCCGAAGGCGCGAAAGAGATTATTACTTCTGGTCATGATGGATATTTAATTCGTCATCGTAATTTTGATATCATGATCCGTAAAATTAGAGATTTAATGAAGGATAAAGAAAAGCGCTTAGAGTTAGGTGCCAATGGACGGAAGAAAGTGAAATTATATAGTAAAGAAGTCGTTAGTAAGCAGTGGATAAATGTCATAGAAAAGAAGTGAAAAGATGAAAGCGAATGTTATGTTTATTTCTAGTACCGGTGGGCATTTGAGTGAATTGTTACAGTTAAAACCGCTTTTTAAATATTATTATTGTTGTTTAATTACGGAAAAGACCAAGGCTAATAGGAAGTTGAAAAAGCAGTTTCGGCAGGTGGGGTTTTTATACTATGGTAGTAAGGATCATAAGATTGTGTATCCATTTAAATTACTAGCAAATTGTTTTCGTAGCCTTTATTTTTTCCTTAAGTATCAACCAGATTATATTGTCACAACAGGTGCTCATACGGCTGGTCCTATGTGTTGTATTGGGCGCATTATGGGAGCAAAGGTAATTTACATTGAAACCTTTGCTAATATCACATCTAAAACAGTCACGGGGCGTTTATTCTATCAATTTCACATTGCTAATTTATTTGTGGTACAGTGGAGACCTATGTTAAAACTTTATCCTAAGGCTACTTATGGGGGGTGGATTTACTAATGATTTTTGTTACTTTAGGAACACAGGATAAAGCTTTTCCTAGATTATTAAGAGTTTTGGATAAACATATTAAGAGTGGTCTTATTCAAGATAAAGTTGTTGTTCAAGCAGGTTATACTGATTATCAAAGTGAAAAGATGGAGATATTTGATAGTCTTCCTAAGGAGGAGTTTGAATCTTATATCGAAAAAGCCGATTTAGTAATTACACATGGTGGTGTCGGAAGTATTTTAGATGCTATTTCGCGAGGAAAAGTAGTCATTGCGGCTCCTAGACTAAGTAAATATAAAGAACATACCAATGATCATCAAAAACAAATTGTTAATGAGTTTGCGAAAGAAGGTTATATTTTAGCGTTAAAAGATTTTTCTAAGTTTGAGAAGGTTTATGAGAAAAGTAAGAAATTTCAGCCTAAAGTATATCATTCTCAGCAGGCTGCTTTTTGTCAGTTAATCAAAAATTATATTGATACTACGGCACACATCAGTTGGTATCATCGTGATTTTCGAGTTATCTTTGCTTCGATTATCAATATGTTTATTTTTTGTGGGTTTTGGTTATTAGAATTACCCTTATATATTGGTGTGATGGTGAGTTATATGGTTTCTTGTCTGTTATTATATTTACTTAATAGTAGGAAACTACGTCGACCGCTGTTGTTATTGATTGGCTTTTTTTGGTTAGATTTAGCTTGTTTTTATTTGTTGGAAGCGCAGTGGGGGTTTCCTGTGGTACTGGCTAAGTTAGTAAGTGATTTAGTATTAATCATTTTATATCATTTTATTGATAAACGAAATGATTAGTTATTTTGTAGGTAGAACAATGGAAAATTTTCCTTGATTGACATTCGTAAAAAGATGTAAAATGGGGGAAGAAGTTCCTTTTTTGTTTTTAGGTGTGTTAAAATAATAGTGATATAAATTTATTTGAATTAATGAAAAAGGGGGACCTTGTAAATAATGAAAGAACAATTGATAAAGTTTATTCGTTGGTTTTTGGTGCTTGGTCCTTTTTTGGATATGGCTACTGCGGTGATGCTGCAAGTATTTCATGTTGACTTGACGCTAGGGATGATAGTGCGCTTTCTATTTCTAGCCGTTTGTTGTTTTTATCTTTTCTTTTATTATCAGGGAAAAAATAAAAAGTATTTCATTCTGGCATTAGGAGGCATCTTTATTTATTTAGGACTTTTTAGTATAGCAGTGTTTGTAGATAAGGGAAGTGCTGCTTTGTTTTATGAGATCAAGAATGCTTTTAAAACATTTTATTTACCCCTTACGTTACTTAGTTTAGGAGCTGTCTTAACAGAAAATAAAGATATGGTGCCTAAAAAGTATTTCTTTCTCATGGTTGCCGTGTACTTATTAGGGGTTTTTATTCCTGATATGTTAGGGATTGGTTTTGATAGTTATCAAGTTACTAAAACGGGTAGTGTAGGTTTTTTTCAGAGTGCTAATGAGATCAGTGCCATTTTATCATTGTTAATGCCTTTTTTTCTTTCTCAGTTGTATCAAGATAAACAGCTATTAAAGTCTTTTCTATGGATGGGTATTCTTATTTATGTGGTACTTAGTATTGGCACAAAAGGACCTGTTATATCATTGTTATTGATTGCTTTCGTTTATTTACTTATCTTTTTTGTTAGCTTGATAAAAAAATCGGCCTATCAAAAATTTGGATTTTCTCTTGGGATTGTGTTGGTGGTTATCTTTTCGTTTCTATTAATTCTACCAAAGACGGCATTTTATCAAAATATGAAAGTTCATTTAGACTTTTTAAAGGTTGAACATATGACAGAAGTATTTCAAGATGAAGCTTTGCTTGATCATTTTGTCTTTAGTTCGCGCTTAAAGTTTTTCAAAAATACTGCAAAGAGTTATCAAGGAGCTTCTATTTTTCAAAAATTAGTGGGGATTGGCTATATTGAACATTATGGAACGGATCAAGTAGCAATGAAAATGGTGGAGATGGATTATGTTGATATTTTCTTTCGTCATGGTGTGGTAGGTTTTTTGGTGTATATGGGGATCTATGGGGACTTTTTAATAGGTGCCTTTAAGGGCTATTTAAAAGCTCCAAGAGAAAAGCAGATTACTTATTTTTTATCCATTGGACTCAGTATTTTGTTAGCACTTATCACAGGTCATGTCTTAGTAGCGCCAGCCGTTAGTATTTTTGTTAGTCTTTTACTTCTCGATGGTAGAAAGGAAGTGGTAAGATCATGAAAAAGAAGCGTCCCTTAGCTTTTGTAATTATTCATTATAATGATTTTCCAATGACCAGTAGGTTACTTGAAAATATTGCGCATTATCAAAGTATTAGCCAAATATTTGTGGTAGATAATCATTCTAGTGATGATTCTTTTCATCAATTACAGTCTTTTTCTTCTAGTAAGATAAAGCTTATTCGAACCGATACGAATAAAGGATTTGCGGCGGGAATGAATGTCGGAGTGAAGGCAGCTATCACTGCTTTAGGAGCTTGTGATATTATTTTATCAAATTCTGATATTATCATTTATAGTGATGAAAATTTACAAAGGTTACAAGAAGTTTTTAAGGATCCTACTTATGGTATTTTAAGTCCAGTGGTGTGTGAACCACAAGGCCTTAATCGAGGATGGAAAGTTCCTAGTTGTGGCAAGGAAGTTTTGTTTAATTTACCGGGGGTAGGCAAATTTTTTCAAAAAAAATATTTACAGTATCCTGAAAAGCATTATACGGGGGTTGTTTCTTTCGTGGAAGCAGTGTCTGGTTGCTTTTTTCTCATTAAATCAGAAGTATTAGAGAAAATTGGTTTTTTTGATGAAAAAACATTTTTGTATTATGAAGAGAATATTCTATCTCGGAAATTACAACAGGCGAACTATCATGTGGCACTTTGTAATGAAGTGGCAGTCATTCATGACCATTCCGTGAGTGTTAATAAAAGTATCAGTTATATTAATAAATATAAAATTTTGAAGGAAAGTCAATATTATTTTGAAAAAACTTATAATCATGCTGGGAACTTTGGTTTATTTTGGTTACGTTTTACTAGTCAATTAACACTTATTACTATCTATTTTCGTGTTTTTATGAAGGGAGGATTTCGAAAGTGAAAGGAATTATTTTAGCGGGAGGAACGGGAACTAGATTATATCCACTGACGGAAGTAACGAGTAAGCAGTTGATGCCTATTTACGATAAACCGATGATTTATTATCCGCTTTCGGTTTTAATGCAAGCAGGAATTAGAGAAATTTTAGTGATTTCTACGCCACAGGATTTACCACGTTTTGAGGCTTTGCTGGGAGATGGTTCTAAATTTGGAATAAAGTTATCCTATATAGAACAGCCTAGTCCCGATGGCTTAGCCCAGGCTTTTCTTTTAGGGGAAGAGTTTATTGGTACTTCTAGTTGTTGTATGATTTTAGGGGATAATATTTTTTATGGCGCTAATATTAAGGAGGAATTACAAAGGGCTAGAGCTAGTGCTGAGGCAGGTATCGCTACGGTTTTTGGGTATCATGTCCATGATCCTGAACGGTTTGGCATTGTGGAGTTTGATGCCAGTGGGAAAGTGCTCAGTGTGGAAGAAAAACCTAGTCATCCGAAGAGCCACTATGCGATTACTGGTTTATATTTTTATGACCATAGCGTGGTAGAGAAAGCCAAAAAATTGAAGCCATCTGCAAGAGGAGAGCTAGAAATAACAGATTTAAATCGTTTGTTTTTAGAGGAAGGTAGATTACAAGTCATTCCTCTTAATGAAGGGTATGGTTGGTTTGATACAGGAACATTTAAAAGTTTATTAACAGCTACTAGTTTTGTGGGGACGATTCAGGAACATCAGAATGTGACGATTTGTTGTCCAGAAGAGATTGGTTATCGTAATGGTTGGTTAAAAAAAGATAAATTATTAGCACAAGCAAAATTAATGCAGAAGAATACGTATGGTCAACATTTGTTTTCTTTAGTAGAGGAGGAAGAAAATGCAAAAAATTGCCACTAAATTACAAGATTGTTATATTTTAGAACCTACGGTATATGGGGATGACCGAGGGTATTTTACGGAGTTTTATAGTAAAAAAACAATGGAGGCTTTAGGCTTAGGGAATATTATAGGAGAGGTGGTGCAGGGTAATCGCTCCCTTAGTCGAAAAGGAACGTTACGTGGTTTGCATTATCAAAAGGGAAAGACTGCTCAAGCGAAGTTAGTGGAATGCTTACAAGGAAGTGTTTTAGATGTCGTTGTTGATTTACGAAAGTCATCTCCTAGCTATCAACAGTGGATTTCAGTGGAACTGACGGGTGAAAATCAGCGAAAACTATTGGTGCCTAAGGGATTTGCGCATGGCTTTTTGACGCTGGAAGATAATACGCTATTTCAATATTTAGTAGACTATCCATATAGTAAAGAGACAGAAGGTGGCTTTCTATGGAAGGATGAAGAAATAGGTGTTGATTGGCAGTTAGAGCGCTACGGTATTGATCAACCACTTCTATCGGCGAAAGATGAGCAACGCAAACCATTAAAAGAGACGGATGTGGAGTTTCTATGAAATATTTAGTAACGGGCAAAGATGGGCAACTAGGCTCTGCTATGGTTAGTTATCTTGAGAAGAATACGACTCATTCAGTCGAGGCTATTTCTCATCAACAATTAGATATTGTCGATCGGCAAGCAGTTTTTTCACTGATTGAAGAAAAAAAACCAGATTTTATTATTCATTGTGCGGCTTATACTGCTGTTGATCAAGCGGAAGAGGAAATAGAAAAGTGTATGGCAGTGAATGTTTTAGGAACTGAAAACTTGGTTGCTGCGGCAAAAAAGATCGGGGCAGTGCTCGTTTATTTTAGTACCGATTATGTATTTGATGGCCAAAAAGAGGGCTGGTATCAAGAAACGGATCGTCCTCATCCCTTAAATGTTTATGGACAAAGTAAGTATTTAGGAGAAGAGGCGGTACGATGTTATTCTAAACATTATATTGTGCGTATTTCTTGGGTTTTTGGAGTGCATGGTAAAAATTTTATTAAGACGATGTTGCAACTTAGTGAAACTAAGGAACAAATCTCAGTGGTAGCGGATCAAATAGGCAGTCCTACCTATACTAAGGATGTCGCCAAGAGTGTCCTTTCTTTAATTGATAGTGGACAGTTTGGCACGTATCATATGACTAATGAAGGAGTTTGTTCATGGGCGGAGTTAGCTAGCTATGTGTTTCAACTTAAGAAAATTAATACTCAGGTGGTGGCTATTCCTAGTACTAACTATAAGCAAAAAGCAACGCGCCCTCTTAATTCTAAACTTAGTAAAGATAAATTAGCATTAGTAGTGGGAAGACTTCCTGATTGGCATGATGCAGTGCAAGACTATTTATTGGCAGTGGAGGAAGAAAATGGCAAAGTATAAGTGTTCAATTTGTGGTTATATTTATGATGATGCTAAGGAAAAAGTTCCCTTTAGGGAATTAGCAGAAGATTGGCAATGTCCTCTTTGTGGGGCGCCTAAAGCTATGTTTGAAGAAATAAAGGAGAGTAGTCAAGTAACTGATAAGTTGCTTGATGATAACGATCCTTTAGCGACCTATTTAAAAGAATATAAACGTGATCATGAACAAGAAATCATTGCTGATATTCATCAGATGGCTAGAACAGGAAAGGGCGTACTTTCGGCTATGGGGCCTACAACTTTATTAAGTCCGTGGGAACAAATTGTGATTCTAGGAGCGCAGTTAGCACGATCACCATTACTTTCTTCAGAGAAGGTATCCTTAAAGACAACTCTTGGGAAAAAGGCTCAAAAACCGCTTGTTCTTGCCTGTCCGTTTTATATTTCTCATATGTCCTTTGGGGCCTTATCTAGGGAAGCCAAAGTTGCTTTAGCGAAGGGTGCCGCTCATGTTAAAACGGCGATGTGTAGTGGAGAAGGAGGTATCCTTCCTGTGGAACAGGAGTCTTCTTATCGTTATATTTTTGAGTATGTGCCTAATTTGTATAGTGTGACTGATGAAAACTTGCAGGCTGCTGATGCCATTGAAATTAAAATCGGTCAGGGAACAAAACCAGGGCTAGGAGGGCATTTGCCGAAAGAAAAAGTGACGAAGGAAATTGCACAGATTCGTGGTAAGAGTGAGGCTCAAGATATTATTTCGCCGCCTTGTTTTTCACAATTACAAACGAAAGAAGAGTTAAAAAAATTAGTAAAAGAGCTTAAAGATCGCTCATTAGGGCGTCCCATTGGTGTAAAATTGGCCGCAGGTCATATTGAAGAGGATTTGGCTTGGGTGATTTTTGCCGAGGCTGATTTTGTGACCATAGATGGTCGAGGGGGAGCGACGGGGGCCAGTCCTAAGGTAGTACGGGACGCTACTAGTGTTCCAACGATGTATGCTCTTCGGCGCGCTAGACGTTATTTAGATCAGCAAAAGTCGTCATTAGAATTAGTGATTACGGGAGGCCTTAGAAGTGCTAGTGATATCTTTAAAGCATTAGCGATGGGAGCGGATGCCGTGGCTTTAGCGACGGGTCCAATGATTGCTTTAGGCTGTGATCAATATCGCATTTGCCATACTGGTAAGTGTCCTTTGGGGATTGCTACTCAGGATGAAGCCTTGAGAAAGCGCCTCGATATTGATCTTTCTAGTAGGCGAGTTGCCAATTATTTATCGGCACTCCAACAAGAAGTAACGACCTTTTGTCGTTTAACGGGGCATGCTAGCATTCAGGATGTTAGTCTTGCTGATTTAGGGTGCATGAGTGAGGAAGTAAGTCGTTATACAGATGTCCAACATGTAGGGTTAGGGGACATATCGTTATAAAATCTTTTAGTGATATTAAATGAGCATAATGGTGATTAGAAAAGCTTAGATATTACATTAGGGTTGCTATCGCTTTGTTTTGTGAAAGAAAGGAGTAGTCGATGATTCATTTACGACATTTTAAGTTACAGAAGATAGACTTTGATAATATTGATCATTATTTATTAGTGAAAAAACTCTCTCGTGATGCTGCTGTTACAGACTATATTAGTCATGATTTAGCTACTTTTCTTAAGAAAGAGGAAAACTATGTTGTATTAAATGAGCAAGATAGAGCCGTTGGGATTGTGGGTGATAAAATAGATGAGAAAGATCGAGTAATGGAGTTATGGTACATGATTACGAAAGAGCAGCGTGGCAGGGGGATTGCTGACCATTTATTGGGTGAAGTTACCCCTTATTTTATAGAGTACTGCGATATTCATGATATTAAGTTACTGATTGATCGTTATAATCATGCTAGTATTAAATGTGCTCAAAATAATGGTTATAATATTTATAAAATGCATCCTAATCGAGGAGAATATCGTTATTTTGGAGAAGAAAAAGGCAAATCTGTTTGACTAACTGGTGTTTGTGTGATAGAATCTTTTTGTTTGTAGCTTGAATGCCTCATGCTCAAACCGCATTGAAAAGGTAAAAACAAGAAATACTTGTACCTTAAGAGCGAGTCTTAAGTAAAAAGAAGGAGGTAAGAAGATGTTTGCAGTTGTTAAAGTAGGTGGAAAACAGTATCGCGTTAGTGAAGGTGATGAGATTTTCGTTGAAAAATTGAAAGCTGAAGCGGGTGATACAGTCACTTTTGATCAAGTATTAATGATCGATACACAAGTGGGAACCCCTTATTTAGAAAATGTTATGGTAGAAGGTTCTGTGATTAAAAACGGTAAAAATAAAAAAATCCGTATCTTTAAGTATAAGAATAAATCAAGAGCCAATCGTAGAACACAAGGTCATAGACAACCTTATACGAAAGTTAAAATTACAAAAATTAATGGGTAATCATGATTAATGTAAAGGTGACGAAAAAACAAGGTAACTATCAGAATGTGACAGTATTAGGTCATGCGATGTATGATGACTATGGGAAAGATATTGTTTGTAGTGCTGTTAGTTCAATTGTAACGACGACAATTAATGGGATTTTATCGTTACAAGAAGAGGGGCTGACCTATCTTGTTAGTCGGAAAGGCTTACGGATTGATATTCATGATCAGGGAAAAACAACCCAGACTTTAATTCATAATATGATTCGCATGCTTAAAGAATTGGAACTTAAATATCCAGAAAATATTGACATACAGTAAGGAGGGTAAAACGTGGAATTGTTAAAATTAAATCTTCAATTATTTGCACATAAAAAAGGTCAGAGTTCTACTGCCAACGGTCGTGATTCAAAAGGACGGCGATTAGGTGCTAAAGCGGCTGATGGAGAATTTATTACGGCTGGCAGCATTATTTATCGGCAACGTGGAACAAGAATTTTTCCAGGTATTAATGCAAGACGAGGAAATGATGATACGATCTATGCAACGGTGGATGGTATTGTTAAATTTGAACGTCTTGGTAGAGATAAAAAACAAGCGTCTGTTTATCCAGTGGCAGAATAACTAAGTAAGAGTGAAAACTCTTGCTTTTTTTGCAATTAGTCATAGTAAATTTTAATTTTTATGATATACTGTCTTTATAAACTAGGAAGATAGAATTCTTAGGAATAGGAGGAGTGTATAATGAAACGTTTTTTAGCGGTAGCAATCGTAGCTATGTTTATTTTTTGCTCACCACTAGTAGTAGAAGCAGATGCTTCTAAACGAATTACTATTTGTCAAAGTGGTTGTGACTACCAAAATATAGAAGAAATTATTGCTGGTGATGTTAGTTGGGTTCAGCAAGTAAGTGATTTAACTATTTGGTATGGAGCTGGAGAGTGGGAATTGCCCTTTGATATTTTGTATAGAATTCCCGTTGACAAATTGACGATTGAAGGAGAGGAAAATGAGCAAACTAGGTTTAGGGGTGGGGCTGATCTTTCCTATGTAGAAGACAGTTATACTGATTTAGTATTGAAAAATATCGTTGTAGAAGGTGATCTTAAACTATATGGTTTTACTAATGTTACTTTTCAAAATGTTGTTTTTGTTGGCGGAAGTGTTTCTTTCCAAGGTATGTTTGTTCCATCAGTTCCCTATAATGTGACTTTAGAGAATACCACATTTAGAAATTTGAATAGTGAATATGGTAGTTCTGTTCCGCTTTTTATTTCTAATGACCAAGTATGGGCCTTGAATTTTAAAGCTCATAATATTACTGTTGAAAATTCTAAGGTAGATAATATATTGATGTTTGGTTTTCTTTATTCTTCCGCACCAGTTACGATGGAAATAGATGGCATATTTTTGAATAACGTTACTTATCAGACGGGTGCATTGTTTTATTATCGAAGTCAAAAAGATGCAAATCACCATATTCGAATTAAAAATGTTGATTTTAGCAATAGCCAAAATTGTTCGGTGATAAGTACGAATTTTAATCTAGATCCTAGTGCGAATTCTTTTACTAAAATACCAGCTAGACCATTAAGTTTTACGGATCAATATCAAGATCATTATATTGTTTTTCAAAATAGCAAACTAAATTGTGTTGAAACGAAAAAGGGAGATGCCGGTACAATTTATGGAGATACCGATCCTATTTATATTGAAAAAAGTAATATTTGGACAATGTATCCAACAAGAGGCAAAAATGTTATTGAAGAAAATGCAAAAATCTTTTATGAAATAGAAGAAATTCGAAGTATTACTATGAAACCGGGGGAAACGGATCAAGTAGAGGATATCTTTAAGACGTATCCGGAGGTTGCTAAAAAGCTTACTTTTACTAGCAGTGATAGTAGTATTGCCGAAATAAAAGATGGCAAGGTTCTTTCTAAAAAAGAAGGGGTGGCAACGTTAACGGCAAAGCCAAATGAATTTGAAACATTTATTCTGAAAGTAGAAGTCATTGGTAATCCGGTGACCGCCTCAATGCAGATAATGATCATTATGTTAATGGTAGTTGTCATTTTAGCTACTACTTTAGTAGTCGTTTATAAGAAGAAAAAGAATTAGGAGAGCAATATGAAAAAAAAGTTAGGATTATTGATTATTTTATTAGGAATTTTATCCTTGCCTGTCATGGTACAGGCTGAAGAAAATAGTGTAGTTATGACAATTTGTGAGAGTGGATGTGAGTATCAAAATTTAGATCAGGTGTATGATGCACTTTATAGTCTTGATCCTGATGGGACAAAGATTACCGATCTTACCTTACAGTTTGGGGAAGGTCATTATGATGGCTCTATTTATTTTGAAGGTATTGAAAAATTAACCGTAAAGGGAGCGGGGGTAGGTAAGACAATGCTTGAAGCTGCCCAAATTAAGTTAATGTCAGAACAAGGTACATTTTCTATTGAAGATGTGGCAATTGATTTCAAATTGAGGCAATATAACTCCAATTATCCTCTTTCTTTGTCTGGTAGTAACATAAATCTTGTCAATGTTCAGTTTATGAATATTCAACAACTACCTAGGGATGATTTTGGGTATATAAGTTTGCGCCTTTCTAGTAATGCAGTGGTGAATATCAAAGATGTCTCTATAATCGATAGTGATGTTTCTTATTTATTTGAATTAAATATGGATAACAGCGAAAATATGTCTACCGTTGATATAGACGGTCTTACTACGAAGAACACAACTTATCAAGAAGGAATTCGTTTTGCTAATAATTCTGATACAACGATGAAAAATAAGGTAGCTGTTACTAATGCAGATTTAAGTGCCAGTCAAAGTTGTTCTATCGTGAATGGCGCAGATATATTTTTACTGGATTCTAGAGATGTTGGAAGTATCTTAGGAACGCCGTTAGGTTTCCCTTTAACCTATGGAGATAATTTTATTTCAGTAACCAATAGTAAACTTAATTGTGTGAAAAACTTAACGAATAGTAAAATGCCAATTTATGTTGATAAGAGTAATACCTGGACAAAGTATCCAGAGAAGGGCAACAATATTATTGAACAGGGCAGTGCTAAAGTAATTTATGAAATAGAAGAAGTGCGAAGTATTACCACGAAACCGGGCGAAGTTAATCAAGTAGAGGATATTTTTAGAACGTATCCGGAGATTGCTAAAACGTTAACTTTTACTAGTAGTGATAGTAGTATTGCCGAAATAAAGGATGGGAAGGTTCTTTCTAACAAAGAAGGGGTGGCCACGTTAACGGCAAAGCCAAATGAATTTGAAATATTTATTCTGAAAGTAGAAGTCATTGGTAATCCGGTGACCACCTCAATGCAAATGATGATCATTATGTTAATGGTAGTTGTGATTTTGGCTACTACTTTAGTAACCGTTTATAAGAAAAAAATTAGTAATAAATCATAAGTTGGTTGGAGGTCCCTTTTATAGGGGCTTTTTTAGTAAGAAAAATTCTTGTTTTTATTATCAAAATATGATAAAATACAGCTATTCATTAGGGGAAATTATGGAAAAGATAGAAAGACTTATTCAGGCTAAAGAGGTGTTACAAGAGTATAAAAGTCAGTTACTAAAGTATTATACGTTTTCTTATGGGAAAGAGTATCAGTCTTTGTTACAAGAGAGAATGGCTCATACCATTTATCTATTTGATTCACCTCCTGATATTACGTTATCTTTTGTGGAACAATATCAAAATGTTATTGAACCTAATCAATATGAAATACTAAAAAAAGAGGCAGAAGATTATCTTTCTTTACAGAAAGAAATTGTGGAAAAACAAGAGATAGCATTAGCTGGTGTTTATTGTCAGTATTTTGGTATCAGTAGGAAGTGCTTTTTTGAAGCGAAAGATCGTTTTTTAAGTTTACCAATTCAGTTTTTTAGTTCATCTATGCAAAAATATTTACAGGATGAAAAAATATCCGTAGAAGAAAAAGATAAAATAGAATTTTTTCGAACTTGGTATCAGGCATTATGTAGTATTTTAGACGTAACGCCTTTAGAAAATGGTAACTTTGTGGATTGTATCTTACAAGCGAAGGAAAAAGTGGAACAAAAGGGACGTTCGGAGTTAATAAGCCGTAGTTTATGGGGGCAAAGGATCCAACAAGAAATTGAACAGCAGTATGGTTTTTCTCTTGCCTCTTCCTTTCTTTCGTCTATCGTATTACCCTCTAACAGAGATGCAAGTTGTGCTTTTTTTTCACAATCCAAATCACCAACAAGGTTAGTCTTTCTTCCGTTGATGAAAATTTTTCTTCAATATGATGGTGATATAGATGCTCTTTTTTTTCATGAAAATAGGCATGCTATGGAGTCTCCAGCAAATAGCTATTCATTAATTAATGAGATAAGAACAGAAAAACATGCCATAGAAGATAGTAAAACTTTGCCGACAATGTTTAGTCGAGGGCAAAGTCGGAGTCTATATCAACAGTTATTTCCATTAACAGAAAATTTATTTGAAGAGTATCAGCCAATTTTTGATCATTTTGCGTTAACGGGTGATAACAATTCTTTGGATCAGTGTTTTGGGAAACTTACACTAGACTCTTTAGAAGCAAAATTAGACTATTTTTTTGAAAGAGCTATTTTTTGCGATTGTCATGAACTATATTTACCGATTAATCGAGAACTGGTAGTAGGAGAACTGGATCAATTACGAAAAAATGCGGTTGCTTATCAAAAAAGTAAAAGGAGAAGATAGGTAGTCTTGCTTTTATTTAACTAGACAATAGAGGACTTTTTTGGTATACTAAAGGCACTTTAAAAGGGGATGAGAAGATGTTTGTTGATGAGGTAATGTTATCCATTATAGCGGGTGCTGGAGGAGATGGCTGTACGGCTTTTCGCCGAGAAAAATATATTGCTTATGGAGGTCCTTATGGCGGTAATGGTGGTCATGGGGCAGATATTATTTTCAAAGTAGATGAGGGATTACATACACTACTTGATTTACGTTATCAGAAAACAATTAAGGGTCCGAAAGGTGAAAATGGCAAAGGAAAAAATCAACATGGTAAGGGAGCTGATCCCGTGATTGTCAAAGTTCCACAGGGGACAGTGGTGACAGATGTTGATACAGGCTTTATTTTGGCTGATTTAAAAGGTCGTAAGGATCAGGCTGTCATTGCCAAAGGGGGCCGTGGAGGTCGGGGGAATACAGCTTTTAAAACACAGACGAATACGGCTCCTAATTTTTCAGAAAATGGGGAACCAGGAGAAAAACGAAATTTAAAAGTAGAGTTAAAGTTATTAGCGGATGTAGGCTTAGTAGGATTACCTAGCGTTGGTAAGAGTACAATTATTTCAAAGGTTTCTAAATCAAAACCTAAGATTGCGGCATATCATTTTACGACGTTGCATCCTAACTTAGGCGTTGTTCGTGCTAGTGATGGAGCTACTTTTGTGATGGCAGATTTGCCTGGCTTGATTGCTGGGGCTAGTCAAGGAGAAGGTTTAGGAGATCAATTTTTACGACATATTGAAAGAACACGGGTATTATTACATGTTATTGATATGTCAGGTAGTGAAGGTCGGGATCCCTATGAAGATTATCTTTTAATAAATAAAGAACTAGCTTTGTTTAATCCTAAATTATTAACTCGTCCCATGGTCATTTTAGCTAATAAAATGGATGTTGAGGGAGCGCAGGAAAATCTTGTTTCCTTTCAACAAAAAGTATCCGATAAACAGATATTTGCTGTATCTGCTTTAAAAGCTACCGGATTGCAGCCAGTGATTGATTATTTAGCCTCTCTTTTAACCGATTTAAAAGAGGAGAATTTGTATGAGGATGAAGCCTTTGAAAGTCATGTCCTCTATCAATTTAAAGAAGAATCTCCTTATACCATTGAACGAGAAAATGAGGGCTTTGTCATTAAAGGAGAAGAAGTAGAAAAGTTGTTTAAGATGACAAAATTCAGTACCGAAGAAGGGATGCTTCGGTTTGCTAAAAAATTACGGAAAATGGGGATTGATGATAAATTAGCGGCCATGGGGGCTAAGGATGGGGATATGATCCGTATTCTCGATTTCTATTTTGAATATCATGAATAAAAGAAGGTGAGAAAATGACAAATGAAAAAAAGCAAACTCTTTGTGCAGCTGGAACAGTAGGATCTCTTTGGGGGATGATTGCTGGGCAGGGGCAAGAGGTAGTAGTAGCGGCTTGTACTATTGGGGCTATTACCTTTGGGGTAGGAACAATCAAGAGTTTACATAGGAAAACTTATTTACAAAAAGATAGTTCCTTATCTTCCTCTTCTAAACAGTATGTTTATTTTAAGAAGTGAGAGTGAGTTTATGGAAGAGGTAGTGATTCGTTTGGCCACTGTCTTAGATGTGCCCCGTTTAAATGATCTATTAACCCAGTTAATTTTATTTGAACGACGTTATGATTCTAATATAAAAGAGCAGATAGTGGTTACCAGTCAATATCAAACTTTACTTGCTAAAGAAGAAACGATTTTATTAGTGGCGGAAGTAGCAGGAGAAGTCGTTGGTTATCTTTATGGTTATGAGAAGAATTTAGCTAGTATTTGTTATCAAAAGGAAGCATATGTCGATGCTTTCTTTGTGAAAGAAGCGTATCGTAGAAAAGTCTTAGGACACAAACTTTTTGCCTCTTTTGAACAGTGGTGTCAAGAAAGACAAATTGCTTTTGTCGATATTATGGTTTTAATAGAGAATCGTGCTACAAAAGACTTTTATCAGAGGCAGGGATATCATTTGTTTAAGGAATATTTACGAAAAAAATTATCTTAGTAAGAATTCCCTTAGGGAAACTTTTCTTTTAGGGTGATTTTTAGTATAATAGACCATGAGGTTGGGTGAAGAAAAATGACCTTTTGCTATCAGGAAACTCCTTATCTAGTGGCTGTGGAACGTAAAAATAATAAAAACTTATATATCCGCGTCAAAGAGGATTTAACGATTCAGGTGACTTGTCATTATGCAACAACAGATGAAGAGATTGAGCAAATTATGGTGGCTAATTCTAAAAGTATTGGCCGTATGATTGATAAGATGAAGCAAAAACAAAAGTATCAACAACAATTTTATTTTTTAGGGAAACGTTATGATATTGTCTATACCGAGTTTTGTGATATTCACTTAGGGATGGATAAAGTGTTTTTACGACGTGATTTTGATGTTGATAAATGGAAAAAACAGCAGGCTCTCTGCTTATTTCACGAACATTTGAAATGGTGTTATCAGCACTTTTCGAGAGAAATTCCTTATCCTTCTCTTAGAATTCGCAAGATGAAAAGTCGTTGGGGGGTCTGTAATACAAAATTGAAAGTAATTACGTTAAACACCGAATTAATTACCAAAGAGTTAGGGTGTTTAGATTATGTTATCTTTCATGAATTAAGTCATTTAGTAGAAGCCAATCATTCTTCCCGTTTTTGGGAAGTAGTGGCTGAAAATTGTCCGGAATATAAGAAGTATCGGAAACTGACCAATTCGTTGGGAGAGGAGCTGTAAGGTGGTAATTAGTAGTTTAGAAAATGAAAAGGTAAAGCATTATCTTAAGTTGCAGCAGAAGAAGTATCGGGATAAGTATCAAGAGTTTTTGGTGGAGGGACGGCACTTGGTGTTAGAAGCATATCGAGCTGGCGTATTAAAAGAGTTAATTTATTGTGATGAGGAAGCGTTACCGCTTGCTGTTCCCCAAGTAGAAGTCAGTTATTCAATTTTGAAAAAATTAAGTGATACGAAAACGCCACAAAAAGTACTGGGTCTATGTCAAAAGTTAGCAGAAACAACCATTGGTAACCGGATTTTAATACTAGATGAAATTCAAGATCCGGGTAATTTAGGTACCATTATTCGAAGTGCTGTGGCATTTGATATTGATACGATTGTTTTAGGAAATAATACGGTTGATTTATATAATCCCAAAGTGGTGCGATCTACTCAAGGTATGCTCTTTCAAGTTCCCATCGTCTTTTTTACGATTGATCAATTATTGCCGATATTAAAGGGATTAAAGATTCCTGTATATGCAACGCGTGTCGAATATGGGGATAGTGTTGCTACTCTAACGAAAGAAGAGAAGGAGCGATTTGCTTTGATTGTTGGTAATGAAGGCAGCGGTGTAAATCCTACTTATTTCGCTTTCAGTGATAAAAATCTTTATATTCCCATGAGTGCGAAGGTTGAGAGTTTAAATGTAGCAGTAGCGACTAGTATTATTTTGTACGAAATGAGGAAGTAGTTATGACAAATATATGGATTGGTAAAATTGTTAATACGCATGGTATTAAAGGAGAACTTCGTATTGTCAGTGATCTTACAGAAGAACAAAAGGAAGCGGTTTTTAAGATTGGGAGTCATTTACTAGTAAAAGGAAAGTCTTATGAGATAGTGCATTACCGAGTTCATAAACAATTTGATATGGTCATTTTTAAAGGGTATGATGATATCAATCAAGTGTTGTCTTTGAAAGGACAAGCAGTTTATAAGGAACCAGCCGATTTGGCAGTAGCTGATACGGAAGTTTTTACGAGTGAATTACTTTCCTTTAAGGTACTGACAACAACTGGTAAGACAGGTTATGTAAAGGCGATTGAAAAGACAGGGAAGCAGTATTATGTTTTGCGTTTGGTGATAGATGGTAAAGAAGTATTACTTCCTTATCATGAAGCTTTTGTGCTTGCTAAGAGTCGTAAGGATAAGACTTTGACAGTACGTTTATTAGATAGTGGTGAAGAAGATGAAAATTGATATATTAACTTTGTTCCCTTCCATGTTTCAAGGAATATTTAGTGAATCGATTATCAAACGAGCCATCGAAAATAAGAAAGTACAAATCACTCTTCATAATTTTAGAGAATATGCTACGGATGTACATCATAAAGTAGATGATACCCCTTATGGCGGCGGAGCGGGGATGGTACTTTGTTGTCAACCCATTTTTGATTGTGTTGAAGCTCTTAGAACGGAAAATAGTAAAGTGATTTTATTGACACCTAGTGGGCAGTTGTTTCAGCAAAGGATTGCTGTTGATTTGAGTAAAGAGTCTCATTTGATTTTGATTTGTGGCCATTATGAAGGGTTTGATGAACGTATTTTAACCCTGTGTGATTTGTGTATTTCCATTGGAGATTATGTTTTAACTGGTGGAGAGGTTGCAAGTATGGTTTTAGTAGAGGCAATCGTTCGTTTATTGCCAGGCGTCATTCGAGAAGAGAGCTTTGTTAATGATTCTTTTTATCAGGGCCTTCTTGATTATCCAACCTATACGAAACCACGAGAATTTAGAGGATTAAAGGTACCAGAGGTGTTACTTTCTGGAAATCATCAGGAAATTGCAGCTTTTAGAAGGCAAAAGGCTTTAGAAAAAACGGTTTTATTGCGACCAGATTTAGGGGGGAATCAAAGTGACTGATTACGTGATTGTTCGGCAAGGTTATCCTTACCAAGGGCCTTTGTTTTTACAGCAACCTTTAGAGATTGTGTTAAAAAATTATCAAATAGTGGTATATGATGCTTATTTTCAAAAAGTATTCATCGGTAAGAGAGTATATCAAAAATATGTAAAACTTTTAAAGCAGTTAGTATTTTTTTTGGAGACGGATGATGATAGTGGGGTAGCTTATCAAGAGGTATTAAATCAAATAGAACGCTTTCGCCAATTGGTAAAAAATCAGTATCGCGATTATTTACTAAAAAATCAGTTGAAAGAGATGGCACGCACGCTTTCTTCCTTACAAAAACAAGCCCAAAAAAAATTGTTGTTATTACAACAACGACTTGATTATCAAAAGCAAAATACAACGACAAGAGGTGGCAAATAATGAAAATGTTTTATCGTCTATTAAAAAAAGAGCAAGATAGTCAGGCTCGATTGGGAGAGGTGGTTACCAATTATGGAACTTTTGCGACGCCAATGTTTATGCCGGTGGGAACGAAAGCGACGGTCAAGGGACTTAGCCCTGAGGAGTTGAAGGCTGCACATAGTGGGATTGTCTTAGCCAACACCTATCATTTATGGTTACGTCCAGGAGAAGATATTGTAAATAAGGCGGGCGGACTTCATCAGTTTATGCACTATGATGGTCCTATTTTGACTGATAGTGGTGGTTTTCAGGTGTTTTCTCTTGCTAAAAATAAAAAGAAAGATATTACAGAAGAAGGGGTTCATTTTAAAAGTCACATTGATGGTAGTCATCTTTTTTTAACGCCAGAATTATCCATTGAGATACAAAATAAGTTAGATAGTGATATTGCAATGAGCTTTGATGAGTGTCCTCCTTATCCTGTTAGTTACGAGTATATGAAGAACTCTGTTTTAAGGACCTTACGGTGGGCGAAACGGGGGCAGGCGGTTCATCATAATGATCGGCAAGCTTTATTTGGTATTGTGCAAGGTGGAGAGTTTCAAGATTTACGAGAGTATTGCACTAAAGAATTAGTAAAGATGAAGTTTGATGGGTATAGTATCGGTGGAACTTCGGTTGGAGAAGGGAAAGAAGTAATGTATCGTATGGTAGAGGACAGTGTTCGTCATTTGCCGGAGGATAAAGTACGTTATTTGATGGGGGTTGGTGATCCTATTGATATTATTGAAGGAGTTATCCGTGGGATTGATATTTTTGATTGTGTTTTACCAACACGAATTGCACGTCATGGGCAAGCTTTTACGAGAAACGGTAAAATCACACTGAAGAATGCGCGTTATAAAGAGGATTTTACCCCTCTTGCAGCAGATTGTGATTGTTATACCTGTCAGCATTATAGCAAGGCTTATATTCGCCACTTAATTTTAGCGGATGAAATGTTGGGCGGTCGATTGTTATCTATTCATAATATTCGTTTTTTAACTTGTTTGACAGAAGAATTACGGCAAGCGATTGCGGAGGATCGTCTACTCGCCTATAAAGAAGATTTTATGAAACACTATAAAAAAAATAAGCAGTAACGTTAACTGTTTATTTTCTTTTCTTTTCAGAATGAAATACTTTGACATACCGATCAAATTCAAATAAATCATTGGGTGTCATTTTTAAAAAGTAACACAATTCAGGGATAAAAATGGCGGGGAAACTTAGTTTGCCATTTTCATAACGAGAATATAAATCTTGACCTACGCCTAAATGCGTTGCTACTTCTTTTTGTGTCAAGTTTAGCATTTTCCGCTGTTCCTTCATTTTTTCATGAAAATCCATGTCCATTTTTACCACCACACTACGTCTTTAGTTTATCTTTTTCAACTTGCGAAATTGACATATTATGCGAAAGTCACATACTATGATTTCCTAATTAGGATGCCCATAAGGCATTTTTTAATTCGTTATCGATTACTGATATTGAAATGAAAAGCATTTTTGGGTAATAGATCCTTTATTATTGATAAAATAGTAAGAGTATAGTACACTAGTAATAAGGAGAGATATTTGTATGGATGAAAATATATTACAAGAAATAGAGTTGAAATTGGAAGGTTCTTTAGCTAATTTGGAAAAGCGTTTTACGACGGTTCGTGCCGGTCGTGCTAATCCCTCTAGTTTAGATAGTGTATTCGTTGATTATTATGGTACCATGACCCCTTTAAAACAATTAGCGACCATTTCTGTACCGGAAGCGACCCAATTATTAGTAAAACCATTTGACCGTAGTTGTCTTAGTGCGATTGAAAAAGGAATTTTGGCTGCTAATTTAGGGTATAATCCTGGGAATGATGGAGAGACGATCCGAATTGTCATTCCTGCTTTAACGGAAGAACGTCGTAGAGAATTAACAAAACAAGTAAAGGCTTTTGCAGAAGAAGCAAAAGTGGCAATTCGTAATATTCGACATGAAGGAAATGAAAAAATTGAAAAGAGAGAGCTTCCAGAGGATGAAGAAAAAGGTTTGATGAAAGAGGTTCAGGAGTTAGTTAATCTTTATAATAAAAAAGTAGAAGCTCTTTATAAACAAAAAGAAGAAGAATTGCTTACTGTATAAAATTATGGTATAATATAATTCATATCGACAGTGATGAAGAAGTAGTAATAAATCATACTTTTCTAGAGAGTCTGTGGTAGGTGGAAACAGATGGAGTTAGTTTATGAATTCGTCTTCGGAGTTCTTATTAATCATAAGCGTATTTCTTGCGTTAAAAGAATTGAGTGTATAGTGATAACTGTAAAATAAGGTGGTACCGCGAATGTTTCGTCCTTATCTTATAGTTTTTTTTGTGAAAAATAATATTCAAGAGATAGATTCTGTCGAGAAATCATTACGTTGTGTTACCATTTATTACAATAGCAAAAATTAATAAAGATAAAGGAGATGTAGGAAGATGACATTAGAAGAAATAAAGACTAATTTTGAACAGGAGTTGGCATCTGTTAAGAATTTGCAAGAACTTTCTTTACTGCGTGTAGCATATTTAGGGAAAAAAGGCCAAATAACCCTTTTAAATAGTAAAATTAAGGAGATTCCCGTAGATTCTAGAAAAGCTTATGGTCAGCAAGTAAATGCCCTAAAGGATTTGTTTATTAGTATTTATGAAGAGAAAAAGACTTTTTTTGAAAATAGCTTACTTAATGAAAAATTACAACAAGAGGCAATTGATGTAACTTTACCGGCTACTAAAATTTTAGAAGGGGCCCCTAATATTTTAGAAAAATTAATTGAAGAGGTAGAAGAAATATTTTTG
This sequence comes from uncultured Bacillota bacterium, assembly GCA_958428295.1. GTDB lineage: Bacteria > Bacillota_I > Bacilli_A > RF39 > UBA660 > Onthousia. Next base: position 53,259 of record CAUAFL010000002.1, read on the forward strand.
ACGATGGGCTATGATGTGGTCGATGGTCCAGAGGTAGAGGAAGATAAGTATAATTTTGAAATGTTAAATATTCCTAAGGGTCATCCAGCGCGTGATGCCCAGGATACATTTTATTTAGAGAATGAAGAAATATTGCTGCGGAGTCAAACTTCTCCTATGCAGGTAAGGACGATGTTAGCTGGCAAAGGACAAGTGCCTATTCGCATGATTTGCCCTGGAAAAACTTATCGGCGTGATGATGATGATGCAACGCATTCTCATCAGTTTATGCAGATTGAAGGATTGCTAGTAGATAAGGATATTCGGTTAACTGATTTAAAAGGAACAATTGATGTGGTGGCTAAAAAAATTTTTGGTAATACTGTCACGACACGCTTTCGACCTAGTTATTATCAGTTTACTGAGCCTTCCGTAGAGGTTGATATTAGTTGTTTTAATTGTCATGGTAGTGGTTGTGCCCTTTGTAAAAAGACGGGATGGATTACGATTGCTGGTGCTGGTATGGTGCATCCACAAGTGTTGACGATGGCAGGTTATGATCCTAAGATATGGAGTGGTTTTGCCTTTGGTTTTGGAGCGGAGCGGATGGCTATGTTAAAATATGATATTGCTGATTGTCGAGTTTTTTATAATACTGATTTACGAGAAATAACAATTTTTGATAGAAAGGAGGCTGAATAAGATGATTAGTCTTTCATGGGTAAGTGATTATATTGATATAGCGGATCAAGATTTAGAAGCTTTAGCAGTTAATATTACTAAGGCAGGGATTAATGTTGAAAAGGTTGTGACTAATCGCCTTGATAAAGTTGTCATAGGAAAAGTTGTGACTTGTAAGAAGCATCCTGATAGTGATCATTTACATATCTGTCAAGTCGATGTTGGCGCTTCTTCTTTACAACAAATTGTTTGTGGAGCGCCTAATGTTCGCGAAGGTTTGAAAGTGATTGTTGCTTTACCAGGAGCAGTATTACCGGGTGATTTTTCCATTAAGAAAAGTAAAATTCGTGGTGTTGAATCAAATGGGATGCTTTGTGCTCTTTATGAGTTAGGTATTGAAGAAAAAACAGAAGCAACCTATGCGAAGGGGATTTGTGAATTAGAGGAAAAGGCGCCTGTTGGACAGGATGCGTTAATGTATTTAGGTGTAGCAGATACCTTATATGAACTAGATGTTCATAAACATCGAAATAACGATTGTTATTATCATATTGGATTTGCTTATGAAATTGCTGCCATTCTTCATCGCAAAGTACAACTACCACCTGCTGATTTTACGGAGATAAAAGATACGGTCAATCATCATTTGCAGTTGACGGTTACCACTAAAAAATGTCCTTATTATTTAGCTAAAATGGTAACGGATGTGAAGATTGGTGAGTCTCCAGAATTTATTAAAAGACGGTTACGAGGAGCGGGAATGCGTCCTATTAATAATGTGGTCGATATTTCTAATTATGTAATGTTGGAATATGGACAACCCCTTCATTTCTTTGATCAAGAGAAACTGGGAAATAAAATTGTTGTCCGAAATGCTATGGAAGGGGAAGAAATCGTCACTTTAGATGGTAAACAACGAAAGTTAAGCGCTAGTGATATTGTCATAACGGATGGGGTAAAACCAGTTTGTATTGCTGGAGTAATGGGAGGCTTGAATACCGATGTTGATGCTAGTACCAAAACCATTGTCATCGAAAGTGCTATTTTTGATGCAGTTAGTATTCGCTATACAGCTTCTCATTTAGATTTAAAAAGCGAGGCTTCTATTCGTTATGGTAAGGGTTTAAATTATGAGTATACGCAAAAAGCTTTGGAGCGAGCTTGCTATTTATTGCAAAAGTATGCTGATGCTAAGGTATTAACGGGAATAATTTGTCATGATGAAGTAGATAAAACAGTCAAGACCGTTACTTTTAAAGCTCAGGAGATTAATCAATTATTAGGAATTACTATTAGTGAAGCTGATATTGAAGTAGAACTACAACGCCTTGATTTCCCCTATCAATTTGAAAACGGCCAGTTTATAGTGACAATTCCTAAACGACGTTTAGATATTGATCCTTATATTAATGATATTGCGGAAGAGATAGGTCGATTATATGGCTATCAAAATTTAATTTCTACCTTACCTAGAACAGTGATTCGCCGTGGCCAATATTTAGGTGATGTCAAATATCGGAAGTTACTTTCCAAACGGTTACGCCATTTAGGGTTAAATGAGGTAAAAACATATACCTTAGTATCTCCTAGTATGGCTTTGCAATTTGATTATCGAGAAAAGAAGAGAAAAACTTTACCTAATCCAATGAGTGTGGATAAATCGATCTTGAGAACGTCGTTACTTCCTTCATTATATCAAGTTTATCAGTATAATAAAGCCCGTAAGGTAAAGGATATTTTCCTTTATGAGATTAGTAAAACCTATGATAAAAATTATCAGGAGGAAAGTCTCGTTGCAGGATTATTGGCAGGAGATTATGTAACTAGTGGGTGGACTAAACCAGTAAGTGTTGATTTTTATTTAGTGAAAGGAATGGTTGAAAACATTCTTACCTATTTGGGTTTTAAAAATCGTTATCAAATACTACCCGAGGAGATTGTAGACTTACATCCGGGAATTAGTGCGGCTATTTTCTTGGATCGGGAAAAAATTGGTGTTATAGGAAGAATTCATCCTCAATTATGTCAAGAAGAAGTCTATGTATTTGAATTGTCCATGGAGGCTTTACAAAAGAAGATTAAACCTTTGAAATACAAAGAAGCGCCTCGTTATCCTAACATAGAAAAAGATATGGCTTTTTTAGTACCTAGGGATGTTACTAGTGCTCAAATAGAGACTATTATTAAAAGAGTTGGTGGTCGCTTATTGACAGATATCCAAGTATTTGATGTGTATACGGATGATGATGCTTGGGAAGCGGCAAAGTCTATTGCCTATCATTTAACTTTTCAAGATATGACTAGAACCCTTAGTGAAGAAGAAGTGATGACCATTTTTAATCATATTATTTCCGCTGTAACAACGGAGTTAGCGGTAACGTTACGGGATAAATAAGATATTAGGAATAGATATACCTATCAGGTAGGCTCTGAAAAGAGAAAACTACGTGATAGGTTTTTCTATTGTCTTTCACTTTGGATAACAAAAAAATCCCAATGGGCTTGAGCTTCCACTGGAATTTTAGGAAATTGTTTATCTTTTATTTTTGTTGTTTATTTTTTTGCTTTTTGTAAATTATTACGAGCGTCGTTGCTAATATGACAATGACGATTAGCATGATGATCATCATTTGCATTGAGGCGGTAACCGGATTACCGATGACTTCTACTTTTAAAATAAAGCGAATGTTATCCCCATCGGTGGCTGTTAAAGTAGCAATTCCTTCTTTTTTAGAGAAAATTTTCCCATCTTTTATTTCGGCAATACTATCATCACTACTATGGAAAGCTAGTTTTTTTATAATATCAGGATAGGTTGTAAAAATATCTGTTAGCTTTTTTCTATCCTCTGGTTTCATGGTAATACTTTTTAGTTGTTCTATTTCATAATTGATTTTAGCGCCTTCTTCGATGATGTTTTTTCCTTTTTGGGGATATACGGTCCAAGTGTTTGTTTTATCAGCATAAATAGGGGTTGTACTGATGCTAGCATTGGTAATACAGCTAATTTTACTATTTTTTAAAGCAATATAATTATCACCATACTGCTCACTAAAACTTGCTGGCTGTGGTTCATTGTAGAAGGCAGTGACTAGGGAGCAAGCCTTACTAGCGGCAATGTCAGCATTGTCAATCGTAATATTTAACTTTGGTTGATGATTGTATTCAAAATAAATTCCTTGTTGATATTGCGTATTTTCCGTAGTGATATTTTTGAAGTCAGCAATTAGCTTTGTGCTATTTTTGTTAATCAAAAGATGTATTAAATTATCAACAGTACTATTCGTTACTTCTAAGTGATCAAGGTTAATCGTGGTTGTCGGTTGATAGGCATATAGATATAAACCAGGATTTTGGACTCTTTCCTCTGCATAGGGAACTTGATTTAATTTTAAATTTTTTAGGTTGAGTGTAGTATATTCTGCAAAAGATGCTGCACCTTGATTAATCGTTAAATTTTCAACTGTTATAGTAGGTGTATTGGAAATAAAAAAATAAGAATTGATAATAGTTTTATCAATACCTGCTCCTTTAATCGTTATAGATTGCCAGATATTTTGATAACTATCATTATAATTAGGAATATCAATAACTATATATTCAGGCGGCATATAGTCACTGTGTTCTCCCGTGTAGGACTCTTCTTTCAATTCTAGGGTTAAACTAGCATCTTGGGGTGTAGTCCTACTTTGTGCGGCTTCTGTAATGGTTTTATAATCACAACCATCTTGACAAACTGTTAGGGTTACTGTTTCTTCTGCTTGCACTGTTTTTGGCATGATTAGTGCTGCTAATAAAATAATTAACAAACATATTTTTTTCTTCATTTCTTCTCTCTCCATTCTTATCTTTTCTTTACTATAACATAATTTCTTACTAATTGGTGATTATTTTTTATTAATTGACGTTAATTAGCCTTTCCTTTTTGGCAATCCTTTGTATTATATAACGGTTTATGTTATATTGAAACTAAGAAGGGGTAGTGATGAGAGATGTTGGTCTTAAAAAAAGTTAGTAGAGTTTATGAAACAAAGAATAAGATCAAAACCAAAGCGCTAGCCGATGTTTCTTTACAGTTTGGTGATTGTGGCTTTGTTTTCCTAGTCGGTGAAAGTGGTAGTGGAAAAAGTACTTTATTAAATATGATTGGCGGATTAGATCGTCCCGATCAAGGGGAAGTCATCGTTTGTGATAAGAGTATGAAATACTTTAAGGAAAAAGATTATGATTACTATCGTAATACTTATGTAGGATTTATTTTTCAAGAATTTTATTTATTAGAAGAGTATAATGTATATGATAATATTCGCCTCGCTTTAGAATTACAAAAAGAAGTACCTACCCAAGAAGAACTTGATTTTTTGCTTTCACGCGTTGGATTAGCTGGTTTGGGGTTGCGTCATATAAATGAATTATCGGGGGGACAGAAACAACGAGTAGCAATAGCGCGAGCATTGATCAAAAAACCGATGATGATCTTGGCTGATGAACCAACAGGTGCTCTTGATTCTAAAACTAGTCAGCAGATTTTTATGCTGTTAAAAGAGATTAGTAAGAATACTTTAGTCATTGTCGTATCTCATGACATTACTGCTGCTAAATTGTATGGCGATCGTATTATTACTTTGCAAGATGGCAAAGTAGTTTCAGATCGTTCGCAACAAATAGTTGGTACTACACAGCAAGCTTTTGTAGTACAACCGTCGAAGCTTCCCTTGAAAGCTAGTTTTCATTTAGCCCTATCTAACTTAAAACAAAAAAAAATTCGTCTTGGCTTGACGATTATTTTAATTATTTGTTCTTTAGTATTTTTTGGTATGAGCTTATGTTTTTCCCATTTAAATTTGACAGTAGCTCATGCTAATACTCTTTCTAGTGAGAAGATTGATACTTTTTATATTACTAAAAATGAACGGCAATATGATGGTCAATATTATGCGGAAGGCAATAAGCTTTCGTTTACATCATCAGAGATTGAAAAGGTCAATCAAAAACTTTCAAAGAAGGCACTTTTGGCTCACGAAGTATATGATGATAACCGTTTAGCGGGCTTTTCGTTATCTTATCAACAGAAAAAGAAAATTCCGGCTTATTATATGCACTTAGTACCAGCTTATTATGTGGTAGAAACGGATCAGTTTGCGTCTTTATTAGCAGGAAGGTCTCCCAAGTCTTTAGAGGAAGTAGTGATTGGTCGTTATTTAGCGGATTTAATGATGTTTTATGGCGTGCAGGTGTATCAAGAGAGAAGTCCTGATGTTAGTGAAAGCTCGTTATATTTTCCAAAGAGTTATGAAGAGTTGGTAACGAGTGAAAAGGATCTTGCTTTTGGGACTACCAAAGTAAGGGTAGTAGGTATTCTAAAGCAGGATGTTAGTAAGTTTTATAAGGAGCCTTATCTTAGTAGTACTTATCAGGAACTTTCTTTTGATAAGCAGCATCAACAGGTGTTAAGTCAATTAGCGAATTTTTTTCCGTATGAATTTGTCTATGCGAAAGAAGGTTTTATTGAGCACCTTGCAACGAAAGAAAATGACACGGTCATGGGCTTAGGCACCAAGGATACGCTTCAAAAACTGACTTATCAAGGGAAGAAGTATTCTTTTATGAGTTCATTACAGTATTTGCATCAACCGATTTCTATCTATGATGGTCATTCTATGGTTACGATTTCTCAGTTAGAAAAAGGACAGCTAGTGATTAATGAAAACTTTTTAACTCAAATTGATACGACGTTTACCAAACGTTTAACTGACTATGTCAAACAGCAGCAGCAAAAACAACAACTTTTATTACAACAAGGGGGAGAAGCAGTTTTATCATATCAATTTCAAAGTGAAGAAGAATTAAAGGAAGACTTTATTAAAAATTATTTGCAGGAACAAAAACTTATTGGGGCGACGGTGTCTTTTCAAATACCGAAGGATTCTACGCAAGATCAAGTTTATCAAAATCTTCGCGATCTTCGTATTGTTGGTTATACCGATTCACTATTTGCTGATTGTCTCTATTTTTCTAAAGCAGATCTGAAGGATTTGGTGTTACCTAAGAGTAATACCCGTATATTAATCTATCAAGAGAAAAATGCTTCTCATTATCAAGAAGTATTAACGGCATATCCTATTAATCATAGTCAATATACCCTAGAGACTCCTTATAGTGCTTCTTTGAATGGTCTGGAAAGTAATGTTCATTACTTTTCCAAGATTGCCTTTTATGTGAGTATTGTTTTTATGCTATTTGCGGTATTATTATTGACAAACTTTATTAGTAGTAGTGTTAGTAGTAGTAAGCGCCAAATTGGTATTTTACGGGCTATTGGTACTAAAAAGTATGATGTTTTTAAAGTTTTTTTGCAAGAAGGCTTGGTGATTGGCTTAGTTTCCTTATTATTTGCCGTTATTCTTTGCTTTGGACTATGTTACTATGGCAATAATATCTTACAAACAGAGTTTTTCTTCGTTGTTCGTCCCTTTATTTTTTATCCCTATTTAATTGGTTATCTATTGATCTTTGTCTTAGTCGTTGTATTCCTTTCCTGTTTAGTGCCAGTTTTTAAAATTTCTAAAATGAAGCCAATTGATGCTATTTTGAATAAATAAAAAGGAGTGGTAAACCGTATTCCTTCTTTTTTAGTTGCTTATATTTTGCATTTCTCGATAAATCACTTCGTTGTAATTGTGTTGTTCCACTTCTAATTTTTTTAATTCTGTTGTGGTAATTAAGAAAAAGTCATATTCTAATAAGTCAGTGCCATCTTTGGTAATAGGATCGTCCCATGTTAGATCTAAGTGGTACCAATTACCGTCTAAATAAAGACCGTTCCATACATGATTTTCACTGGCAATTTTATAATTCTTTAAATGTAAATCTTCTAAAAATAAAGCCATCGCATCCGTATAACCTCCACATAAACTGTATCCTTGTAATAAAGTACCATAGGCAGTGTCGGATTTATATTCTACAATCGCCTGATCACTTCTTTGCGAATCATATTTGCTGTGATTAATGATATAATTGTGAGCTTCTTTGATCTTTTCCTGTTGGCTCATGTTGTCATTCCAGATTTCTTGTTCAATGCTTTTGATTTTAGCACTTAATAATTCTATGTCATTAGCGCTATAAATGGGATTGATATGTAGTGATATTTTTCCGTATTCGTCATAAGTTGTCTCTAAATTTTTAAAACTATTAAATGGATGGACAAAGTTATTGATCGTTGATAAAATTGTTTGATCATTGGCAATATCTTTTATATCTTCAATACAATTTTCATAACGATCAGGGCAATAAAAGGAAAATTCTTTTTTACCCGCATTGAGTACGGTGTAATAAATATTTAGTAAGTCTTGCTTCTTTTGTGGTTGAAAAGAATTTGTTAGTTGAACGTAATCAAAACTGGTTGTTTTGGCATAATTATTTGTATTATTAAGGCGAATGGTTTGTTCATTTTTATTGAAAATTGTTTGATATAGTTGGTAAAGAGGACTACGAAACAGATAGGTAAGTCCTAGTAATAGTAGTAAAAGAAACAAGGTTAAGTATTTTTTCATAAGTCATCTCCTTAGTATATTGTAGCAAGCTCTTAGGGGTTTGTAAATGTTCGTCAGAAGGTTTTAGTTGAAAAAAAAGCTTAATTGTGATAAAATAAGAGCACTAAAAGGGGGGATCATGATGAGGTTTCAAAATAGTGAGCAGTTAAAAGGTTTTTTGAAGAATGAACAAAAGCGTTTGGGCATTAGTAATGTGAATGTGTATAGCACTTATTTATCTAGATTGCTATTAGAACGCCTTAGTCAAATTCCATATAAAAATATTGTTGTTAAGGGAAGTTTTTCTCAGTTGGTGCACTTAGGCAAAATGGTTCGAGCAGTTACGGATGTTGATTTAGCTAGCAAAGAAGGACATCATAATCCAATGTTGGAATTAAATGAAGCAATGTGTTTAAATGAACAAACAGGCCTTAGTTATGATTATCGAAAAAAACCTGATATTACTAAAACGGGCGTTTATAAAATTTATTTATGGTGTACTATCGATAAACTAAAATATCCTTTGGGAATTGATTTTCGGGAACAACATCCTTGTATCTATGAGGTGCAGCGAAAAGAGGTACCTGCTGTTTTTAAAGGGGATCAACCTTATTCTGTATTAGTTCCTTCTTATGAAGAGCACTTGGCTGAAAAATTATGTATTATTTCGGAGAGTAGAAAAACAGATGTTTTAAATACTAGGGTAAAAGATTTCTATGACATCTATCAGTTACATGGGGGACGTTATGATTTAGATAAGTTTTCTTATTATTTTGAAAAAATGCTGAGTGATCGAAATAAAATGGGGAATAATGCGTTGACTACGGAGTATTTAAATCAAGAATTCATCAAAGATCATCAAAAAATTTGGGATAGTACGAAGGTAAAATATGATTTTCTTGATTCATCTATTGATTTTGCTGGTAGTGTGTATTATACAAGAAGCGTATTGTCAGAACAAATTCAAAGAATTAAACAAGGAAAGAACAAGGTTTATACCTTACAATAAATTGTATTTAGTTGTCAAATCGAGAGAAAAAGTTGCGAAAACTTTTTCTTTTTGATAGAATGTTAATAGAAGAATAAAGGGTTACAAAGTGCAAGAGAATTGTCTCTTTTTTTTAGGACAGCGACGGGAGTGGTTATATGGCAGCAAAGTATGATGATAATTCAATTAAAATTTTAGAAGGCTTAGAAGCAGTGCGTAAACGCCCAGGAATGTATATTGGTTCCACTGATAAAAAGGGGCTTCATCATTTAGTATGGGAAATTGTCGATAATTCTATTGATGAAGCGATCAATGGATTTGGGAATCATATTGTTATCACGATTCATAAAGATAAAAGTATTAGTATTAGTGATGAGGGACGTGGTGTTCCTGTTGGAATGCATGCTTCCGGGAAACCAACACCTGAAGTGATTTATACGGTACTTCATGCCGGCGGTAAGTTTGAAGAAGCAGGGTATAAAGTTTCTGGTGGTCTTCATGGTGTAGGTGGTAGTGTTGTCAATGCGCTTTCAAAATGGATGGAAGTAACTATTAAACGTGATAAAGGGGAATACTATATTCGTTTTGAAGATGGCGGTAAAGTGGCTGTTCCTTTGAAAAAAATCGGGACTACGAACAAAACTGGTACGACAGTACGTTTTTTGCCGGATAATAATATTTTTTCGACGATTAATGTTTCTTATACTACTATTTGTGAGCGCATGCAAGAATCGGCTTTTCTTTTGAAAGGACTTACGATTGAAGTCATTGATGAAGAGGATGATCGGGTTGCTAAGTATTGTTATGAAAAGGGGTTGGAAGCCTTTGTTGAATATTTAAATGAGGATAGAACAACCCTTCATCAAACGCTTACCTTTGAAGGAATGAAAGATCGTATTGATGTATCTCTTGCTATGCAATATACGGATACTTATCAGGAAAATATTGTCTCTTTTGTCAATAATGTGAAAACAAGTGATGGTGGAAGTCACGAAGTAGGGTTTAAGACTGCTTTAACTAGAGTCTTTAATGATTATGCTAAAACCAATGGTTTTATTAAAGGAAAAGAGAAAGCTTTAGAGGGTGCCGATGTACGAGAGGGCTTGACGGCTGTTATCAGTTTAAGAATTCCTGAGGAATTGTTGCAATTTGAAGGACAGACGAAGGCTAAACTAGGAACTCCGCAGGCAAGAACTGCCGTAGAGTCAATTGTCAGTGAAAAATTACAATTTTTCTTAGAAGAAAATAAAGTTGTTGCGACAGATATTATTACGAAATCTTTAAAAAGTAAAATAGCTCGCGAAGCAGCTCGCAAAGCCCGCGAGGAAGCACGCAAGGGAAAAAGTAAAAATCCAAGAGAGCGAGCTTTATCTGGCAAGTTAACTCCAGCTCAATCGAAAGATAAAACTAAGAAAGAATTGTTTTTAGTCGAAGGGGATTCTGCGGGAGGATCAGCGAAACAAGGTCGAGATCGTCGTTATCAGGCTATTTTACCGTTACGAGGAAAAGTATTGAATACGGAAAAAGCCAAAGTAGATGATATATTAAAAAATGAAGAAATTAATACGATGATTTATACCATTGGAGCGGGGTATGGTGCTAATTTTGATATTGATGATTGTGAATATGCTAAAGTAATCATTATGAGTGATGCGGATGAAGATGGAGGTCATATTCAGTGCTTGTTGTTAACCTTTTTTTATCGTTATATGCGTCCTTTAATTGAAGATGGACGGTTATTTGTGGCGTTACCACCGTTATTTAAAATTCAAAGTGGTAAGACAATAGACTATGCTTATTCTGTGGAAGAAATGAAAGAAAAGTCTAAAAATAAAAAGTGTGAAATTCAACGTTACAAAGGATTAGGCGAGATGAATGCCGATCAGTTATGTGAGACGACAATGCAAAAAGGGACCAGAACTTTAATTCGGGTTAACATTGAGGATGCACAATTAGCTGAAAAACGCGTGTCAATTTTGATGGGGGACGATGTACCGCCCCGTAAAGAGTGGATAGAAGAAAATGTAGAATTTTCTTTGGAAGATGATTATGATGTGGTTTCATAAGGTGGTGAGGTTATGGTGAAGAAGAAAACAGATACGGAGAAAATTATCGAGAAAATTCGTGATTATACTTTAGAAGATATTATGGGGGAACGCTTTGGTAGTTACTCTAAATATATTATTCAAGATCGGGCAATTCCTGATGCCCGGGATGGTTTGAAGCCGGTGCAAAGGCGCATTCTTTATTCTATGTTTAAGGAACGAAATACTTATGACAGAGGATATCGAAAAAGTGCTAAAACCGTAGGAGATGTTATTGGTAATTATCATCCTCACGGTGATACTTCTATTTATGATGCGATGGTTAGGATGAGTCAAAATTGGAAACAGCGGCTTCCTTATATTGATATGCATGGAAATAATGGTTCCCTTGATGGGGATAGTCCGGCTGCTTACCGTTATACGGAAGCACGTCTTTCAAAAATTTCTAATGAAATGGTAAGAGATATTAATAAGGATACAGTCGAATTTAGTCCCAACTTTGATGATACTACCAAGGAACCAACGGTGTTACCAGCGCGGTTTCCTGCTTTATTAGTCTATGGAGCGCAAGGTATTTCTGCCGGTTATGCAACAAATATTCCGCCTCATAACTTAGGAGAAATCATTGATGCTACAATTTATAAAATCGATAATCCCAATAGTTCTCTTGATACTTTAATGAAGTATGTGAAAGGACCTGACTTTCCAACGGGAGGAATTGTTGAGGGATTAAGTGGTATTCGACAGGCTTATGAGACAGGACGTGGCCGTATTGTAGTAAAGAGTAAGTATCATTATGAAGAACAAGGGGGAAGGACTTCGTTAATTATCACAGAAATTCCCTTTGAAGTGAATAAAGCATTATTGGTTAAAAAAATTGATGATATTCGACTTGATAAAAAAATTGATGGTATCGTAGAAGTTCGGGATGAATCAGCACAGGATATCCGTATTGCTATTGATCTTAAAAAGGGCGCTCATAAAGAGTTGATTGTTAACTACTTATTAAAAAATACCGATCTGCAAATTAGCTACCACTTTAATATGGTCTCTATTGTCAATAAGCGTCCACGTCTTTTAGGGTTAGTAGCAGCCTTACAGGCCTTTATTGTCCATCAAAAAGAGGTCATTATAAGGCGTAGTCAATTTGATTTAGCACATGCAGAGAGTGAGTTACACATTGTCGAAGGGTTGATAAAATGTCTTTCTATTTTAGATGAAGTTATTCAGGTGATTCGCTCTAGTAAAAATAAAATTGATGCTAAAGAAAATTTGGTTCGCGAATTTGCTTTTTCCATGGAACAAGCAGAAGCAATTGTGACTTTGCAACTTTATCGTTTAACGAATACTGATGTTGTGGAATTAGAACAGCGAATGACTACGCTTTCTAAAATTATTGAAGGTCTAACAGCTATTTTAGGAAACGATGAAGTCTTAAAGCAAGTGATGAAGGAAGAACTAAACAAAGTTAAAAAGGAGTATGACCAGCCGCGTCTTACGGAAATTAAAGAGGAGATTACAGAAATTAAAATTGATACAACGGTTATGATTCCTAAAGAAGAGACCATTGTAACCATTAGTAGAGATGGTTATTTAAAACGAACAGGACTTAGAAGTTATAGTGCTACCTCTTTAGAAGAACCAACCTTAAAGGAACATGACTATCTGTTAGGAATTTTTCAAATGAATACCCAAGATACGCTATTGGTGTTTACTTCTTTTGGTAATTATTTGTTTATCCCTGTTTATACTATCTATGATTTAAAATGGAAAGAATTAGGAAAACACGTGAGTAATTTGGTGCCTTTAGCGCAAGGAGAAGAAATAGTTGGAGCTTTGCCTGTGTCTGATTTTTCTAGGGATAGAGATATTTTATTAGCTAGTCGCTCCGGAATGATCAAGCGTAGTAAATTGCAAGACTTTAAAATTAGCCGTTATTCTAAACCGAGTTGTTGTATGAAATTAAAACCAGGAGATCAACTACTTACGGCTTGTTATGCGCTTGATGATGATATTTTCATTGAAACAAAGAAAGGCTATGGATTATGGTTTGCTAAGGAAGAAGTTCCTATTGTTGGCGTAAAAGCTAGTGGGGTTAAAGCGATCAATTTAAAAGAAGACGAGGTAGTAGCGGCCATTAATTTTGCTGCTTCTAGTAGTGATTATATTGCGATTGTTACAGATAAGGGAACTGGTAAACGGATTCGGTTGCAGGATTTTGAAAAAACCTCCAGAGCACGGCGTGGTTTATTAACGATTCGAGAAGTGAAAACAAATCCTTATCGGATAGTTGGTGCAGTTATTGCTAATAATAAGGTAAAGATCGGTTTAAAAAATGGTGAGGTTATCTTTATAAAATCTACGGAATTACCAATTGCTGATCGCTATTCGACGGGTAGTATGATTTATAAAAAAGGAATTGGTGAAGTCTTTGTAGAGGCTAGTCTGAAAGATACATCTTTAGAGATATCTGAAGAAACAACTTCTAAGAAAGAACAAGTATTCTTAGAGGAAGTAGATGCTCGTTTAATGACAATTGATGATTTTTTAAAATAGATGAGAAGACGAACTTACAATGGTAAGTTCTTTTTGTGGAATGCTAGAAAAAGTAAACCATAAGAATATAAATGGTATAATATTTTACGTTTTATCTTTTTTATGCTATACTACTACCATGTTCTCGTAACTCAGTAGGATAGAGTATTCGCCTCCTAAGTGATGAGTCTTTACTTTTCCAGCCACTTGTTGCGTAAAAGTCTCGAATAAATAAACTTCTCTTTAAAAAGAAGAATTATATTTTTAAATAATCATGCTCATTTTAATATTTTTATGTTAAAATGAGATAGATGTCCTCGTAGCATAAAGGAAAATGCCTTCGCCTCCTAAGCGAAAGATTGGGTGTTCGAGTCACCCCGAGGACACCATTATTAATATTTTGCTACTCATATTGGAGTAGTTTTTTATTTTCTGATAAAATAATATTGGAGGAAATAATGAAAGAAAAATTTATATTATAAAATGATTAATTATGACATTCTAAGGTTTGTCAATAATAAGTTTTTGTGATATTATAGACATACTGAAAAGACACGAGATTTGATATTTTAAAAAAAATTATCAAATAATGTGTTGATTTAGTATATAATATGAGTGTAGTTATGTGGTGGTAACTACTTATCTGACTGCTTACATAAAGCTAAAATTTTACGTAGAAGCTTTGTGGTACAAGCAACTATGGCTGCGTAATGATGTTTACCTTCATTACGTTTTTTTCTGTAATAAATTTCAATATCATTTTCATTCTTAGAAATAGCTGTAAGTCTAATAATATTAGAACAAGCAATAAAAAGGATTTTTCTCATATATTTATTTCCTGCCTTAGAAATAGGACCATTAACATTAACTGATTTACCAGATTGTTTAATAGAAGGATCTAATCCACAATAGGCAGTTAATTCTTTTATGTTATTAAATATTAGAGTGAGTGATTAAGAAGAATATAATTCTTTCTTTTTTACTATTTTAAAATTATTATAATATATATAATGTAAAGTCGTTTTCGTGTTAGGACATAATTTTTAAACAGTGTGTCGCAATTTTGTCGCGAACTTAATCAAATACTATTTAAAATAATTAAAAATTTAGTTAGTTATTTAAAAAAACTGTTAGAAAAGGGACAATTTTGCTAAATAAAACAAGCATTTTAAAAAAATAAGTTTCATTTTTAAATAGATAATTAGAGCTTCCTAAGCGGAAAGCTGGCAGTTCGAATCTGCCCGGGAACACCACTTTAGAAATCTGTTCGAACTATTCGACCTTCATATAATTTTCAGTCTGAAATATGCCTACTTTTTTGTTACATAAAAACTTCCCAGATTATTTTGATATTCATGTCAAAATGCCTAGGAGGTTAAATATTTTGTCAGGGACAAAATGAGATTATAGAGGAATGAACTTATATATTTTACAAGAAAAAAGATCGAATTTTTGTTATTATCTATTAATTATTGTCCTAGATAATTGTTATCTCTTAGTATGGGAGTGGTTGTTTTAGTACTTTGTGCATATATTATTAATAGGTGGTACGTTATGTTGTGGGAACGTTTTGTACAGATTTTTTTTAGTGAAGCTGTGGCTACCCATTTAGGTGTTTTTCAATTTCGACAAAATTTGGCAGCTGATTCTAATCATGATCTTGTTTTTCAAGCAATTGGTTATGATTTAGGATTAGATGTAACTTTTGGTGAACAGGGTAATTTTTCTCTTGATTATGCTTTAGCAGGTCATGTAGCATTAGCCACCGAGGATCACCTTTCTGTTTTAGCTGTTCCGTCAGTTCTTAGTTTTCAGCAGTATCAAAGTCTTTGTTCTTTACTAGAAGTACTTAAGGATCATCAATTATATATCTATTCTTTGCAAGAGGAAGGAAGTCTTACTTCATTACAGCAATTATATGTTGATGGGATGGATATTAAAAATAATCGTGAATTGTTTCAACGAATGCTTTCTACTAAAAAAATAGTCACTACTAATTATTCTATTTCTCAAAAACAATTAAAAATGTAGAAAATAAAAAAACTAGCTTTCACTAGTTCCTTGATTGCTTTCGGCAATTTTTTGTTTGACAACAGCTAACATTTGGTCTTTTAGTTCTCTACTTGCTCCTTGCCAAATTAATTCGAAGAAGACACCCATTCCAGGTAAGGTTACTTCATCTTGTTCCTTAATAGATTCTTCAATGGCTTTTTCTAAAGCTTCATAGTCATCGCCTTTAAAGTTGTTAATAATGTGATCTCTAATACTAATATCCATAAAATCATCTCCTAGGCATATTTTGGCCTAAAGTTGTAATATTATACAGTAAAGTTATAGAAATAGCTTTTTATTTTTAAAAAAGTAGGTTATACTTTTTTTATGAAGGAGGGATAGTATGCCAATTTGGTTAATTGTTGTCATTGTGATTGTTGTCTTAGTAGCTTTATGGTTTATTGCTACTTATAATTCTTTAATAGGTCTTCGTAATCGAGTGAAAGATCAGTGGTCACAAATTGATGTTCAACTAAAAAGAAGAGCGGATTTGATTCCTAATTTAGTAGAAACTGTAAAGGGTTATGCTAAGCATGAGAAGAGTACGTTTGAAGAAGTTATTCAGGCCCGGAATGCTCTTAATAATGCTTCTAGTAAAGAAGAAGAGATGAAAGCTAGCGGAGAGTTGACAGAGATGGTCAATCGCTTATTTGCACTTGCTGAAGCTTATCCAGATTTAAAAGCAAATCAAAACTTTATTAGTTTGCAAAATGATTTGAAAGATACAGAAGATAAGATTAGTATGATGCGTCAATTTTATAATGATACAGTACTTACTTATAATAATAAAGTACAAACAATTCCTAGTAATATTGTGGCTAGTATAGGTCATTTTAAGGAAGAATTGTTCTTTCAAATTGATGAGAAAGATAAAGAAGTACCAACTGTATCATTTGAATAGACTTGCTTCGAGCAAGTCTTTTTGAAAGGAGACACTATGAAAACATATACGCGCGTTCTTATTATGAGCCTTCTTTTTTGTTTGTTGTTGCTACCTTATTCGGTCGAAGCTAGTAGCGAGCCAACAAAGAATTTTTATAGTCAAATTGAGGTGCAAGAAGATGGTTCTATAAAGGTGCGAGAATTTATTGAACTAGAAGGTGATTATCATGGACTTTTACGTGATATTGCTTATCAGAATGTAACAGCACAAACCTTTACTGGACAAAATGCTGATTTAGCGGGTAGTACTTTATATAATGGCAGTAATATCCGTGATGTGAAAGTTGGTAGTATTGCTGCTACGGAGGTTGATTTTAGTAGTTTTTCTAAGCCTATTTCTTATTTTGAAGAGGTTACTAGTGCTAGTAATGGTACGCAACACGTATTTACTAAACAATTAACAGCAGAAGGTGTTTCTTTGAAGGTTTTTAATCCTTCTAGTACAGGAGAGATTTTTTACTTAGAATATAGGATTGATGATGCCGTAGTGGTACATGATGATGTTGCGGAATTAGCCTGGAATGTTTTAGGGGAAGGGTATCAAGAAAATATTGCTAATTTTCAGGTAAAGGTAATTTTGCCCCAAGAAGATAGTGATTTACGGGTATTTCTTCATGGTCCCTTAAATGGTGAAATTGAGCGTCTTTCAAAAGGCGCTTTGGCAAGTTATCGCTTTTTAGGAGCTTATAATGCCGTTAGTGTTCGTCTAGTTTTTGCTAAGGAAATGGTTCCTTATGCTACCAAGCATTCTAATATGCAAGCGAAAAGTGCTATTTTAGAAATTGAACAGAAGTTGGCGGAGGAAGCCAATGCAAAGCGGGAGGCAATTAAAAGACAAAATAATATGGTCATTATAGGTTCTATTGTTTGGTTTGTGATTGCTTTAGGACTTACTATCTATTTTTGTTATTTGAGTAGGAAAAGTAAGAAAACAACTTTTACTATGCAGTATTATCGAGACTTTCCTGGTGAATACGGTCCGGAAGTGTTACAGTATCTACTTGATAAAAAAGTCGATGAGCAAGCTTTGTCGGCAGTGATTTTAAATCTTGTTTATAAAAAGGTATTGAAGGTAGAGACCATTTCAGAAAAGAAGAAGGAAGATTATAAATTAGTGTTAGAGGCATATGATGAAAATAGTT
Organism: uncultured Bacillota bacterium; assembly: GCA_958428295.1. Taxonomy (GTDB): domain Bacteria; phylum Bacillota_I; class Bacilli_A; order RF39; family UBA660; genus Onthousia. The sequence continues at coordinate 71,155 of CAUAFL010000002.1, forward strand.
TGAGTGTTACTGAGAAACAAGTGGTGCAGATGTTAATTGAAGAGGTTGGTAATGGAAAAGAAGTCGTATTATCATCTCTTAAAAAGTATTGTGCTAATGTTACGCATGCCGAATCTTTTATGAGTAGCTATCATTCTTTTGTAAGCGATAGTAAAGAAGCAGCTAAAAAAGAAGGATTTTATGGTCGGTCCCCGTTGTTATTTAGTATAGCCATGATTATTTGTTTTTTGGGAATGGTGATTACCATTTTGGCGTTAGGTTTAGAAGTAGGCAATTTATTTAGTCAAAGTGCTGCTATTTTTGGTATCATTTTTGTGATTATTCTAATGACACGTCGGTTCTATACTCCTAAGGGAGCTCTTCATCTTGCTCAGTGGCAAGCCCATAAACGTTTTTTAGAGGATTTTGGGCGCTTGGATGAAAAAGAGTTACCAGAAGTAACTCTATGGGATAAGTATTTAGTTTATGCAACGGTGTTGGGATGTGCTGATACTTTAGCGAAAGAAATGAAATTGAAAGTAGAAATGATGGAACAAAGTGGAGTGTTAGTAGCAGGATATGATCCATTTTTCTCTAGTTATCTTCTCCATGCTTCTATTTATCGCTCCATTAATCATAGCGTTCATAATGCAGTTGCTTCTTCTCGTTCCAGTATTGCTGCTAGTCAGGCTTCTAGTGGCTCTGGCTTTGGCGGTGGTGCTAGTGGCGGAGGTGGCAGTTTTGGTGGCGGAGGTGGAGGTGGTCGTTTCTAGCCTTCCAAGAATTGCAAAATAATGCGAATAATGACATAAGGATTTTCTAAATAGCAAAAGTGACCACTTCGTGGAAAGATAATCAATTCACTGTTTGCTATTTTCTTTTGCATTTTAAGACCATCTTTTAGTGGCGTATCTCGATCATTAGCGCCCCATAATAGTAGTGTTTCCGTGGCAATGTGGGGAAGGTAGTAAGTTAAGTCAAAATTAATAATGTTTTGAAACGTTGGTCGCATAGCGCTCGTTAGATTTTGATAATCACTTGAAGAGAAAGTGGTGAATAATTTGTGTTTTGCCTTTTGCCGCCATTTTTTAGGAAGAAGATTACTAAGCGATTGTAGGAGATGATAGGTTTTGCGGCGGAGTAATTTTTTTAGGGTCATCCTAGGTTTAATACCAGCACTATCCATTAATATTAATTTGTTAATACGAATAGCATATTTGCTGGTTAATAGAATAGCGATGCGACCACCAAATGAATGGGCAATGATATTTGGTTGTTTGATCTGTTGATCAGTTAAAAAAGCAATGATTAATTCTGTATAGTCTTCCATGGTTAGATCACGATGAGGAAAGGGACTATTTCCAAATCCGGGATAATCTACGATATAAACGGTATAGTCGATGGAAAGAATACGAATAATTTCTTGGAAAGTATTTTTAGTTTCTCCCCAACCAGGTAAGATTACGACGGTTTCTTTACCGGTACCATATACTTCATAAAAAAGCGATAGGTCGTGATAGTTCATAGACATTTTCATCACCTATCATAATTTATGATAAAAGTTTTATTTGGTTAAAAACTTTTGCATATTATTTTTGTTCTCTTTTAAAAGTATGATAAAATGAAGAGGAAGGAAGTGAGAAGATGGACTATGTAATTATGATCATGTTAGGTATCGTTATTTTCTTAATTATTATCTCCTTACTAAAAGGAGTCAATGAGGCCAAAATTACGGAACGACTTGGTAATTTAGAACTCCATATGATTAAAGAATTGGCAGCATTTAAAGAAGGCTTAAGCAAGGATTTAAAGGAAGATTTTACGGGACTCAATGAGCAGGTAGAACGACGATTGTTGGCTATTTCTGAACAGGTCAATGGGCAGTTAGAGCAAAACCTTGAAAAGACCAATAAGACTTTTACGGCGGTCGTGGAACGATTAAGTAAAATTGATGAAGCCCAAAAGAAAATAGATACATTATCGACAGATATTGTTTCTTTACAGAGTATTTTAACTGATAAGAAGAGTCGAGGGATTTTTGGAGAGGTGAACTTAAAGCATATTTTAGTGAATGTTTTTGGAGAAAAGAATGATGCTATTTATCGTTTACAGTATCCGCTTTCTAATGCTACTATCGTGGATTGTGTACTATTTGCGCCTAAACCATTAGGAACGATTGCGATTGATTCCAAGTTTCCTTTAGAGCACTATCAAAAAATGGTCGATAGGCATTTATCAAAGGGAGAGCGGGAAGTGGCAGAGCGACAGTTTAAACAAGACGTGAAAAGACATATTGACGCGATTGCTAGTAAATATATTATTCCTGATATTACTAGTGATCAAGCGATTATGTTTTTGCCCGCGGAAGCGATCTTTGCTGAGATTAATGCCTATCATCAAGATATTATCGATTATGCTTATCGTAAAAAAGTATGGTTAACGTCTCCTACCACGTTAATTTCTACGTTAACCGTGATTGAGATGATTATTAAAAATATGGAACGTGATAAATATACATCCATTATCCATCAAGAGTTAAATAAATTAGGCTTAGAGTTTGCACGATATAAAGAACGATGGGATAAGTTATCAAGAAGTATTCAAGCCGTCAATAAAGATGTTGAAAATGTTTCTATTACCACCGAAAAAATTCAGAAGAAGTTTTATAGCATTCATCAGGTTGATTTTCAATCATCTTCTCAAAGTAAAGAGAAAGCCTTAGAAGAAGAATTTACAAAAGTCTAATTATGGGCTTTTTTCTTTGCATAAATTACGTGAAAGTTTGTATACTAACAACAGATTAGAATAAATTTATATTAGGTGAAGCGAATGTGGAGAGTGGTACTTTATCTTTTAGGATTTTTCTTTTTGACCATGGGCTTCTTTTATATAATTGTTTATACTAATCTTTTTACTTTTGGTTATTCAATAGGCGCCTATATGGAATTTATGGTCTCACATGTCCGTAATTATAGTTTGTTATTAGGGCTTCTTCTGCTGCTAGTGGCGATTTATGGGAAAGGAAAAAAGAGAAAATGATTTATATTTATGATATTTTATTAAACTGGTTTCAAGAAAATTTAATGGTCGACTTTTTCGAGTGGGAGTTAGATGATGAATTAGAACATATGAAGAAAATTCCTTTATTAAAAGTAGAAACATCTTTTATTCAGACACTTTATTATGCTAAGGTGCGAGTTGATAAAAGTTTGTTAGATAAAATTTTTGAAAAGAGCGAATCTTATTTTCATAATAATGTGGAAGCAATTAGTTATGCTACTTTGGTTAGTGATGGAAAAAAATGTTTTGCCGTGGAGTTTGATGAACAAGGGACTCTTCTCTATAAAAGTACGCTATTATTAGATGAAGAAGAAGAAGTACTGGAAATGTGTGAAGAGTTGACGTTGTTTCCTTTTACTTATGAAGTGTTAACAGCGGAAGAACAACGGGAGTATTTAACTCGTAAAGAAAAGGAAAATAAACGTTATTTATTGAAGGAATTAACAAAAATGTGGCAACAAAAAGAACAAGCGAAGATTGCTTATTTGTATGACGAATATTTTAGTGATGATCATTTGAGTGTATCTACCAAGTATCAAATTCTCAAAGAAAAAGTGATGATTGGGTATTCATCACTTCATGAAGATTTATTAAAGATATTGCGTTTGGTGTCTCCACAATAGTTTATCTTTGTCGGGTATTTTGGCTTCTAATTTGTTGTGCTTCTTCACTACTTACGATCCGAAAGGTTTGGTTTTCTGGTGCTGTGAAATTAATATTGAGGGAATCTGCAAGAGCTAATTGCTCTGCCTGGGCAGTAGAATTAATTTCAAAGTTGTAGGGAGTGATATTCATAGGAAAGGTATAGACGCGATGGATGGCATCTTGTTGTTGTTTCGCAAGTGAAATTTTTCTTTTTTGCTCTTCTTCTATCTCTTGTGCTATTTTTTCTTTGTTAGCTGAAATGGCCCGGTAATGAGCCTTCACTTCTTTGTTTTCTTTATGATTTTTTGCAAAGAAAAAAGTAGCTAGCCCGACAAGACTTCCTGCTAGGATAATCCCTCCTAAAGCGGCAGTGGGAGCGACTAACATTCCTGCGATCATTCCTGCCGTAGCACCTTTTATAAGAGGACTGTGTTTTTTCACTTTTTCTAGTATTTCTTTAAATTTTGCTTCATTAATTTGTAAATTTTTAATGCCCATTTTTTCAACTCCTTTTCTAGATTATAGAAATGATTTGCTCTTTTGTCAAATTAAATGCATAAAATAGATCTTTTGGGTTAGGTTAAGAAGGGGAGGAATACTATGAAAAAAAATGTCTTTGCAGGTTTATTATTATTGTTGGCGATTGTCTTTTGTACAACTGGTTGTGGGGATATGATGAATACACCTAGTAAACGAGTTGAGGAATTTTTAGGCAAATATCAGACGATGGATAGTGATGTTTTAACAGATTTAGAAGAAGTTGTTGATGGCTCTGATTATAGTGAAGAAGGAAAGAAAGAGTATAAAAGTTTGATGCAAAAGCAATATCAAAATTTGTCTTACAAAATTAAAAATGAGGAGACGGATGGGGATAAAGCTACTGTTGAAGTGGAAATAGAAGTGTTTGATTATGAAAACTCTTTAGTGAAGGCAGAGGATTATATGGATAAGCATAAAGATGAATTTACTGCTGACAAGGATAAAACTGCTAAACAAAAAAAGGAAGAATACCGTATTAAAACAATGAAGGCTGTTACGGATAAAGCGAATTATACGATTACCTTTCATTTGACAAAGGATAATAAAAAATGGGTATTGGAACCAATTAGTGACAGTGATTTAGAAAAAATTCATGGTTTATATCAGAGTACTTAAAAGGCAATTAATGTTTTGGTAAGCTATCTTGGTTTAATAGAAGGTGATTTTTAATGACCTTTTTTTTGTTTTTTTTAGAAAGTGCTGGTTATATAGCGTATATTTGGTATAATAACAGTAGGAGGTAATTATGGCGACAGCACATATTGAAAGTAAAAAAGAACAAATAGCTAAGAAAGTTTTGATGCCAGGAGATCCTTTGCGGGCAAAATATATTGCTGAGAAGTATTTAACAGGAGTTACTTGCGTGAATCAGGTACGGGGAATGTTAGCTTATACCGGATTTTATAAGGATAAACGAATTACCGTGTTTGCCTCTGGTATGGGAGGCGCTAGTATTGGTATTTATGCTTATGAATTGTATCACTTTTACGAAGTGGATAAGATTATTCGAATTGGTACTTGTGGTAGTAATCATCAAGATATCAAAGTGAAAGATATTGTGATTGCTTCAAAAGGCTATACTCTTTCTAGTTATCCCAAATTGTTTTTTAACGATGATCAAAAAGAGTTTACAGCTACCAAAGAGGTTGTTGATCAGTTGGTTTTGGCGGCTCAAAAAGTTAATAACCGCGTATTTACCGGTGAGATTATTACTAGTGATATTTTTGATGTTTACGTAGATAAAAAAAAATATATGCAAAATTACCCGGCAGCCTTATCTGCTTTGGCATTTGAAATGGAAGGTGCTATTTTGTTTACACTTGCAAAACATTTAAGAAAGGAGGCTGGTTGTATTTTAACTGTCGTTGATTCCGACTATGATGATACCTATTTGGATAGTGATCAAAGAGAAAGGGCACTGGATGATATGATTACCATTGCTTTGGAAGCAATTTAATCATAAGAAAAAGAAGATTGGGGTATACTAATAGAAGGTGAGGAATATGGAATATATCGAAAAGGAACAGGGTGCTTATAATTTACATATTATTAAAACGGATACGGTAAAGACAATTATGGTAAAGGTTTTCTTTCGAGAAGAAGTAAAAAAAGAAAATCTTATCAAGCGTTATTTTTTAACTGATTTATTGCTTTTATCAACTAAGAAATATCCTAGTAAGGCACTATTAACCAAGGCTTTACAAAATTTATATGCCGCTGTGGTGCGTACAGGGTCAAGACGGTTGGGTAATTATTTTGATACCTCATTTACATTAAGAGTCTTACAAGATAAGTATACGGAAGTTGATAATTTTAAGAAAAGTGTAGGTTTGTTAAGTTCTATTATTTTTGATCCCAATGTTGTTGCTGGTGCTTTTAATAAGAAGGATTTTGAAACGATTTACGAAGAATATAAAGCCGATTTAAAAACGTTAACAGAAGATCGCCAACGCTATGCACTGATCCGGTTATTAGAGGAAACGTTACCTGATGTAGTAGCAGGTGTTAAAACGGCAGATTATGAAGCATACTTAGATGCTTTGACGTGTGAAAATTTATATCAGTATTATCAAGAGATGATAAAACATAATCTAATCGACATTTATGTGATTGGCAATGTCGATAGTGAAGAAGTAGCGAGTATTTTCAGGGAAGCTTTTCCGGTGAATACCTTCAAGGCACGAAGGATTCCTGCTTTACTAGCACCAAGAGGTAAAGGAAAGGTGAAAACAGTTGAGGAACAGTTAGTTGGTTCACAGACTATCTTAGCCCTTAGCCTTAATACTAGTGAACTAACAGAGTATGAACGAAATTATCCGCTTTCTATTTATAATACTATCTTAGGTGGCGGAGGGATGAATTCTTTATTATTTACTGAAGTACGGGAAAAGGCCTCTCTTGCCTATAGTATTCGTAGTCGGCCTAATAAACTTGATCATTTGATTTTGATTACAGGAGGTATTACAGCAGGAAAAGAAAAAGAAGTATTATCTATTATTAAAAAGCAATTAAAAAAGTTAGAAAAAGGTTCCTTTTCGTTAGCGATGATCGAGCAGGCAAAAGAGTATTATACGACTGCGTTAGATGATATTTTAGAAAGTCCAGGGCAAATTATTGAGAGTTATTATATGATGACATTATTAGGGGTCGATGATTTAGAAACTAAGCGTAAAAAGATGTTAGCGGTAACCAAGGAAGAGATTGTCAAGGTGGCAGCAAAAGTTAAAATTGATACGATTTATTTGTTGAAGGGGGAGGAAGCAAATGTTACAGAAGATTGAAGTAGAAGGGGTTGACCGGTTTGTTTATCGGGGATTACTTCCCAATGGTTTAGATGTCATTATGATTCCTAATCCTGATCGTAGTAAAAAGAAGAATTATTATATTAATTATGTCAGTCATTATGGTGCTTTGATTGATGAATTTGTCCCTAAAAATGGGACAAAGATGAGGAAGTACCCAGCGGGAATTGCCCACTTTTTGGAACATAAAGTGTTTGAAATGGAAGAGGGTAATGCCTATCAGTACTTTTCAGAAACAGGTAGTTATGTGAATGCTTTTACTAGTTATAAAGCCACTTGTTATGTTGTTAGTGGTAGTAAAAAAATGGAAGAAAATTTAATGTATTTGTTGGATTTGGTGAATACGCCTTATTTTACAAAAGAAAATGTTATAAAGGAACAGGGAATTATTCAAGAAGAACTACATATGAGAGAGGATAATCCAGATTATCAGGCAGTTGTTACCTTGAATCGTAATTTGTATCATAAGTTGTTGTTAAATACTCCTATTGGGGGAACGGAAGCTAGTATCAAGAAGATAACTCCTACTAATTTATTAGAGTGTTATGAGACCTTTTATCAACCATCTAATATGTTTTTAGTGATTGCTGGGGCGATTCAACCTGAATTATTATGGCAACGATTAAAACAAAAATTTGCGCAGCAAGAAAATAAACAAGTACTTAAAGTGAAGCAATATCGAGAACCATTACGAGTAGTGAAAGCGTATGAGGAATTAAGTGCTGATATTGAAGTTGAAAAATTAGCCATCGGTTATAAAATGAAGCGTTCTTCTTTTCCCGTTTCTAGTGATGTGCTCCTAGATATGTATTTAAATATGTTTTTAACACTTGCTGTTGGGGCTAGTTCAGAATTTAACGAGTATGTAAGACGAAACCATTTAGCTAGTCGTAGTGGTTATAATATTCAAGACGCCTTTGGTATTTTAACGTTATTAGTCGAAGTAGATACGTTACATAGCGAAGAGTACTTAGCGGCATTAGAACAGCACTTACAAGAGGTTAGTATTTCTTTAGAAGATTTTGAACGAATTAAGAAAGTTTGGATTTCTTCGGAAGTAATTAAAAGTGATTATGCCGATGCGATGTTAGATTCTTTTGTAGATGATATGATTAGTTATCAAGATATAGTTACTAATTATGTGGCGCTGATTCGCAGTATGAATTTAAAGACAATGAAAGAAGTCATTGCTGCTTTTGATTTTTCTAATCGGGCGTTAGTAAAAATGGTACCACAGCATTATAAAAAGAAATAAGCATTATCGTACTAAGGAGATAGTTTATCGAGTTAGTGAAAGTTAGGACTTGGGCCTAACTTTTTAAGTTAAATAGAATTTTTACTCTGGAAAAATGGATTTACATTTAGTAGGGAAAATGCTATTCTAGTATTATAAGTAGGTGTGAAAATGAGAGGGCTAAAAGAAAAAAAGGGTTTTACGTTTGTAGAATTATTAGCTGTGATTATCATTTTAGGTATCGTTGTTGCAGCCGTTTTATTTTCGGTTTCTAAATTGTTAGATGATTCTCGTAAAAAGTATTATGATGGTCAGGAAAGTACGTTAATTTTAGCTGGAAAAGAATATTTTGGTGATTATCGTAGTAAATTACCAAAAGAAATTGGAAGTACGAATTTTGTAACGTTAACAACGTTAGTAGCGGAAAAATATATTGATCCTATTTACAATCATAATAAACAAGTGTGCTCTGGTGATACCACCAAAGTTTATGTTCAAAAGGTCAGTGAAAAAGAATTTCAGTATTATGCAATTTTAGATTGTCCATCTTATCAGACAGTAGCTGATACGAATGGCCCAGTCATCTCTTTTATTCCTAATAAAGCCATCACTAATCAAGCTGTCAAGGTGACCATGAAAATACAGGATAATCAACAAGTTGCTAGCTATCGCTATGATGTTTATAAAAATGGCATTAAAAATACCACTTTATCACTTTCTAATTTTCAGGTGGTTCATCAGGAGGTAACTTCTCATCAAGTACAACTGACTTTACCTATTGAAAAGGATCAGGAAAATAAGTATTATCTTGTTGGTTATGCCCTTGATGGTCATGGAAATAGTAGTAGCAAAAAATCAGGAATGTATGTTATTGATGCCAAAGCTCCTGACTGTTCTTCTATTACCTTTACGCCAGAAGGTGGTAGTGATATCTGGTATGAGGAAGATCTTTCTCTTACCATTGATAAGTTGCCAAAAGATACGGCTAAGTGGGAATGGTATACAGCCTTTGGGGCAGGTCTTTATAGTAAACAAAAAACATTGACCGGACCTTCTAAGTTAGTGACCTCGTTTACGAAAGAGGGAAAGAATTTTGGAAAGGTAAAAGTGTACGATCAGGCAATGAATAGTTGTGAAAAGACAGCACAGTATAATTTAGAAAAAATACCAGTTATTCGTAAATTAACGGTTACTAGTCAAGATTCACAGTATCATTCTATTCATACCAATATTACTATTGAATTAGAGAAAGTGCCGTCTACTCCTTTACAGATGAAATTGTCAACCACAGGTTATGCTTCTGTTACTGATAGTGATTTTACTGCTTATCGCGCTAATTCTACATTGGATGTGGGCAATAACCAAGACGGTAGTACTAAGACTGTATATTTAACTTTAAAAACGCAAAGTGGGAAATTAATAAAAAAAGAGGTTAATTATACTTTGTATAAAAATTGTACAGAGACAAAATTTATTAGTTCTAGTACTAGTAGTTGTAGTGCAAGATGTGGCTCTGGTGTTCAGACGACAACGATTTCTTATCAAGATATTTATACTGCTAGTAGCTGTCCAAGTGAGATTCAAACAACTGCTTGTAATGCACAGGATTGTTGTAGTCAAACCATAGAAAGTGGATCTTGGAAAGATGTAACAGCATGTAGTCAAGTTTGTGGAACAACGGGGGTAAAAACACAAGAAATTAATTTGGTTTCCTATTATGATAATGGAGTTAGTTGTGGGACTAAGAAAAATACCGCTGTTGCTTGTAATCGTTTTGATTGTTGTAATGCGACTAGACGAGTAGAAGGCGCTTGGGGTGATTGTAGTAAAAGTTGTGGCGAGGGCACTCAGACGCGTTCTGTTCAACTTTATTCGCAACACAATAATCAGTATTGTAGTGCGCTTACGGAAAAGAGAAGTTGCAAATTGAAAGATTGTACCAATGTGACTATTAAAAATAAGGATTATCATATTTGTCCTGAAGACCAGAATAGGCCAACAGAGGCGCAGTGTAATAGTTCAAAAGAAAGTTATAATGGTTTGTTTGTAAGTAATGTCAGAAAGCAAAATGGAACTGAGGTTTGTTTTCATTATCGTCTACATATGAATGTTAGTAGTGTTACATGGGATGGTAATTGTACGGGAAGAGCACTTTGTGTCGCAAGGGCTTCTAACAATTCATGTAGCCAAATTATTAAGCGATTTAATGTTGGTTCCGCTAATTGGCTTTCCTTAGGTGATAATATCAGCGGCGATACATGTATTGACGTTGATGGTTGGACGAGCGGAAATTATAAATTGATTGTGAAATCAACTGGAGGTTGTGATAGTAAGAAATTTTGTTTTATGGATTTGAATAATGTAGTTATGTTTAATATTTCAGGATAGTAAAGGAGCCAAGGATGAAAAAAGGGGTAATTTTATTAAGCAGTCTTGCGATTGGGCTAGTACTTATAGGATTAGGAACTTTCTATTTTCAAAAGAAAGATCATCTGTTATTAGAGGCGGGTGTGGTAGGTGTATATCAAGAAGGATTTGTAGCCGTGCATCATGCTACTACTTTACAATATGTTAGTCGAACGGGAAAAGTAATTTATGAAGGTCATTATGTTCTTGGTAATGATGTAGATTCACTTACCGATTTTGTCTTTCATGACGGTTTGGCCCCCTTCCCAAAAGGTGGTAAATTTGGTCTTCTTAATATCAAAGGCGAACAAGTGATAGCTGCTAACTATGAGTCTTTAATAGTTATTACTAATAAGTTATTCATTGCTACTAAGGAGGGAAAGACCTTTTTAATGAATGATGAAGAAGAACCACTCAGTGCATTTTTTGATGCTGTGGAAGTGGCTTTCGATTATTTTATTGTGACGAAAGGGGAACAACAAGGATTGATTGACCAAAAGGGACAAGAAGTTTTACCTTTCCAACAAGAAACGTTACGAGGGGTGGGAAGAAATTCAAGAGCAACTTATATCCTAAGGGAAGATGCTTTGTTACAAGATCAAGCTCATATCTATCAAATAAAAAATTCCCTAGCAACCATTGTTTCAGTTGAGCCATTTAGTTATTTTGTAGCAGTCGATGATAGCTATTTATATTTACAAAAGCAAAGTGGCCAATCAATCATCTATGATTTAGAAAAGCAGACAACAATTTCTTTTCCATCTGATTACTTTTTATTGAGTGCTTTTCAGAAAGATCTCATTGCAGTTAGTGATAGTAGAGGACAAGTTGGTTTTTTAAACCGTCAAGGGCAAGAGGTTATTCCGTTAAATTATGGAATAACAAGCGAGACTGTTTTTGATCCTTATGGTTATTTAGTGGTAGCGAAAGATGATGGTTATGGGTTAATTAATCAACAACAAAAAGAGCTATTGCCCTGTCGTTATTTGCAAGTGTTAGTGTTAGATACGAATGTTTTTGGTGTTTCTTTGCAAAAAGAGAAGTTATCACTGATTGATAATAAGGGAAATAAAATCGGGGAGGAAGTTTATGAAAATATTCAGTCAACGGTACAGCCTACTTATTTTATCGTTAAGCAACATGGAAAATATGGTCTGATTGATAAAAAGGGGAGAGCTGTCTATCAACCTCTTTATGATTCCATTATCGTCCAAGAAGAAGCAATCATTGTAAAACGAGGAGCTGAATATTTATTTTGGTTTCTGTAAGACCCTACCCGTATTGTGCGTTTGAAAAAGTACAAGTAATTACAAGAAGTAGTTGTATAAAAGAGACTTTGTGTGTTATAATAAAGTTGTCTGAGGAAGACGCGATGGACACAAGTATAAAACCGACTAAATTGACGATAAGGGAGCATTGATGATTGTCTCGTTTGTGTTGAATACCTTTTCATAGATTAGGGATCCTAGAAAACGGACTACGTGCACCCACCTGTACTTACGTATAGGTTTTATCGTTGGTCTTGAACGCTTTCTTGGACTTTTTATTTTGTTTTAAAAGAGTTTGCATATATTATGATGATGTGTTATAATTAAAAACGTCAAAAAAAGATGTTCCGCTTACTGGTAATAGTTATGAGCATTGGTTATAGGAAAAGGAGGAAAACGATGAACGTAATTGACAAAATTAATGAAAAACAGATGAAAAATGAAGTTCCTGAGTTTCGTGTGGGAGACACGGTACGGGTCGATGTAAAAATCGTCGAAGGAAAAAGAGAACGAATTCAAGCGTTTGAAGGTATTGTCATTGGAAGACGTGGTGGCAGTGTTAGTGAAACGTTTACAGTTCGTAAAATTTCTTCTGGTGTAGGAGTAGAGAGAACTTTCCCTATTCATTCGCCAAAGATTGCGGGTATTACCGTTGTTAGACGTGGTAAAGTAAGACGTGCAAAACTTAACTTTTTACGTGGCATGGTTGGTCAATATCGCATTAAAGAAAGAGGACAACAATAAGACCATTTGGTCTTATTTTTCCTTTGAGGTGAAAAATGAAAGCAAAGTTGAAAGAGTTAACTCCTTATATTACTATTCTTTTACTAGTTATTATTACTAAGGTATTTGTTGTCACTCCAATTCGGGTAAATGGTCCTTCCATGGAACCTACACTTTATGAGAAGGATATTATGATCCTCAATAAGACGGCCTATTATTTTGCTGATCCTAAGCGTTTTGATATTGTTGTGGTAACGACTGCTGATAATTATTTAATTAAGCGAGTGATTGGCTTGCCGGGAGAGAAGATTACTTATAAAGATCATGCTCTTTATGTAAATGATAAATTAGTAGAGGAGCCTAAGAAGGTAAAACGTAAGGAAACAGAAGATTTTACTACTAGTGAATTAGGAAGTGAAGTTATTCCTGAGGATTGTTATTTGGTAATGGGAGATAATCGAGGGGCTTCTTATGATAGTAGAGCCTTAGGCTTTATTGAAAAATCACAAATACAAGGTCGAACAAGTTTAACTATTTTGCCGTTTAGTCGCATTGGTTGGAAGAAATAAGGTACTTGTTTTGTCTTATAATAATTTTATTTCAAAATGTTAAAGAATCAAAGTTAGGAAGGTAGTAGTTTTAAAGGATGAAGCAGTTATCTATTGTCGAAGCAAAGAATTGTATTTCTCAGATTTTTAATTTTATAGATAGTGGAAAGGTAGTATGGGATGATGATGTATTTTATGGTCATCCTGGTTTATATTTTTTTCATTCCAAGAAAGAATTTGAAGAGCAACTAAGACAATCTTTAGTAAAAGATGTTTATGACCGTTATGATATTTATTATATTACCAACAAATTGATAAAATATATGTTAGGAAAGTATGACTCACATACCAAGGTTAAGTTTACTGAAGTTACTCATTTGCCCATTAAATTTCTTATGAAAGAGGAAAGCATATATATTATTAATTTATCAAGTGAGTTAGCCGATTTGATTGGTTCTTCTGTTACAGCAATAAATGGGGTTAACATTAGGGAAATACTACAACAATTGGAGGACATTACGGGATATTCAACCATAGAATTTTTGCATGTTAGTCAAGAGTCTGCTTTGGCTACTGCCGATATCTTAAAGTCATTACCTAGTCTTGATAGCCATTTGCAAACTATAACCTTTCAGGTAGTAAAAAATGGAAAGACGGAAGAGATTGTATTTGATCTTACTAAGCCATTAAAAGATGATAAGCGAAGTGTGCCTGAAAATTATTCTTATGAAATAGTTGAAAACTGTATTGTTATTCATTATCACTATTGTAAAGATAAAGAAAAAATGGTTCATTTAATTGAAACAATGAAGGTAATAGCGAAGAAACATAAAATAGAAAATTATATCGTAGATTTACGAGATAATGGTGGTGGCTTTTCTGATGTTGTTAAGCCATTGGTTGACTATCTAAAAGATAAAAAAGTGGTCGTGCTTATCAATGAAAAAGTTTTTTCCAGTGGTCGTATGGCCTTTGTAGATTTAAAAAATATTGGTGCCTATTCTATTGGAACGGATATTAGTACTTCTTTAAATTGTTTTGGTAACGTTCCGGGTGAATTGAGGATCGATGACTTGGATTTAGTGGTTAAACGTAGTTCAACTTATTGGTTGTATCATAGCGATTATACATGTGAAGGGTATAGAAAAGATTCTTTTTCTACGTATTTTAAAACAAGAACAGAGCTTTTAGAACCCATTATTTTGCATCCAGATGAATATGTTGATTTATCCATAGAAGATGTTTTAACTAATAATGATTTACAACTAGTAGCAGCAATAGCACATTTCAGTAATAACGGAAATTAGTTACATAAAAATATCGTGCAGCTCAAAAATGAAGTTAAAAAGGGTGTAAAGAGTCATTTGGTATATATTTTAGATGTAAAACAGAAAGCAGCAACACTTAAATTTTGGCATTAGAATAATTGTTGTAGATGGGATTTAATGCTAAGTGGAGAAGGAGAAATGAAAGTAATAACAATTAAACAACCTTGGGCGACATTAATTGCGGAAGGTTATAAGGAATATGAATTTAGAACTTGGAAAACAAAATATCGGGGTGAAATATTGATACATGCAGGGAAAGGTCTAGATAAAACCAATCTAGAAAGATTTAAATATTTAAACTTAGATTATCCAATAGGAAAAATAATTGCAAAGGCAACGATTACAGATTGTGTTAAAGTCGATGATCATTTAAGAGAAATATTAGCAAAAAGAGATCCAATCGTATATAAAGGTATTGTTAGTAAAACATCGAATAATTGGGATGGATATGGTTTTAAATTAGAAAATGTTGAAAAAGTAGTTTCTATTGAGGTAAATGGTAAACTAGGTCTTTGGGAGTATGATTATTAAAACAATTATTAAATTGGTAAATACAAAAGTACTAAGAGATATTATGATAAGAATAGTTGGTTTGTTGTAGATAGTTAAATTTTCATTTTTTGCTATATGTTTGAAATAGTCTTTGATAATAAAACTGAAATAATAGAAAACCGCATTTGCAATATTTAATTTAGAAAGTTTTAATGATGACTATATAAGTTGGATCGGGAAGGAAACTAAAACAAATGGATGAGGAAAGATTAAGACATTCACTTGCTGTGGCTCGTAAAATGGTAGAGATTGCTAAAGAATATAAATTAAGTGATAGTGATATCATAAAGTGTTTTTTAATAGGCTATAATCATGATATTGGCTATGAATTTAGCAAAGATGGTATTAATCATAATATAATAGGTGGAAAAATATTAAAAAACAATACTGTTTCTTTTTGGAGAGAAATATATTATCATGGTAAAATACAAAATGAATATAAATCAGAGTTTTTAGATATTTTAAATATGGCAGATATGCAAATAGATAGATTTGGAGATGACATAGGTTATGATAAAAGATTAGAAGATATTAAAGATAGGTATGGTGTAGATTCGAAAGTGTATATTGATTGTTCTAAATTAATATCTGCATTAAAAAGAAAGAATAATATGAATGAATAATAAAAGAAAGTGAAACAAATGGAAAATAATAATCGACAAAATCAGTCAAATATCAACTGGTTGATTACGATTTAATTAAGAACTTCCATAAATCCTTATTTTATAAGGATTTATTAGAATTTTGATAATGCATATTTTATATAAAAAATAGCGAAAATCAGCGGATATATGTTGTTTTTAACAAAAATACAAGTAGGAAATATAGTGGTGATTACGCCGTTTAAGAACATATAAAAAGGAGGTAAATATGAAGAGAAAAAACAAAATAACAATTAGGTCTAGTGCTGCTGAATATTTAACATTTATTGCTGCAACTGGAGATGATAAAGAAGCAATTGAAGTGAGATACGAAGATGAAAATATTTGGCTTACTCAAAAAATGTTGTCTACTTTATATAATGTAGAAATTAACACAATAAATTATCATATAAAAAAGATATATAATGATAATGAATTAACTGAAGATTCAACTATTCGAAAATTTCGAATAGTTCAAAAAGAAGGAAATAGAGAAGTAGCAAGAGATGTTGTTCATTATAATTTGCAAATGATTATTGCTTTAGGATTTAAGGTTGATAATGAAAGAGCCATACAATTTAGAAAATGGGCAAATGAAATAGTTAAAGAATATACTATTAAAGGCTTTGCAATGGATGATGAAAGACTTAAAAATAGCGGTTCAATTTTAACTGAAAAATATTTTGATGAATTGCTTGAAAGAATTAGGGAAATTAGACTATCTGAAAGAAGATTTTATCAAAAGGTAACAGATATCTATGCTACAAGTATTGATTATGATAGAAATTCAAAAACAACATTAGAATTCTTTAAAAAAGTTCAAAACAAAATGCACTTTGCTGTAACTGGTAATACAGCAGCTGAAATTATATATACTAGAGCTGATTCTAATAAGGAGCATATGGGTCTTACTAATTGGTCTGATGCTCCAAATGGCAAAATCATTAAAAGTGATGTTGTAATTGCTAAAAATTATTTAAGTGAAGAAGAATTGTTTCCGCTTATCTTGATTTAGCTGAAAGTAGAGCAATAAGGCATGTGCCTATGACAATGGAAGATTGGTCAAATAGATTAGATGAATTTTTAAAACTTACTGATAGAGAAATATTACAAGATGCTGGAAAAACATCTCATGAAATAGCTTGTGATAAAGCAGAATCTGAATTTGAAAAATATAGAATAATACAAGATCAAATATATATTAGTGATTTTGACAAATATATAAATGAACTTGAAAAACTTGATGTAAGTGATAAAAGTGAATAATTATATTATTTTAAACTTAAAAATGAGTAGAAATAATAATTGCACATTTAATATTAAATATATTTGAATATATAATTAATTTGGAGTGTGGTTTTATGAATAAATATAACATTGAAGAAATTAAAGAAAAACTAGAACGTTGTAGAAATATGAAGTTGGAAGATGTGACTTTAGATGATGTTGATGAGATAAGTTCTATAAAAATCGATAAAAGAAAACCTAGTAATGAAAGAATATTAGATTTTATTACTAAAGTAAAAAATCCGTATATTTTTAAAGTAAATGGAAAACTAGTTAGAATTAGTTTTTCAGACACAGATAAAACTGCTGAGGATTGCCTTACCAGAGTTTTAGAAAATTTGTATAGATGAGATGGAGAAAAATATGAAATATAAACTAAAAGAAATTAATATAAACATGGGAACTAGCGAATATGAAATGTATCAAGATATTCCTTTAAAAGAATCGGGTTCAACTAATTTGTGTAATGGGTTGCCTTACGAAGTGTTTAAGGATTATATAGAAAATCAACTTTCAAGAAAATATCAAAAAATTAATGAATATGATACACCAACGATTATTTATATTATGTATGCTAATGATAAACCAGTAGGATATATTGGATTAAGAACAGAAATAGATAATCGTTGGAAAAAGTGGTCTGGTAATTTTTATTATACAATTAGGAAATCCGAAAGAAAAAAAGGATATGGTACTCAAATATTAAAACTCGGATTAGATGAATTTAAAAAGTTAGGCTTTAAAGAAGTATATGGACAGTCTTCAAATGGAAATGTTGCTTCTTCCAAAGTAATAATAAATAATGGCGGTATTTTTTTAGAGGAAATAGATGGTACTAGATACTACAAAATAGAATTATAGAAGGAAGTGATTAAAAATGGAAAATCGACAAAATCCGACAAATATCAACTCATATCCTGGTCACATGGCTAAGGCGAAGCGGGAGATTGCTGAAAAGTTAAAATTAATTGATATAGTTTATGAAGTGATAGATGCGAGGATGCCACTTTCTTCTAAGATAGTGGATTTAGAGCAATTAATTAAAGAAAAACCACGGATTATGATCATGACAAAATATGATTTATGTGATCGTTCAAAGACAGATCAGTTTATTCATTATTATGAGTCTCTAGGTTATCAAGTGGTGGCAGTTGATTTAATGAAGAACACTAATATTAAAAAGATTTTCACATTAAGTGAAGAAATTTTTGAGAAGGTAAATGCGCGGCGCAAAGCCAAGGGATTAAAACCACGAGTGATGCGGGCTTTAATTGTTGGTATTCCTAATGTTGGTAAGAGTACATTAGTTAATCGACTTGTTGGAAAGAAGGCCGTAGCTGTTGGTAATCGTCCTGGTGTGACTAAGAGTTTGAGTTGGATTCGTTTAAATAAAAGTATTGAGTTATTAGATTCTCCAGGAATTTTGTGGCCTAAGTTAGAGAACCAAGAAAGTGCTAAAATTTTGGCTATGTTCTCTTCTATTAAGATAGAAATTCTCAATCGGGAGGAGCTAGCGATTTTTGCACTTACTTATTTATCAAAATTATATCCAGAACGGGTAAGACAACGTTATGGTATGATGGCTACTACGTTGGAGGAAGTGGAAAAGTTGTTTTGTAGTATTGCTAAGAAACGAGGGGCCTTAATGCAAGGTGGACAGATCGATTTAGAAAAAGTTTATCAAATTGTTCTGCAAGATGTAAAGAATCAAGCATTTGGTTGTATTACTTTGGATCGATTAGAAGAAGCCAAATAAAAAGAAATGTGCGTGTACACTATCCACATTTCTTTTTTATTGAATATTATTGACTGCTTTAGTTAATCTTGACTTTAAGCGTGCAGCTTTATTTTTATGAACGAGTCCATTAGTACAAGCTTTATCAATTCTTTGAGCAGCAATATTTAAAGTGGTAACTGCTTCTTCTTTGTTATTGGTTTGAATGTTTTTTTCACAATTTTTAATCGCAGTTTTCATGCTGGCAGTAACAATATTATTGCTTTCTCTTTTTTTCTCGTTACTACGTACTCTTTTTTTAGCACTTTTAATATTTGGCATTTTCTCACCTCACTTTTTGTAAACATATTCATTCTATCAAAAAAAGTGGCATTTGGCAAACATTTTTCATAGGAAGATCTAATTTTGGGAAGACTAGTATTAGGTGATAAAAGATGAAACATGAGATCGATTTGGAAAAATATCAATTTCGGACAGATTTAATTAGCGAGATTTTACAACAAAAAGGATCTAAGACTGGTTATCAACAACAGGAACAAGTGATAGAGGATATAAAAGTAGAGACTGTGATGATTGATGAGGAAGGAGCTTCTCTACTTCATAGAAAAGAAGGACTTTACAAAACGATTTATTTTGAGGATGTGACCGATGAAGGCAATTTTACAAAATTGCAAAAGGTATTAATAAAAGTAATCCAAGAAGTACTAGCTTATGAAAATATTAATGATCAAATGAGTTGTTTAGTCGTGGGATTAGGAAATAGGGATGCAACGCCTGATGCATTAGGGCCTTTGGTAAGTGATAATTTGGTGGTAACTCGGTATCTATTTTCTTTGGGGATTGATGTTGATCCTAAATATCGTTCAGTGGCGACGATTAGCCCTGGTGTTTTGGGAACTACGGGTATTGAAACAAAGGATATATTATTGGGAATTTTAGAAAAAATTCAACCAGATTTTGTAATTGTGGTCGATGCACTGGCTGCATCTCATTTAGAGCGGGTTAATAAAACAATTCAAATTACGAATACAGGAATACATCCTGGTAGTGGTATTGGTAATAATCGTGCTGAAATTTCTAAAGAGACGGTATCTATTCCGGTCATTGCTCTTGGTATTCCAACCGTAGTTGATGCGGTAACCATTGTTAGTAATACTATCAATTATTTATTTAATCATTTAAGTTTTGAAAAAGATCATCAGAATAATCAGGCGATGAAATTTGTAAGTAATCATGATAAGGATTATGAACACCATGAAGAACATTTATCTAAAGAAGAGAAGAAAAATATTATGGGTTTAGTAGGTAACTTACAAGACGAAGAGGTAAAAAGTTTAATTGCCGAAGTACTAACTCCATTGGGGTATAATTTAATGGTAACACCAAAAGAAGTGGATTTAGTTATTTCTAAGTTGAGTAAGTTAGTTAGTGAATCTTTAAATAAAGGTTTATTGCGCCATTAATTCGACAGCATTTTAACAATGACCTCCTTATACTAGAGAAAAGTAGAAGGGAGGTTTTTAAGGTGAAAAAAAAGTTTGTAGCAAAGAAAACTAAAAAGAAGCGACCACTGTTTAAAATTAGTTGTTTTTCTTTGTTAGTTATTATTTCAGCTTTTATTACTATTCGTTTACTAGCTAAGTTTACTTTGAAAACATCTCATGAGGATTTTTTACGTTTTATGTTAGAAAATCAAAATGCTTTTGTAAAAAGTTCTAAATCTAATTATAGTTACTTTCATCAGTTAATGACCAAGGTGATTGATATTGATCTAGCTAATCCGTTATCAGTTTTACACCAAAACTATAAGGGCTTAACTTCTAGTGATGATGTCACGGCAGCGGTGAGTGAAAATAAAGAACATCTAGTCAAAAATCCACTCAAAGAGACAATTACAAATCCGACAGTCTACATTTATAATACACATCAGACGGAGGAATATAAGCCGACTTCGTTTGCTGAATACAATGTGCGTCCTAATGTGATGATGACGAGCTATGTTTTAAAAGAAGAATTAGAAAAACGTGGCTATTCGGTATTGGTCGAAGAGGCTAGTGTGGCAGATACGCGCACGGCGTTAGGACTTACTTATGCGGGCAGTTATGAAGTTACTAAGCAATTTTTGCAGCAAGTGAAACAACAGTACCCTTCCCTCACTTATTTTATTGATCTACATCGAGATTCTGTTAGTTATGATAAAACAACCTTGACGAATGATCGTTTAACATATGCTAAGATTTTATTTATTGTTGGTTTAGAGAATCCTAATTATCAAGGTAATTTGGCGATGACTACTAAAATTCATGAACGATTAAATCAGAAATTGCCAGGACTTAGTAAAGGGATTTACAAGAAAGAAGGTGCTGGGGTCAATGGGGTTTATAATCAGGATTTTTCGCCTAATACGATTTTAGTAGAAATGGGGGGAGATGAAAATACGATTGATGAGGTATATCGTACGACTTTGATTTTAGGAGAAGTGTTAGATGAGGTGATGAAAGGTGAGTAAAGCGGGGGTAACCCGAATTGTGATTTTAGTTTTTTTCTTCCTTTTTTTAATTCTCTATTTTATGCAAGCTAGTGGTTATAATGAGTATAGTCAAAATAAAAAAAAGATGTTGACGGATCAACAAATTAATGCTTTTGAAAGAGATATTAGTGAAGGGAAGGATGTTAGTGCCGAGGATTATTTAAAGGCTAATGAGAAAAATTATAATAATGCTGTATCAAAGGCTGGTTTAACGATTTCTTATGGTATTGAAAAAGCTTTTAATGAATCGATGAATGCTATTTTTAAAATGTTGAGTGAAGCGATGGAACAATCTTAAAGTAAAAATAGAGGTATATTTCTATGTTATGATGATTATTCTTTGGCATTTCTTAGCGTTTTCTTTACAAGTAGCAGTAGGCCTTTTGCTATTGATTATGATATACTATTACTGGTGAAGAACATGAAACAAGCAAATATTCGTAATTTTTCTATTATTGCGCATATTGATCATGGTAAGAGTACCTTAGCTGATCGTATTTTAGAAAAAACAAAGGCTATTTCTAGCCGTGAGATGAAAGAACAATTATTAGATTCTATGGATATTGAACGAGAACGAGGGATAACGATTAAGTTAAATGCGGTTAACTTAGTTTATCGGTATCAGGATACCGATTATTATTTTCACTTAATTGATACTCCAGGGCATGTAGATTTTAGTTATGAGGTGAGTCGTAGTTTAGCTTCCTGTGAGGGGGCTTTACTAGTGGTAGATGCTGCGCAAGGGATAGAGGCACAAACATTAGCAAACCTCTATTTGGCTCTTGATCACCATTTGACCGTTATTCCTGTCATTAATAAGATTGATTTACCAAATGCCAATTGTCCTAAGGTGAGCGAGGAACTTGTCAATTTAGGATTTGAGTTAGAAGATATTATTTTGACTAGTGCTAAAACAGGTGAGGGGATTGATTCTTTACTAGAGGCTATTGTGAAAAAAATTCCTGCTCCTGGTGGTAGCGTACAAGGTCCGTTACGAGCTTTGATTTTTGATAGTGTATTTGATTCTTATCGTGGTGTTTTAGTCGCTGTTAGAGTAGTGGATGGTAACATTCATAAGGGAGATATAATTTACCTTTTGGAGAGCAAGGCTAGTTATGAAGTGTTGGCAATTTTAAAACATACTCCCAAGGAAGTGGAAGAGAATGTTTTAACTACGGGAGAAGTTGGATATTTATATGCTTCTATTAAAAGTATTGCTGATGTCAAGGTAGGGGATACAATTACTTTGGTAGAAACTAAAAACGAAGTGTGTGCACTACCGGGGTACCAACCGATGAAAAGTGTTGTGTACTGTGGGGTGTATCCATTGGAGACGAGTCAATTTGAGGCCTTGCGGGAGGCTCTTAATAAATTAAAATTAAATGACGCTGCGCTTTGTTTTGAACCAGAGACTTCTTTGGCTTTAGGGTTTGGATTTCGTTGTGGTTTTTTAGGCTTATTGCATATGGAAATTACGATGGAACGAATAGAGCGGGAGTTTGGTATTACGTTGATTGGTACTAGTCCATCGGTGGTGTATCAAGTGTTACTTCAAGATGAGGAAGTAGTATTAGTCGATGCTCCTAATAAGTTGCCGGAACGAACCTTGATAAAAGAAATTCAAGAACCTTATGTACAAGCACATATTTATGTGCCTAAAGAGTATATTGGTTCTGTTATGGAATTGTGTCAAGAAAAACGAGGAACTTTCCTCACTATGGATTATTTAGATGATCGGCGGGTTTGTTTAGATTATGCACTTCCTTTAGCGGAGATTGTGTATGATTTTTTTGATCGCTTGAAGTCAGTGACCAAAGGATATGCTTCTTTTGATTATGAGCTTACTGGTTATCAGAACAGTGATTTAGTTAAGTTAGATATTCTTTTAAATGGAGAAATGGTAGATGCTCTTAGTATGATCGTACATAGAGATTTTGCTTATAAACGAGGGCGACAGATTGTGGAGAAGTTAAGAGAAGTTATTCCAAGGCAGCTTTTTGAGGTGCCTATTCAAGCATCTATTGGAGCGAAGGTGATTGCTCGCTGTGATATCAAGGCCTTACGAAAAAATGTCTTGGCTAAATGCTATGGGGGCGATGTCACTAGAAAGAAAAAATTGTTGGAGAAACAAAGAGAAGGAAAGAAACGCATGAAACAAATTGGCTCTGTTTATGTTCCTCAAGAGGCATTTTTGTCCATTTTATCAAATAAAGAAGATTAAATGAGGGTAAGTTTATTATAATAAAATTAATGCAGACTTGTGGGAAGGTCTATGTTATACTAAAGACAAAAAGGTGATGTTGATGAAAATTACAAAAGAAGAGTTTGATGCGATTCCTTTAGAACAGTTGTATTTAGGAGTAGTGCATCCCCGTCTTGCTTCCTTATCGCCTTTTTCTTTGGTCCAATTTAGAAAGCAAATGTTAGATTGCTTATATGAAATAAAATATATTATTGCAGATACTAGTTTGGAGGAAGCAGATATAAAGCTGGAAAAGACTGTTAGAAAATATGATCAGCAGGTACGGCATTTTTTGGATTACCCGGCCCTTCTTTGGAAAGTAGAAAAAACCCAGCAAGTGGTGGATTGTCTTCATCAGCGTTATTTAACAGAAGAAGAATATGATGAAGATACGTTTGTTCCTTTCTCTTTCTATGGTGTGAAGGATGATTTGCGTTTTGTTCAGTTTAAAGATGTTTTTACGCCACAAGCTATTGTTTGGCGTCTTTATATGGCTGCTCACAGTTATGATGGAAAATATCAGACCCCTCTAGACCATTATTATGCTTGTTATCAACGTAAAAAAGGTGCTGATAAGCCATTAGAAATAGAGGCTATTTCTTCTATCGTTTCTTTCGTGCAAGAATTTGTTACTACTAGTTATTTAGAAGAATATCCACAAGCTATTTTACCAAGTACTAAATCTTTACATCTACAAATATTGGGGCAGCTGACAAGTGACCAGCAAGGATTTTGCTGCACTGAACGAGCCGTAATTACACAACGCTTGGCTGATGGGAGCTTGCTTGATTTGATCCGTGGAGAGATAATTGTTGAAAATCATGCTAGTTATTTACGGGCTTGTGAGGATTTTTCCCTTTATTATAAAGAGGATGAGTATGACTATGAACAAGTAGATAATGAGGAGAAAGGAAAATTGAAATTGACTTCCCTAGCGCCTTTGAAAGCCTATTTTGCCAGTCATCAACCTAATCATGAACAAGATAAACGTTTTGTGTTACTGAAGTATGAAAAAAAGTAAGGACGGTGTATTTAAAATTGAGAGAGGATAGACCAACAGAACAAGAAATGATAGCTCTTTTGGGGGATGACTTATATACGGTTTGGCAGCAACTTGCGAAGATGATAGAAGAACATTATACGATGGCACCTTGTTATCATAGTGGTGGTAAACAGTGGGTTTATGAATGTAAATATAGAAAGGGTGGTAAGACGCTATGTGCTCTTTATGCTAGAGAAAAGACTTTAGGATTTATGGTTATTTTCGGTCAGCAGGAACGTAATATATTTGAACAAAATAGAAAGCAGTACAGCCAAGAAATAAAGACAGTATACGATCAAGCACCGACTTATCATGATGGAAAGTGGATGATGTTTCTAATAACAGACACTTCCTTATTTAGAGAGTTATTAGCCTTATTACGAATTAAACGTAAGCCTAATTAAAAAACAGTTCCCCTATTATTCGACAGAAAGCGACATGAAAAAAAGTTATGCTTGTCAAGTGGGCTTTCATGTGATATAATTAGTATCGCTGCTCAATAAGGAGGGGAAAATGCAAGAATTAAAAAAAACAATAGATTTTACCTATCGAGAATCAAACGCGATACGTCGTATGTTTGATGATATGAAAGGAATCGCACCTTTAACAACGGTACCATTATTTAGTTGTTCTATAAAAGAAAGAGAGTTTTATCAAAAGCTAGCTATTTATGATCAATATGAGGATGCGAATACCATTGGTGTCGATTTACAAGCTTTGAAAGAGGTTGCTAGCTATCATAGTGTGAGTGCTACATTGTTTAATCTTTATGCTAGTGAAGAAGCGAAAAAGGATGTTATCTTAGCCCAACAAATTGTTACAATTGCGGGAGAAAATTTAGCTATTTTTGATTTTGATGCCGAAGTAAAACAAAATAACTTGGTGACTTTTTTAGCCGTAGCACATGATCATAGTACGACAGGAGTTGCTTTTAATGAACTTTCTTCAGAAGATCAAAAAAAGACCAATTTGGCAGGCATGTGGTTACGTCATCTTTATCAGCAGTATCAGCAAATTGGAGTAGAGCCAACGAATGAAATTATTCGTAAGGTATTTTTAGATACTGAAAATTCAGTAGTTCGTATTGAGGATCGCGAGGTTGTTGCCTCTTGGTTACAAGATGAAAAATTTTGTGAGGATTTATTGTTTCTTGATGAAAAATTTCAAACGGTGTTGGATTTTGAGAAGACACCGACGACAATGATTGTTCATCCTGATACGAAAAAGAAAATTTATCAAAAACAAAAACGTGCTTAATAATGAAAAACTATTAGCGTTGGTTAATAGTTTTTGTTTGCAATTTTTTAAATTATTGACTACTATAAAAGAGGTGAGATCGATGGAAGAACAAGCGACGGCAGTTTATTTACATATTCCTTTTTGTCAAAAGATATGTGCTTATTGCGATTTTTGCAAAGTATTTTATCAAGAGGATTTAGTAGATCAATATTTACAACAGTTAACGAAGGAAGTTAAAAGAGGCTATCAGCAGGAGATGATTAAGACGCTTTATATTGGTGGGGGGACCCCTAGTTGTTTAACCGTTACACAATTGGAATATTTATTACAACTTTGTCAAAAATTTCATCTTTCCCAAGAATATGAGTTTACGGTGGAAGCTAATTTTGAGAGTTTAACGAAAGAAAAAATTCAGTTGCTCAAACAGTACGGCGTTAACCGAATCAGTTTGGGGTTAGAGACGGTTCAGCCCTCTTTAGAAAGAATTGTTGAACGGCACACACCGCATACAGTAGTGACTCAGGTAATGGCCTGGTTACAGGAAGTGGGTATTACAAATATTAATATTGATTTAATGTATGCTCTTCCTACGGAAACTCTTTCTGATTTGATGGCTGATTGTCAATATGTTTTACAGTTACAACCAACGCATATTTCTACCTATTCTTTGATTTTAGAACCACATACCAAACTTTTTCTTTCGAAAGTTACTCCTATCGAAGAAGGGTTGGATGCAACAATGTATGCCTATTTGCAAACGACTTTAAAAAAAGCAGGTTATCAGCAATATGAGGTTGCTAATTTTTCTAAAGCTTCTTATCAATCTCGTCATAACTTGGTTTATTGGAATAATGAACCCTATTATGGATTTGGTCTTGGAGCTTCTTCTTATTTAAAAAAGTGTCGTAGAACGAATACGAGAAGTCTTACCCACTATCTTAAAGGACAGTTGCAACAGGAAGTGGAGTTAGTTACTTTAAAGGCACAAATAGAATATGAAATTATTTTAGGGTTTCGCAAGAGTGAAGGAATTTGTAAAGAAACTTTTTATAATAAATTTGATAAATCAATAGGAGAGCTATTTGATTATCGCTTTTTAGTAACGAAAGGCATTTTGTTAGAGACATCTCACTTTTTAGCTGTCGCTCCTGCTTATTTTTATGTTTTAAATGAAGTGTTAGTGCAATTTTTAGAAACGAGAGTTGCAAACAAATGTTTTTAATGGTATAATATGGAAAGAGGAATTAAATCATGAATAAAAAACAAATTTTTTTTACAGAAATAGATTATATTAAAGATAGACAATTACAAAAGAGTACGTGTTTATTAGTGGAGACTTTACCTGATTACTTTTTTAAAGAAGAAGCTAGCTCTACGGGAAAGTATCATCCTCAGTATGCCTTAGGAGAAGGTGGTTTATTGCGTCATACCAAGGCAGCTGTACGTATTGCGAAAGAGTTATTGAGTGATCCAGCGATTGGTAATAAATACACTTCTCATGAAAAAGATTTAATGCTGATGGCCCTTCTTTTCCATGATGGTTTTAAACGAGGAATGGTCGAAGAACGTTATACTCGTTTTGATCACCCTTTGTTGGCTGCTAATTATGTGTATGATCATCGGGAAGAATTACAACTTAAAGAGGAGGATGCTTTATTTTTACAAAAAGTAATCGCTTGTCATATGGGCCCATGGACAAAGGATTATCAAGGAAATGAGGTCTTGCCGTCACCGAAGACGAAATGGGAGAACTTTGTTCATATGTGTGATTATTTGGCGAGTCGTAAATGTTTGTTGGTACCTTTTAATCAAGATAATAATATTGAGGTGTAGACAGTACTATGGGAAAAATTGTTGTCATTGAAGGTTGTGAAGGTTCGGGAAAAGAAACACAGAGTAGTTTGTTAGTGAAAGCTTTGAGAGAAAAAAATATCAAAGCTGTGGAATTTTCTTTTCCTATGTATGATAGTCCCACCGGAGCAATTTTTAAAAATTGTGTTTTGGGAAAAGAAGGAGTTAGTTGGTTTAAAGAAGGGTATCAACAACTGGATCCTGAGGTCGTTTGCTTATATACGGCGGCAGATCGAAAATATCATAGTAAGAAAATTCAAGCATTTTTAGAAGAAGATTATGTGGTTGTTATCAATCGTTATACAAGTTCTAATATGGCACATCAAGGGAGTAAATATAAAACTGCCGAGGAACGTTTTTACATGTATCAGTGGATTGATAAACTGGAGTATTGGTTATTAAAATTACCCCCTCCTGATTATACTATTTTGTTAAATTTACCTTATCAATACAGTAAGCAGTTAAAAGATAAACAAGTTTCTTTTTCGGTATCGAAGGAAGAAGAAGAAAAAGAAAATCAAGTACTGGCCTCTTACTTAGAATTATCTGAGTTATATCATTGGGATGTTATTGATTGTGTCAGAGAGGGAAAAGCAAAATCTATTAACGAAGTACATGAAGAAATTAAAGCATTAATTCTTTCTAAAATAGAAGCATAAACAAAGTGATTTGGGAAACAATAACAATGGGTGAAGAGAATGGATTTGTTAATTGTTCTTGTTAAAACTTTGTTTTTTTATTGGGCCATTGTGTTAGTGTATCGTTTTATGGGAAAACGAGAAGTCGGTGAGTTGAGCATTGTCGATTTGATTGTCTCTATTTTAATTGCGGAACTAGCTGCTATGAGTATTGAAAATTATAAAGCCAGTATTTTTCTTAGCATCATTCCTATTGCTGTGTTAGTAATTCTTCAGATATTGGTATCTAAAATTTCTTTGAAACATGAAAAGTTACGCACTTTTTTGGATGGGCAACCTTCAATGATTGTTAATAAAGGAAAGGTTAATTTTAAAGAGATGATTAAACAGCGGTACAACTTGGAAGATTTGTTAACACAATTGCGAGCTCGTGAGGTGAAGAGTTTAGAGGAAGTAGACTATGCTATTTTGGAAACGAGTGGTAAATTATCGGTCTTTAAAAAGCAAGCAGGTAGTGGTGGTCCTTATCCTATTGCGCTTATTCTAGATGGTGAGATTCAGAAGGAGACATTGAAACAGTTAAAGAAAACAGAAGGCTGGTTAAAAGAAATGCTAGCTTTAAAACAGGTGGTCTTAGAAGATGTTTTCTATGCTTTCTATCGTAATCATCAATTGTTTATTATTAAAAATAGTGATTGTATTTCTTAAACGACAAAATAATCGCCTATTATTTTTTACACTAAATAAAGGTGAATAAAATGAAAAGGAATGTATTGTTAGGATTTATTTTTGTCATCATTTTTCTGTTTGTTATCATTTTATTGTTACCAAATCCAAAGAAGGAACGGGTTGCGATGGAGGAAGAAAAACGGGCTATTTTTATCTCATATATTGAATTAAGTAACTATTTAAGACAAGACTCCGCCGTAGGAAAAAATATCATTGATGATATGCTTGATACGATTTCCGATTTTGGTTTCACTATGGTGATTTTACAAGTTCGGAGTTTTTCGGATGCTATTTATCCTTCTAAGTTTTTTCCAAGTAGTAAAACGGTGGTGGCAAAGGAAGGGGATGCTTTACCCTTTGATTTACTGGCTTATTTCATTGAAGCGGCGCATAAAAGACAGCTAGAACTTCATGCTTGGATTAATCCATATCGTATTCGAAGTAGTGCAATGGAGGAAGTAACCTATCAAAATCCGGCCTTTCAGTGGCTTTCTACCAATAAGGTTAAAGAAATTGAAGGAAAAGGCTTGTTCTATAACCCAGCAGAAGCGGAGGTTGAAACTTTAATTTTAGATGGTATTCAAGAAATTTTAGATAATTATGAAGTGGATGGTATTCATTTTGATGATTACTTTTATCCGGATGACACCATTGATTTTGAAAATTATCAGGAAGCTTTGCGTAAAGATGCTACTTTAACCTTGAGGGATTATCGTTTAGGGGTTACCACTTCTTTAATCAAGAAAACTTATCGCCTGGTGAAAAAAAAGGATAAAACATTATTATTTGGAATTAGTCCAGAGGGAAATATAGAGAATAATTATCATAGTAATTATATTGATACTAAGTTATTTGCTACGCATGAGGGGTATGTCGATTATTTGATGCCTCAGATTTATTTTGGCTTTTTTAACGGAGTAAAACCGTATTACGATACTGTTAAAGAATGGAATGCGTTACTGCGTGCTTCTTCTGTTAAACTTCTTCCTGCGCTTGCTTTTTATAAGGCAGGAACCATCGATGATTATGCCAAAGAGGGAAAAGAGGAATGGCTTTTATATAATAATATTATTATGCGAGAAATTTTAGTGTCTCGCCCTTTGTCTAAGTACGGTGGTTTTGCTATTTTTCGTTATGATTCTATCTTTGGTACAAAGTTAAATCAACAGGCTTTTTTGGAGAAAGAAAATTTGA
This sequence comes from uncultured Bacillota bacterium, assembly GCA_958428295.1. Lineage (GTDB taxonomy): Bacteria > Bacillota_I > Bacilli_A > RF39 > UBA660 > Onthousia. The sequence continues at coordinate 101,367 of CAUAFL010000002.1, forward strand.
AAAGTATTTTAAAATAAGTGAAAAGTTGATATAATGAAATTAGGATAGGTGAATAAGATGAAAAATAAAGGCTTTACCCTCATCGAGTTATTAGCGACTATTGCTATTTTGGGGCTGATTATGACCATTGCCGTTCCCAATATTATGAGTACCATTGATAAAAATAAGCGTAATACGTATGTAGAGGATGCGAAAAAGTTGTTGACTTTAGCAGAGTATAAATTGCGTAGTGACACCTCTATTAATAAACCGGCTACTGCTAAGGCGATTGTGATTAAATTAGAGTCCCTTGATTTAACAGAATTTAATGAAGGCCCTGAAGGAGGCAGTTATGATACCCAAAATTCTTATGCTGTCATTGCTAATACTGGTTCTAGTTATCGTTATTGTGCTACTTTGGTGGAACAGTATAAAGAAGGTAAACGAGGCGTGTCACTGTTAACACGGGATGAGTTGAATAAGGAGTCTGCTAAGAATGAAGTTATTAAGGATACCGGCTTTACGACTCTACCTAATGTTGGGGGGACCATTGCCTGTGGTGGTAGCTATTCCGTTGTCAGTGTGTATTAAAGTTTGTCAAAAAATGTATAAAAAGACCACAATTAAATTGACAAATGGATTGGATATTGATATTCTGGTTATAGGAAGATATGGAGGGAAAACATGAGAAAAAAACTTGAAAACAGAAAAGGATTTACATTAATTGAATTATTGGCAGTTATTATTATCTTAGCGATTTTGATGACTTTAGCGATTACTAGTATGTCTGGTTATATTAGAAAAGCAAAGAAAGATACATTTGTTACTACGGCTCAGCAGTATGCTAATTCCGTACGGTTAAGTGTTGTTAATGGTGAGTATGAGGCGCCGGCGCAAGGAAGCTGTATAGCGATTGGATTTGCCGGAGTAGAGTTAGAAAGTGGTAGCAATAAGAGCTCTTTTGATAAAGAATTCGATTTGGCTAAGAGTTTTATGATTGTACATAATACTGGTACAGGAGATCAAGATAAATATGTTTACTATGTTCAAATGCTGGATAAAGGTGACAATGGTTTTTCTTTAATAGAAGAAGGTACTTTAGGTAGTCAAAAAGGAAAAGCGGTTCGAGAAAAAGGGGTAAATTTAACGCCTGTTAGTCTTGCTACGGTTGGTGCTAATCAGACACTTTCTGGTAGTACCACATGTAAATTACAAAGTATTAATGGCATGAGTTAAAAAAACTATTATTAAGTGAATAAAGAACTTTAAGGAAAACCTTAAAGCTCTTTTTGAAAGAAGGAAAAAGATGTTGATCATTGGTAGTCATGTAGGTTATAAAAAAGATACAGGATTAGTGGGAAGTGTTAAAGAAGCGCTTTCTTATGGAGCAAATACATTCATGTTTTATACAGGGGCACCGCAAAATGCAGTGCGTTTTCCAATTGATGAAACATTGGTAGAGGAAGCTTTTTCGTTGATGCGAGAACAGCATATGGAAAGTGATAAGGTGATTGTTCATGCTCCTTATATTATTAATTTGGCGAACGGTGAAGAAGAAAAGTTTCAATTTTCTTGTCAGTTTTTAAAACAAGAGTTACAGCGCGTAAAGGCCTTGCGGATGAAATATTTAGTTTTACATCCCGGTAGTCATGTGGGCCAAGGAACCGCTGTTGGCATTCAACAGGTGATTGCCGGGTTAAACCAGGTTTTTGAAGATGATGATAGTGAGGTCATGATTTTGCTAGAGACGATGGCCGGGAAAGGAAGCGAAGTAGGCGGTACTTTTGAAGAACTGGCTCAAATTATCGCAGGAGTTGATCGCCAGGATCGTTTAGGTGTTTGTCTTGATACTTGTCATATTCATGATGCGGGCTATAACTTACAAGCATTTGATCAAGTCTTAGAAGAGTTTGATGCGGTTGTTGGTTTATCGCGTTTAAAGTGTGTTCATATCAACGATAGTAAAAATCTTTTAGCCTCTCATAAGGATCGACATGAAAACTTTGGCTTTGGTCAGATTGGGTTTCCTACCTTGCTAACAATTATTTATCACGAAAAGTTAGCAATGATTCCTAAAATTTTGGAAACACCTTATGTGGATAGGCTGTATCCTCCGTATCGATACGAAATTGAAATGATTCGAAAAAAACAATTCGATGAAGAATTGTTAGAAAAAATACGGAAAGGTAATTAAATAGGAGAAAACCAGGCTTTATAGGTACTGGTTTTTCATTTCTATCATTAGTTGTGAGACACTATCAAAGATTTCATTACGAACACTTCCCTTTAACATTAAGAGTTTATTGTCATTTCCTCGAACAATTTCTTCGTAGTTTTCTTTTAAAAAATTTGTGATGAGAATGGCCTCATCTTCGGTGGGATAAATGTTTTTATTTTGTAAAAATCCCATTGTTAAATGGTGGTTTAAATTTTTGATATTATTTCTGATAAAGCGTTCTATCATAAAATTCTCCTCTCTAATAAAATATATGAAATAATATTAAAATTATGTGATAAACTAATAAAGAAGGAGGAGAAGAATGACCAGAGTAAAAAATAAAACGAGGAAAAAACCTCTTAATAAAAAAGAAAAAAATTATGTGGTTGGCAGTGAAACATATCGTAAACGTTTTATTTGCGTAGGTGTTGTTGTTTTTCTTCTTTTCCTTACGATTTCTTTACGTCTTTATCAAGTAATGTTACGAGAACAGCATAAGTATGAAGAAGAGTTAAAAGCGTTAGCGACGACAGTGGTAGAAGGACCTAGTGCGCCAAGAGGGCGAATTCTAGATCGTAATGGTAAGGTGATTGTTGATAATAAAGCTATTAAGACTATTTATTATCAAAAAGAAAAAAAGATGACGACGCAAGAAGAGATTTCTTTGGCTTATACGGTATCTAGTCATATTAGCCTTCCTTTTGATAAGTTGACAGAGCGGATGAAACGGGAGTTTTTTGTGGCTAAGAATGCCAAAGAGATGGAGCGGCGCATTACGCGGAAAGAATATGAAAAATTAGAGCAGCGTAAAATCACTAGTGAGGATATTCTGGCTTTGAAATTAGAACGGGTCACTTTGGAGGAGTTAGAAAATTTTAGTCAAGAGGATCAAGCGGCTGCTTACTTATACTATTTGATGAATAAAGGTTATACCTATGATGAAAAAGTAATTAAGACAGGGGATGTCACTGAAGCGGAGTATGCTTATATTGCGGAGAATAATGCTGGTCTAAAAGGATTTAATACAAAACTTGATTGGGAGCGAACCTATCCTTATGGGGAAGTGTTTAAGACAATGTTGGGTAGTGTTTCTAGTAATGGACTTCCTAGTGAAGAGAAACAAGCATATTTAAAAAAAGGGTATTCTTTAAATGATCGGGTAGGGATTAGTTATTTAGAAAAACAATATGAAGAGTACTTAAAGGGGACGAAGGCGGTTTATAAAGTTTTAAATCGGCATGAATTGCAGTTAGTAGAAGAAGGAAAAAGAGGAAATGATCTTGTTCTTTCCATTGATATTGAATTACAAAAGCAATTAGAGGACATTTTGAATGAGGAGATTTTGAGTACGAAAGGACAGCCTAATACGCAGTATTATAATCGTAGTTTTGCAATTGTACAGGATCCTTTTAGTGGTGAGATTTTGGCGATGGCTGGTCGGGAAGCTGTGAAAGATGGGATAAGTGGTTATAAAACGGTGGATTATACAGCAGGTATTTTAACGTCTCCTATGACTTCTGGCTCTGTTGTCAAAGGTGCTAGTATGTTAGTGGGGTATAATACTGGGGCTATTAAACCAGGAGATTATCAAGTTGATGAGTGTGTAAAGATTGCTAGTACTAAGCAAAAGTGTTCGTGGAAGACGTTAGGACGCATTAATGATATTGATGCCTTAGCACTTTCTAGTAATGTTTATCAGTTTAAAACGGCTATGAAAGTAGCCGGCAGTTCTTATAGCTATAATATGCCGTTTGTGATTCGCAATAATGCTTGGGAGATTTATCGTAATACGTTTCACCAATTTGGTTTGGGTGTTAAAACAGAGATTGATTTACCAGTCGAATCTCTTGGTTATCATGGAAAAAATGATACTCCGGGATTGCTATTGGATTTCGTAATGGGACAATATGAAACCTATACTCCTATTCAATTATCACAATATGTTAGTACGATGGCGAATGGGGGAAACAGAATGCAACCTCATCTGTTGAAGGAGGTACATCAATCTACGGAAGGAGAGGCGCTAGGAGACCTTATGTATCAATTTGAACCTCGTATTCTAAATAAAGTAGATACTAAAGAAGAGTATCTTAAAAGAGTCCAAGAAGGTTTTCATGCCGTTACTACTTTTAGTTATGGACTAGGAAAGAATTATATAGATGCTGTTCACGATCCTTCGGGCAAAACCGGAACCTCACAAAGCTTTACAGATACTAATGGCGATGGAGTGATTGATACGGAAACAGTATCTACGGCTTTTATTGGTTATGCACCAACTGCATCTCCTAAAATGTCACTTACAGTGACGAGTCCTGATTCATCCGTTGAAAATCCTAATAATAGTTATTCAACACTTGTCACGCGTAGAATTAGTAAGCGAGTGAGTGATGCCTATTTTAGTCTTTATCCATAGAAGTTTGGCCAAGTGGTTCTTGTTGAAGTTAGTTTTTTCTTTTATGATATAGGTGAAAGTGAGTTTAATTATGGAAAGAGAACCTATTTTATTTGTTTCATCCAATCAAGAAAAATTAGCGAGTACGCGCTCTTTTTTAGCGAAATGGGAAGTATTTATCAAATGTCAAGAATATCGATTTTTTGAATTTGATATTGATGACTTATTTTTGCGTGCCGTAGGTAAGGCGACGGAAGCTTTCTCAAAATTTAATTGTCCTATTCTTGCGAGTGATACGGGGTTTTATATTGAGTCTTATCCGTTAAATCCTTATTTTCCAGGTGTTTTTATTGAACGAGATTTATTAGTTCCCATCGGAGTTGATGGCTTACTAGAAAAGATGGCCCAGGTGCCTAACCGCAAATGTTGGTTTCAAGAATGTTTGGTCTATTATGATGGAGATACGTTAGAAGCTTTTTATGGATATCGTAAAGGAAACTTATTACCCTTCCAACAAGGAGAAGAACAAACACCGCTTTGTGAATTATGGACCGTCTTTCAGCCGTTGGGTCGATCTTCTTCCTTAGCACAATTATCTTTAGAAGAGCGTTATGATGAAACAGATGGTCATACGGAAGCGATTATGGCCTTTGCTCGGTGGTATTCCAAACGACAACAATCCGCAAAAGTTCTCAGGAAATCTATTCATTGAGAATTTTTTTTGATATAATAACGATAGTTGGAGGTGAAGCGGGTGAAAGATTTTAAAGAAAAGCTAAAATTAGTCCCTGAGCTTCCAGGTAGTTACCAAATGAAGGATAGTGCGGATCATATTATTTATGTGGGCAAGGCTAAGAATCTTAAAAATCGGTTAAAAAGTTATTTTACTGGTACGGTAACAGGCAAGACAGCTCTATTAGTGGAAGATATTGCGGATTTTGAGTATATTGTGACTAGTAGTGAATTAGAATCCTTGATTTTAGAAATTACGTTGATTAAAAAATATGATCCGAAGTATAATATTTTATTAAAAGATGATAAAACGTATCCTTATATTGAATTAACCAATGAAAAGTATCCTCGGTTACGAGTAGTCCGCAACGTTGCTAGAAAACGGCGAAGTACACATTTGTTTGGACCATATCCTAATGTGGGAGCGGCACGGAAGACAGTGATGATGTTAAATCGGTTATATCCATTACGAAAGTGTGAGCATTTACCCAAGAGGGAATGTCTTTATTATCATATTAAGGAATGCCTTGGCTATTGTATAAAGCCCATAGAAGAGACGGTTATTCGAAAAATGACTAGTGAAATCATTAGTTTTTTAAAGGGCAATAGTACCGCAGTGAAAGAAAAATTACAAAAAGAAATGTTACGGGCTAGTGATACCTTGAATTTTGAACGGGCTTTAGAATTAAAACAAATGTTAACAGATATTGATATTACCTTAGCTAAACAAAAAATCGATTTGCATAAAAATTATCAATTGGATGTTTTTGCTTATACCAAGCAAGATAATTATTTATCGATTGTCGTGTTCTTTATTCGTGAGGGTTTATTATTTGGCAAAAGTCATGAGACATTGTTGACAATGGATAATGAAACAGATGACATGATGCAGTATATTGTACATTTTTATGAGAAAAATGTGAAACCCAAAGAGTTATTGGTAATGGCTAGCTTGGATGCTTCTTTGTTAGCTAGTTATTTAGAGGTTAAGGTGACAGTTCCCCAAAGAGGATCTTTAAAAAAGTTATTGACGTTGGCAGAAGAAAATGCTCAGTTGGCATTGCAAGAAGAGCTCGAAAAGTTGAAACAGAATGATTTGATGAAAGAACAAGCTTTAACACAGTTAGCACAACTTTTACAAGTAAAAAAAGTAGGACGGATGGAATCGTTTGATAATTCACATTTGTTTGGGACATTTTATGTTGGTGCGATGGTGGTTTTTCAAGATTTTGAACCGTTAAAAAATGAGTATCGTAAATTTAAAATTTCGACCGAAGTGAAAGATGATTTGGCTGCGATGAAAGAAGTACTATATCGTCGTTATTACCGGGCTATCATGGAGAATCAGGTATTGCCGGACGTACTGGTAATGGATGGGGGAGGGACACAAGTTGAGGTCGCTAAAGAGGTGTTAGCTAGTTTGCATTTAACGATTCCCATCATTGGTCTTAAAAAAGATAAGAAGCATCGAACGAGTCAAGTGATTAATCAAAATTTCGAAGTGTTAGAAATTCCGGTTGATAGTCATTTGTTTTTATATTTATCAAAAATTCAGGAAGAGGTTCATCGTTTTGCCATTACTTATCACCGGTCTATGAAAAGGAAAGGAATGCTTGCTTCTTATCTTGATTTAGTACCAGGTATTGGGGAGGTTAGACGAAAAGAATTATTAAAAAAATTTGGTTCTTTGAAAAAATTGCGAGAGGCTTCTTTAGAAGAGCTAGAGACTGTTTTACCTAAAGATGCGGCCTCACAATTGTATATTTCTTTACAGGAAGAAGGAGAAAAGAAAGATGAAGAATAAATGGGGATTTACGTTGGTAGAGTTATTAGCTACGATTACCTTATTAGGTATTTTAGCGGCAATTGGTGTAGTGTCTGTTAATCGGTATCTAAAACAAGCCCGGGAGGCTAGTTATACAGATTATGAGCAAACATTAAAAAATGCTGCTACGAATTATGCAATTGATCATAGTGGTAGTGTCCCTACTAATGGTCAGTTAAAAGTAACGGCGCAAACGTTGATAAGTGAGGGGTATCTGAAGAGTATGTATGACCCTAAAAAACGAAAAGAGACATGCGATCGCGATAGTTATGTACTCATTAAGGCCAAAGGACGAGTTAATTTCAACTTGGATATTACTTATGCTCCTTGTCTCAAATGTAGTAGTTATCAGAGTGCTAGCTGTGGATAAAGGATGGTGTTAAGCGTGAGTCATATTAAAGTAATGGATGAACTTCTAGCCAATAAAATTGCGGCTGGAGAGGTAGTAGAGCGAGCGGTCAATGTGGTCAAGGAATTAGTAGAAAATAGTATTGATGCCAACAGTAGCAGTATTAAAATCCATTTAGTAGATGCTGGTGTCAAAGAAATTGTCGTGGAAGATAATGGCGTTGGCATGGATCGTGTTGATGCTAAACTTGCTTTTTCACGTCATGCGACTAGTAAATTACAGGATTTAAATGATTTATTTAATATTAATACGTTAGGTTTTCGAGGAGAAGCACTGCCTTCTATTGCTTCCGTTTCTTTCATTGAGCTAAAGACTAGTAAAGATCAAGTGGGAACGCAAATTGTAATGGATGGTGGTAAAGTTCTAAGTGTTGATTCTTGCGATTTACAACAAGGAACAACGATTAAAGTGAAGGATTTATTTTATAATACCCCCGTTCGACTTAAGTATTTGAAGAACTTATATACTGAATTGGCCCTGATTGTTGAATATGTTAATAAAATGGCTCTTTCTTATCCTCAAGTTAAGTTTGTTCTTAGTAATAATGATAAGGAGTTACTTAATACGGCTGGCGATGGAAATCTTTTAAAAGTAATTTATGCTGTTTATGGAATAGATGTTGCTAAAAAAATGATAGAAGTGACAGCTGAAAATGAAGATTATGTTTTATCAGGGTATATTTGTTATCCAGAAGTAGCGAAGACGTCACGCAATGTAATGACAACTTTTGTTAATGGTCGAGTGATTAAAAATTTGGAGTTGCAGCGAGCGATATTGGAGGCTTATCACACGTATATTCCTAAAGATAAATTTCCGATTATTGTATTACATATTGATGTTGATCCTATTTTAATTGATATTAATATTCATCCTCAAAAAATGGATATTAAGTTTTCCAAAATGGAGGAGTTGAAATCATTAGTAATACAACTTATCCGTACTAAACTTAAGGAACTGTTATTGGTACCTCATGCGGTGGTTCGCGATATAGCAACTATTCAGGAGGTGGCATCTTCTTTGCCTCAGACTAGTCCTCGCTCTGTTTTTGAGGAGGATGAAGAAACTCCAGAAAAGGAAAAAAAAGAAGCGATAAGTTTTGATTTTGAGCAAGAGTATGAGGTTCAAGAGCCTAGTTTTCAACAGAAGAAAGAGGACTATCGCATTAAAGAGATTATTCCCGTAGGAATTGTGCATAAGACTTATATTATTGGGGAAAATGCCGAAGGAATGTATCTTATTGATCAGCATGCAGCGGCGGAACGTATTAATTATGAGAAATACTTAAGAGAGTTAAGTAAGGATAATCCTTTGACAACGGGGTTATTGGTTCCTTTAAGACTAGAATATTCTAAAGATGAATTTATTCGTTTAAAAGAACATTTTGATGTACTTTACTCGATTGGTATAGAAGTAGATGAATTTGGTGATAATACTTTAATTATCAGAAGGCATCCTACCTGGTTATATCATGGTTATGAAAAAGAATCACTAGAGAAAATTATGGCCATTATTTTAGACAAGGGCGAGTTTAGTAAAGAGAAGTTTGTAGAAAAGACAGCCATTACGTTAGCTTGTCGATTGAGTATTAAAGCAAATGATTATATTTCTAAAGAGGATATGAAATATTTATTAGATCAGTTGCGTAAATGTGATAATCCTTTTACTTGTCCTCATGGGCGTCCTACGATTATTACGTATAGTAATTATGATTTGGAACGGTTGTTTAAGAGGGCAATGAATTAAATAACATAGAGTAATAAATTTTTAATTAGTAAAATAAAGAAGGTGGTAAATCATGATTATAGCAATTGTTGGACCAACGGGGGTTGGCAAAACGGATCTTAGTATTGCTCTTGCAAAGCGTTATCAAGCAGAAATTGTCAATTTTGATTCGATGCAGGTGTATCAAGATTTAAATATTGGAACAGCGAAAGTGACAACAACGGAGATGGAAGGGATAGTGCATCATTTATTATCCTTTGTCCCTTTAGATAAAAATTATACCGTATATGACTATCAACAAGATGCAAGACGTGTTATCGATCAGTTATTTAAGACTTCTAAAAATATTGTGATGGTGGGAGGAACGGGTTTATACTTGCGGGCAGCTTTATGTGATTATGAATTTTCTTATGAGACAGTAACCAATGATTATAGTGATCTCACTAATCAGGAGATGTATGATCGAATTGTTGCCTATCAAGTGACGAATCCTCCTCATTTACATAATCGTAAACGTCTTTGTCGACTTCTTAATAAGTTAGAGCAAGGTCAGAAAATTGGAACCCGGGGAAATCGGGCCTGTTATCCTTTTATTACGATTGGCTTAACGACTCCCCGAGACGTTTTATATGAGCGTATCAATGCCCGTGTTGATCGTATGTTAAAAGCTGGTTTATTAGAGGAAGTAATAAAAGTGAAACCGTTATTTGCAACCTCTAAGGCATTGCAAACAGGGATTGGATATAAAGAATTTATTCCTTATTTTGAGGGACAATGTTCTTTAGCGGAAGCCATTGATACGATTAAAAAAAATTCCCGTCATTATGCCAAACGGCAATTAACATTTTTTCGTAATCAATTTGATACCGTTTGGTTTGAGACAAATTATAAGGATTTTGCTGAGACCGTAGAGGAAGTTAGTACTTATTTAGAAACTATTATTTCTTAGTGAAGAATTTATTAAAATGCTTAGCAACTATTGCTTGTTAAGTTAGCATTTGTTATACTAGTGATATAACCTAAAGGGGTGAAGAGAATGAAGAAGATAGATAGCATAATGTTAACCTGGGGGGGGGTACGATTATCTAACTAATCCTTCTTTTTCTGTTGTGGTAACGAAACAAGACAACGAGTCTTGTTTTTCTAGTGCAATAAAATAAGAAAAGAGGTAGTGTTATGACGAAGAGAAAAGAATTAGTGTTGATTATTGTTGGGTTAATCTTCTTATTAATAGCGATGATGGGAATTACCTATGCGGCTTTTAGTTATAGTAAAGCAGGAGAAAAAGTCAATACCATTACCACAGGAGTGATGGTAATGAGTTATACCGAAAGTAGTAATGTCATTAGTATTACTAATGCTCTTCCAACAACCGATGCCACTGGTAAGAAATTGTCAAAAAGTGGCGAGTACTTTGATTTTAGTGTGGCTTCTACCATTGAAGGACAAGCTCTCATTAGTTATGAAATAGGAGTTAAGAAACAAAGTGGTAATACAATAGATGAAAATAATATCAAGTTATATCTAACCGAGAAAAATAGTGATGGAACCGAAACAGAGGTAACGGCTCCTAGGGTATATAGGGAAGAGACCAGTGCTAATAGTTACACAGGAAGACCTGTGGATGAGATGAGTCTATATACGGGAACGACTAGTAGTAATGTAACCAAGAACTATCGGTTACGGATGTGGGTGGATGAGAGTTATAATCCCCAAGGAGATGGAGGAAGTCTCAGTTTTAAAGTAAAAGTAAATGTTTATGGAAAAAGTGGTAGTAATTCCATAGGAACAGCCCTATATGGTTATACGGGAACCTCTCAAACGTTTACGGCCCCTCAAACAGGAACATACAAAATAGAACTCTGGGGAGCCCAAGGGGGAACTAATGGTACTTATATCGGAGGAAAAGGAGCCTATACCACAGGAGAGATAAGTTTAAGCAAAGGAGAAACACTTTATGTCTATATAGGAGGAGAGGGAGAAGCTAATAATACTATCACTAATATAGGAGGCTATAATGGAGGAGGTTATTCAGGCAATAATGGTGGTGCTAAGTCCTATGGAGGTGGAGGAGCGACAGATATACGGTTAACCTCTGGAACTTGGAATGATACTACCTCACTTGCCAGTCGCTTGATGGTAGCTTCAGGTGGCGGAGGAGCGGTAAGTGATACTGCTAAAGTAGGCGGAGCAGGGGGAGCTTTAATAGGTGCAGAAGGAACTACTAATAGTAATTCACAGTATGCCACAAATCAATATCCAGCTGGAGGAGGAACCCAAACGAGTGCGGGGCGTGCTGTTGACAGTAGTAAAACAGGAAGTTTTGGTTATGCTACTCAAATCATAAGTAATAGTTGGGGAGGCGGAGGAGGAAGTGGCTATTACGGCGGAGCGACGGGTTTTGGTCGAACAGGAGGAGGAGGTTCTTCTTATATCTCTGGTTACACTGGTTGTGTAGCGATTACATCAGCTTCCTCAATCACCCCTCGAAAGAATAGTAGTGGAGCTACTTGTGTCGATGGAACAACTGATGTCACCTGCTCTTATCATTATTCTGGTAAGAAGTTTGTAAACCCGGTGATGAAAGCAGGAAGTGATACAGTACCTACTCATGATGGAGATTCTACGATGACGGGAAATAGTGGCCATGGTTTTGCTAAGATAACTTTTCTAGGGTAATCCTTATTTATAAAATTATTATCGTGAAGAAGAAAGTGCTCTTTCTTTTTTTGTTAGTACCTAATGAAGAGGTTTGTCGAACAAAAGGACTAATTACTTGGCAAAAGGCATAATCTATGGTATACTAACGACAATTAGAGGGGTATTTATGAAGGAAAGATGGTTAAAGATTAAGCAGTACTTTACCCAGGATAAAGAGATCTTTGCCAAAGGATTGTGCGGGAAAAAGTTGTTTATTATTTTTGTTATTGCCTCTATTTTTGGCACTTACTATGAACAAATTCTTAATTTAATAAAATATTATATACAAGATGGTATTATTTTTTGGGAAATTCGACGTGGTGTTTTTTATGGCCCTTTTAGTCCTGTTTATGGGATGGGGGCTGTTATTCTTTGTTATTTATTATTACGAAAGAAACGCCCTGATTGGCAGATATTTTTATATGGTTCTTTATTAGGTGGTTGTTTTGAATATCTTATCAGTCTTTTGCAAGAGATTTTTACAGGCACTACGTCGTGGGATTATTCTAATCATTTTTTAAATATAGATGGTCGTACTACCATTCCGTTTATGTTTTTCTGGGGTGTTCTTTCCTTTTTATTGGTACGAGGAATCTATCCATGGCTTTCCAAACAAATTGAGAAAATTCCTAAACGTTTAGGAGAGGTACTTTTTGTATTCGTTTTGGTTTTGTTATGTCTAGATATGTTAGTTTCTTGGACAGCATTGATCAGAGGAGCTTTACGTCGAGAAAATATTCCTCCTATCACACCCGTAGGAAAAATGTATGATGAGGTGTATCCGGATCCCTATCTAGAACGGGCGTTTCCTAATATGGATTTTAAGCGCTAGAAAGTGGTGGTATTGTGATCGTAGTAATTAGTATTTTAGTAATTTGTGGGCTGTTTATGTTGGTAAAACAATATGTTTTATCTTTTCAAAATGCTTTATCTTGTCGTAAGGCTCCTTTAACGGAGCATTTTGCGGTTTTAATTCCTGCTCGTAATGAATCTTTGGTGATTGAGCAATTATTAACTAGTTTGGAAAAACAAACGTTTCCCTTGCACGGGGAAGATATTTATGTAATTGTTGAGGATAAAGAGGATGAAACGGTTAAGATTGTGAAAGAGCATCATTATCAGATCGTTTATCGACATGATGTTACTAAAAAGCGTAAAGGCTATGCCCTAGATGATGCTGTTAAGGAAATATTAGCGGCAGGAAAACATTATGATGCTTATTTTATTTTCGATGCGGATAATGTTTTGGATGAACATTACTTTGAAGAAATGGTCACGACTTATCGTTTGGGATATGATATTGGAATTGGTTATCGAAATTGTAAAAATGGCAATGACAGTGTTTATGCCGCGGTGTCTAGTTTAACTTTTTCTATGATTAATACGTTAGGAAATGGTCATAAAAGTCGTTATCATGAAACATTGACGATCAGTGGTACTGGTTTTTATGTTCGTGGAGATATTTTAGAACGGTTACAGGGGTATCCGTTTCATTCTTTGACGGAAGACTATGAATTGACTTTATTTGCTACTTTGCATGATCTTACCACATTTTATAATGATAAAGCTTGCTTTTATGATGAGCAGCCAATTACTTTTAAAGAGACGATTACGCAAAGAACTCGCTGGATACGAGGTTATTTTGATTGCCGTAAGTTGTATATTACTAAGTTGAAGGAAAAAAAGAAGTCCACCAATTATGCTTCCACTTATACTGCCATTGTTGGTGTAAAACCATTTATTTTACTTGTCTTAGCTATCATAATTTATATCTTTTGGCAGATGTTTTTGGTAGTGGGACATTCTTTTCAGAGTTTAACGAGTCCTGTTAACTTTTTTCCTCTTGGTTGGTTACTCCTTTTCGTTTATGGTCTTTTGCTGTTCATTACTTTTGTTATGTTGCATAAAGAACGACATAGTCTTAATTTAACGCTTAGGATGAAGGGCAAGGCTTTGTTTTTTAATCCTTTATTTTTAATTAGTTATGTGTATTGTCTTTGGCTGGCTTTTGCCAAAAAAGAAGTTACTTGGCAACCGATTCATCATCAAAGCCAATTAGAAATTGTGAAGCAAATAGAAAAGAAATAGGAGAAGAAAAATGATAAAAATGGTTGAAACATTAGCTACTGCGAAAGGTATTACCCATTGTGGTACGATGCATGCTGATGAGGTGTTTGCTAGTGCACTGCTTTCTTTTTGCTGGCCTGATTTTCCGATCATCCGGCTAAAAGAGGTGGACTGGAAAGAGGTAGCCCCTGAACAAATTGTCTATGATATTGGTTTACGAGCATTCGATCATCATCAAAAGGATGCTTTAGTGCGCCCTAATGGCATAAAATATTGTGCCTTTGGTTTATTATTTCAGGAATATGGAAGAAGAATATTACAACAGTTAGGGTATTCTTCTTTAGAGGCGTTGTTTTCCTATATTGATGAAGATTTCGTCATGGCGATCGATGCGATTGATAATGGTGTATTTCCGTCCATTGAAGCTAGTTACAAAGTGAAAACGGTCAGTGATTTAATTAAGTTATTTAATTCTTATGATATGGAAACGGAAAGCGAAAATCAACAATTTTTAAAAGCGGTTCATTTAGCGAGAATGATCTTGGAAGAAGAGTTCCGTTATGCGGCTTCTAAAATAGAAGCTCATGAGAAGGTATTAGCGGTACTTGAAAAAACGCAGGGTGCTATTTTAGAATTAGAAGCCTATCTCCCTTATGAGGAGACAATTTTAGCGTCTTCGTTGGGTGATAAGATTTTATTTGTTATTTATCCATCCAATCGAGGAGGTTATGCGGTAAAGACGGTGCCCAAAAGTGTTTCTGATCGGAGTGCACGGCTTTTGTTTCCAAGTAGTTGGGCCGGTCTTTCCAAGAAGGAGCTGCAACAAATAACGGGTGTCAATTCCGCCTCGTTTTGTCATCTTAATTTATTTATTGCTACGGCGAAGACAAAAGAAGATGCCTACTTATTAGCACAGAAAGCGATTGATGCAACGAATAAGTAACAAAAAACAACTGCTAGTTTCTAGCATTTTTTTGTCTATTGAGGGTACAATAGTAAAGGAAGGAGGGATCCTATGGTCAACCAACAAAGTCATTTAAAAAAGATCATGACCATTGTTACGATACTGACTACCATTTTATTAATCCTTTTTATTGTTTATGGATTAAAAGTGGGTTTCTTTGAATCAAATGATGCCTTGATTCGCCAGATTCGCCAGTATGGTATTATTGGGCCTTTATTTTTCTTGTTGATTCAAGTTGTACAGGTAATCTTTCCTGTTATCCCTGGAGGTGCTTCTTGTTTTGCCGGTGTGCTGGCTTTTGGTCCGTTTGAAGGATTCCTTTATAATTATCTTGGCCTTTGTGTAGGAAGTATAGCGGCCTTTTATTTGTCTCGCCGTTATGGTTTGCCACTGATTAAAAAATTATTTAAGGAACAGACCGTAGACAAATATTTGGGATATATAAAAACCAAAACTTTTGAGAGAATTTTTTTCTGGGGAATTTTATTACCTGGGGCGCCGGATGATCTACTTTGTTATATTGCAGGAATCAGTGATATTACTTCTAAACGATTTGTTTATATAATTTTACTTTGTAAACCACTAACCTTAATTTTTTATAGTTGCTTTATGAAGTATTTTCTAATATAATTATCATGGGTAGGTAGTATGAGAAGAATTGCATATTGTTCAATTTATCAAAGTCCGATTGGGGAACTATTGATTACTGCCAATGAACAACAATTGCTTGGCATCACTTTTAGTGACGGTACTTATCCAGAATATGAAAATTATTTAACGAAAGCAATGAAACAAGAGTTGATTGAGTATTTTGCTGGCGAGCGAACAGAGTTTTCTTTCTACCAATTTTCTATGAGAGGCTTTCAACAGCTGGTATTAGAAGTAGTGTTAACGATTCCCTATGGGAAAGTCATGACCTATCGGCAGGTAGCGCGACATCTTGGACCACAAATAAGCGTGGAAGCAGTGGCGGAGGTATTAGAGAGTAATCCTTTTTTGATATTGGTTCCTTGCCATCGGGTTGTGTTAAAGGATGGAAAATTACATAGCTATCGAGGTGGTCTTGCCAAAAAGCGGTGGCTTTTATTATTTGAAAAAGAACATAAGAAAGGAAGGATGGAACATGAAACTTGTGGAGATAAAAAATAAAGGTACTAATATAGAACAGAAATCGGTAACAATATTAGGAATTGATATTCCTCTTATCTATGCTTTAAAAGAAGAAACTGATGGAATTAAGGAAGCAGTTAAGAATTGTGGCGTTTCTAATATCAATGACTTTTATCAAAAAGAATTATGCACTAAGCCATTCACCTTTACACAAGAAGAGGATTATGAAACGGTCAATTATCTAGAAAGTGAAGCTTGCATTTTAAATGCTATGGATGTAGCTTTATTATCATCTACTGACATTGATCGATACATAGAGTCTTATCAAGATTTATTATCTTCACTGAATGGGAAAGACCCTTCTTTGTATCCTACCATTATTAAACATGAAATTTGTTCTTTACAGTTAGCCAAAGAGCTTAAGGCAAAAGAAGGCTCCCAGGAAAAGACCATTATTTCTATTCATAGATAATTTATTTCACATGATTGGACAATTATGAAAATGTAAGTTTTCTTTTCTTTTGTCT
>CAUAFL010000003.1 GCA_958428295.1 uncultured Bacillota bacterium
TGCTTCCTCTTTAGCGCTCTTTTGTTCTTTTCTTTTTTCTTCTTTTTGTGATACGATAATACTAGGTGATGATATGAAAGCGGTCTATTCTTCTTCTAATTTGGAACAGATTATTTGGTATGTTCTGGTTCCCTTAACCGTAGCTTTATTGATTTTCACTTTGTTTAGTTATTTTTATAATTTGGCACACTATAAAAAAAGACCTAATCATACAAACTATGTTATTAACTTTTGGAGTAGTGTTTTAGGAATTATCTTTGGTGCTATGTTGCTCGCTGCGGCACTTGGCTTTAGTTTGGCCTTTATTCAAAATGTTCAAGAGTTAAATTTAGTGGCTGAGAAGCAATTTTTCTATTACTTCTTTATGGTTTTTCCTATTATTCCTTTTATCTTTTTAATTGTATCTATCAGGCGGTTTCTTTTAAATTTATCTAAACGTCATATTGCAAATGAAGAGGAGGAAATGAGTGTTTATGAAGTCAAATAAAAAGGTAGATATGAAAACAATTTTAGTGTATTGTGTGATGGTATTATTAATTGTTATTATCGTTTTACCACCTGTGTTACGAGCGCTTAATACAGGCACTAGTGAGGTGAAAGTAAAAAAACCTCAGGGAACAGCGCGGGCGCTCATCTGTAAGAAAAGTGTTAGTGAAGGGGCTTTACAATATGAGTTACGAGTAACTAGCAATTATCTTGAGACAACGTTAAATAAGGTAACGCTTTCTTATCAGCGTAATATGGCGGTGGATGCTAGTGTTACGAATGCCATTGAAACAGAAATTGCTCAACTACGACAAACTCCAGCCGTGACAGAGACCCCTTCTGAAATGGGAAGTAAATTTGTTATGACGAAAGAATCCTTACAAAAGGATCCAAGTAATCAGTTATTACTTCATTATTTTCAAGATTTTACAAGTCAACAGACGAATCTTCAGGGACTAGGATATACTTGCCAAGAAATGACTGCTGAAGGATAGGATGGCTTTTTAAAAGGGTTATTAATAGTCCAATAACGATGGTACTATCAAACAGCAAGTATAGGGATAGAAGAAAACTAATCCGATCAAAAATTAGAAAACTGGAAATTTTATTAATGACTAACATGTATGGATATTGATAAATTTCTGCTAAGGTGAAACTCGGACCAAATCCAATCATCAACATCTGGGAAGTGGTGACTAAATTACTAATGATCAAAGCAAGATAAATATATTTGTTTTGCTTTTTTTGTTGATCGATTTGTTGATAAGGAATGAATAGTAATATCAATAGTGGTCCAAAAGTTAGACCACAAAATAATAGGGCACCAGTAAGTAGCGGTAAAATGCCCGTAATAAGAGGTGGTTTAATATAAGAAAAGTTAAGATTAGTGGCACTACCAATAATGTTAGTAGCAAACAAGGGGACAAAGAGAAAGAATAAAAGAAGGGAAAGACTTGCTACTTGAGGAAGTTCTTTTTTAGAAATACTGAGTGCTATCACTAGTAATAATAGCGTAATGACTAACAAAGAGGCATTTTTTAGATAGTTTCCTTGAATAAAAGTCGCTGTTTCTTGCAGAAGAAAAAATGTGAGTAACAATATCATTAGGAGTGTGATTAGAGAAAAGGTTTTTCTACTATGGAAGGACAAAGTAGGGTGTTTTCTTCGTAGTGATAATAGCCCTTTTACTAAAATTAAATTTAGTCCGAGTCCTAATAGGCAAGCAAATAAGGTATCACTTCCACTACAAGTAATCATATATTTACCAAAAAAGAGAAAGGTTACGTGACTGAGAAAAAAGGTAAGACAGAATAGTTGTAAACAACCAATTTTATGATTCGTCATAGAAATTTCTCCCTTCTTCTTTTAAAGTGATTTTTATTTTTATGGGGCTCTTAGTAAATGTATCCTTTAGTGTGTCAGGATTTCTTTTTTGTAAAAAAATAGTATTCATAATCGAGGTTGTTGTTGTTTTTGTTTGCTGTTCTTGTTTTAATAATGCCATCAGATTTTTTTGAATTTCTTTTTCCACTTGGGGTTTTAGCTGTTGTAGTTGTTGGTGGCTGGCATCACTGCTACTTATGGTTCCTTGTACTTTTATATGAACCGTTTCTTGTTGATAATGTATTTTAGTTTTTAAGTGTTGTACAAAAATTTGATAGGTTTGCTTTTGCTCTGTCATTTTAAGGGGATAGGTGCTGATCTTATTAGTTAAAAGATAACTGATGCGGGCTTGTTTTTCAGAATAAGTTAGCGGACTATCAAGGATTTGGAACCCATTTGTTTTTAATTCTTTTCCTGTTAATTCAAGAAGGGGCAAGTAGGCTTGTTGTTGATCGTCTAGGTAACTTGCTGCCAACATATCAAATGTTAAAGGAATAATACTACCATTTTCTTGGTGTTCTTTTTTGATAAATTTTTCAATACTTTGATGATTATCATAGACTTTTAATAATTCCTCTAACGGTGAGGTTGTTCCCACCAGCAAATAATTGATTTGCGTAAACTCTTCCTTTAGAAACTGAATGAGAGTATGACTATTCTGAGTGAGTAATTTTCGATCGAGGATGATTAGTGCTAAATGTTGATAGTAAGTCGTTTTATTATTGATGGTTTTGGCTTTTAAAAAAACTTCTCCTAAACTTTTGCCAGAAATTTGATAAAGGGTATGTTTATTTTCAGTTTTATTTTCTTCTTTTATAGGTTCAACCATTGTTAAATAAAGATGATACTGCTGATTATTATATTCAAGTCCTATCATATCAATAATAGCTAATTGATTTAGCTCAGTGTATGGTGTTGCGCCAATTATTAATAGTAAAAGTCCTATTGGAATGAGTAGTTTTTTCATTTTTCCCTCCCTCTAACGGTGTTCTTTGTTAAGAGTGGATTGCGTTTTTTAATTTTTTTCTGTTTCCTTTTGATAAGTGAATCACCTAGTTCATTTTTAATAAATGGAGAAAAGGGCGCGAGATAAGGAAGATTTAAAGTGGAGGTCGTAGTAAGGCTAGCTAGTAGAAAGATACCGCCACAATAAATGCCAAAGAGGCCAAAAAACATAGCTAAAAACATCATAATGAATCGCAGCCATCGTAATGCTGAGATCATTTCAATAGAGGAGAAGGCTAACCCTGAGATGGCTGATATAGAAATGACAATAATCATAATGGGGGAGATAATACCGGCTGAAACAGCGGCGTCTCCTAAAATCAAGCCACCTAAAATGGAGACGGCAGTTCCCATCGAGGCGGGTTTTCGAATATCACTTTCTCTTAATATTTCAAAAGCAATACTCATAAAAAGAGCTTCTATTAAGGCTGAAAAAGGAACACTTTGTCGTTGGGCAGTAAAGTTGAGCAAAATATTTAGGGGAATAGCATCCTGATTGTGTGTCGTAAGGGCAATGTAGAGGGCCGGAACAAAGATAGCAATGATAAAGGCCAAAAAACGAATGAGACGAATGAAAGAGATATTTAGGGCTTTTTGGTAATAATCATCGGACGTATGAAGGTAGTCAATAAAAAAAGTAGGAGTAATTAAAACATAAGGTGAATTGTCGACCACAATAGCGATTTTTCCCTCTAAAAGGGCTTGACTAACTCGATCAGGTCGTTCGGTAGCCATTATGGTTGGAAAAAAGAGACTGGTTTTATCCTCTAAATAGTGTTTTAGAGAACCACTATCGATTATTCCATCAATGTTAATTTCATTCAGTTTTGCTTTTACTTTTTGTACATTTTTGTCAAGAGCGATTGTCTTCATGTACATAATTCCGGTTTTGGTACGACTTTCTTTTCCTAAGAAGAGGCTATCTAAATAACAGTTTTCACTACGGAGTCGTCTTCTGATAAGGCCAACATTAGTGTTGAAATTTTCATTAAAGGCATCCTTACTTCCTCGGACACTACTTTCATTATTACTTTCAGGTACGCCTCGATCTAAATCGGCTTTCGCTTCAATCGCTAGGGCTTTGTTTTCGTCATAGACAAGGAGAGCGAATCCTTTACAAATATAGTCATACATCTCATTTAGATCAGTTATTTTTTGAATTGTATTATCTGGTAATAAATTATAAAGTAAGGTTTCTTTATTTTCTTCGGTTAGGGGGAGTGTTGTTAGCTTTTTTAGAATAAATTGTCCAATATAATCTGAACTACATAGGACCTCATTTTGCACTAAGACGATTTTGACTCCCTGAATTAAAAAATCTCTGACAATCAAATCAGTAGCATTACCAAAGCGCTGTTGAATCTTTTTAACGGTTTCCATCTTACCCTCCTTTTTCTTTAGTATGTACAAAAAAGGCAAAATTCATTATAATGAAAGAAAAGAAAGTGGAAGTGATCAAAATGCAGGGGAAAGTAGTAGCGTATGACCATTTGGCGCGCGGAATCGTGAAAAAAGAGGGAAAGGTAATATTTATTCCAAAGTGTTGTAAAGGGGAAGTTGTGCAGTTTGAGTTAGTAAAGGAAAAAAAAGATTATGCCATAGGAACATTATGTCACCCCGTAGTAAAAAAACCTATTGTTTGCCCGCATTATTTTGTTTGTGGTGGCTGTCAGTTACAACATTTACCTTATGCTGATCAACTAATTTACAAAAAAGAAAAAGTAGGTAATATCTTAGCTAAATATGCGAAGATGTATCCATCTATTTCTTTTCCTATCATAGGAGGACATCCTTTTTATTATCGTAATAAAGTAGTTTTACATATTGCTTTAGATAAGGTTGGTTTTTATCAAGAACAAACAAAAACTATTTTTCCTCTTTCTAAATGTTATCTTTTACCAGAACAAATGCAGGCTTTCATTTTTCATCTCCAACAGTTTGTAAAGACGCATTTATTATTAAAAAAAGCCATGATTCGACTCTTGGATGGCAAGTTACAATTAGCTTTAGAGGGAGAGGAAAAAGAAGAAGAGGTAGTTCGTTTTTTTCACCATAAAGTAGCGTCTTTATATTACCAAGGGCGTCATTTAAGTGGCGAAAAGAAATTATCGGTGACCATATTAGGAAAACATTTCTTAGTTTCTCCTAACTCCTTTTTTCAAGTCAATATAGAAGGGCAAGCCAAAATTTATCAAGCGGTTATTGATATTATTCGAAAAATTGGTAGCAAGAAGGTGTTAGATTTATATTGTGGTATTGGAACGATCTCTTTATTAATTAGTCCTTATGTAACAAAGGTGTGGGGCCTAGAAATAATCCCTCAAGCAATTTTGGATGCCAAGGAGAATGCTATGTTAAATGGTCTTTCTAACGTTTCTTTTAAAACGGGAGATGTTTCTCTTTTATTAAAGACTTACCAGCAAAAAATAGATACGATCATTGTTGATCCACCAAGAGCGGGCTTGACGAAGCGAGTACGTAATGATTTATTGCGTCTTGGTGTTCCAAATCTGATTTATGTCTCTTGTGATCCTTTGACTTTTATGCGGGATATAGCAGACTTGGCAACTTCCTACCAATTGAAAGAATTGTTAGTAATTGATGAGTTTCCTAATACTTATCACGTTGAATGTGTATGCGTGTTAAATAGGCGATAAATCATTATAAATAAAGGAAAAATCAACTATTCAGTAGTGACAAAAAAATGGTGAAAAAATGATAAAAAATAGTTAATTTTACTGTTTTTTTAGAAAAAATATTGATGAGGTTGTCTGTGGAGAATATGTTTCATCATACCACCCTAACCGGTATGTGTTGTATTGTTCAAACAAAATAAATATTATATATGAGGAGGTTTTAAGATGGAAAAAGATGGAGAAAACCCAGTTATTAGAATTTTATTAAATGACGAATATAGAATAGAATTATTTAAAAAATTACTAGAGTAATGTAATGAACTTATATCAGCTAAAACAAGTGATAATATTATAGAAGAGGCATCAGATATTTATGAAGTATTAAAATCTATTTCAGAGTTAGAAGGTAGAAACATGGATGCAATAATAGAAACTTCAAAGCAAAAAAGATTAAAACGCGGAGGCTTTGCTGAAAAGATATTTTTAGAAAAATCAATTAAAAAGATTAAAAGTAATAATTATAGTGAAGGGGGTTAAATTATGAATGAACTATTAATAAAAGAAAAATTAAAAATAGAAAACATGATATTTGAAATAAGGGGTAAACAAGTTATGCTCTCTTCTGATGTAGCAAAGTTGTATAAAACTGAAACAAGAATTATAAATCAAACAATTAAAAGAAACATTATGAGATTTCCAGAATCGTTTTGTTTTCAATTAACTGTGGAAGAAATAATTAGTTTGAGATCACAAATTGTGACCTCAAGTTTAAGAAATGAAGTAGTGCATGGTGGAGTAAGATATCTACCATATGTATTAACGGAACAAGGTATAATGATGCTATCTGGACTTCTTAAAAGTGATATTGCCGCTAAAGTTAATATTCAAATTATTGATGCATTTGTTGCCATGAGAAGATACATTTCAAGTACATTGGTTAACTAAAGTTTTATAAATGATTTAGTGTGCAAGCATGATAAGGAAATAAAATTACTAAGAGAGTCTTTTGATAGATTGCAAGAAAGAGAAGAAACGAATGCGATATTCTTTGATGGACAGATTTATGATGCTTATTCATTACTATTAGATATTTTAAATAGTGCAAAAAAAAGAAGTAATTATTATTGATAATTATGCCGGTAAGGAATTACTAGATATTTTAAAAGAAGTAAATATTAATATAATGATTTATTCAGCAAATATGAATGAAATATTAATTAAAAGATATAAACAGCAATATAACAATGTTGAATTGTTTTATAATAATGGATTTCATGATAGATTTATTATTATAGATAAGAAAACTATATATCATTGTGGGAGCAGTTTTAAAGATTTAGGAAAAAAATGTTTTGCGATTAACAAAATTGAAAGTGATAAAATTTTAAATGATGTATTAAGTGAAATAAAAAAATAATATGTTAATAACAACTTGATATATTCATAATAAAAAATGCATGTGGAGACGATTGTTTTGCTTTCCCATAAAGCTTCCTAATTGAGTTATTAGTAGTAATTTCCATGATAGGGGTAATATCTTTAAAAAGAGGTGATTTTCTTGGTAAGTAAAGAGAACTATTTAAAAAAAGTTCCGATTTTATTTTTGGGTCTTTCTAATAAAATAGGAAAAGAACCTTTTGATAGTACAACGTTATCTGGTAAGGTAGTAGATCAAATAATTTCTTTATTTGATAGTTCGTACTTTGTTTTTTATAAAAGAAATTTAGTATTGACGGCGCCTCTTGATGACTTTCAAAAATTACGTTATCCCACGAAAGAGGAGTGTGAGAGAGGGTTAGAGAGTTTTGAAAAAGAGATGGAACTGCTGCAACCCGCTGTCGTTATCTGTTTTGGAACGCTAGTTTGCCAGGCCTTAAAAAAGCTTTCTGATCCGCCTTTTATTATTTTAGAGGCGAAGCATCCGGCTTATGTGGCTGTTTATCAGCGTTCGTTTCTCTTAGACTATTGTGAAGAAATAAAAGACCGTGTTGTTAAAGTGACCTTACATTCCCTAAAGGAAGGGAATATGCTATAATAAAAAAGAAAGAAGGAACTCTCATGGATGAATTATTTACGAAATTACATATTACACCAAAGGATATGTCCTTATATAAAGTAGCTTTTTCGCATTCTTCTTATGCTAATGAACATCGGGCGAAAAAAGATTATGAACGGTTAGAGTTTTTGGGCGATGCTGTCGTCGATTTAGCCGTGGCTGATTATTTATACCGTAACCATAGTGAGACAGAGGGGGAAATGACCAAAGTACGCTCTAGTTATGTTTGTGAAAACGCGCTTTATCAATATTCTCTTGATTTAGGTCTTAATAACTATATTAAAATGGGGCATGGTGAAGAACATAATGGGGGGAAATTTAAAAAGGCTATCGTAGCTGATATTTTTGAAGCTTTTGTGGGGGCTATTTATTTGGATTTAGGGTACGCTACGGCTCGAAAGGTTATTTTAGAAATGATTGTCCCTTATATTGAAAATAAGGAGATTATCTTTTTTGAAGATTATAAATCAGCTTTGCAGGAGGCAGTACAGACAACTCAAAAAAGTTTGTATTATGAATTAATTGGAGAAGAGGGACCCCCTCATAATCGAGTTTTTACGATGAATGTCAAAATTGATAATATTATTTATGGAACGGGAAAGGGTAGTAGTAAGAAAGAAGCAGAACAAGTAGCAGCCAAGAATGCTTTAGAAAAATTAGCTAGATAGGTGGATGGGTGTGGATAAACTTGAAAAATTAACGCAGATGCTTGAAGTAGCCTTTAAAATAGATTTAGAAACTAGTGAGTTGGAACGGTTTCAACTAGTCCGTCAAATGTTAACTTTATCCATGGATTTAAATGATGCCCTAATTGATCCTTATATTGTGGAACGGATTTGTTTTTTGATTGATCATCATAATGTGCTTTGTACTTCCTTAGAAAAATATCAACAATTAATACCAAGTGCCACAGATGTATCATTGATTGCACAATTATATACAGATAATTTATTTCTTAGTAATTATATGATTAATTTATTAACGTATAGTCAGTATTTAGAGGAGTATATAATAGATAAAGGAACTTCTGTTTTTCTTTTCGAGCAAGTAGAAAAACTAGAAAGATCTGAACAAGAAATTATGAAGGATACACAAGTTTTAAAGAAACGGCTTTGTAGTTATTCTTGTCAAAAGAAGAAATAAATGATATAATGAACACGCTTGTTAGTACGTTACTATCAAAAAGAAAGGAGTTTTTATGAGTAAGATAAAAATATTTAGTTTAGGAGGCTTGAATGAAAACGGCAAGAATATGTATGTTGTCGAAGTCGATAAAAATATCTATATATTTGATGCTGGTTTAAAGTATGATAATGAAAAAAAGTTAGGAATTGACTATATTATTCCTAATTTTGATTATCTTATTAAAAATCAAAAACGAATTAAAGGAATTTTTTTAAGCCACGGTCATGAAGGAAATATGGGAGCGGTACCAGATATTTTGGCAAGTCTTAAAGATGTCGATGTCTATGGTGCTAAACTAACTTTAGAATTACTTCGTCAGGACTTAACGGAAGAACAAAAGAAAACGAGTCATTTACATGAGATTAAGGCACATTTTAAAATTGGGTTTGGGAGTGAAAGCATTTTTCCAATTGCGATGACGCATTCTATTCCCGATGCTTTATGTTATGTTTTATATACGAAGGATGGAGCGATTGTCTATACGGGCGATTTTACTTTTGATCATGCGATGATGGGAATTTATAAGACTGATATTGGAAAATTAGCCTACGTTGGTAAACAGGGAGTGTTATGTCTATTAGCAGAATCGATGTATGCTGAGCGAGCAGGCTATACTAGTCCTAATCATCGGGTACAAGACTTTATTAGGAGTGTGTTAGCAAAGAATGAGAACCGGATTATTGCGACTATTTTTCCTGCGCATTTCTATCGTATTCAAGAATTGTTTGATGAAGTAAGTAAGACCCACCGTAAGATAGTAGTGATGAGTAAGAGTTTACAAAAGATGATTAATTATGCTATTTCTAATCATTATTTGACAATTGATCAACGTGTCATAGGGGATTTAAGTAATTTAGAAGATAAAGATGTTGTCATTTTAGTTTCTGATGAGAAGGAAAAGCCTTTTGCTAATTTAGAGCGAATTTTAAAGGGCTTCGATAAATATATTAAATTGAAAAAAACCGATACTATTTTTATTACGGAACCAGCCTATGAAGGCATCGAAAAACGGTTAGCAACGGTGATGGATGAAATTGCTATGCAAGGAGTAAATGCGATTAGTTTGTCTAGTAAAAAGCATTTATTGCACCATGCTTCTAAAGAAGATTTACGGTTATTGATTAATTTAATACAACCCAAATATTATTTCCCAGTAAAGGGAGAATATCGTCATCAATATGCCAATGCGGAAGTAGCGGAAAGTGTAGGTATTGCGAAAGATCATATTTTGTTAAAACAAAATGGTGATGTAGTGGAATTTGTTAAAGGTGAATTAGTAAATACAATTCAACATATAGATACTGATGAAATTTTAATTGATGGGAAAGATCAAGGCGATATTGGTAACCTGGTTTTAAAAGATCGGGAGATGCTAGGAGAAAATGGGATTGTTATTATTAGTTGTACTTTGGATCGGGAAAGTAAGCAAATATTAGCTGGTCCAGAAGTATTAACGCGCGGTTTTATTTATGTGAAAGATAATTTAGATGTTGTGGAAGAAACAAAACGTATCTCTAAAGAAGTGTTAGAAGAAAATATTGAACTTGGTAGTAAGCGAGTTGACTATGCTAAAATTAAGAATGAGGTTCGTAGTATTTTAGGAAAATACTTTTATAAATTATCAGAGTCGAAACCTATGATTATTACTGTCATTCAGGAGGTATAGTGTGAAGAAGAACGAAGCCCTTCTTTTGGCACAACAATCGTCCACTTTCATTTTAGATTATCTTGTTCAAATGTTAAATAGTCAAGAGGGTATTTACGGCAGTATGAAGCTAGGAATTAAAAAGATAGATCGGCAACAGCTTTGTACTTTGACGGTTTCTATTCCAGAAAAGGAGTTTGAAAGGAATTTTTGCTTAGGGATTCCTCTTGATCATAGTATTCTTTTGTATCAACAAGTGATGAGTGACTTATGGGATCGTTATCATACTTTAGAAGAACCGAATAGCCTTAGTGAGTTTTATACTATACAAAATTTTTCAGAGAATTTTAAGGGGGTTACGATTGTTAAGCAAAAAAATGTTGTTAACTTTAATTTTGGATGTAGTTACTGGTATCCTTTGTGGCAAGAAAATAATCAGTCCTCTAAAACGTTATCAAAGCGCCGGTAGAAGATAATTATTGGTATGGAATACAGTATTATTTCATAAACTTTGGTAGAGGTGGGATAATGACAAAAAAGGTCATCGAGGTGTCTTTTGTCGTGTTACTTGTTCTGTTTAGTTTTTACTATACTGATAAAGCAATTAACGTGGTAGAACAAAATGATCCAATTATGCAGCAAATAGATAAGGTAAAAGAAACTTTTGCTGAGGAAGCAGTCAATGCCTCCGTAGAGGGCACTTATGTCAAACCAGGGTATAATGGGCTAGAAATTGATACAAAAAAAAGTTTTGAGAAAATGAAAAAATATGGTAGTTATAGTGATAACTTGCTAGTTTTTAAAGAGGTTATACCAACAATTTCTGTTAATGAATACTATGATAAGTATATTTCTTCCGGCAATGGATTTACGAATTTAGTTGCTTTCGTTTTTAAAGTTGAAGAGGGTACAGATATAAAAGAGGTAAAAACTATTTTAGATCAAAATAATGTTCGTGGCACCTTTTTCGTTGATGGTAAATGGGTTGATCGGCAGCAGGAACAAATTTATGAGTTAGCCAAAGATTTTCATGAAGTAGAAGTTTTGAGTTATGATAAGCAATACGATCCTTTATTATTTCAAGGCACCTTAGATAAAGTACAGTTGATTACCAATGTTAAAGGACAGTATTGTTATGCTGAATATGATCAACTGGAAGTATTAAAACTGTGTAGTAAAGAACAAATGCATACCATTATTCCAACAATGAAAATAAACAGTAATTTATATAGTAGTTTAAAAGGTGCTGTTCGTGGTGGTGATATTGTCAGTATTGCCATTAATCGAGACAATGTGAAAGAATTGCCCGTCGCTATCAATTATCTAAAGCAGCGCGGATATACGATGGATACCTTAGACAATTTATTGAATGAGGGACGGAATTTAGAAAAATAATTTGACAAATTGTATTTTTGTAGTAAAATTTATAGAGAAGAGAGAAATATGTTAGAGCAAGGACATGATAAAAGTGTTGATTTAAGTAAGAGACTTCATGGGTGGTGGAAATGAAGAGATGGCACTTTTGTTACTCCCTTAGTGAGTAGAGCTAGAAAAAGTAGCTCCGGTGACAAACCGTTATCAGCAAGTAAGTAAAATAAAGGATGGTACCGTGTTCTTGCACTCCTATTAGTGAATACTAATAGGTTTTTTATTTCTTGAAAAGGAGGAAGAAAATGATCAATATTAAAGAAGATCCTATTTTAATGCCCTTAAATCATAGTTGTGCACATTTATTAGCGCAGGCTGTAAAACATTTATATCCCCAAGCAAAGTTTTGGGTAGGACCCGTGATTGACAATGGCTTTTACTATGATATTGATTTAGGGGAGGCGGTCATTACGGAAGAGGCCTTGCCTCAGATAGAAAAAGAGATGAAAAAAATAGCGAAGGATGGCAAGCGTATTATTCGTAAAGAATTAAGTCGACAAGAAGCTAATACGCTATTTAAAGACGATCCTTATAAGCTTGATTTAATTGCCCATATGGAAGAAAATGCGCAAATTACTTGTTATAGTCAAGGGGATTTTACTGATTTATGTCGGGGACCACATGTTGAGACGGTGAAAGAGCTTAAATATTTTAAGCTATTAAAAGTTAGTGGTGCTTATTTTAAAGGTGATTCTAAGAATAAAATGTTACAACGTATTTATGGGGTTTGCTTTGCTAACGAAGAGGATCTTGCGGCATATTTGGAGTGGTTAGAGGAAGCCAAGAAGCGCGATCATAAAAAGTTAGGAAAGGAACTAGGCTTATTTATGATGAGTGAGTTTGGACCGGGATTTCCTTTCTTTTTACCAAATGGTATGATTTTAAGAAAACAATTAGAAGATTTTTGGTATGAAGAGCATACAAAAGAAGGATATGAGTTTATTAAAACCCCCATTATGTTAAGTAAAGATTTATGGGAATTATCAGGTCACTGGAAGAATTACCAAGAAAATATGTATACTTCTCAAATTGATGATCGGGAGTACGCCATTAAACCTATGAACTGTCCAGGTGGTATTTTAGTTTATAAAAATACCCTTCATTCTTATAAAGAATTGCCTATTCGTTGTGGTGAATTAGGTCTTGTTCATCGTCATGAGGCCAGTGGGGCTTTAAATGGTTTATTTAGAGTTCGTAATTTTACTCAAGATGATGCTCATATTTTTATGCGTGAAGATCAGATGGAAACCGAAATTATTCGTTTAATTGCTTTTATTGATCGTATTTATAGTGTTTTTGCTTTACCGTATGAGATTGAGTTGTCAACTCGCCCAGAAGAGAAGTATATTGGTTCTATTGCTACTTGGGATAAGGCCGAGGCTATTTTACAGCAAGCTTGTCAAAAGGCGGGGAAAACTTGTAAAATCAATCCGGGAGATGGGGCTTTCTATGGTCCTAAATTAGATTTTCATGTTACTGATTCCTTGGGTCGAGAGTGGCAATGTGGGACTATTCAATTAGATATGAATTTACCAGAACGTTTTGATTTAACTTATATTGAAAAAGATGGCAGCAAGAAGCGACCCATTATGTTACACCGTGTCATTTTTGGCTCTGTGGAACGGTTCATTGGTATTTTAATTGAACATTATGCAGGAGCCTTTCCTACTTGGTTAGCGCCTGTTCAAGTTGTTGTTATTCCTGTCAATTCCGAATATCAAACGGCCTATGCTAAAGAAATTTATGAGGCTTTGTTAGCCGAAGGTATTAGAGCTAAGTTGGATGATCGGAATGAAAAGTTAGGGTACCGTTTACGGGAAGCGCAAACGAATAAAATTCCGTTTACTGTTATTTTAGGAGAGCAAGAACAGCAACAGCAGCAGATTAGCTATCGCCGTCATGGAAAAAAGGAAACGTTAACACTTTCTAAGAGAGATTTTTGTGAACTCATGCAACAAGAAATTCGGGAAAAGACTTATGTGAAGTAAGCTCTTTTCTTTTTTTCAATCTTTACAGAGGGTATCTTTTATGTTATTCTAAATAGAGAGATGATAGGTGATAACAATGGTGGAGAAACAAAAAATTGAGAAACATAAAAGTAGCTGGTTACTTTTAGTCCTTTGTATTTTGGTTGTCATTGTTATGGGGTTTGCTTATGCTTGGTTAACAAAAACACTTCCTGGTACAAAAAAGTATGAGTTACAAGCAGGTAATTTATCTTTGCTGTTAAATGAAGCTAGCAGTGCATCAATTAATATTAGTGAGGCTTCTCCCATGGCTGATGTTGATGGTTTAGCGCAGACAACAAAGTTTACTTTTACGTTAAAAAATCAGGGAAATATTACCTCTCATTATGAAATTTATTTAGATGATGATACCATTGATTCAGGTGATACGAGATTAGCTGCTAGTAATGTAAAGTTCAGTTTAGATAAAAATACCACCGTAGGTACAGCAAAAAGATTATCAGATTTAGGAAATAATTTAAGTCGTATTCTCGATCAGGGAGAGATTGCTGCGGGTGCGACTAATACGTATGCCTTACGGCTATGGTTAGCAAGTGATGCTAGTTTAAATATTGAGAACCAGGTTTTTAGTGGTAAATTACGAATAGAAGCTAGACAAACTACGTCATAGCTTTTTATTTTCTTAAAGCAGAAAGGTTTGGATATGGATTTTGAACATTAAGACAAACTATTCAACAATGTCGTTTTTGCCAAAAAGAATTTGGTTTTGAACCTCGTCCCATTGTGTTTGGCAATTTGCATGCTAAAATCGTTCAAGTTAGTCAGGCCCTTTCCAAAAGAGTTTATGAAACGGGTCTTCCGTTTAATGATTTAAGTGGAAAAAGGTTAAAGGAACAGTAGTATCAAATAAAGGAAGAAACGTTTTACAATCCGGCTGATTTTTATTTTGTGTCCTTGGCCCATTGTTATCCTGGAAAGGATAAACGAGGTCATGACAAAAATCCTCCTCCAATGTGTTATTAAAAATGGATGGCACAGGAACTTTTGATGCTCGATAACCAAATTTATATCATTATCGGAGCGCAAGCAGCAAAAGTGTTTTTCCTAGGAATCCTTTGAGAAGTTAGTTTTTCATGACTATTATTATCATGGAAAGTTAGCTTTTGTATTACCTCATCCTTCGCCCTTAAATATAAAATGGTTGCAAGATCATCCCTTATTCTTAAAAGAAAGATTGCCAGCGATTCATAATCATTTGCATAAATTTTTTTTGATTTATAAAATAGCATAAAAAAAGCCTTATAAAAGGCTTTTTAGGTAGTTGTTTCTGTTCCGTGGTATAGCTCTTCTTTTAAGGTATCAAGATTTTGATTCATTAAAGTTACATAGTCGCTTTTTGTTTTACGTTGTTCATCGGTGATGATATTTAGTTTATGAAAATAGGAATAACTAATCTTATTAGGATATTGATTAATTAAATTTTGGACATTTTTAGTGACTTTATTTGCTTGATAAGAGAAAATTTTAGTGATTTTATTTTCTTCAATTAATTCTTCCACTTCGTGTAACTCTTTAGCGCTCGTATCATCATTTATCAAGTATACTTTAACACCATACTTTTCTAGGAAACAGTAAGCTGGATCAGTAGTAACAATAATTTTGTAAGGCGCACTTTCAACTGCTAGTCGAATATTAGCATCTAGTTCTGATACTTTTACTTTAAGTTCCTCATAATTTTGATCAATTTCCTTTTTTAAATAAGTATTTTCTACATATTCTTTTAACCCAATACGGACATTTTGACTCATCATTAACATAAAGGAAGGATCCGCCCACAATTCATCGGTTTGATAATTATTCTCTAATACATAGGAACTGTCAATGATTTTTAAGTTATCATTGTAATCTAATAATGTTACCGCTAGGGTACGTTCTTTTTCAATAAGACCCGTATAGATAAATAAATCATTTTTCGCAAAGTCCTTTTTTTGTTTGGTAGTAAATTTATATTTATCAGTATCCACTCCATCTGGATAAATTGCTTTGATAGTAGCATGATCCTGATATAGTTGATTGATAATATATTCATTTGGATAGTTCGTGGTCATGATCGAAATATCTTCCATGGTATCTCTTTTACAGCCACAATTGATAGCAACCAGTAAGCCTAGTAGACTTACTTTGGCTAGGGTTATTAATTTTTGTCTCATTCTTTTTATCCTCTTTTCTTCCTCACGGGGTCATAACCAAAAGTAGCACCCGGGTGGCATCTTAAAATGCGTTTCATAGCTAGATAACTTCCCTTGATAGTGCCATATTCTTCTATTGCTTCAATTGCATAATTTGAACAAGTCGGATAAAAGTGACAACTAGCATGAAAAGTACCTGGTGTTTTTTGATAAAGGTGTAGGAAGGCTATGATTATTTTTTTCATTAAATCACCTTCATCTTATTTTACTATAAATAGAGGATAATAGCAACTAGGAGGATTAGCCTAAGACATCAATAAGTGACTAGTTAACATGAAAAGAAATCCAATAATGAAAAAGAAGATGGTTAGTAATTTACGTTGGTAACTCATGGATTCAGGTAATAATTCATAGATGGAAATGTGGATCATGATACCGGCAATAAAGGCAAATAGAATACTCATAATAAAGTCGTTAATAAATGGACTTAGAAATAAGAAGGCTAGTATTGCGCCAAGGGGTTCGGAAAGACCTGAAATGAGCGTGTAAAAGAAGGCTTTCTTTTTAGAGTTAGTTCCATAATAGACAGGTACAGAGATGCTAATTCCTTCGGGAATATTGTGTAGGGCAATGGCCATTGTAAGGGCAAGGCCTAGGGTACGATTTTGGGTGGATGATAGGAAAGTGGCAATGCCTTCTGGTAGATTGTGTAAGATAATTGCCAGCATGGAAACAATACCGACCCGATAAAGTTTTTTGTTAGTGA
This sequence comes from uncultured Bacillota bacterium, assembly GCA_958428295.1. Taxonomy (GTDB): domain Bacteria; phylum Bacillota_I; class Bacilli_A; order RF39; family UBA660; genus Onthousia. The sequence goes on from CAUAFL010000003.1 coordinate 16,747, forward strand.
TGCCTTCCTTTTCTTTATTGGGAAAAAATTTATCAATTAGCATGGAAAAGATAAGGCCAATGGCAAAGAAAATACCTAAAAGTAATAAGGCAGGGAAGGGGGTAAAGAGGTTATTTAATAAAAGAGAAGACTCCGGAATTAAATCTGTAATAGATACGCAAATCATTACTCCTGCTGCGAATGCCAAAGCAGCGGTAATTAGGCGGTTTTTATCCTTTACTCTAAATAGTATGGGTAAAGTTCCGATGAGGGTTGAAAGACCTGCGATAGAGGATAGTAAAAAAGCATAACTTGTATTAGACATAGTATCACCTAATCATTTTTATGTGCGAAAAGTGTTTATTATTCATCAAGCTTGTGCTAAACTATATTCACTTTGAAGGTGATTTAATGAATTACAATACGATATTTGAAGAATTATTGGCTAAACAAACTTTAAAAACAAGTCCTCCTAAGTTATTGTTACATGCTTGTTGTGCACCTTGTTCTTCTTCTGTGTTAGAACGGTTAAGTGCTGCTTTTGAGGTAACAATGCTATTTTATAATCCTAATATTACATCTGATAGAGAATATCAAAAGCGTAAAGAAGAATTACAACATTTTTTAAGGGTTGCTTATAAAAATATTTCTATTTTAGATTGCGATTATGATAAAATGTCTTTTTTGGCTATTACAAAGGGACTAGAAAAGGAAAAAGAAGGTGGAAAACGCTGTTATCAATGTTATCAAATGCGTCTTTTGAAGACGGCCCAATTGGCCAAAGAGAAGGGGTATGATTATTTTGGGACGACACTATCTATTAGTCCTTACAAGAATAGTCAGTGGCTTAATGAAATTGGGCAATCATTGGAAGAGCAACTAGGAATTTCTTATTTATATGCTGATTTTAAGAAAAAGGGTGGTTATCAACGTAGTTTAGTTTTATCAAAAAAATATCAATTATATCGTCAGGACTATTGTGGTTGTCTTTACTCTAAGATAGAAAGGAGAAAACAACGTGAAAATCATAAACCAGTTAATCACTCTTAAAGAGAGTTTATTAGCTTTTAAAAGATACAATTATATTTGTCGTTTAATAGACGAAGATAATTTACAATTACAGGCTTGTTATCAAGAGCTAATACGTCGGACGGCAATGCTTCTAAAAGTATTAGAGGTCAAAACATCAGTGGATGTTTGTAGTGCTTTCAGTAGTCTATATAGCTCCGGTTTTTTGTCTTATAGTCATGATTTTTCTTATTTTAAAGAACCTGGCATTGACTTTTTATTAACTTTTTCTAATTGTGGCGCTTTTATAGCAAAAGGTATGGGCGATGATCAAAATCTTGCTTTTTTTCTAACGGATTTATTACAAAATCTATCAATAGATAGCCTAACGGCAATAACGAATTATTCCATCAATGAGAAAGTTACTACTTCTTTAGATGATTTATTCATGCTTGGTACTAATTTTGTTAATTATATAAGAGAAGACGAGGCAACCTATATTTTTAATCCTTCACTTTTTACGTTTGGTGCATTGTCAACCTCTCAGCGGTTTTACTATCTTGATAATCCTGATCAAACTTATCCTCTATTCTTTCGGTACCATTTACAACCAAGAGATAAAATGGAAGGGATTATTTTATCTTCTTTAAAAACAGACCAAAAAGAAATGCTGGTAGAACGTTTTGAAGATATGCAAGCAATTTGCTATGATAATCGTTATTGTTTTGAACGTTTTTACCAAGATAATAAAGAGTTGTATTATGATATCAATCAAAAAATTGATACTATCAATGAAAAATATATAGGGTTTATCAAGCGGTAACGCCCTCTAAATTGGAAAGAGAAAGCTGGTGCTTTTTTTGTAGGGCTATCATGATTTTCTTTAAGTGAACGATGGTCATAAATTGTCTTGTGAAATAACTTTGTTATGACAAAAGTCCAAATGGTAGTGCCACTACACTGTTTATTTAATTGTTGCCTATATATAGCTCTTCTTTCTTTTCATATTTACAATTTATTATAACATAAGCTATAATAAAGTAGAAAGAAGGTAAATAGGTTGAAATATTATTGTATAGGAATTAAAGGTACTGGTATGAGTACTTTGGCACAAATGTTATTTGATATGGGACATGAAGTGAGTGGTTATGATGATGTTCAAGAATATAAATTTACACAAGCGGGATTAGAACAGCGGGGTATTCCTATTTTTTATGATCATGAACACTTGTTAGCGAAAGATACGATCGTTACTCACTCGAAAGCTTTTCATGAGGACCATCCAGAATTAAAACGAGTGAAGGAATTAGGTCTTATGATCAAACCTTATAATGAAATTGTCGGTGATATTACAAAGGCCTTTGAAACGATTGCGATTTGTGGAACGCATGGCAAGACAACGACGACTTCTTTGGTGAAACATATGTTAACACCAACGTTAGGCTGTAACTATTTTATTGGCGATGGTAGCGGTCATATAGATAAGAAGAATCATTTATTGGTTATTGAATCAGATGAATTTAACCGGCATTTTTTAGCCTATTCTCCCAAAATCGCTGTTGTTACTTGTATTGAATTAGAACATACAGAAATTTATAAAGATTTAGCTGATACAATTAAAACGTTTGAAACTTTTGTTAATAAGGCTGATTTAGTCATTGCCAATGGGGATGATACTAATATTCGTCAAATTCATTTTACGAGTCCAGTAATTTTCTTTGGAGAGGGAAAAGAAAATGAGTATCAGCTACAAAATATTTCTCTAACGACAACGGGTTCTTCTTTTACACTAGTTCAAAAGGGACAAGTGATTGGTGAGTTTATGGTGCCTCTTTATGGAAAACATATGGTGATGGATACGGCAGCTAGTGTCATTAGTTGTCTTATACAAAACGTGGCAGTAGAAGATATTCAAAGGTTATTATTATCTTTTCATAATGCTCTTCGCCGCTTTGCGGAAGAGAAGATAAAAGATACCATTATTATTGACGACTATGCTCACCATCCTACCGAAATTAAAGTGACTTTAGAAGCGGTAAGGCAAAAATATCCTGCTAAAAGATTAGTGGTCGTATTTCGCCCTAATACTTATTCTCGAACGGCTGCTTTTACGAAAGAGTTTGCAGAAAGCTTAAAAGTAGCGGATAAGGCATATGTTACACCGATTTTATGTGATCGTGAGAAAAAAGAGGATTATCCACCGGTATCTTCAGAAGATATTTTAAAACAGTTACCTGGAGGAGAATTAATTACCGAAGAAACGATAGACAAATTAAAAGAAGAACAGGGCAGTGTCGTTTGCTTTATGGGTTGTGCGACCGTGTCACATTTAATTGAACGCTTTAAAGCGTTGTTAGTATAAAAACTTTTAAGAGATAAAGAAAAACTCAATTATGGTTATTGAGTTTTTAATTGCTAGAAATTTATATTAAATCTTCCATAGGCGAAGGCGAAACTTCATTTTCTATTTGGCCTTTTAACGCACCTACTTCTTTTTGAATGGTTAAATCATCATCAATATCAATGATACGATATATTTCTTCAAAGGAAGTTGAGCCATCAATTACTTTATAAAGTCCATCTTGGAGCATGGTGATAACATTGGAAGTGTACACTAGTTTGCGCAATTCTTTTTTTTCTAAATCTTCTTGATTAAGGGCATTTCTAATTTCATCATTTAAAACTAGGACTTCCTGAACGGCAATTCGATCATGATAACCATTATTGCAGTGTTCACAACCGTCTTTATTAGCAACAAAGGTCTCTTTAATTTCTTTTCCTAAAGCGAGATGAAACACTTTTTTTTGATAAGCATTAGTAGGTTCTACTTTCCGGCAATAAGGACATAGCATTTTCGCTAAGCGTTGTGAGATGATGCCAGATAGAGCACTGGAGAGTAAGTAACGTTCTACGTTCATATCTAAGAGTCTTTCAATGGTACTTAAAGAGTTGTTGGTATGGATTGTCGAGAGAACTAAGTGACCAGTAATAGAGGCCCGAATCGCAATTTTGGCGGTTTCACTATCACGTATTTCACCAATTAAAATGATATTGGGATCTTGTCGTAAAATAGAACGTAACACCGTTGCAAAATCTAGTCCAATTTCACTATTAACTTGTACTTGATTTAACCCTTCAATATTCATTTCAATAGGATCTTCTACGGTGATGATATTCGTTTCTTTTTTGTTTAATACCTGTAAAATAGAGTAAACCGTTGTACTTTTACCAGAGCCTGTTGCTCCGGTAATTAAAATAATGCCATTAGGTTCTTGAATCATTTTCTGTAATTTATTAAAATTTTCTTCATTAAAGCCTAAAGAGTCTATGCCCTCTAAACTTCTCGTGTAATCAAGAATACGAATGACACACTTTTCTCCTTCGTTGGTCGGAAGCGTGGAAACACGCGTTTCTAAATCAACCCCTTTAATTTTGCCCTTAATAGAACCATCTTGTGGGAGTCTGCTTTCCGTTATGTTCATATTAGCTAACAGTTTAATTCTAGTAATCAGATTTCGCTCATATACTTTAGGAATTTTCGTGTAATCAAACAAATCACCATCAATTCTGATTCTTACCATTAGGTAGTCATCACGGGGATCGAGGTGAATATCACTGGCTCCTTTTTTAGCCGCATAGGCTAGAATATCATCAACTACGTTGACGACTGGTGTTTTTGTCATGTCATAGGTTACCATGGTATCAACCCCTTTTTATTTTGACTATGGTAATTTACTATAATTTATTATATAATAAACCTAAGGTAGTTGCAAGTAGGTGATTTCGTATGTTTGTCAAAAAGAAACTTAATAAGCACGGTTTTCTATTAGTAGAAACCTTAATTGTCAGTGTTTTTATTATGGCTATCTTTATGCTTCTTTATACTAATTTTTTACCTTTAATTGCTGAATATGATCGGTATAAAAATTACGATACTGTGGAAGCAACTTATATTTCCCATTGGGCGCGAAAGATTGCTTTAAAAGGGTTAACGGATGCTGCTTATCAGCAAGCAAATAATCGGGGCTATGTGGATGTTTCTTCTTGTCAAAATAGTGTCTATTGGGATCAAAATCAAGAAGTACAACGTTTTTGCAATAGTTTTATGGTAGTTAATGAGATAAAGCAATTTTACTTGACAACTTATCAAACGGTGCGCTTTAAGAATATTTATGCGAATAGTGATAGTCTTGGTCGTCCATTCCAAGAATATGTAGCATATCTTCCTACCTATGCTAAAAACAGTAGAAAAGCCTCTTATTATCGTGTTGTGATTGAATATGAAACAACTGGTGTGAAACGTTATGGAACAATGGAGGTACGACGATGAAATTAAATAATAAAGGCATGACAGCCATTGAGATGTTAGTAAGTTTTGTTATTATTGTGGCCATTACCGTAGGACTTTATGATACTGTTTTAAATTATCAAAATAAACAACAGATTGAATCTTTTTATAGCGAAGTGATTGCTTATACCAATTCTTTACAAAAGGTGTTGCAAGATGAATTAATTAAGGAGCATGTTACGTCGGTAACTGTGAATGATACCGATGGTTATCGAGCTACTTTTTATTATTCTACTGGCACTAGTAAGCAGTTACTTTTCGTTCCGATGACTTCTAATAGCGTTGGCAATGTTCGTTATGGTGGTTTTAATTATCCTCCTCCACAAATGGCTGATTTTGGCTTGGGAGAGGAATCAAAAATAGAAGTGTTTTCTGATTTTGTGAAAATCACTTTAGTATTTCATCATCCTAATTTTACGGATGGTATATATGCTATTAAGATAACAGCGCCTCTTAATTATCCTGTTAGTTAAATGAGCCGAAAGAGAACAAGGGCGATAGCGGTTTGAAAAAAACGACCGAGGAAGAAATTTTTGTAAGCTAAATCGGTTTTTTTCAAGGCATTTAATACTTGAATATGAACAGAAAAACTTCCAAAAGTAATGAATGTAAGCATCAACATTGCCAGAGATTTATTAGGGAGTGCTAGGGTAGCAGCTTTGGTAATCCCACTAGTTAAATCTAATATTCCCGTGATGATGGTTCCCAAAAAAGAAGACATTGGACAAAAGGTGAGGATGGTTTTACTTAGAAACATGAAGAATGCAATTGATCCTAGCATAAATAATAATACTTCCATTGCTTCGTTGATGGCATTGGGAAGAGCGCTTAAAAAAGATTCTCTTAGGACAGGACTCTTTTTTTGATTGGTGATCGGAGGGAGTGTTTTAGGGCGCATTAAAAAACCCACAAGACCATTGGCTAGTAGTTGGCATAAAAAAATTTTGAAGGCTAATGGCGTATTGTGGAGTAAGATTCCACAAGTACCTAAAATAAAAAGTGGGTTCGCAAAATGAGTGAAAAATAATAAGTAATTACTGGTCTTTTTTGTTAATTTCTTCTCTTGATAGAGCTTGGCAATATATTTTGGACCACTAGGAAAACCAGAGATGATACTCATTAACAGGACAAAGCCAGCACTTTCTTCGAGATGAAAGAGTTTTCGCATGAATGGATTTAAAAGGTGACTTAAATCATCAGCAATTCCTAAATGTAACATTAAAAAAGAAAGAATAAAGAACGGAAAAATAGAGGGAAATAATTTGTCTTTAAAAATGAGCAGAGCGGCACTGCCGCTTTCCATGATGATGTTAGGTGCTAAGAAGATACTGCTGTATAAAAATAGTAATAATAAAATAAATACTACTTCTTGATATTTTCTTTTCATAAATTCCTCTTCTTCTGTTATAATGTAATGTAAGGATGGATGATATGGTTACTAAAATGTACGAAAAAATAAAACAATTTATGAAAGAAAACTGGAAGAGTTTCGTTCTTTTTATCGGTCTTTATTTATTGTTGACTTTTCCCTTACCTTATTATATATATGCAGGTGGTGGAACGATAGATATTCAAAAAAGACTGCAGGTAGAAAATGGCTATCAAGCGAAAGGCAATTTTTCTTTTGCCTATGTAAAGGAACTACGTGGTAATGTTTCTAGTTTTTTATTAGCGAAAGTGATGTCTGGATGGGAGATTGAAAAAGAAGATAGTCAAAAGTTAAAAACAGAGGAGACCAAAGATGATGTGGCTTTCCGTAATCATATTTATTTAGAAAGTGCTAATCAGACGGCGATTCGTTTCGCTTATCAGAAAGCAGGCAAAGAGGTAGTGATTAAAAATCGTCATTTTTATGTTTTATATATTGATGATTTTAAAACAACCAGTTTAAAAGTAGGCGATGAAATTTTAGAAGTGGAGGGACAGCCCTTAACAAATTTACAAACTTATACGCAATTCGTTGAGGAAAGTGTAGTTGGGGATCAGCTTTCATTGAAAGTGTTACGAAATGGGCAAGAAAAAAAGGCCGAGGTAACTATTCGGCAAATAGGGGATAGGAAGTTAACTGGTATTTCCGTATCGACAATTTATGATTATGAGACGGATCCTAAAGTGACTCTTAATTTTAAAACTACGGAGAGTGGTCCTTCCGGTGGTTTGATGTTGACTTTAGCTATTTATAATCAATTAGTGGAAGAAGATATTACGAAAGGCCAAAAAATTGTAGGAACTGGTACGATTGAAGAAGATGGTAGTATTGGGGAAATTGGAGGTGTTAAACATAAGTTAAAAGGGGCAGTGGATAGTCAGGCAGATGTTTTCTTAGTGCCTTCTGGTGATAATTATCAAGAAGCAAAACAAGAACAAGAAAAACATCATTATCATATAACCATTAAAGAAGTGAAAACCTTTGATGATGCTTTGACAATTTTAAAAAATTTAAAATAAAAAAAGCCATCTTTGACTGCTTTTACTTTTGATATGTTTTACTTGCAATATAGATATTGTTGACATCTGTTTGAGGCGTTATGATGGTATCTTGTTTTTTGATTTGTTTTATTTGTTCTAATTCATCATTTTGAAAGAAACTATTGACTAATTCAGGAGCCATTCGTTGTACTGCTTCTTTCACTCCCGGATAGCAAAATTTAAAAATTAAGCTGTCTTCTACTTGTGGTAGTTTTTCCATTAATTGATCATACCGACTTTTTAATTCCATAATATCAAAATTTTCTTCTGATGGTTCCGGTAAAAAGATATCCTTATTGGCTAATGTTTCTTGAATTTCTTTTAGTTCTTCCTCTTGAAAAAAGTTATCGATTAATGTTTTTCCTAATTTTTGTCCTCGAATGTCAATCGCTTTCAAAGTACGATAAGATAGACGATCTTGATTTCTTATCTCCATCAAACTCAAAGTGTCGGGGACATTTTCTGAAAATTCATTAATTGCTTTTTGTACTTGTAAATATCGTTCTGTTAAATTAAATGTTTTCATTGTTCCTCCTTGTCGAATTTTGCGGCGCCTTTATAATTTAGCATAAATTTTTAGGGTTATACAACCTAATTTGTCAAATTTAGTGACAAGTAGACAAATTTTTTTTAATTTGTTACAATAACAGTATGAGGTGGTAGTATGGCTAAAGTAAAAAAGAAGTATGAATTAGTAGGTTCTATTTATCATCCCTATGCTCCTATGGATTATAAATATACGGACCAAGAAGTAGTGTTAGTAGAGGGACAGGATTTGACATGTTTGGAAACTATTGACGCCTTTACTTGTCAAGAGTCATTTTACACACTTTCGTCAAAGTTGCCCCAGCACTATGCTAATAAAAATCACTTTGCAATTCGGGTTACGAATCCTAATGATACCGTTTACTATATGAATGTACTTTATGATACCCCTTCTTTGAAAGCTTTGTTGTGTGGAAAAGAGAAAACTTTAGTTAGCACAGAAAAGGGGATGCGGTCGGTGACCTTACTACCTTATCAACATTTGCTCGTGCAAGATACTTGGGCCTTGTTGGAAGCAATTTTATTAAAACGGGATACTACTTTACTCGATCAAACGATTTGTGGGAAGACGGAATACTATTGGCATTTAAGACGTTATATGAATACGTCTTATGATGAGGGGATGGAAATCAACGCTTTTATGCAGCTGAAAAAAGAATTTTGTTTTTATCAAAATTTTCGCCAAGTGTTAGTCGCTAAGCAAAAACGAGAACGCCTTCAGATTATGAAACATCCCGTTTATCATCAGGCTTCTAAGTTAGATAAGGATATTTCTGTCAAGGGAGAGGCTGTTTTTCAACGAGAAGGCTATTTAGAGAAACAAGTAGCGCGTGTCAACCGGTGGTCTGTCGAAGAGGATGACATGACTGATCGTGAGGAATTTTTAGAACCAGAGGAGTGTAGTAGGGCATATGACCTTGATTTTAAAGAAGCGGATGAAAAGCCGCCAAAAGTTGCCGTCAAGAAGTGTGGGAAACAAACTTATGCCTGATGTTGTTTCTTTTTTGGAATATTTAGCCTATCAAAGACATTATTCCCCTTATACAATTGATAGTTATGAAAAGGATTTAAAGGCTTATTTTGTCTATTTGGACCAAGAGGGCTTAGATTATTTAACGATTACTTATAGTGATATTCGTCTGTTTTTGATGTATTTAAAAGATACTAAAAAAGAGAAAGCAACGACAATTTCACGGCATCTTAGTGCACTACGCTCTTTTTATCGCTTTTTATGCGCTGAAGGGAAAGTTTCGTCCAATCTTTTTTTATTAGTTACTAGTCCCAAGAAGGATCAAAATTTGCCACGTTATTTTGAATATAATGAGTTAGAATTATTACTAGCTGTTCCAGATATAGCAACTCCCGTCGGACAGCGTGATCGCCTGTTACTAGAGTTATTGTATGCCACCGGCATTCGTGTCGGCGAATTAGTAGCGATTACAAAAGAGGATCTTCGGCCGGAAAAACAACAAATTTTAATTCATGGCAAAGGTAGTAAAGAACGAATTGTTAATTATGGAGAGTATGCTGCTGAAATATTACAATTATATTTAAAGGAAGGCTATCCGCTGTTAAATAAATATCAAAATCAACATCTTTTTCTTAATCAAAAAGGGCATCCCCTTACTACGCGCGGTATCGCATACTTATTGAATAAAATAATTCAAAAGACGGCACTTCACAAAAATATTTCACCTCATATGTTGCGGCATTCTTTTGCTACTCACTTATTAAATGAAGGTTGTGATATTTTATCGGTAAAAGAGTTGTTGGGACATGAAAGTATTTCTTCAACGCAAATTTATACTCATGTAACCATGGACCATCTAAAAGATGTTTATCATAAAAATTTTCCGAGGTCACAGATGAAATAACTTTTTGTGGCTTTTATTTTGAAAAATACTAGTAAAGGGTTTGGTCTGTTGTTTATTTCGTGCTATAATGGAAATAGTTTGGTAGGTGAAGAGAACGATGGTAGAGTTTTCCTCAAAAGAAGAGTTATATCAACGAGTTCAGCCAGCACTAAGGGCCAAGAAAGCCGAGCTTGGTCGCTTAAAATATGCGTATATTAAAGAAGTAGATATTTGGAACTATTTAGTGACTTCTCGTTGGAGGAAAAGTCATTTCTTGATGTTATCTGATATTGTCAATGACATTTTGACCGTTGATTGCCAAGCGCTTGATCGCTATGTCAAAGAAAAACTAAGACAAGCGCCACCTAGCCAAGTAGAAATTATTTAGAGGTGAAAAAACATGTTGAAACAAAAAACTAAACAGGGGCGGCACCAAACGCTCTACAAGAGTATTTTACTCGTGATTGTGGCAATAGCAATTTGCTTTGCTTTTGTTCCCATTTTTAAAAATTTAAAATTTGGACTTGACTTACAAGGAGGTTTTGAAATTTTATATCAAGTATCTCCTTTAGATGGCTCAAAAATGACTAAGGATAAGTTGACGGCTACTTATAAGAGTATGAGTAAGCGAATTGATACTTTAGGTGTTTCTGAACCGGAAATTACATTAGAAGGAAATGATAAGATCCGTGTTAAGTTAGCAGGTGTTACCAATCAAGAGGAAGCAAGAACAGCGTTAGCGACGGTGGCCTCTCTTTCTTTTCGTGATGCGAATGATCAATTGTTAATGACTAGTGATGTCTTGAAATCAGGAGGCGCTAAAGTAGCAACTGACCAAAGTGGTAATCCTGCGGTTTCTTTGAGTGTTAAAGATAAAGATACTTTTTATAAAGTTACAAATCGGATCAAAGATTATAAAGATAACGTGATTGTTATTTGGTTAGATTATGATGAAGCCGTTGATAAATATGAAACTGCTAAAAATTATTGTGGCACTTCTTCGTCTAGTCATTGTTTATCAGCCGCAACAGTATCACAAGGGTTTGCCAGTGACGTTATTATTCAGGGAAATTTTACGCAGGAGGAAGCACAGGATTTAGTTGATTTAATTAATTCTGGGTCTTTACCAACAAAATTAACAGAATTATCAAGCAAGACGGTAGGAGCTTCTTTTGGCGACGCTACTTTGGACAAAACGTTATTTGCTGGTATTATTGGTGTTTGTACTATTGTACTTATGCTTTTTATCATCTATCATTTCGCAGGCTTTATTTCAACCGTATCAATATTACTTTATACGTTGTTAGTATTCGCTGTCTTTTGGTTGGTGGGAGGAGTTCTTACTTTGCCCGGCATCGCTGCTTTAATTTTAGGAATTGGTATGGCGATTGATGCCAATGTCTTAATGTATGCTAGAATTAAAGAAGAGTTAGTGAAAGGTCGAAGTTTAAAAACAGCTTTCAAGAATGGTAGTAAATCAAGTTTTAAAACGATTCTAGATGCTAATCTTACTACTTTATTAGTAGCGCTTATCATGTTCTATTTTGGAGAAAGTAGTGTTAAAGGCTTTGCGACAATGTTAATTATCAATATCTTTGTCACAATGGTCACGATGGTAGGAATTACCCGTATTTTATTACATGCTTTTATTAATACTGGTTATTTTGATAATAAGTTATGGTTCTTCTTAAATGTTAAAGATAAGCAAATTAAAAAACAGCCTGTCATTGCTAATTATTTAGGTCTTAGTAAATATTTTGCCATTTTCTCTTGTCTTTTCGTTCTTTTAGGCGGTATCTTCTTTGGCTTAAAAGGCTTTCACTTAGGAATTGACTATCAGGCCGGTAGTGATATTAGCTTGGTTACGGCTATTTCGATGAGCGATCAAGAATTAACGAGTGATTTAGCTACTTTAAAGTTAGAAAAAGTAACGATTGAACGTACGAATGAAGAAATAGCCATTCGGATTAAAGATGTTTTAAAGGAAGAAAAAGTGGCCGAAGTAAAAGATTATTTTACGAATAAATATAGTGCAGAAGTAGATATTGGCGTAGTTTCTAATGTTGTCAAACAGGATTTAATTAAAAATGCCATTTTTGCTATTTTCTTATCTTTGATCGGCATTATTCTCTATATTACTTGTCGCTTTAAGTTTAGTTATGGTATGGCGGCGGTAATTTGCTTACTTCATGATATTTTATTGATGATAGCGGGAATGAGTTTGTTTAGAGTTGAAGTAAATTCAATGTTTATTGCGGCTGTTTTAGCAATTATTGGGTATTCTATTAATAATACAATCGTCGTATTTGACCGTGTTAGAGAAAATATGAAAAATAAAAGTTTAGAAAAGATGACCAAACAGGATTTGTGGGAAGTGGCTAACACTAGTATTGAACAGACAGTGGTTCGTAGTGTTTATACTTCTCTTACCACCCTGTTACCAGTTCTTTGTTTAATTTTCCTTGGTAGCCGTGAAGTGTTAACTTTTAATATTGCCATGACACTAGGATTGCTTGCTGGTACCTATTCTTCTATTTTCTTAGCTGGTTATATTTGGTATCAAGTAGAGAAAAGAAAAGTAGGAAAAAAACAAGAGAAGAAAAGAAATACGCAAGAGGAAGTTAGGGAAAAGATTATTCCAGGAATCAATGACTAATTAGAAGGGAGAACGGTGTATGGCACATCATAAAGATTTAATTACCATTGATGATTTATTAGAAAAAACCGCGACATATATTAAAGAAGAAGAGGAAACTGCTAAGATTATAGAAGCTTATCATTTTGCTAAGGACAAGCATTTTGGACAATATCGTAAAAGTGGGGAAGCCTATATTGTTCATCCCTTAAATGTCGCTCTTATTTTAACTAGCGTTTATGGTGATAGTGCCAGTATTGAAACGGCACTTTTACACGATACCGTAGAAGACTGTGATTGCAGTTTTGAAGAGGTAGAAGCCCATTTTGGTAAAGAAGTTGTCAAATTAGTAGATGGTGTGACTAAAATTGGTCGCATTCATTTTTCGACGGATAATGAATATTTAATTGAGTATTATCGGAAAATTATTGTGGGGATGAGTGAAGATGTCCGAGTAATTATTATCAAATTAGCCGATCGTCTTCATAATATGCGAACCCTATGGGCTCTCCCTCCTGAGAAACAGAAAAAAATCTCTCGGGAAACCTTAGAAATTTTCGCACCACTAGCGCATCATTTGGGGATTCATAAGATTAAAAGTGAATTAGAAGATTTAGCTCTTCGGTATTTAAAACCAACAGTGTTTTATGATATCGCTGATAAACTGAATAAGACCAAGATGCAACGAGATACGACAGTTAACGAAATGATGCAGGAGGTAACCGATTTATTAAACAGCCATCATATTCCTCATGAATTAAAGGGTAGAGCAAAAAGTATTTACAGTATCTATAATAAACTTGATAAAGGAAAAAAGTTTAGTGATATATATGATTTGTTAGCCCTTCGTATTTTAGTGGATACTGAGCAGGATTGTTATTTAGCTTTAGGGATTATTCATTCGAAATTTCGCCCATTACCTAAACGGTTTAAGGATTATATTGCGATGCCTAAGCCCAATATGTATCAATCGTTACATACGACTGTATTTGGAATTGATGGCTATTTATTTGAAATTCAAATTCGTACCTATCAGATGGATGAAGTTGCGGAAAATGGAATTGCTTCGCATTGGGCTTATAAAGAGCATAAAGATGCTTCTAAGACCATGCAAAATACGACGGAACAAAAATTGCAGTTTTTTAAGTCAATTATTGAGTTATCACAAGATAAAATGAGCAGTGAAGATTTTGTTAATAGTGTCAAAGATGAAGTCCTTAACAACAACATTTATGTTTTTACTCCCAAAGGTGATATTATGGAATTGCCAAAAGGCGCTACGCCTCTTGATTTTGCTTATAAAGTCCATACTCGTGTAGGGGAAACGACTATTGGGGCTATTGTCAATAATCAAATTGTGCCCCTTGATTATGAATTAAAAAATAATGATATTGTCAAAATTAATACCAATAAAAGTGCTCATCCATCTAAAGAATGGCTCAAATTTGTTAAATCAACGCAGACGAAGAATAAAATTAAAAGTTATTTTTCTCGTAATGAACGGGAAGTGTTAGTTGAACGGGGCAAGGAGATATTAGAAAAGGAACTTCGTAAGAAAAAATATAGTATCCAAGAGTTTTTAGCGGAAGAAAATAGTAAACTATTGTTTAAAAATTGTAAGGTAGATAACCTGGATGAGATTTATTTAGGGGTAGGAAATGGTAAATTTGCCCCAAAAACACTTCTTCATTATGTTTTTAAAGAGGAAGTGGAAGAAGAAAAGCCAACCTTGTTAAAACAAGTGGTGAAAATACCTGATAGTACGTCTGATATTATTGTTTCTGGAATTGATAAGATTAAAGTGAGCTTAGCTGCTTGTTGTAATCCGATTTATGGGGATGATATTGTTGGTTATATTACCAAAGGAAATGGCATTAGTATTCACCGCAGTAATTGTCATAATCTAACTATGTTAGAGGATCGTTGTATTGATGTAAAGTGGAGTGATACGAAAGCTAGTAAATACATGACAGATTTATTAATTTATACTAGTACTTCGGATAACCATTTGGCGGATATTATTCAGATTACAAGTCGTTTAAATGCCAGCATTAATGATATTAAGACCCTTTTTAAAGGATCCTATAATATTTATGAGATGGGGCTTTTTGTAAAATCAGTGGAACATTTGGCAAAAATACTACTAGAACTTGAAAAAACGCCATATATTACCAGTGTAGAGAGGTTGATGCGATGAGAGTTTTTGTTCAGCGTTGTTTACGAGCTACTTGTTTTATCAACCAACAACCTAAAAGTAAGATTGATCAAGGATTAGTATTACTGGTTGCTTTTACCGAAGGTGATACAAAAGAAACGGTGTTGGAAATGGTCCATAAAATTCTTCATCTTCGTATTTTTCCTGATGAAAAGGGCGTGATGAATGTATCTATTCTGGATACGAAAGGAAAGATTTTATCTATTTCCCAGTTTACGTTATATGCTGATACTAGAAAGGGAAATCGTCCTAGTTATAAGAAAGCTATGAGTGGGACGAAGGCCATCTTATTATATGACTTTTTCAATCATTGTTTAGAAGAACAAGTGGAAGTAGCGACGGGGCTCTTTGGAGCTGATATGCAAATAGAATTAGTAAATGACGGTCCAACGTCTTTGTTGTTAGAAAAGTGAGAGATGAATATGTATCGAAATAGAATTAATTATAAGTTGTTAAATTTCTTGATTTTAATGGGGCTTCTGTATATTTGTGTGACCAATATTGATACTTGGTTTCATATTTTAATGAAGGTAATTAATGTTTGTTTGCCTTTTATTATTGCATTTGTGATTGCTTATGCGCTTCATCCCATCGTCAAAAAAATTGAGGCGAAGGGGGTTCGCAAGTCATTGGCCGTCGCGATTGTAACAATTGTCAGTCTTTTAATTATTATTGGCCTTCTCATCCTTACTTTGCCGTTACTTTACAACCAATTGGTATCTTTTGCTTCCAGTATTGGGACGGTTTTATCAGATGTTGGGGATAAGTTTCACTTGAACCTTAATAACATTGAAAACGTTGTCACTGATTATTTAAATAGTGCCATTGCTGGTTTGGGAAATGTTGTTAAAGAAGGAACCATCGATATTGTTGGTAAAACGGTTTCGGTGTTAGGACAATTTGTTATTGTGACAGTTGTTACTATTTACTTTTTGTCTTATATGGAAAAAATTCGTTCGGCAGTGGCGCACTTTTTAAAAGAACTACGCAATAAAAGTTATCGTTATTTTAAACAGTTAGATGTTGAATTTGGGAATTATTTAAAAGGACTAGGCCTGTTTATGACCATTCAGTTCTTTGAGTATTCTCTAGTATTCTTTATAGCTGGTCATCCCAATTGGTTATTGTTTGGTGTTCTTGCTTGCATTACCACAGTGATTCCTTACTTCGGCGGACTCATCACTAATTTACTAGCCTTATTAACCGCATCGGTTGTCAGTTCAAAAGTATTTATTGCTACGTTGGTGATTTGTTTGATTTTCCCACAATTAGATGGATACTTAATTTCTCCTCGGGTATATGGTAAAACCAATCATATCAATCCCCTAGTAACTATTATGGTCGTTTCTGTGGGGGGCACCTTAGGTGGATTTATGGGAATTGTAGTTGCTTTACCAATTTACATTTTCTTAGCGACAAGTTATCATTTCTTTAAAAATGATATCAAAAGAGGTGTCAAGAAAGTAAAAGAACAAATTTCATAGCTTCTTAAGAGACGTGTAACTTGAAATATTTTAGAAAATGTGCTAATATGTTATATACTTGAAGAAAAGCAAGAAGAGAAAGTGGGTATTCATGGTGAAAATAAAAACGGCTTATCCTGATCAAGAATTTAATCAGATTATTACGCCAATTGTAACAAATGAAGAATATCAAAAGACGAAAGAGTGTATCCATCATGGCATGAATCGCTATGATCATATGGTACGAGTAGCTTATTATTCTTATAAAATTACAAAATTTTGTCATTTGAATTATTGTGCGACAGCAAGGGCTTCCGTATTACATGATTTCTTCTTAGATGATGTTGCAGAAAATAAAGCCAAGCGTTTATTAGTTCATCCAGAAGCAGCTTTAAAAAATTCTTTAGAACAATTTGAACTAGATACTTTAGAACAAGATATTATTAAAACCCATATGTTTCCTTTGGGAAAGAGTATTCCCCGTTATTTAGAAAGCTGGATTGTTGATATTGTGGATGATGTTGCCAGTATTTATGAAAAAACTTATGTTTTTAAAGAAAATATGTCTATGGGTCTTAGTATGATGATATTTATGTTCTTTGTTATGTTGAAGAAGTGGTGATAAAAATGGATATTAGTGCTTTATTAACTGGACAACAGTCTTCTTTGCCAATTGATATGACCGTAGAGATATCAAACGTTAAGGAGCAGACGACGGATATGTTAGCGTTAAGTCCGGTTCATGTGGTAGGAGTACTTCGTACTTTTGGCAATCAAGAATTAATCTTACAGGTGACAGTGGAAGGAACCATGACTTTAGCAGATTCTATCTCTTTAGCGCCTGTTCTTTATCCCTTTCATTGTGAAATTGACCAAGATGTGCAAGAAAACGTTAAAAAAGATGAAAATACTCTTGATTTTCTACCTATTTTATGGGAAAATATTGTACTAGAGGTTCCCATTCGTTTCAGTAAAGAAGATGATTATTCCTCCTTTTCTGGAGAAGGCTGGAAATTAGTGAGCGAAGAAGAATATCAAAAACCAAAAGAAGATAATCCGTTTAAAGAATTATTAGAAGAGTTAGAAAAGGAGTGAGAAAATGTTAGCCTTAGACATTCAAATGTTTGCAGTACCTTTTAGAAAAGTATCAAAAACGAGAAAGAGAATGAGACGTTCTCATAATGCATTAGAAGTTCCTGGTATGGTAAAATGTTCTACTTGTGGGGAACAAATTAAAGCCCATCGTGTTTGCCCTAAATGTGGAAGTTATAAAGGGAAAACGATTGTGACACCAAAAGAAGTTGCCTAATGAATAAAGCTGTTAGTAGTATTAACAGTTTTTTGATGCAATAAATTTGGTTGGTGGAAGGAAGGACTGCTAGGGAAAGGGGAAAAATCCCTTTTTTTCTTTAGTCTCTTTCTATTCTAGTGTATAATAATAGTAGAAGGGAAGTTGTTTATGAACCAGTTATTTGACAATCGCGTTTTTTTTATTGTTCCACTATCTTTAAAAAAACAGTTGTTGCGTCAATTAGCGCTTGAAAAGACACTGTATGATATTCATTTTGCTACAATGGAAGAAGTAGAGCAACATTATTTTTTTACGTTTAAAGAAGAGGCTGTTTTGTATTTATTAGAAAAAACTGGGGAACCACTTTCAGTTGTTCGTTCCTTTCTTTCCTCCCTTTCTTTTTTAGAAGATCAAAAGGTTTATAAACACCCTAAGTTACAACAGTTGCAGCAAATAAAACAATGGTTAGTGGAGGCTGACTTATTGGTCTATGATACTTCTTTTGCTGATTATTTAGCTTCTTTTACGGTGAAAGTACTGGGGTATCCTTTATTAGAACCTTATCAGAAGGCCTTTTTAGCAAAAGTAGGGGCTAGTATAGTTGACTTTCCTAGAAAAAGAGAATTACCTAGTGTTTATGCCTGTGAGACGATGCGGGAGGAAATTGTGGCTTTGGCAACTCATATTCGAGCTTTAAATGCTAAGGGAGTTTCTTATCAAGATATTTTTATTACGGGAGTTGATCCAAGTTATCATTATTTTTTGAAACAGATGATGGCTATGTTTGATATTCCCTTTGTTTTTCCTAAGCAACATTCTCTTTTAATGACTTTAGCGGGTGCTAAGTATTATGAGACAAGGGATCTAGCGCTTGTTAAGGAAGAAGGACTACGGCAACAAATAGCGTCTATTGAGAAGCAATTAGCGTATGCCAAAACAAGTTCTTTTTATGATACTTTATTATACGATCAATTACAGCATAGTTATTTAATACAAACGTTACCATTTGAAGCTGTTACGGTGCTGCCAACTAGTTTAGAGGCTATTTTCTCAGTAACAGATGAGCAGTATTTGTTTATTGTGGGACTGAGACAAAACCAATTGCCTAAAGTTTATAGAGATGATGATTTTTTAAGTGATGCAGCTAAGAAGGAAGTGGGCTTATTTACCTCTGATGAGTTAAATCAAAGAGAAAAACAGGCTTTTATCAAAGGTTTAACTTCTATCACTCATGTTAGTCTTTCTTATTCTTTGGTGTCATTACAGGGGGTGTTTTATCCTAGTAGCATCATTGAGGAATTTCATTTACCAATCATAAAAGAGGCTAGTAGCATTTCTTTATATAGTGATCTTTATAATCGCTATTACCTGGGAATGCTCTTAGATACTTACTATAAATATCATCAACAGTCCCCTCTGTTAGGTGAATTAGTAATGTATTATGATACAACGACCTTTGGAGCGTATCAACATCAATTTCAAAAATTTTCTCGCCCTGTTACTCCTTTTGTATTGTCATACTCTACCATTGATCAGTTTGCTAAATGCCCTTTTCGTTATTATGCTAGCCAGGTGTTACAATTAGAAAAGTACACGGTTACTTTTGGTCAAAAAGTAGGAAATTTATATCATGGTGTTTTAGCCAAGATATATGATGCTAATTTTGATTTTGAAGAGACATACACGCAAGTAGCAGCGACTATTGATTGGGAGGCTAAGGAACGTTTTTTACTTTCTAGATTACAAGAAGAGTTACGTTTTATTGTGGAGGTAATAAAGAAACAAGAAGAAAATAGTTCTTTAAAGAATGCTTTCGTTGAAAAGCGTTTAGTAGTTACTTATGATGAACAGGTTAGTTTAAAGGGGTTTATTGACAAAATTTTATATCGTGAACAAAATGGAAAAACTTATTTTGCTATTGTTGATTATAAAACAGGAAAAGCGAGTATTCATTTAGCTTATCTTGAAGCGGGTCTTTATTTACAGTTACCTTTCTATCTATACTTAATTCATCAAAGTAATTTGTTTATAGAACCTATTTTTGCTGGTTTTTTCTATCAAATGTTATTACAGAATGCGAAAGAAACTAGCCAAAAAGTGCAGAATCTTCGGTTAGTAGGAGTGGGAAATGCTAGTATAGAGACTCTTTCTTATTTAGATGACGGGT
This sequence comes from uncultured Bacillota bacterium, assembly GCA_958428295.1. Taxonomy (GTDB): domain Bacteria; phylum Bacillota_I; class Bacilli_A; order RF39; family UBA660; genus Onthousia. Next base: position 36,721 of record CAUAFL010000003.1, read on the forward strand.
ATGAAAATAGTCAATGGATTAAAGGTTTATCTCTCACAAAGGAGGGTCAGATCAATAGTCGGTTCCAAGTGCTGAATGACGCATCGTATCAACGACTTTTGACTTTAGTGGATACGGTTATTAAACGTTTTTCTGAACAAATAAAAGATAGTGCCTTTTTCATTGCTCCTAAAGTAGTTCATCAACAAAATGTTAGTTGTCAGTATTGCCCGTTCGGTGAATTATGTTATCACGATTATAATGATTTAGTTGATTTGGATAGAAAGGAGGAAGTTCATGCCTAAATTTACCAATGAACAATTAGAAGCTATTCATCATGAAGGTGAAAATATTTTAGTCAGTGCTGGGGCAGGTAGCGGTAAAACAGCAGTGTTAACAGAACGAGTTTTGCGGAAAGTAAAGCAAGGGATTTCTATGAAACAACTGTTAATTTTAACATTTACGAATAAGGCTGCTGCTGAAATGAAAGAGCGGATTCGTAAAAAATTACGGGAAGAAAACTTACAAGAAGCCCTGGCTTCTTTAGATAGTAGCTATATTATGACATTTGATGCTTTTTCTTTATCTGTGGTTAAGAAGTATGCGGATTTACTGCATCTATCTAAAGAAGTAACTGTTTTTGAAGATAGTGTCTTACATTTACAAAAAGAAGCGATATTAACGGATATTTTTACAGAGTATTATACAACCCCTACTTCAGGTTTTCGGAAGTTGATTGATCAATTTTGCCTAAAGGATGATGCTAGTTTAAAGAAACAAATTCTTACGCTTTATGATAAATTGGAATTACTTTTAGATAAGACAAGTTTTTTAGAAAACTATCTTCAAGTGTATTATGATGAGCACCGGGTGGCTACTTACGTTAGGGAATACTTTCAACTGGTAACCCAAAAGGCTCAGGATTGTCTTAACCTATACGAAGAATTAGCCAGTTCTTTAGAGGGCAAAACTTTAGAAAAATTTGCGCAAGCAATAAAACCTTTGACAATGTGTGACACCTATGAAGCGTATGCCGCTTGTTTTCCTCTCACTTTACCACGTTTAACCAAGGACTGTGGTCCTGATGCTAAGAAAGAAAAAGAAGCGTTAAAAGAAGCTCTAACGACCCTAGAAAAATTATTAATTTATGAGAATATAGACCAAATGCAGGCTAGTTTTTATCAAACAAAAGAAACGGTGGCAGCTGTCCTAGAAATTCTTACTGTTTTGGATCAGCGTTTTCGTTCTTATAAGCAACAACATCAGTTTTATACATTTATGGATATCGAAAAATTAGCCATTCATCTGGTGCAGGACTTTCCTTTGGTAAGAGAGGAATTGCGTAGTGCTTTTCAAGAAATTTTAATAGATGAGTATCAGGATACTAATGATATTCAGGAAACTTTTATTCAGTATATTGCTCATAATAATGTTTATATGGTGGGGGATGTCAAGCAATCGATTTATCGTTTTCGTAATGCTAATCCGGATATTTTTAAGGAAAAATATGATAGTTATCAGCAAAAAAAAGGTGGATATGCCATTGATTTAACTAAAAATTTTCGTAGTCGTCGAGAAGTAATAGAGGATATTAATCAGATTTTTACGGCGATTATGGATGATGCGATCGGTGGCGCTGATTATCAGAAAACACATGCTATGCTTTTTGGGAATGTAACTTATGAACAGAAAGCAAGTGTTAGAGGGAATCGTCATTTACAAATATTGAGTTATCAAGAGCAGGATAAAGTGTTTTCTAAAGGGGAGCAAGAGGCATTTTTAATTGGTGCTGATATAAAGAAAAAGCTAAAAGAGGGTTATCAAGTGTATGATCAGGAGACTGATCGTCTACGGCCTATTACCTATCGTGATTTTGTAATTTTACTTGATCGTTCTACGGATTTTTCTACTTACAAGCAGATATTTGAATATTTGCACTTACCATTAACATTATGGCAGGATGAAAAGGCTAGTAGTGGTAGTGATTTGGGTATTTTAAAAAATTTGTTTGTTTTGGCTCAGAAAGTAGCCAGGCAGCAATATGATACAGAATTTTTCTTTGCCTTTACTGCTATTGGTCGTAGTTTTTTGGTTGCTTATCAAGATGAAGAAATTTATCATTATGTAGTAGAGAAAACTTTTTCTGATAGTTCACTTTATCAAAATATGGCGATGATCGTTAAGGATTATGATCAGATTAGTCCTATTATGCTTCTTGATCGTTTATTGCAGGTTTTTCATTATGAAGAAAAGTTAATTTCTGTGGGCAACATCTTAAAGATGTCCCAGCGTATGGAATATTTCTATCAGTTATTAAGTCAGTTGGAAGCTAGTGGTTATACTATTGATATGGTAACAAAGTATCTTGTAGCTTTAATAGATTCTTCTTTAGAGATTAAACTTTCCGTTAGTAAACCAGAAACTGATAGTATTAAGATGATGACTATTCATACCTCTAAAGGATTAGAATATCCTCTTTGTTACTTTGCTGGTTTTAGTAAAAAATTTAATGATCAAGATAGAAAAGAAACAGTTTTATTTGATCGGCAATATGGTATGATTATTGCTGATGATACTAGTCATTTGGATGCTTTCACGAAACCATTATTATTGGAGCGATTAAAGCAAGAAGATGTAAGTGAAAAGATCAGACTTCTTTATGTTGCTTTTACTCGTGCTCGGGAGCAGATGATAATTGTCATGCCAGAGGTAGAAGAACAAGAATTGCATAAGAAGGTTGTGAGTAATCGTTTGCGATTACAATATCATTGTTTTGCAGATATTATTAGAAGTATTTCTTCCTTGCTCTTACCACGGGTTGTTTCTTATCAGGAAATTCCTTATTTAAGTAAAGATTATCAAAGGATTTTACCAATCACAAAGAGAAATGAAACTAGTCATAAAAAGTTAACAATCATTCCTTCACGCTATGAAGTTGGGGAAGTGGAGCAAGTAACTTTTGCGAAAACTGCTTCTTTGGAGCAGTCAAAAAGTGAAGAGGAGTTGCTTTTATTAGGAAGAAAGGTTCATGAAATATTAGAACGAAGCCATCTAAAACAACGGAAAATGCCTCCGGTAGAAGATCCTCTTTTAAGGAAAAAGATACAAGCCTTCTTAAATAGTGATTTTTTAGCCCAACATTTATCTGATGAAATATATCAGGAATATGAATTTATCTATCACCAAAAGACAATAGAATATCATGGCAAAATTGACTTATTATTAGTCGGTACCAAGGAAGCCATTATTGTTGATTATAAGTTAAAGCGAGTACAAGATAAAGCTTACCAGAAACAACTTAGTGGCTATCAGAAAGTGATTGAAAATAAATTACAAAAACCTGTTTCTTGCTATTTATATTCTATTTTAGAGGAACGCTTTTATCCGGTGTTATTAGAGGAACAAGAAGCTTTTTAGTCTATTATTTTTAAAATGACATAAACTAAACTAGTATTATTTATCTCCTATGGTACATAATATTTGACAAATTTCAACAGTTGTAGTATAATACAAGCATCTTCAACATATGGGGGGTTAATAAGGGGGGTTACACATATGGAAAAGGAAAAAAATTATATTTTTGAATATTTAGATGAAAATGATTTCCGTAAACGGGAACGTTCTGTGCGCAAGTATAATATGTTAGCTTATAAAAAATTAACATTTGAGTATTATCCAGAAATTCGTAGTGGTCATTTTTTAGGAGAAAAAGTGGGGATTGATAAGAAAGCTCATACAGAAAGTTATGAACTAAAGTTACCAACTGATGAATTATTTGCCAAAGTTCATGGAGAAATTAGAATTCATTATACAGTTTATCTTGATAAACAGGTGGTATTACTTACCAATATCACACCTGAAGGTATTTTAGATGAAGGTCATCGGGCGGAACTATCTACTTATAAAGGTGTCATGATTTCTAAGTCTAATCCAGAAAAAGATATGTTCAAGATCAATCTTCTCAATATGCTTAATAAATAATTGATAGTTTTTGACTATCTTTTTCTTTACTAAAATATAGCAGTGTCTATTGACAAGTGCTAAAAGTGATGCTATAACATTAAATGTTAGGACATTCTAACACTGTAATTAAAGAAAGGCGGTTAAGTAATGAAGAAAAAACAATTCAAAGCAGAATCTAAAAAATTATTGGATATGATGATTCATTCCATTTATACGAATCAGGAAATATTTTTACGGGAATTAATATCTAATGCTAGTGATGCACTTGATAAACTGTATTATCGATCATTAACAGATAAAGAATTAAAAATTAAGAAATCTCAATTAGAAATTCGTCTTATTCCAAATCAGGAAGCTCGTACGCTAACAATTGTTGATAATGGTATTGGTATGACAAAAGAGGAATTAGAAAAAAACTTGGGAACGATCGCTAAGAGTGGTTCAGAGTTATTTAAAGAGGGAAATTCTCCTAAAAAAGATATTTCTATTATTGGACAGTTTGGTGTAGGATTTTATTCTTCTTTTATGGTAAGTCATAAGGTAGAAGTGAAAAGTAAAGCTGCTGGAGAAAAAGAGGCTTACTGTTGGACTTCAGAGGGTGCTGATGGTTACAGTATTACTAGTTGTGATTTAGCGCATGCAGGAACAGAAATTACACTTTATTTAAAGGAAAATACGGAAGAGGAAGATTATACGCAGTTCTTAGAAACTTATCGTTTAGAGACACTTGTTAAAAAATATTCTGATTATATTCATTATCCTATCAAAATGATGGTGACTAAAGAAGAAGGTGAGGGTGATGAGAAAAAGACTGTCACTGAGGAAAAAACTTTAAATAGTATGGTTCCAATTTGGAAAAAAGCCAAAAAAGATGTTTCTGAAGAAGAATATCAAGATTTTTATACTGATAAATTCTATGATTATGAGAAACCATTACAAGTTATTCATAGCTCCGTAGAAGGTCGGTGTAGTTATCAATCATTATTGTTTATTCCTTCTCATGCACCTTATAATTATTATGATAAAGATTATGAAAAAGGCCTTCAACTTTACTCTCGTGGTGTATTAATTATGGATAAATGTGCAGAGTTATTACCGGATTACTTTAGTTTTGTTAAGGGATTAGTTGATAGTGAAGATGTTTCATTAAATATTTCTCGGGAAACGTTACAAGAAAACTATCAAATTACAGCGATTGCTAATAGTCTTGAAACTAAAATAAAAAAAGAACTCTCAGAAATGTTAAAAAAAGACCGTAAAAAGTATGAAACTTTTTTCCAAGCATTTGGAATGCAATTAAAATACGGGATTTATAGTAGTTATGGCATGAAGAAGGATCTACTTCAAGATTTACTATTATTTCACTCTTCTACGGAGAAAAAGTTGGTAACATTAGCAGAATATGTAGAGCATATGAAGGAAGAACAAAAAACAATTTATTATGCTTGTGGTGAAAGTTTAGATAAAATTGATTTATTACCACAAGTAGAAAGTGTAAAAGATAAAGGCTATGAGATTTTATATTTGACTGACTATGTCGATGAATTTGTTTTAAAATCTATGATGAATTATCAAGAAAAATCCTTTATGAATGTTGCTAGTGAGCAATTAGATTTAGCTAGTGATGAAGAAAAAGCAGCGTTAGAAAAGGTTAATACAGAAAGTGCAGCTATGTTTGCTACGATGAAAAAGTCGTTAGGAGATAGTGTTCATGAAATTGTTTTCACACACCGTTTGAAAAATCATCCTGTTTGCCTAACTAGTAAAGGAGAAGTTTCTACGGAAATGGAAAAAGTGCTACAAGCGATGCCTAATAATCAAAATGTTAAAGCAGAAACACTTATGGAGATTAATGAACAACATCCAATTGCTGCTAAGCTAAAAGCACTTTATGAACAAAAAGATGAAGAAACACTGGCTAAATACAGCAAAATTTTATATGCAGAAGCTCGTCTGATTGAAGGACTTTCCGTAGAAAATCCTACAGAGTTAAGTAATTTAGTTTGTGAATTACTTGCTAAATAAACAAATTGAAATTAATTTGTTTAGTAAAGTGAATCATAAAATGAGAACATATACTTGTAAATAGAATAATTGAAAAGAGCATTTTTATTTCAAAATGTTCTTTTTTGTTTATGTAAAAAATCTCACTTCAGCGCATAAAAGAAGAAATCTATCATTTTAATTAAATCATTTCGCTTCAAATTATACTTTCTGCTGCTATTGAGAAAGTTATCTACAACCTTTATCACAATAATTAATCATAATAAAGGTATACCTAGATTTAAAAATCGTCTATTCTTTACAGGAGTTTATCAAAAGTATGATATAATAATTAATTATTAGGGGGATAATTATGAAAATTTTAGATGATAAAACTCAAATGATAGCAGTTGAAAAAGTATTGGAAGAAATGCAAAAAGCAGAAGAATATGTGAAAAACTGGAATGCTTGTTGGTATGAGCAATTATTAGATGCCTATTGTTTATCATTTCATTATGAAATTGGAGAAACGAATGTAAGAGATATAGAAAGAAAATATGAACCTAGATATAAATTAGCAAATGCTTTCTATTCCGGTGATAGTATTGGAATACCTCTTGTTAAAGAGACTCTAGTAGGGGATAATTCGTTAACAGGGGAAACAAATATAAATTTTGAATGTCAATTTGGAAGAATTGATTGGTATGGAATGAGTTCGCATAAATCTACAAGACACTTTTCATTTAATAATAATGGTGTGATTGAATTTTCTAAAGCTATGAAAGCTTGTAAAAAGCAAACATTACAACATCCTAATAGGATTTCTTATGATACCTCATTTAATGTATTATCAAATGGTTTTGATATATCAATTACTCTTGACCACTTAACTGAAGATTGGAGAGAAAAATATAAATATGATTATTTTACATTTTCGTTAAAGGATACCATTTTACAAGAAAAATTCAATGATGTTGAAATTACAAGAGATTTATGTACAGGAATAGGGGTAGTAAAAATTACAAAAAATAAGCAAAATGATGAAAATATTATTGCTAAGAATTTATCTGAAAAAATTATTAGTTCTGATAATTTTGATTTTAATGTGGACGCTGTACAACAAACGGAAGCAAGAATAATTGAAATGGTAAAATGTATTAGAGGAGAATTGCCCTTATTTGGGCTGGTTGAAAGAATCGATAATTGTTTGAACTTAATCGATAAGGAAAAATATTTAAACCCAACTGCTAAACCCAAAACATTAAAACTCGAATTATCAAATAATTAATTCTAAAAAGATCGTTAAAGTTATGAAGTTGTAAGATAAATGTAGACACATAAAAAGTGGCTACATTTTTTGTTATATTAAAATCCCCACTTTTAGAAAACTTAATTTTTGTTTTTCTATAAAATGGTAGTTTGTCAATACTCTGAAGTGTATTTTTATAAGAAAATACACTTTTTTGGTCGTAATGCATTTTATTGTGCACTTTACTTAGAATTTAACGTTTTTCTTTTAAATGTTGCTTCTACATTTACTGATATACTATCAAAATCTTTTTCTTGTCTTAAAGAGACATCTAAATATTTTTCCAATCTACTCATATTGAAATTAAATACTGGATTAATGTTTCTATATCTTTCAATATATTCACTATTTTGCCAATTGGGATACTTTAATTCAATTAAATTTACAAGTGAATTGATTACAATTGTCTTATTTTCTTTTGGGAAGTTAACCCACATCATTGCATTTTCTACTCTAAATAAAGTATGTAAAATATATAAATCCTCAATTTGATTTTTATATTCATTATTTATACCACGTTCAGTCATATGTTTTTCGATTAATTCTACACATTTAATAATATCTAATACTTTTGGAACTTTTTTAATAAAATCTGATACAGTAGCATTCATATGTACTCTATAATTATAAATAGGTTCATCCATATGAAATAACTTTTCAGAACTTGCTACTACAACGGGCATTATAGCCAAATCTTCCCATTTTGTTTTTTCTGGAAATCTTAAATCACCTAATAAATCTCTATGGATTAACTTATTCCCAATTCCAGGAGTCTCAGCAATAATATAATCTTTATTTTCTCTAACATCAACAATTTGATTGCCTTTTAATCCACTCCAACTGTTTGCATCTGCCATTTTTAATGGTCCTAATAAAGTAGTATAATTGCCTCTGACTAATTTCACTTTATTTTCTTGTGCAATATTAATCATTCTTTCAAAAATGGTTAAATCTAAATAATCATCAGCATCAACAAATTTTATGAATTCACCACTAGCAACATCCAGCCCTCTATTTCTAGCACTACCAGCACCATTATTAACTTGATCAATTATTTTCATTCTATCACCAAATATACTATGATACTTCTCTAAAACATTTAAACTTTTATCTGTTGACCCATCATTTATTGTTATTACTTCAATATCCTTTAAAGTCTGATTAAATAAACTATCTAAACATTGATTTAAATATTTTTCAGCATTATAAACTGGAACTATTACACTAACTTTAGTCAAGATATCACCTTCCTAGTTTAATTATACCTTTTATTAATAACATTTGCAATTCATTTAAAATAAATAAATCCACCATATTTTATAATAATGGATTATTCTAATTATTTTGTTAATGTTTTTGCTTTTGTATATATTTATTGCATATCTTAAACTTCTTTTGGTCTACCATGTATAAATTCGTCCATAAGTTTTGTTGCTTGCTCTGGAGTATAGTTATAATTAGTAATTAGATATTTTATAAAATCACATACAAGTACAAGCTCAATCTTTTTCTTTAGACTAACTTCCATTTCAATCTCTTTTTTCTCATTTTAATCATCAAAAAATCTCAATCCTTTCTAGAATTGAGATTCCTTTATTTTCATTCAAACTTTTAAAAGTTTGAACAGATTTATTATTGGTGCGATTGTCGTAGTTATCTACAACTTTTTACCACAACGATTGATATAAGAATCAATCACTACTATTAGTTTATCAAAAATAGAAAAAAGTAGCAATTAATTTTCGCTACTTTTCTTTCTTTTTTACTAATGTTGGTCCCGATTCTTGAATTTCTTGCATAACTGGTGACCTTAATAATTTAGCATAATTTTCTACTTGATCATCAATAAATTCTTCATTTAACATTAATTCAGTACCAGTAGTTTGCTCTTTATCACCAATTAAATCCCCATTATCTAATTTTTTCATAAAATTATCCATAGTTGATTCAGCATCAGATATTTGAGAAGATTGTTTCTCCTTTGAACTCTTATCAAAACCAATCATTGAATTAAATAATTTAGCCATTTTATTAACCATTTCTGGATCAGTATTTGATATTATTTCTTGTGCTATTTCCTCATCACAAGAAATAATTGATCTAATTTCTCCTGTACCTTGTATAGATATTAGTAATCCAAATAATTGTGCTGTATTCAAGGCAGTTCCCAAATTCAAATAACTGTTTTCTGGATTTATATAATCTTTTTTAGGACATATACCTTGAAATAAATCTCTAAATTCAGGTAATGAATAAAATCTATATAACTTCTTTTCCAATTCGTGATGTTTTATAATTGGAGAACATCCATTTTTAAAATTCATTGCGCAATATAATCTTATAAAATCAACTTCAGAAAATCTAGGGTATTTAACAGTTTCTTTAATCATAATAAAACCTCCATCTGTATAAGATTATATCATAGTTTTTAGCAAATTATAATCTTAATAATTAAATAATTAAATTTCTATCTCAAAATCATCTTTTCCTTTATCATCATGTTCTTTGCTAAAATTATATTTATCTTTTAATTCGTTAAAAGTATCTTCTTTGATAATGCCTTTCTTATATAAGTCTTTTGATACATCAAAGTATTTTTCTCGTTCTTTTTCTTTACCAAACAACTTGTCTTTAATTAAAGACATTACTCGTAAAAATTTATCTTTCCAAAATTCTAAAGTATTTTTTAATAAATGATTTTCTTCTTTTAATTCTTCAATTTCTTTATCTTTGTTATTGATATTTTTGGTTAGATTTTCTACTCTTAAAGTAAGTGCCTCATTGTTTTCAGTTAGTGTCTTGATTTTCTCATGATTTCCCTTAATTTCTGTATCTACATTATTAAGAGTAACCAAAAGAGTTTGAATCTTCTTATATTCTTCATTTGTTTTACTAACTGAATCAATATAAGATACTAATTTTTCCTTATCTTCTTGTTTTAAAACATATTTCTCCTTTGAAGTTAAAGTTGTTTTTAAATCATTTATTATATTATTTACTTCTTTTGTATGATTATCAAGTTCTAAAGCTTTTTTATTGGCTATTTCTAAACTCTCTTGATTCTTTTCTAGTTGTTCTTGCATCTCCATATAGTCATCCATTTCAGTTATATGATAATCACGATTTCTGCCTTTTTTCTTGCTTTTTAATGAGTTAGTAAGACCATACTCTTTATTGAAAGATTCAATACATAATACTCGCATTTTATCTTGTAGTTTACGAAGTGATTCTTTGGTAAATACATCACTCTTACCAACCTGTTTTTTCATACCATTTTTACCACCAACTTTAATAGGAACCCCAACAATATGAAGATGTGGACTAGTTTCATCGTAATGAATAATGGCACTCGCTATTTTAAAAGTAGGCAATATCGTTTCTAAATCAATGACTTGTTGTTTAAATACATTCGTCATTTTCATCTTGAAATTAATATCTTTCGTATCCCAATATTTTTTATCCCCAAGTTCTATGATAATCTCACAAGCAAGATCACTTTTGGAATTATTGCTTATATGAGTAAAATAATCTTTAATTTTTCTATTTTCTCTTGTTTGTCTAGCATTGCATTCTTCTTTTGCCTCATCAAATTCATCTTTATATAATTTCTTTACATCATTAACTAGAGAAGAACTACCTCTAATAATTTCAATATCATATTCTCTGTCATCATACTTTCTATAATTGTGATTATCACACTTGGTTAATCCTGCTGCATTTTGAATAGCATTATTACTTTTAGAAGTTGTACCACTTACATTAGACTTTGCACTTGCCTTACTACTATTTTTCTTATTTTTATCACTACCTAAATGAAATGAATATGCTAGTTGTATAATTAATCACGCTCCTTTTTTATAGTAGTTTTTAGATGTATATTTTGACTTTGACAAAATATTTAACCCCCTAGGCATTTTGCCAAGTATAGCAAAATGCCCTTGTGGGCTAAGGACACCTTAGAATCCGTTTTACTTTATTCCATATTGTTTTAAAACTTCGTAATAAAACAAATTACATAAAGGTTAGGAAGAAACGACTTCTTTAGAAGTTTCTTCTTCCTCTATCGTACATTCAGCAAGTCCAATAGCATTAGCAGGTTTCACAATAGTAGGTTTTACTTCTCTAGTAATTATTCCATCTGTTTTATCAGGAATATATTTGAATACCGCTTCTTCATCTTCAAGTATTGTTCCACTATCTTTATTGATATAAAGAACACCTAAGTCATATTCTTTCATCTTCATATCTGGATCAATTTCTCTATAATTTCCCATAGGGAATATTCGAACGATTGCTTGGCTATCTTCATCAATGTTGAAATAAAACATTGATGTTTCAGTATTATAGGTTGCTTGATAAAATCCTACATCATAGAACTCTCTTAATCTTAAAATGTGTTGCCATACTTCATCATCATTTCGATACTCACTGAATCTTAAAGTTCCCATAACATTCCCAAATATTGCATAATCTTTTCTATCCAAATAACCATTGAAATATAAATCATTACAAGGATTAACAATACTTTCTCTAAACTTAATAAATTCAACATCACATTTCTTATTGTAAGTTTCTTTTAAAGTAATATCTTCTATATAATTCATAATGAGATTGGCTTTTTCTTCTCTAGTAAAATCTTTCCAAAAATTATTGTATTCTTTATATTTTTCAGGATATTTAACTGAATTGATAAAGTCTATATCTCTTTTAACAAGAATATCTTCAGGTGTAAATTTCAATTCATCACATACTTCTGATTCTTTTAATTTTGTTTCTAAATCTTCAATCGTATTTTCTACCTTTTTTCGTTCTATATCATATTCTTCAAGAGTAAATACTTCATTAACATAAGCTTCTCTAATCCTAGCAAATTTATCTTTTTGTTTCTTGATTTCTTTTTCTATATCTTCCTTTGGATTTTCTATCTTTTGTTTTATCATAGGTAAGAAGAATTGATTAACAACAGAATCATATTCAACAATATTATCTATAAATTCACTGATATATTCTTCTATAACATTTTCCTTGATTGTTAATTTACAATCATTACAATAATAATAGAAGTAAGAATCCCCATTTTTCTTAGTTGTTGCTTTACCACCTAAAATTCTTCCACATTTAGGACATTTCAGTTTTTGTAAGAATAGATAAGTTAATGTTCTTTGGTAACTCCTTGAATTTTTCTTCTTTTGTACCTGACATTCTTCCCATAATTCTTTACTAATTATTGGTTCAACTACATTTTCATAATAAGTTGGTTTCTTTGTTTTCTTACCATGAACGAAGTCACCTTTATAAATTTCATTTTGTAATATACCTACAATAGTAGAATCTCTCCAATTTGTTTTATCTAGCACTTTTTCATCATTTAAAATATTACTGATTTTTTTATAAGACAATCCACTATGATACATTTCAAAAATTCTAACTACAACTTCTTTTGTTGTTAAATCGGGTACTAAAGTTTTATCTTTTCTTTTATAACCTAATGGACTTTGGTGGGGAATGTGTCCAACTTTTATCGCACCTGCTAAACCAATTTTTGTTCTTTCACTTGTTCTTTCAATTTCTTGTTGACTAACTGAAGTAAGTATTCTTGAAATCATCTTACCATTAGCATTAGTAGTGTTTATATCATCATTAGCACAATCTAGGAAAGCATCATTTTCTTCTAGGAATGTTAAGATTTTTTCCCAGTCAGCAACAGAGCGAGTTAGTCTATCTAATTTTAATACAACTATGGTATTACATTTTTTATCTTTAATATCTTGTAATAATTCATCAAATGCAGGGCGTTTATTACCCGTTTTAGCACTAATTCCAGCATCTTCATATACTCTGTATACTTCATAACCTTTAAACTCACACATAGCCCTTAAACGCTTTTCTTGTTCTGGCAAACTAAAACCCTCTCTGGCCTGATCTTCTGTACTAACTCGAATATACAGACCTGCAATCTTTTTTACATCATCATACATCAATTATCATCTCCCTTTTCTAATTTTTCAAAAAAAGAGAAGTAAAGGTACTACAAACTAATACTTTTACTTCTCAAAATAAGTCTTTGTAAATCAATTACATAATATAACATTTTTCTTATTTTGTCTATTACTTGAAGAACATTAGTTCATAGATTTTATGTAGTTTTCTAATTCTGATATTTTTATTTTCTTACTTAAATTATTGATATAGATTTCATTTGAATAATTAAAAGCAAGAAACATTATGTTATTAATAATTATTCTATGAGGTTCAATATAGTTTAAATTTGTCTTATCAATATTTCTTATACTACCATTTATAATTGTTGGAGTAGTATTGCAAAAATCACATATTATCTCTAATCGTTTCTTTAAGGATTCCTCCATATCAATTTCTTTTTTGATTACTTTAATCATAGACACCAACCTTTCTATGATTTTTTCTTAAAAACGAAAAAACCAATCATTTCTGATTGATTTTATATCTAAAAGTTCGAATGGTTCGAACAGATTCGTCAATGGTGCGGGTAACAGGAGTTGAACCTGCACGTCTATGACACTAGATCCTAAGTCTAGCGCGTCTGCCAATTCCGCCATACCCGCATAGTATTGGTGGACCCTGATGGACTCGAACCATCGACCGTTCGGTTATGAGCCGAATGCTCTAACCAGCTGAGCTAAGGGTCCATTGCTATTCCATAGTATCATATTTCTGTTTCCCTTGCAAGTTTTTTTTGGTATTGTTTATAGAAAAATTGGCAGGTGGCAGTTGTTTTATTAATTGCTTAATTGGTTTTCTTAACGGTAGCGATTGTTCGGGTAGAATAGCACTAGTATAGTTTTCTTTGGGAGAACGATTTAGTAGTTCTTTATAAAAATTACGTTGCATAGAACGCTTCCTTCCTTTTTGTTTAAATCTTATAGTTTGAGTGCTGTCAATCTTTTCTTTTTTAATAGGATATGCTATAATTACCAAAGAAATGAGGGAGTAGTATGGAAAAAATTTATGTATTTGGGCATCGTAAACCAGATACTGACTCAGTAGCAAGTGCGATTAGTCTTGCTTACTTAAAAAAGCAATTAGGTCTTAATGCTGAAGCACGTATTTTAGGGAACTTAAATAAAGAAACAAAGTATGCCCTTAGTTATTTTGCCATGAAAGAGCCACGCTATTTAAATGATGTAAAATTACAATTGAAGGATACGGAATATCATCGACAATATTTTTTACCGGGGACGAGTTCTATTTATGATAGTTATTTGTATATGTTAAATCAAGGTTTGACAGGGGTTCCTATTGTGAAAGAAAATGATATTTTTGAGGGGATTGTAACGATTAAGGATTTAGCGCATCATTTTATTAGTGATGATGTAGAAAAATTAGAAACATCCTATGATAATTTATTATCTGTTTTAAAAGCTGAAGAAGTAAATCGAGCTGAAGAAGAAATTAAGGGAGAATTATTAACTGCTTCCTATCGAAGTACGACGTTTATTAATAATGTAACATTAAATAAAGATCATATTCTAATTGTAGGGGATCGCCATAGTGTGATTGAGTATGCAGTCAATAGTGGTGTGAAGATGTTGATTTTAACTGGCAATAATGAAATGAAGGAAGAGCATTTGGCAATTGCTAGGGAAAAGCGTGTCAATGTTATTAAAAGTGCTTATGATACTTATCATATTGCTCGTTTAGTAAGTCTTGCTAATTATATTAAAACAATGACAAGGACGACGAAAGATGCTGTTTATTTTGATGATAATGATTATGTGGATGATATTTTAGAAATTAATAAACGCCTTCGTCATACGAATTATCCAGTGGTGAATACTAAATCTGGAAAGTGTTTAGGTTTGTTACGTATTACTGATTTAGAAGCTAAAAATCCTAAAAAGGTGATTTTAGTAGACCATAATGAAAAGGCACAAAGTGTAGAGGGATTAGAGGAAGCGAGTATTGTTGAGATTATTGATCATCATAATTTGGGAAGTATTACTACCTCTAGTCCCATTAATTTTCGAAATATGGCGGTTGGCTCTAGTTGTACTATTGTGTATACTTTATTTAAAGAGCGACATATTTCAATTCCTAGGGAAATTGCTGGTATGATGCTGTCAGGCATTTTATCAGATACTTTAATTTTAAAATCACCCACTGCCACCAAATTAGATGTGGAAGCAGTCTATGAGTTATCTAATATTGCTGGTGTCGACTATAAAGAATATGGTCTAAATTTATTAAAAGCGGGAACCTCATTAGAAGGCATGAGTTGTGAAAATGTTTTATATAATGATTTTAAATTATATAATGTCGATGATAAGACGATTGGTATCGGCCAATTTTTTACAATGAATTTTCAGGATATTGAGAAGGATATATCGTTGTATGTAGATACTTTGGATGAAGTAGCGGAGGCCAATGGTTATGCACTGGTAGCTCTTTATGTAACAGATATTATTAAAAATGGTTCCTACGTGCTATTTAATCGCAAAGCTAAGGACTTATTCGATTTGGCTTATCATAGTGATATCAAAGAGGGTACCTATTTAGCTGATTGTGTATCACGAAAGAAACATGTTGTACCAGTATTAATGGAAATTTTTGAAAAATAGAAGTGCACAAACACTTCTTTTCTTTCTGTTAGGAATCTGCTATAATAAATTAGAATGAGAGGAAGGAACTAGTTTATGACAGATATTTTAGCATCTATTATTTTAGGAATTATTCAGGGAATTGCCGAGTTTTTACCAATTTCCTCAAGTGCCCACTTAATTATTTTCCGGGATGTGTTTGGCATTGGTGCGGGGATGACAACTCAGGCAGCTTTGTGTTTTGATTTAGCGCTTCACTTGGGAACGTTGTTAGCAATTGCTGTTTTTTTCTTTTCTGATTTTTGGAAAATGGTAGTTGCCGGTTTTAGTAAAGGCACCAAGAGTAGTGATGGCAAATTATTTTGGCAAATTGTCGTCGCGACTATTCCGGCGGCAGTCGTGGGAATGTTGTTTGAGGAGATCATTGAAAAGGCTGTTCGTACTAATTATTTGTTAATAGCCTTAGCTTTAATTATCATGGGAGTAATTATTTATTTGGTTGATAAATATAGTAAACAAACAAAAAATGTCAAAGAGTTATCTTTTAAAGACGCTTTATTAATTGGTTGTTCACAAGTGTTTGCGTTAATTCCTGGTTTTAGTCGTAGTGGAACAACGATTACAGCGGCTCGTGCTTTACGGGTAGATCGTGAAAATGCAGCTAAGTTTTCTTTTTATTTATCAGCACCAGTTGTGTTAGGGGCTTGTGTCTTACAATTTTTTAAAAAGGGGACTTTTGCGCTTATTAGTGCCAATCAGTTAATGTTTCTTCTGGGTGTTTTGGTAGCCTTTGTGACAGGATTATTATGTATTAGGTTTTTACTTCACTATCTTAAGAAACATGATTTTAAATTATTTATGATTTATCGCATTATATTAGCCATTATTGTTATTATAATGACCATTTTCTAGGAGGATCTATGAATTATCAAAATATTGCTTTGTTAATGACTTTTTTACTAGGACTTTTTATTGTTTTGGGTGCTGTTTTTGCTTTCTTTTTACACAAAAAGCAAAAAGTGTTAGATTTTATTTTTGCTTTGGCGTTTTCTTTAATCATCATGTTAATTGTTTTGGATTTATTACCAGAAGCTATTACTTATTTAGGAATACAGTATTTATGGCTCTTTTTACTTTTTGGCCTAGCAGGAATTTTGTTATTTAAAGTATTAGATCATTTTATTCCCGAGCATGAGCATCATGAAATGGATCAGGAAGAGCAGCGTAAAAATATTGCACATATCGGCGTTTTAGCGACAGTGGCCTTGGTGCTTCATAATATTATTGAGGGTATGGCTATTTATATGAGTGCTACCACTGATATTTCTACTGGTTTGATGATGAGTTTAGGGGTAGGACTGCATAATATTCCACTAGGGATGATTATTAGTACTACGTTTTATCAAAGTGATGAGAAACCACTTCCCTTGTGCAGCTATTTATTACTATTAGCTTGTTCATCTTTCTTAGGGGGGCTTATTCCTTATTGTTTTGCAATTACTTCTGTTAATGAAGTGGTCATGGGTTGTTTATTATCACTTACCTTGGGAATGCTATTATATATTGTTTTGGTAGAATTATGGCCAAAAGTAAGAGCTACTAAAAACAAGAAGATTACGGCTTATGGTTTGTTACTGGGGATATTGTTACTTAGTCTTACCTTGTTTTTAGAATAGGAGAAAATATGTATTATGTGGTTTGTTATGTCTTTTTAATATTTTTAGTTTATTCTTTTTTAGGCTATTTGGTCGAAGTGTTCTTTTGTAGTCGGATTGAGAAAAAACTAGTGTTGAATCGAGGGTTTTGTTTAGGTCCCTATTTGCCTATTTATGGCGTGTGCTGTGTGATTATGAGTGCTTTTTTAGTCCGTTATCAAAAAGATCCTTTTACCTTATTTGTAATGGGTGCATTTGTTTGTACGGCTATTGAGTATCTAACTAGTTATTTATTAGAAAAAATCTTTAAAGCTCGGTGGTGGGATTATAGTGAACGTTCTTTTAACATTGAAGGACGCGTTTGTCTTAGTAATGCTTTGTTATTTGGTATTGGCGGACTTTGTTGTGTCTATCTAATTAATCCCTTATTGACACAGTTGCTTACAAAAATTTCTCCTCCTGTTTTAATGACTTTGGCAACGATTTTACTGATTATTTTTATAAGTGATGTGATTATTACCATTATTACGATGTGGCAAGTAAAAATTGCTAGTAAGAAATTTGCTCGTCGAGACATGACTAGTGAAATTAGTCGATTAGTTCGAGGAGAGGTAATTAAAAATGCGGCTTTAATTCGGCATATGTTAAATGCTTTCCCTAAAATCGATATGAAAGATCGTAAAGATCCTTTAGCGCAAGTAAAATCTTATTTAGAAGGAAAGCATAATAAAAGAATAGGAAAGAAGAAGGACCTTGACAAATGATGTCAACTTCTTTTTCTTTTTGTTAAAAGGCTAATAGAAAGAAAGAAAGGATTACAATTTTCATGCTATAATAGGCTAAGAAAGGGAGTTTCACATGAGAGAACAACAAAATATACCAGCTCATATTTTTAGAGGTTATGATATTCGTGGGGTAGTGCCTGATGATATTAATCCCAATTTTTCGTATTTATTAGGAAGGGCTTTTGGTAGTAAATTACGCGATTTAGGTAAAAGATGTTGTGTTGTTGGTTATGATAATCGTTTATCATCACCTAGCTTACACCAAACTTTAGTGAGGGGAATCCTAGAAAGTGGTGTGGATGTTTATGATTTAGGACTAACAACGACTCCTATGTATTATTTTGCTTGTTATGATTTAAAAATTGATAGTGGTATGATGATTACAGCAAGTCATAATCCTAAAAATGAAAATGGTTTCAAATTTTCTTTTCGTGACTATCAAAATGCCAAAGGGGAAGAAATTACCGCTTTTTATCAATATGTGGTAGCCGGTGAGTTTCAGCGTGGCAAGGCTCAGGTAAGAAAAGTCGATGTTCGAGAGGCCTATTTTAAAGCGATGGATAAAGGTCTGTCATTTGGTCCTAGGAAAGTAAAAGTAGTTTTAGACCCTGGCAATGGCACGACTGCCATTTTAGCCCCTTCTTTATTTTCACGGTATCCATTAGAGGTTTCAATTATTAATGGTCAAAGTGATGGTACGTTTCCTAATCATCATCCTGATCCTAGTATTGAAGATAATTTAGCTCAATTAAAAAGGGCGGTATTAAAAACGGGAGCGGATGTGGGTCTTGCTTTTGATGGGGATGGCGATCGAGTAGGGATTATTTCTAATAGTGGTGTGTTTATCCCAATTGATTATTACATGATTATTATCATTCGCGATATTTTTGATAAAGTAACGAATAAAACATTTTTATATGATGTTAAATGTAGTAAGTCACTGGAAGATGAAATTCAAAAGTTGGGGGGGACTCCTTATTGTTATCGAACGGGTAATTCTTATACCAAAGCTGAAGTTGCTGCATTGGATTTAGCTTTTGGAGGAGAACTTTCAGGACATCTTTATTTTCGTGATAAATTTTTAGGGTTTGATAGTGGTTTGTATGCTGGATTACGGTTGCTGGAAATTTTATCGCATACTACTAAAAGTGTCGATCAATTATTGGAAGGAATATCGCGATATTATTCTACTCCCGAGATAAAATATCCTGCTAGTGATCATACGAAAAAAGAGGTCATTATGAAAATTAAGGAGTATTGTGTCGCGAAGAATTATACAATCAATACAATTGATGGTGTCCGGGTTACCTTTACAGATGGCTGGGCAAGTGTTAGAATGAGTAATACTGGTCCTAATATTACAGGACGTTATGAAGCCAAAACAAAGCAACGATTACAGGAAATTCAAACGGAGTTTGAAACTTTAATTGCACAGTATAACCAGTAATAAGACTATTTAAAAAAATAAGTTCATAAGCTATGGTAAGGGAGAGAGGATGAAATCATGAGAGTGATTGTGACAGCTGGTGGGACAGGTGGACATATCTATCCAGCACTAGCGATCATAAATAAAATAAAGGAAAAAGAGCCCCAGAGTGAATTTTTGTATATCGGCACTACGGATCGAATGGAAGCAGAGGTAGTTCCTCAGTACCATGTTCCCTATGTGGGTATTAAAATGTTAGGCTTAAATCGAAAACACCCCTGGAAAAATTTCCGAGTGTTAAAAGTGTATTTAGAAGCAGTAAAAAAAGCTAAGCAGGAAATTCAAAAATTTGCTCCTGATATAGTGATAGGAGTAGGAGGCTATATTAGTGCTCCTGTTGTTTATGCCGCTAGTAAATTAGGGTATAAAACGATGATTCATGAGCAGAATTCCATCAGTGGGGTATCCAATAAATTTTTAAGTCATTATGTAGATAAAATTCTTGTCTCATTTAAAGAAACAATGGCTTTGTTTCCTAAAGATAAAGTAGTATATACGGGAAATCCTCGGAGTGAAGAAATCGCTTCTTTAGCCAAAAGTTCTAAGCAAAGTTTAGGTTTTTCAGAAAAAAAACCATTAGTTTTAATCGTCATGGGGTCATTAGGATCGATGACAATGACCAAAAAGTTACGGGCTTTGGTACCGGCTTTTAAAGATAAGCCGTATGAAGTGTTGTTAGTAACAGGAAAAGATTATTTACAAGACTATGAGACGGTTAGTTGTCCTAGTAATGTAAAAATAGTAGCAACCTATACCATGCCGCAGTTAAAAGTAGCGGATTTAATTGTTATGCGTAGTGGCGCTAGTACCATTGCTGAAGTGGAGGCTTTAGCCCTTCCTTCTATCATGGTACCTAGTCCTTACGTAACACATAATCATCAGATGAAGAATGCTTTGGCACTAGAAAAAGAGGGCGCTTGTAAGATCCTGAGCGAAGAGGAGTTTGATAAAGAGCGGCTCATTTCGTTGATTGATGAAATCTTGCAAGATAAGTACCTGTTGCTATCCATGCAAAAAGCATTAAAAAAGCGGGCTGTTTTAGATAGTGCTAGTCGCATCTATGCCGAAGCAAAAAAGTTAGTAAGGGATGAATAAAATGGAAGAATTCTTAAAGGAAGTAGAGACACATGCCTTAGGGAAGACGGTGAAAGATGTCTTTTTAAGTAAGTGTACTACTTATAAGGTAGGTGGGTTGGCTAGTTGTTTAGTATATCCTAAAAACGTTGAGAGTTTAGTGAAGATATGCAAGTTGATTAAAAAATATCAACTTCCTTATTTTGTCTTGGGAAATGGGAGTAATTTGCTATTTAGCGATCGAAAATTTTCGGGAGTGATTATAAAATTAGCGGCTTTTGATCAGTTGGAATTTATAAAAAATAAAGTAATTTGTGGGGCAGGATGTTCCTTGATGAAAGTTTCCCGAGAAGCTACTAAACGTTCTTTAACAGGGTTAGAATTTGCTGATGGCATTCCTGGAACGATTGGAGGCGCTGTCTACATGAATGCGGGTGCCTATAAACGTGATATGGGCTATGTTGTGCAAAGTGTGACCGTTTTAACGAAAGATTTAGAAATTATTACGCTAACTAATGCCGAAATGGATTTTCACTATCGTAGTTCTTTTCTCCAAAAACATAAAGATTATATTTGCTTAGAAGTTATGTTGCGCTTAGAGTTTGGTGATCGCAAGGAAATTGAAAAATTAATCAAGGATCGTCGTGAACGGCGCCTTCTTAGTCAACCCCTTGAGTATCCTAGTGCTGGTAGTGTTTTTCGTAATCCTGAGGGATTAGCGGCTGCTGGTAAATTAATTGAAGATATAGGCTTAAAAGGTCTTACCAAAGGGGGGGCTGAAGTAAGTAAGAAACATGCCAACTTTATTATTAATAAACAGCAGGCCAGTGCTAATGATATTCATGACTTGATTTTGTTTGTCCAAGAGGCAGTCAAAGAACATTATGGAGTGGAATTAAAGATTGAACAAGAATTTGTAAATTGGGAGTAATTATGCCAAAAATTGTTAAAAAGAAAAAACTGAAAATTTTACCTTTTCTTTTGTTAATTCTTGTAGTAGCAGGAATTGTTTTTGGGGTGGATATCTATTTAGATACGCCGATTGAAAATTTAATTGTAAAGGGAAATGTGATATTGAGTGATCAAGAAATTTTAGAGTTAGCAGGTCTTCATCATTATCCCAGTTTTTATAAAAGTAGTGCCTCTAAAATAGAAAAAAAAGTAAAAAGCAATCCTTTTATTAAACAAGTTCAAGTGCATAAGAAATTCTATCATGTTGTCGTTTTAGAAATAAAAGAATATAGGGTATTATTTAAAAAAGAAGAAGATGGTAAAATTGTTTTAGAAAATCAAAAAGAATTAGCAGTGGAACATCAGATTCCTTACGCACTACCACGCCTTGTTAATTATGTGCCTAATACTAAGTATCAAGCGTTGATAGATGGTATGCGGAAAATGGAAAAACAAATACGAGAAAAAATTAGTGAAATTTCTTATGTTCCCAATGAATATGATAAAGATCGTTTTTTGCTTTATATGGATGATGGTAATAGTGTTTATTTAACATTGACTAAATTTGAGATGATTAATTATTATAATGAAGTGTTACCTCAATTAGAAGGGAAAAAGGGAATTTTATATTTGGATTCTGGCAATCATTTTCAAATTATGGAATAAATTTTAATGAAGGTTACTAAGTTCTTTTATTTGACATTTTGTAATAATTTGTTACAATAGAAATAATTTAAAAATTATATTTAGAAAAGAAGGATCTCTATGACGAAAGAAGAAATTACCCAAAATCTAGGGGAAGTAACAACTCGTATTGGAACTGTCCGTATTCATCGCAACTGTTTTGCCTTAGGCACTGCTGCTTGTAGTTTATGGACTCTTGGTACCGTTGAGCATTCTTTTCCTTTGACTATTTTGAATGCTTGTGGGGCCATTGTATCAGCGATTGGTTGTTATACGGAACAGCGCTCTTTAGAAGGATTAAAAACGCAAAAGGCAAATTTAGAAAAGGCTAGTCAAAAAATAAAAAACGGTTACACGTTTTTTTAATTTAAGTTAAAATAGATAATAAAACTAATAGAATATTATGTAGTGCATGCATGCTCATCGAAGTAAAGATGGTATCCGTTTTGTAATAGGCATAAGCAAAGGTAAAACCTAAGCTACCATAAGGAATGACATAAAGATATTCATACCAGCTAGCGTTATTGCTGACTACATGAAGAAGACCAAAGACTAATCCTGAAATGATACAGAATAGCCATTTATTAGAACATAGTTCTTTGATTGTTTTCCGAAAAGTAATTTCTTCACAAATAGGAGCAAGTATTCCCGCTGTAAATAGCATGATATAAGGAGAAACACTAATTAATGATTGTACAGACATCTCGTTAGTTGAGTTTTTAAGAGGCGTAAATAAGGAAATGAGAATATTGGATACAACCATTAAAGCTAGTCCTAAAATCCAATATCTAAGACCAACATCGATATCCTCTTGATAATTTTTTTTAAAGCGTTTCCATTCTTTTATTAAATCTTTTCGATAAATCAGAAATAGTAAAAGGGCTAATACGGCATTTGAAAAAGTGCTCATGATAACTTGGTCTTGCAGAGTTAAATTTTTAATATCCATGTCTAGAACTAAAAGAGGAATATATTGTAAATATTTACTCATAAAAAAGAGAATGAAAACAAGAGCTACTTTACTAATGTTAATTATTTTTTGTTTATTCATAGTATCACCTTCTTATTTATCATATCATAAAAGAAAGAAAAGAAACGTTTTTTTTGTAGTTTAAATAAAATTTTGACAAAAAGATAAAAGTAGTTTATAATGTAAACAAGAAAGGAGTGGGAAGAAAAAAGCCCACTCTTTCGTTTAGTTAAAGGAGGAAGTATGAAAGAAAAAATAACAACAATGATTGGTTCAGCCCTTGTACCGCTAGGTTTATTTGTCAGTGATGTCTATTATAGTAAGGAAGAAGATGTTGCTACTTTAAATATTGAATTAGATAGTGAAAAAGTCATAGATATAGAATTAATTACAGAGGCAACGAAGATCATTAATCCTCTTATTGAAAAAGAAGTTTCAAAAGAAGAGATAGCGGTAGTTGATATTCACTCACGTAGTAAAGGAGATGAGCAAAGTGAATAATAAAGAATTTTTAACAGCGGTGGATACGATTGTGGCTGAGAAGAACATAGATAGAGAAGTTGTATATGAGGCCATGCAACAAGCACTTACTTCAGCTTATAAAAAAAATAGTAATACTAAAAATAATAATGTCAAAGTTTTCATTAATGATACCACAGGAGAAATTAAAGTCTTTTCTTATTTAACAGTCGTACCTGATGATAAGATGACTAAGGAAGAGTATGAAGATTATTTGTTTGAACAGTATACGGATGAGGACGAAGAAGAGGAAGCGTTAGAAGAAGTTGCTGTTACAGAAGAAGGGGAAGAGAATGAAGAAGAAAAAATCAGCTTTTTTAATCCCGAATGTGAAATTAAATTAACTGATGCTCGAAAGTTAAATAAAGCCCTTAATATTGGTGATACAATTGATACGGAAGTAACTCCTAAAGATTTTGGTCGAGTAGCAGCATCTACGGCTAAGCAGGTTGTTGTCCAAAAAATTCGAGAAGCGGAACGAAGTAGCATCATGGCTGAGTTTGGGGATAAACAAGACGAGTTGTTAGTGGGAACGGTTGCGTTAGAAGATACTGATAATTACTTTATTGATTTGGGAAGAACGAATGGAATTTTACCTAAGAAAGATATTATTCCTGGCGAAAATATCGAAATGGGTAGTCAAATTAAAGTATACGTTACCAAAGTAGATAACAACGGTCGTAATTTATTAGTCTTATTAAGCCGTAGTCATTATGGGTTTGTAAAGCGCTTATTTGAGTTGGAAATTCCTGAACTTTCAGATGGAACTGTTTTACTTTATAGTGTTGCTAGGGATCCTGGAAATCGTAGTAAAGTGGCGGTTTATTCAGAAAATGCGAAAGTTGATCCTATTGGTTCTTGTATTGGTGAGCGTGGTAGTAGGATTGCTCGGATTATCGAGGAACTTCATGGCGAGAAAATCGACGTTGTCAAATATGATAAAGATCCAGCAGTATTTATTGCGAATGCGCTAAGCCCAGCCCGTGATGTAACGGTAGCAATTACTGATCCTAAAAAGCAGGAGGCATTAGTCATTGCTAGTGGTGATAATTTTTCTTTAGCCATTGGTAAAAAAGGACAAAATGCTCGTTTAGCATCTCGTTTAACACATTATAAAATTGATATTAAAACACCAGAACAGGCACGAGAAGCTGGTATTAATATTAAATCTGAATAATAGGAGGGATGTTTTTGAAAACGCGTAAAATACCACTTCGTACTTGTGTAGTGACAAAAGAGAAGGTTGATAAACGTCAACTGTTACGCATTGTTCGTACTAAGGAAGGTGAGGTAAAAGTTGACCAAAGTGGTAAAATGAATGGACGTGGTGCATATATTAAGAAAGATGTAAATGTCTTAAAAGAAGCGAAACAGAAAAATAGTCTAGGAAACAAATTAGAGTGTAGAATTCCAGAAGCTATTTATGAGGAGATCGAAATGATTTTAAGTGATTAAAAAGAAAGAGGTGAAAGTGAATGAACGTAAGAGAATATGCCGAGGATATCGGTGTGACAGTGGAAGAAATTATCAAACATATGGAACGTTTAGCAATGCCAGTAGATGATTTAGAAAGAACTTTAAGTGATGAAGAGATTATTCTTTTAGATAATTCTATCCAGGATGAGGAAGATTATGTGGTAGATGATGAAAAAGAGGCTTTAGCGAGTGATTTTGCTTTAGATGAGAAAGCAGAACAAATAGCTTATGAGACACATTTAACTGATGATAAAGAAATTAAAATAACAAAAGTAAAGTCGAAACCCCTTAAAGTTGTCGATTCGAAACAACCTTCTTCCTTTAAGGCTGATCGTAAGAAAATGTATAAACATAAAGAAAAGTTGCAGAGTAATGAGCAAAGTTTAGAAGAGAACGTGCTTCTTTATAAAGAAGGCATGACGGTTGGTGATTTAGCAACTTCCTTAGCTGTTAGTAGTGGTGAAATTATTAAAAAATTAATGGGGCTAGGGGTTATGGCTACGGTTAATCAGGTTCTTAGTTTTGAAGATGCTTCTATTTTAGCACTAGATTATGACAAGGTTTTACGAAAAGAAGAAACGGCGGATATTACTA
Source organism: uncultured Bacillota bacterium (assembly GCA_958428295.1). GTDB lineage: Bacteria > Bacillota_I > Bacilli_A > RF39 > UBA660 > Onthousia. The sequence continues at coordinate 62,725 of CAUAFL010000003.1, forward strand.
ATTTTGAAAATTATGAGATAGCTGATACAGAGGCAAGTTTAGTAGAGCGGCCGCCAGTTGTTACGATCATGGGACATGTTGATCACGGAAAGACAACTTTGTTAGATACGATTCGCAAAAGTGATGTTGCTAGCGGCGAAGCAGGAGGAATTACGCAGGCGATTGGAGCTTATCAAGTAACTTGTCAAGGAAAAGAGATTACTTTCATCGATACCCCTGGACATGCGGCTTTTACCGAGATGCGAGCTCGTGGAGCTTCTGTTACAGATATTGTTATTATTATTGTGGCTGCTGATGATGGAGTAATGCCACAAACTAGAGAAGCAATTGATCATGCCAAAGCGGCTGGCGTTCCCATTATTGTAGCAATTAATAAGATTGATAAACCAGAAGCCAATGTTGAACGAGTTTTAACAGGCTTATCCGAAGCTGGCTTAACGCCAGAAGAATGGGGTGGAGATACGTTAATAGCCCGTATTTCTGCTTATACTGGAGAAGGCGTTACGGAATTATTAGAAATGATTTTATTAGTAGCGGAGATGCAAGAATTAAAAGCTAACCCTGCTCGTTATGCCACCGGAGCTGTTTTAGAAAGTCAAATGGATAAACATGTTGGTAGTGTTGTTACGCTATTAATTCAAAATGGAACTCTTCGTTTAGGAGATCCTCTTGTTGTTGGCACTATTTATGGAAAGGTACGTACATTAAAAAACGATCGAGGCGAAAATATTGTGGAAGCGACGCCTTCTATGCCTGTGGAAATTACGGGATTATCTAGTGTCCCTAGTGCAGGAGATAAGTTTATGGCTTTTGAAACGGAGAAACAAGCGAAGGCAATTGCCCTGGAACGTACTTTAAGAGCGAAAGAAGCAGATAGTAATCGTACAGGAATGAGTTTAGAGGATTTATTTGGTCAGATTAATGAAGGCTTGAAGGAAATCAATGTAGTGTTAAAAACGGATGTGAATGGTAGTTTAGAGGCTGTAAAAAAATCTCTTGAAAAAATCGAAGTGGAAGGCGTTAAAATTAATGTCATTCGCGGAGGTGTGGGAGCGATTACTGAAAGTGATGTTGTTTTGGCGCAAGCATCAAATGCTATTATTATTGGTTTTAATGTTCGTGGTACTGCGAAGGTAAATGATATTGCCAAAGAATATAATGTTGAAATTCGATTATATGATATCATCTATAAAGTAGTTGAAGATATGGAAGCCGCCATGAAAGGAATGTTAGAACCTGAATATGAAGAAAAAGTAGTGGGGACGATGGAAGTACGGCAATTATTTAAATTTTCTAAAGTGGGAAATATTGCTGGTTGTCACGTATTAAGTGGTAGTATTAAGAGTAATAGTAAAGCTCGTGTAGTTCGCGATGGCATTGTTATTTATCATGGGGCGATTAAGTCATTACAACATGAAAAAGATCAAGTCAAAGAAGTGACAAAAGATATGGACTGTGGTGTTACCTTAGAAAATTTCCAGGATTACCAGGAAAATGATTTAATTGAAGTTTATCAATTAGTGGAAATAAAGCGTTAGCGATAGGTATTTAGAAAATAAGAAATTAAAAGAAGGAGAAAAAAGTGAAGAACGGAAGTCATTATGGTAGGAAAGGATTGTTTATTCTATTCATCGTAATTATTGTTTTGTTGGTTGGATATATCGTCTATGATAAAGTATTAGCGCCCAAAGAAATTTCTAAACAACAAAAAGAAAATCCCAAACAAGGGCTCATTGTCAGTAAACTAGAGAAAACGGAGATTGCTAATAAAATTAAGTTGCTTGCTTTAGGCGGTAATCAGGATTATATCACGACGGAAGAAGATAATAGTTTCTTTTCAATGCTATACTATGTTGATTCATTGTTTGAAAAAGCAGCTATCACAGAAGATGAAAAAGCAACTATTGCTTTAAATGCTTGTACTAAAAATAATGTTATCATTCCTACGGAGAATGTTAGTAATAGTTTGGTGAAAGAGTATTTGTTAGAACAGCAACAAATAGGTGGGTCACTAACTAATATTTGGCAAATCAGGGTAGAGGATGCGAAACAACAATATACTAGTTTGTTTAGTAGTGAAATGGAAGTGAAGGATCATTATGGTAAGTGTCCACAGTTCTATTATGATCAAGCAAATCAAGTGTACTTTGGTATAGAAGCTTGTGGTGGTACATCTTCTGGTGGTTTTTATTTATTTCCATCAGATTATCAGAAAATAAATAAAGAAACCATTAGCGTCAATGTTACCTTAGCCTTTGGTGTTACTACTGAAGAAAGTGATTGGGAAATATATAAAAATTATGAAGGTATTAATGATAAGGCATTTTTATATGAGAAGTTTCCTAATACCTTTAATGATCATTATGACTATCTAGGAGCTTTTAAAATCACGGAAGAAAATAAAAATCAATTTACTAATTATCTATTAGAATTTAAGGAAAACGAGGATGGTACTTACTATTTCCATTCTATTAAATTACAATCGTAAGTTTTTTAAAGCAATCGTAGGAATCAAAAACAGTAACGATTGCTTTTTTTTGGAATAAGTGGTTTTAATTTTTAAAGATTGATGACAGAAGATATTATTTTTGCTATGGTTTGGATTACTTTCATGATATACTAATTTTGAAGAAAGTTAGGAGGATCAGAGAATGAGTAATATTAAAATTGAAAGATTAAATGATGCGATTCAAGAGGAGATTAGCAAAATTTTAATGACAGAAATAAAGGATGAGGAAATTCATTTTGTAACGATTACGGATTGCTCTGTGGCTAGTGATCTGTCGGTTTGTAAAGTGTATTTTACGGTGTTAGATATTACTAAGAAAGATACGGTTTTACAAGCGTTACAGGGAGCTGCTAGTTTTATTAGAGGAAAACTTAGTGAACGTCTTACTGTACGTCATACGCCAGAATTACGGTTTATTTATGATGAGTCGATTGCTTATGGGGAACATATTGATCAGTTAATTGAACAGTTGCATGAGGATACTGATGAACTATAAAATTGTCGTTAATCGTCAACAACCTTATCAAAGTAGTGATTTTGCCAATTGTCGTTTTGTCTCTTTTACCAATGTAGAAGGGGTCTCTTTGCGTTTAGAGAAAAAAACGTATCAAGCGTATATCGCTTTCAAAAAAGCTTTGGAAAGTAAAAATATTTTTATTGAAATAATAAGTGGTTATCGTTCTTTTGAAGAGCAGCAAGCGTTGATAGATGATTTTACAAGAAATTTTGGAAAGATGTATGTTACCTCTTATGTTGCTCCTGTTACTTGTAGTGAGCATCATACTGGTCTTTGTTTTGATATTGGTTTTTTGGAAGAAGGAACCTTGATTTGCAAAAATGAAATTTTATTATCTTCTAAATATAACGAAACATTTGCTACCGTTCATTCGTTATTAGCAAGTTTTGGTTTTATTTTGCGTTATCCCTTGAGAAAAGAAGAAATTACAGGCTATTCTTATGAACCTTGGCATTTCCGTTATGTAGGAAAAGCAACTGCTCAAATACTAAAAAGTCATGATTTAGTGTTAGAAGAATATGATACAATGTATCATCGTTCTGGTGTTTTGATAGTTAATAAACCTAAAGGGATGACTTCTCGTGAGGTGGTTAATCAAATCAGCAAGATCTATGATACTCCTAAGGTAGGACACAATGGTACTCTTGATCCTTTAGCGACTGGTGTTTTGGTAGTGACGATTGGAAAGGCTACTAAGATTAATGAGTTATTGACTGCTAGTGATAAAGAATATATTGCTACGGTGGTTACGGGGTATCAAACAGATACCTTAGATGTGGAAGGAAATGTTCTCTTAACAGATGCCAGCTATGTCACAGAAGAGGAATTAGCAGCAGTATTTGAAGTGTTTCCAAGAACTTATATGCAGGAAGTTCCTATCTATTCTGCAGTGAAAGTAGCTGGTAAGAAGTTGTACGAATATGCCCGCGCTTCGCAGACAGTTTCTTTACCCAAACATACTGTTACCCTTAAAGAATTGACATTATTGGAAGTACAAGAGACAATGTTTCGGTTTAAAACCGTAGTAACCAAAGGAACTTATATTCGCAGTCTTATTCGTGATTTAGGGGTAAAGCTCAATAAATTATTAACAATGCAAGAGTTAGTCCGCACAAGACAGGGGCAGTTTTCATTAAGGGATGCTATCCCCCTTAATGAGGTAACGATTACGACGCCTTTATTGCCTTTAGAAAAGGTGTTACCTTATCCAGTGATAGAACTGACGACGACTTGTTGGCAAAAGGTACAAAATGGTCAATGGTTAGAAAATAAAGATCAAATTGAAGAGGCAGTCCTATTTACTTATGGTGGAAAAGTAAAAGCCCTTTATCAAGTCAAGGGGACTTTGTTAAAACCTTGGAAAATGTTTCTTTAAGAAGGCGTTTTCTGCTTCTTAGATCGTCTTGGCGGTAATTCCTGCTAGAAATAACTAGACAAAACGATCCTTTTGTAGTATAGTAAATATGCTTACCAATTCTACGTAATAGGAGTTCTTCCTTACACCTATTTCTTGGAGTTTGGTGAATTTATAAGGAAAGGAAGTGTTTTCGTATGGCTTTAACAAAAGCTGACAAACAACAAATCATTAAGGAATTTGCACGTAGTGAGAATGATACTGGTTCTGCAGAAGTACAAATTGCTATTTTAACAAAGGAAATTAACAATTTAACGGAGCATTTAAAAGAACATAAACATGATCATCATTCCCGTCGTGGACTTCTTATGAAAGTAGGACAACGGCGTAATATGCTTAGTTATTTAGCGAAGAATGATGTAGCTCGTTATCGTGAAGTTGTTAAAAAATTAGGTTTAAGAAAGTAGACACTATTTTTAGTGTCCCTTTTTCTTTTAGAAAATGAGGTATTGTATGGAAAAACAGGTATTTGAAAAAGATTTTTATGGTCGAAAAATAATTGTGGAGCATGGAGAATTAGCAAAACAAGCCTCTGGTTCTGTGCTCGTACGCTATGGGGATACGGTTGTTTTAACGGCTACTGTTGTCAATCAACAAAATGATTTATTACGTGACTTTTTTCCGTTAACTGTTAATTATCAGGAAAAATTGTATTCCGTAGGAAAAATCCCTGGTGGTTTTATTAAACGAGAAGGGCGGCCAACAGAAGCTGCCACGTTAGCAGCACGGATGATTGATCGTCCTATGCGGCCCCTTTTTAAAGAGGATTTTAAAAACGAGGTTCAAGTAATTAACACAGTGTTAAGTGTTGATCAAGATTGTTCACCTGAATTAACGGCTATGTTTGGATCAAGTTTAGCAACGATGTTAACGGGGGCTCCATTTGCAGGACCTATCGCCGGTGTGAAAGTTGGTTATGTTGATGGGCAGTATATCATTAATCCTACGCCTGAAGAGCTGGATCAGAGTGTGCTAGACTTAACCGTAGCGGGAACGAAAGATGCTATTAACATGGTGGAAGCTGGAGCCAAAGAGGTAAGTGAAGAAATCATGTTAGATGCGCTGATGGTAGCTCATGAAAACATTCAGAAATTATGTGCTTTTCAGGAGGAAATACTAGAAAGTATTGGTGTTGAAGCGATGACTTATGAAACCTTAGAAATTGCTGAAACATTGCGTTTAGAAGTAAAAGAATTAGTAGAAGATGATATAGATAAAGCGCTTCGGGTTAAAGATAAATTAGAAAAGTACCAACGTTTAGCGGAGATTAAAGAAGCCATAGTGGAAAAGTATCGACGAGAAAGTACTTTAGAGGAAGAAGAACTTTCGTATTTATTAATAAAAGTAAAGGCGATTCTTGAAGAGGTTGAATATCAATTGTTCCGGCAAATTGTTGTGAGGGAACATATTCGGTCTGATGGAAGAAAGATGGATGAGATTAGGCCACTCTCCACAGCGATAGATTTATTGCCTAGAACTCATGGTTCTGCGCTTTTCACACGGGGAGAAACGCAGTGTCTATCGGTAACAACGTTAGGAGCTTTAGGGGAACATCAAATATTAGATGGTTTATCCTTAGAAGATGAAAAAAGATTTATGTTACATTATAATTTCCCGGCATTTTCGGTAGGAGAGACTGGTCGCTATGGTAGTCCTGGTCGTCGGGAGATTGGCCATGGTGCCCTAGGAGAAAGAGCGCTACTTCAAGTTATTCCTAGTGAAGAAGAGTTTCCTTATACTATTCGTATAGTATCAGAGATCTTAGAGAGTAATGGTAGTAGTAGTCAGGCTAGCATTTGTGCTGGTTGTATGAGTCTAATGGCTGCTGGTGTGCCAATTAAAGCACCGGTTGCGGGGATTGCCATGGGATTAATTACTAACGAAGATGAGTATACTATTTTAACAGATATAGCGGGGATGGAAGATCATCTTGGGGATATGGATTTTAAAGTAGCGGGAACGCAAAAGGGAATTTGCGCTTTACAAATGGATATCAAAATTAAAGGTGTTACGAAAGAAATTCTTAAGGAAGCACTAAGTCAAGCACGTAAAGCTCGGTTGGAAATTTTGGAAGTACTGACTAAGGAAATTTCTGAACCACGAAAAGAAGTATCTAAATATGCACCTAAGACGAAAGTATTTTATATTTCGCCAGCTAAGATACGGGATGTGATTGGTAAAGGCGGAGAGATGATTACAAAGATCATTTGTGAATGTAGTCATGTTAATGATGTAAATAGTATTGGTGCTGTAAAAGTAGATTTAGAAGATGATGGCCGTGTTATCATTTATCATACGGATCAGGCAATTATTGATCAAACAGCGAAGATGATTCAGGATGTGGCCCGCGAAGTAGAAGTAGGAAAAATCTATGAAGCCAGGGTAATTAAAATCGAAGAGTTTGGTTGTTTTGTTGAACTATGGCCGGGTTGTGAGGGATTAATTCATATTTCACAACTAGCAAAAGAACGAGTTAATAAAGTTGAGGATATTGTAAAAGTCGGAGATAGTCTTTTAGTGAAAGCAATGGGACTCGATAAACGTGGTAAGCAGAATTTTTCGCGGAAAGAAGCTTTGTTTGAATTACAAGGAGGAAGTTCGGGAAAGGATAAAGAAAAGAAATAATAGCGAATTATTAAAATATGCCTAGTGATAGGCATATTTTTTCTTTTCCCATAATTTCCCATAACTTTTCGAAATTTTCACCAACTTTTTCCAGTAAGATGAATATATCGAAAGGAGATGATAGATGTAGAAAAATAGTAATCTAACTTAAAATAACCTTCATAATCGTCATAGATAAGAAAGGAGGCTGATAATGATAGAAATGAACAATGAATAGTGTTATACTATTGGTGGTGATGAAGAACGATGTATAAGATATGTTTAGTAGAAGATGAGATAGATTTACAAGCGGTTGTAAAAATGTATCTAGAAAAAGCCGGCTATGAAGTGGTTGCTTTTATGAAAGGTGCGGAAGCGATTTCCTATATTGGGCAGCCAGTCGATGTTTGGATTTTAGATATAATGTTAGGAGATGATGTCAATGGTTATGATGTAATCAAAGCAATCCGTGAAAAATATCCTGATGTGCCAGTTATTTTCACTTCGGCAAGAGATCAAGATTTGGACCGGATATTAGGCCTTGAATTAGGGAGCGATGATTACATAACGAAGCCTTATTCTAGTAAAGAATTAGTTTTACGTGTTAATAACATTATTAAAAGAGTTTATCAAAAACAACCGAGTCATATTTTAACTTACTCTGTTTATACAATTGATGTCGATAAAAGAGTTGTGGTGTTGAAGGAAAAAGAGTTAAAATTGACAACATTAGAATTTGATTTATTACTTTTATTTGTTGAGAATATTGGAAAAAGTTTTTCAAGAGAAGAAATATTGGCCTCTGTTTGGGGCATGGACTACTTTGGCTCAGATCGAGCCGTTGATGATCTTGTTAGAAGACTACGAAAAAAAATGCCGAAGTTAAATGTGGGAACGGTTTATGGCTATGGGTATAGGCTAGCGCAATGAATTTGCAAGGCAAATTAAGCCATCAACTTGTTTTTCTAATCATTGTTATTTTTGCTGTTGTTTTTCTAATGTTAGGTATCATATTACCACAGGTCGTAGTTCCCATTACAGAGAAAAATATTTACAATTATTTACGCGAACCGTTAGAATTTGTCCAATCAGACATTGATAAAAACCTAGTGACCACAGAGATTGCTTATATTTATAAATTTGGTGATACTGTGGCGTACAGCGATAATATCTATGATATTATTAATGTTAAAAAAGTTAGTGATCTTATACCGTTATTTGTCAATGATTATGGTCGTTTTGTGTATCGAAACAAAGTATATTATTATTATACACTCCACGATAATGATGTTACGAAAGTTTCGCTTACCAACGATACCTATATCAAACGGACAAAACAAGATTTATTGAGTGCCATCCTACCAGTTGTATTAATCACATTTCTCATTATTGCTTTCATCCTAATTGTTTGGAGCAGTTGGATTGTAAAGAAAATTGAGAAATTGAAAACCAAAATAGATAACATTGATAACAATGATTATGACCATTCCGTGGAATTTCAAATCGATGATGAAATTCGTTCGTTGGAATTAGCGATTGAAGATATGCGTGTATCGCTTCGAAACCAGGAAGAATACCGCAATCAGATGTATCAAAATATTTCGCATGATTTTAAAACACCTCTCACCGTAATAAAATCATATATTGAAGCCTATAATGATAAAATTGAATCGCCAGATATAATTATGAAAGTAATTGGCGAACAAACAAACAAATTAGAATTTAAAGTTCATTCACTTCTTTATCTAAATAAATTAGATTATTTAAAAGAAACAGAAACTGTTGCTCATAATTTAGTTGATGTTAAAAAAATTCTTGAACGTGCTGCTTTAGAATTTAAGTTTAAACGTAAAGATGTGCAATTTATTATTCATTATGATAAAAATGTTAAGTTTTATGGTACTGATGAATATTGGGAAACCATTATTGATAATTTGATGCACAATTTTGTTCGTTATGCTGCGTCAACAATTAAAGTGACAGCAAAAAGTAATCGTTTAACTTTGTATAATGATGGACCTAACATTGACCCTGGTTTTCTTGAAGGAATTTTTACTCCGTTCCGCAAGGGAATAAAAGGGGAGTATGGTCTTGGCCTTTCTATCGTTAAGAAAACGTTAAATCTAATGGGCTATGACATTGTTATTAAAAATGAGAAAAAGGGTGTCTCCTTTATCATTACAAAAGTCTCTAAATAAAGAGACTTTTTTTGGTTATATTAATACTGGTGAGAAGGATGAAAATATTAATTACAGGGGCTCTTAGCGGTTTAGGCTTTCATTATGCGAAAACACTTAGTCAACGTGGTCATATTGTTTATATTGGTGTTAAAACGGAAGTAGAGGCTATTTCTTTAGAACAAAAATGTTGGGATCAAAAGTTGATTTTATTTCCTGTGGTATTAAATTTAGAAGAGACAAGTTCTCTTCAAATATTTGATGAAATAGAAATAGATGTTTTAATACTGCAAGCAGGGAGTGGGGAAGGTGGCAGTTTATTAGAGATATCATTAGAGCGTTTAGAAAAAAATTATCAGGTCAATGTTTTTGGTAATCTCCGGTTTATACAAGCCTTTTTACGAGTGAAACAAAAGAAGAAACAACCGGGGAAGATTTTTTTGACTTCTTCTTTGGCAGCCTTTTTACCATTACCTTATTTGGGAAGTTATACTAGTACCAAGATGAGTTTATATAGTTTAGCTAAAACATTACGATTAGAACTTTTTTATCAGCATGTACCAGTATCCATTTCTGTAATTTTACCAGGAGCTTATTTTACGGGCTTTAATGAAGTAATGATCAATAACAAAGATAAAGATCAACCGTTATTACCCATAAAAGCTTATCGTATGACAAAATATCAAAAGTATTTTTTCACTTTGATGAGTTCCTCTAATTATGAGAGTTTGACTAAAAAAGTAGTTACAGAAGTAGAGGCTAACGCTCCTTCTTTTATAATAGCAGCTCCTTGGCCACAAGTATTATTTGTAAAATGTTATCGCCTTGTTATTAGTCTTCTTGAGTTATCTATTTTGTCATAGTATAATGAAGAAGAATGGAAGTGCAATTATGACTCAACCACTAGAAAAAAGTACTATGGGCGCTTATTTTTCTGACCTCTATCAAGCTTGTCAACAGGAAAATACAGCCTTATTAACGCAATTTTCGTTGTTGGCAAAAGAAGCTGATCATCTGTTATTGGATGAGGAACTGGAAAATTTATCTAATCATTTACTTTTGAATCAACAACAATTTAGTAAGTTGCAAAAAGATAGTCGAAAATTAGATGATTTTCTTCTTTTTGAGGATGAAAAAGTGGTGTTTGATTGGTATCAAGAATTACGAGTAACGTTACAAACAACTGCTGAGCGCCAACAGAAAGTGTTAGCGCTTGTTACTTTAAAAGAAACGGAATTTGCTTGGCGTGCGCAAGAGAAAACTGCTGTGCTTAATTCTTTGCAACATTATGATGCGTTAGATAATCAATTACAAAAGTTATGTCGTGAGATGGATTTAGCGCTGGCTTTAGTACAAAACCAATTAGAACAGGGGTTAAATCGGCAGCAAAATATTCAAAATACTATGGCTATTAATACTAAAATGGTCTGTTTTACGATGGCTTCTTTGGTGTTAGGTAAGCGTTTTCCTTCCGTGATGGTAGCGGCACAACTATTGTTTACGAATGCTTTGGTTGCGAATATTCTAAAAACAATGATAAATCCTACCCTTATTCCTTTGCGTTATGATGAGGTATTAAAAAACTATCAACGAGAAATGGCGGGAATATTAGACCAAAGTCAGCAAGTGGCCGGTCGTTTAGCACGGGGTCTTAGAAATTTGGAAGCTTTAGAGCATGAATTTGATGAAAAGTTCACTGCCTATTTATCTATGACTGAGTTTCGTCACATGCAAATTTTACTATGGCAGTTAAAAAGTAATATGCAACAAAAATTACAACAAATGTCTTCTTTGCAACATACGGTTGAGGTTCGGTTAAAAGAAGCAAATGGAAAAGTCAAAGTAAAGGAGCATAAATAGTGGAGCGAGTAGTAGAAAATTTTATTGATGAAGAAACACATAATCAGCAAAATTATCAGGACTTTCGTTTTCCGGAGTCTTTATATTTAGTCTCTTTTAATCATTGCCATTTTTCTCATATCGATTTTTCTAGTTGTGATTTGACCAAAGTAGAATTTTTTGAATGTGATTTTCAATACTGTGATTTTTCTAATAGTCATTGTCAAAGTAGTGGTCTTAATCATTTGCATTTTAGTAATTGTAAAATGGTAGGAATTGATTTATCAGCAATAATAGCAAATAATATATTCTTTGAAAATTCCTTATTAGGATATGCAAATTTTAATGGTAGTCAATTAAAAGAAGTGAAATTCAGCAATTGTCAATTAGAGGATAGTAGTTTTTCTGAATGTAAATGGAAAAAGCTTGTTTTTGAGAATTGTCATTTAGAACGAGCAGAATTTTTTCATACTTCCTTGCAGGGAGTGGATTTTAGAAGTTGTTATATTGAGAATATAAGGGTCGTTTTAACAGATTTACAAGGTTGTATTGTTACTATTGAACAAGCTCTTGCTCTTTCTACGTTATTAGGACTTATTGTTGGTTGATTTAAATGAATCTTCTGTTTGAGTTTTCTTTCCATTTCATTATCTGTTACTATTCATGACTTTATTATTTTTTAGTAGAGAGTAATACTTTCCTATCTATTCTTAGTTGTTTTTATATTATCACTAGATATAAAAAAACTATGAAGAGTGTCTCTTTTAGAGTATATTTCATAGTTTTTCTATCCTTTTAGTTGTTAGTTATTTCTTTTTTATTGGAATTTGGATTTCAGTAAGCCAATTTCTTTCTTCTTTTTGATTCCATATGCCATCAATATATCGTTCTCTTGGGGCTTCTAAAATTTCATAGTGATTTTTTTCTATATAGTTTAAAAGAAAACTATAAGCATCTTTTAAATTGTCATAGCATCCTTGATGATAAGTACAAAGTGCAGTGACGGGACGTAAGGTAGTAAAATGAATTGTATTATTTGGTATCCCTATTTTTTCTACTGCCTGGGCATAACGAATAGTGATATCGTGATCTTTAAATTCTTTATCTAAATAATTAATATAGCAATAATCAGGGCTAATACATTTTAGATTTGGATTCGTAGCAAGACATTCTTCAGCAGAAGTTAATATAAAATCTGTAATGTCATTAAAGCTTTTAATTGTTCCTTCTTTATAATATACGTTGTAAGCTGGTAATTCTTTGGTAATGATTTCATAGTTCATAAATTTTTCCTCCAATAAATAATTGATTTTAAAAAGTTGAGTACAAGCTACTTGTTGGGCTTCTTCTATTATCTTTTTTCTATTCTCAAGAATTTTTATTAGCGTATCAGCTGTTTGACAATTTTTAATTTCTTCAATACTTAATCCGATTTGCCGTAAGGAGATAATTTTCGCTAAATCAAGTAATTGGGTTGTTTGATAGTAGCGGTAACCGGTGTTTTTATCTACTAGGGCTGGTTGTAATAAACCTTCTTTTTCATAATATCGCAGTGTCTTAATTGTCGTTTTGGCTAAAATAGAAAATTCTCCAATTTTGTACATTTTCTCAACTCCTAAATTGATTATATTCTGTCCTGTAAAGGGAGGGTCAACTCTTTTTTATAGTGCGGCATGCTTGCTGAGTGATTTTGCCCTTGATAGTAAGTATTAGAATATTGTCGTTAAAAAAAGAAAAACTTATCTGTTTTTTCTTTGCTATATATAAAAAGTTAAATTCTAGTGGTGTCCATGGCGAGAGTCGAACTCGCGACCTCTTCCTTCGGAGGGAAGCGCTCTATCCAGCTGAGCTACACGAACATATTTGTATTATAACATAAATAAGTGACATTTGACAATTCTTTGGTAATAAATATTCGAAGGTATTACAATAAAAAGGTATGGTCATTTCTTTTTTAATAAAATGTTAAAAATGGGGGATAATAGTATAAAGTCAGTTGCAGTACTGGGAAGGCAGATAGAAGTATTTTATCTCTTTTTTAGATAGTACTGATAGAAAATTTCAATTAAGTATTGTCAAAAATTAGCAGTTTTGATATAATAAACATGTCAATTCAATTATGGCGGAGTAGCTCAGTTGGCTAGAGCACCTCGTTCATACCGAGTAGGTCGGGGGTTCGACTCCCTCCTCCGCTACCATAAAGTGTTGTAATAGCTTCTAAAAGTTGGAAAAAATTGTGTATTTATTATACGCAGCTTCAAGAAAACTGAGGAAGCTGTTTTTAATGTCACTCATAATAGTCTAAATAAAATATTGACGAACATATTTTTGTATGATCTTCTTAAAAAGAAGACAAAGATTAACAATTGTTTTCATGAATTTATTAGTATGATGTAATAATAGGAGGATTTATGGTACATTTAGTTTATTGTGATAATCAATCAAAGGAATTGGCAAAAATTATGGATGGTAGTAAAACGATGATTATTCGTGGTGCAGCTGGTCGTAAAATTCCTCATAGTCGTGTTTTTAAAGGAGAAATTCTTTATTTTATGGAAAAAGGTACTAAAATGATTACAGCAAAGGCCAGGGTGGTAGAGGTTGAAAATTTTGTTAAATTGAGTGATGACGAGATAGGGCAAATGATTGACAGTCGACAAGATAAATTACAACTTACTGCTAAACAAAAAGAACGGTGGCATAAAAAATGTTTGTGTTTTATTACCTTTGATGCAGTAGAGGCAATTGAACCTTTAGCTTTCGATCATCAAGGAAATATGGATGATTGGTTAATTATTGATAAGATTGAAGATGTTGTTGTAGGGACTAGTATCCCCTATAATTATGAAAAATCTAAATTTTAGTTCAAAATTAAAGATTATGAAAGCAAAAATAGAGAGTGTAAAAAATCTGTGTAAAAGTATCTAACCATGATAACTATAAAGATATTATTCAAAATTTAAAAAGCAAGATTAGTAGATTTAATATTGATAATATCTTCGGGAGTGTCAAGAAAAGTGTGTAAGTAGTCTGTAAGAGAAGTAGCAAATTGTAGTAGAACTTAATTAGAGAATTTACGAAAACGATCTTGAAATTGTGGATGAGCATCTAGTTCATTTCTAACTAATGACCAATTATGAAGCGTAGAGTCTGCCCATTTTTTATATAGCTTACAAACTACTCGTAAATATAATCATTTGAAAAGGGCATTTTCATTAGGGAATGATCCTTCACAAAAGGATAGCATTTTTTAGTAGTCTAGATTGGCAAGTACTAACTCTTCTAATACACAATCAGTTATCTGTGATATGGTCTCATGAGATAGTTTAAATTCATAAATATCTTCTATTATTACAGAGATATCTCTTTGACTTATTCCTTTGGCATACATAGATAATACTTTTTTATCAATATCAGATATATCCTTTGTACGTTTGGGAATAATTTCTGGTTCAAAGGAACCATCTCGATCTCGTGGAACCTCTACCGTCATTTCTCCCATACTTGTTTTCACATTTTTAGAAAGATAGCCATTTCTTCGATTATCGGTAAGTTTTTCTTTCTTATCATTATTTTCATACCCAAGATGTCCATTCATTTCTCCTTGGAGCATGGCTTCAAACATAGGACCAAATACATCTTTTAAGGCATCTTGTACGTCCTTGGCTGTTTCTGGCTGATACGTATCTAATATGACTTGTACTAATTCATTTTTACTTTTATTTTTGCTTCTCATATTTTTTTACTTCTTTCTTCTATTTTATCACATTTTAAAAGTGTCTAAGTTTTCACTTACACACTTTTTCTTACACTCCCCCTATGGTGCGGCTGAGATAGTTATCTACAACTTTTTCAAAAGGAATTGATATTAATCAATCACTAGATATATCTTATTATAATTTGTCATAATGTGTCCACATTCTTAAAACAAATATTTCTTTTTTCACTTCATCAATTTCATATACCAATCTATGTTGATAACTAATTCTTCTAGAACAAAGGCCATTTAAATTACCCTTCAATTTTTCATATGTTGGTGGTGTTTGATAAGGATTTATGCTTATTAAATCTAATAATTCTTTTGTTTTATTTTCAAGACCTGCTTGTTTTAAAAGTTTTTTATCTTTATCTGCTAATTTTGAAAAGATAATTTTGTATTCTACCATTCTTCACCTTTTTTATAGACACTACAATTATTTTTGTTTTCTTTTTTTGCTTCTTCTATTGAATCAATAAAACCAGGTACAGAATTCAAATAAATGGTTTCTTCTATATCTCTCCAATCGCTTTCTGATAAAAGAATCGCATTTTCCCCTTTATTATTAATAATATTAACTGGATTAAACCCTTTATTTACATCAGACACTAATTGAAATAAATTTTGTCTAGCATTCGTAATATTTATTGTATTCATTATTTTCACCTCATTTACATTATAACGTCCTTTTTACCGTACGTCAATTCTTTTGTAATATTATATGTATATTTTCCGCAAAAATGCATAATAAAAACTAGACAATTATGAAATAATATTTTAAATAATCATTTCATATTTCTAGTTAATATTTATTACTCTCGAATGAAGAGTTCAAGTATCTATCAATCTGGTGCCGAAAGACAGAATTGAACTGTCCGCTGATCCTTACCAAGGATCTGTTTTACCACTAAACTATATCGGCAACTGATGAAATTTTAGCACAGATAGAAAAATATTGCAATATTATTTAACAGCATTTGTAAAAAAGTAATATAGTTAACATGTGCATAACTGCTAAATAACAAATATAATGTCTTATTTTGAAATGGCTTCGTTTAAATTTACTCATATTTATTAATAACATATTTGGTTCAAATAGCCTAAGTTGGTTTTGGGTAGTACTTGCAAACAATTTAGAAAATCCTGAATGTCAACTTGAAACAAATCAACCATTTAACTTAAATGGGTTAAATCAAAACTTTGATAAAATTGAAAATAAAGCCCCTGTGATAAAATGGTAATTAAGGAGAGTTTTAATGTATGAATGATGAATTAAAAATGAAAGTGTATTCTTTTACCTTAGATTGTATAAATCCCTATGATCTAGCTAAATTTTATGCAAGGCTACTTAAGTGGGAGATTTTCTTTTATGATGAGCAATGGGCAGTTATTGGTCCAAAAGGAGTCACACAAGGTGCCTATCCGGGAATTACCTTTCAACGCAATCTTAACTATAAACCACCAGTATGGCCAGAGTCGTTGGCTTCCCAGCAGACAATGGCACATTTAGATTTTGCTGTCAATAATTTGGAAGAAGCCGTGGCATATGCCTTTCATTGTGGGGCAATTAAAGCTGATAAACAGTTTTCGGAAGACTGGACAGTTATGATTGATCCTGCGGGACATCCTTTTTGTTTATGTCAAATGAGATCTGTTTTTGAACAATAACATTATTTTTATAATAAATTAGGATAATAGATAAAAAATCCTATTTTTTTTGGTTAAAAACTTGACAGCTGTTATATAGTGTTATAATATGTATGTAACAGTTGGGAGGCACTATGAAAATAATTATCAGTAACAGTAGTTCTATTCCTATCTATGAACAGATTAAAAATGCTATTATAAGTCAAATTATGAATAACGAATTGACAGAGGATGAGGCTTTACCTTCTATTAGAAGTTTGGCTCAGGATATTAGAATTAGTGTTATGACTATCAAAAAAGCTTATGATGAACTGGAAAAGGAAGGGTATATTAAATCTATTCAAGGGAAAGGAACTTTTATTGCTTCTAAAAATACAGAACTAGCGAAGGAACAAGCACAAAAAGAGATAGAAAAGCATATGGCTAAAGTGGTAGATATTTCGCTTAGATTTAGTATTCCTAAAAAAGAGTTGATAGAATTATTGGAAATATTTTACGGAAATGAGGATGAGTTATGAAAAAGGCAGTTGAAATAAAGGGCTTAATCAAAAAATATGATACAAAATTCCAATTAGGAAAGTTGGATATAGCTATTCAAAGTGGTTGTATTGTTGGTTTAATTGGTGAGAATGGAGCAGGAAAAACAACGCTTATTAAAGCATTGTTGAATATTATTAAGACTGATGCCGGGACTATTAAAATATTTGATAAAAATTATCAAACAGAGGAGGCTAGTATAAAAGAAGAAATAGGGGTAGTGCTCGATAACATGTTTTTTCCTGAATTGTTATCACCTCGAGACATTAATTGTGTTATGAAAGATTTATATAAAAGCTGGGATGAGGCATTATTTAATAAATATATAACCGCTTTTTCCTTACCATTTACGCAGCCATTAAAAGCAATGTCTAAAGGAATGCGTAAAAAAGTAGAAATTGCTACGGCTCTTGCTCATCATCCTAAGTTATTAATACTTGATGAACCTACTAGTGGAATAGACCCGGTGATTAGAAGTGAGGTGCTAGATCTATTTTTAGATTTTGTGAAGGATGAGGATCATACAATTTTATTTTCTACACACATAACTAGTGATTTGGAACATATTGCAGACAAAATTATTTTTATTGACAAAGGAAAATTAGTGTTAGATGATTCTCGCGATGTTCTTCTCGATAGTTATGGAATATTAAAATGTGCCATAGATCAGTTTTCTTCTTTAGACTCTGCTGATATTATTCGGTATAAAAAAGAGAAATATTGTTATCAAGTGTTAGTGAATAATAAAGAGCGAATTCGTAAAAAATACAAAAATTTAGTGGTTGATAAAATCACTTTGGAGGAACTTATGATTTTAATGATAAAGGGGGAAAAATAATGTGGGGCTTAGTGAAAAAAGATTTATTAATGATAAGAGGTAATTTAAAACTTATTGCGGTTATGTTTGTAGTATTCTTATTGTTAGCGATGGGGGGAAATGGTAATTTTTCTTTCATTCCAGCCTTTGTTTGTATCATGTTATTTATGTCGACTTTTAGTTATGATGAATATAATCAGTGGGATGCCTATGCTGCAACACTTCCCAATGGTCGAAGAAATGTAGTAAAATCAAAATATTTAGCGACGCTTATTCTAGTTTTCTTTTCTATTATTATTACGATGTCAGTTTGCTTCCTGCTCAGTTTTTTCCAGAAAGATCTTAATAGAGAGCAAATTTTACCTATGATGTTAGGTAGTGGCGTAGTTATTCTTTTCCTTCAAGCGATTATGTATCCTTTAATATTTAAATTTGGCATTGAAAAAAGCCGTATCGGCATTTTCGTTGGTATTTTTGGTTTTTCTTCGCTAGTGGCTTTTTTACTTAAAAAAGGATTTCCTAGTCCGATTGTGACATTTGTCACTAACTATTGGCAAATTTTATTACCACTAGTGGTTGTTTTAACTTTTATTGGTTCTTATTTGTTATCACAAAAGATATATTCAAAGAAAGAATTTTAAAGCTTATCCTTTAAATAATTCAGTAAATGTTTTTGTTACAAACTGTGGGTCATTAAGCTTTTCCTCTAAATAATGGTTAAAGTTGTTTTGATTGATTTTTTGATTTTTACAAATATCTTCGTAATGAGGATATTTTGTTTGTAGGGTCTTTTTTTCAATATGATAATGGTTACCACTAAAATTGTAAGTAATAGCTTGGGTATTAGCGATTAGGGCAAAGATAGAAACTGAATTGTAGAGCAGGGCTCTTTGTAAATATAAATTGTCTGTAATATACCAGTCTGTAATATGATAATCAATAATCAGTTCTAACTTAGATGTATCTATTTGAAATACATACCCATATTCTGATAGGGGTAGAGCGTTAATTAGATTTCCATCATTACTATTATTACCTACATATTTATTTTGGTATTGAATAATTTTTTTAATACCACTTTTATTTCTGTTAAAAGGAGAGCGGGGGATTGTTTTTAAAGTATGCTCTTTTTTAGTATCAATAAAATAATACTCACTATTTGTATCTTTGTTAATTCTGAAGACACGGTAAAAGGGAGTATGGTAAACAGTAGTGTTATTTATTGTTTCTTTTAAATAACAAAAACGAGGGGCTTGTTGATTTTTAACGACATTGACAAAATCTAAGAATAGCAAGAGACTTATGATAAGAATTAAAAAACTGACACTGATAAGAGCACTTTTTATCAAGGTGTATTGCTTTGTTAATTTTCTTATTCCAACAAGAGTAATAATAATTCCTAAAAGTGTATATCCTATGCTAAAGTTACTTTCTGATGGAAAAATAGAGATAGCGATGAGAATTAGAAGAAGGCCAAAGAATAGTAATATAAAACCTAAAGCTTTGTTTTTATCGGTAATTTTTTGTTGACTATACTTTAAGGTGCGCACCATATTTTCTTCTAATTTTGAAGGATAATTCTGACGGTTTAGTTTTTCGCCACTTAATAATTCATTAATTGTGATTCCTAATTCCTGTGAAAGAGGGGAAAATAAAGATAGATCCGGTAGTCCTCTCCCATTTTCCCATTTTGAGATAGTACGATTTGTGACTCCTAATTTTTCAGCTAATTGTGCTTGTGTTAATTTTTTTTCTTTGCGGCAACTGGCAATAAAGTGTCCAATTTTTTGTTGATCCATAAAATTTTTCCTTTCCTTCTTTATTTATAACCTATCTTTTTTCTTTTGTACAGGAACTAAAAGTAGAGTGGGTTATTTTAAATCTTATTTTGTAAAAATAAGTAGGTAAGGCTTTTTTGACAACTAACAAAAATATGGTATGATAGTATTAAAAGTGATTAGGAGATGACAAACATGTTAGCATTCAATAGGAATATGGAAAAAGAAGTGAATGAAGAAAAAATTGTTGACCAAATTCGAGCTTTAGGAATAGACATGATTCATGAGGCTCAAAGTGGTCATCCAGGCATTGTCCTAGGAGCCGCTAATTTAATTTATACTATTTATGCACATCACTTACGGTTTGATCCGCAGCACCCCCATTATTTTAATCGTGATCGTTTTGTTATGAGTGCGGGGCATGGTTCAGCACTATTGTATGCTACTTTATGTATGGCTGGTTACCCTTTAGAAATTGAAGATTTAAAAAAATTTCGTCAACTTGACTCGATTACTCCGGGACATCCTGAGTTCGGTTTAACGCCGGGGGTTGAAGCAACGACTGGTCCTTTGGGACAAGGTTTTGCTATGTCCGTAGGATTAGCTATGGCTTCTAAACATAGTGCTGCTTTAATAAATAAGAATAAGTGTGATGTCATTGATTATCGTGTTTACTGCTTATGCGGTGATGGTGATTTAATGGAAGGAATTAGCTATGAGGCTGCTAGTTTAGCAGGAACGTTAGCACTGAATAATTTGATTGTGTTGTATGATTCTAATCATATTTGTTTAGATGGGGAAACGAAAACAACTTTTACGGAGCAAATAGAAGAGCGGTTTCGCGCTTTCAACTGGGATGTGGTGACAGTAAATGATGATATTGCTGCTATTGATAAAGCCATTGAGAAAGCTAAAAGTAATGATAAACCTAGTCTCATTCAAGTGAAAACGACTATCGGCAGATACTCTAATGAGGCAGGCAAAAATATTGTTCATGGGCGTCCTTTAGATATAGAAGATATTACTCAGATAAAAAAGCAGATGAATTTACGAGATATACCTTTTGCTGTCTCTAGTGAAGCTTTAGAAGATTTTCAGGGGATGATCATAAAACGTAATCAAAATCTTTATCAAGATTGGCAGGGGAAGGTTTCCTCTTTAGAAGAAACAGAAAAAGAACTTCTTACTTTATTGATGCAACAAGATAAAAAAGTAATGCTTCTAAATATGAATTATGAGCAACCAGAAAATGGCAAAGAATCACTACGAATTGCTTCGTCTAAAGTGTTGAATGCGCTTGCTCAGACCAGTCCCTTAATTTTGGGGGGAGCGGCTGATTTAGCAAGTAGTACTTTGACAACCTTGCAGGGGGAGGAAATATTTTCTAAAACTAATTATGCAGGACGTAATATTTTATTTGGTGTTCGGGAGTTTGCGATGGCGGCCATTGCCAATGGTTTGGCCCTAGGTGGTTTTCGACCATTTGTAGCAACTTATTTAAGCTTTAGTGATTATTTAAAACCAGCCTTACGCCTCAGTTGTTTAATGAATTTGCCGGTTGTCTATATTTTTAGTCATGATTCTATTTCTGTGGGGGAAGATGGACCGACGCATCAACCAGTGGAACAATTAGTGGCATTGCGTGCTACTCCTAATTTAGAGGTATTTCGCCCAGCGGATAGTAATGAAGTGATCGGGTGTTATAAAACAATTTTTGAGCAAGTAAAACCTGCTGCTATTATTCTTGGTCGCAATCAAACGCCTATTTTAGCGACTACTTCTGTTCCTTTTGTAGCCAGCGGAGCTTATATTGTAAAACATGAAGAACGTAAGTTAGATGGTATTATTATTGCCACGGGAGAAGAAGTATCTTTGGCTTTAGAGATCATTCAATTATTGTTAGAGAAAGGATACGATTTACGTCTTGTCAGTATGCCATCGATAGAACGTTATCAGCAAATGTTTGAAGATGAAAAAGAAGTATTGTTACCGGTGGGAATTAAGAAATTTGTGATTGAAAAATCTTCTTCTTATTCCTGGTATTCTTTTGTCTATAATCAAAATTATTTATTTACGGTGGATCAATTTGGTCAAAGTGCTAATAAAGAGTCATTAGATGAGGCTTTTGGATTTACTAAAGAAGTGATTGCTGGTAAAATTGAGGAATTGCTCAAATAATTCGACAAAAAATGTAAAACTTTCTTGATATAGTCATAGTGGTGATTATATGAGAGAGTTTTTTATTTTTGATGTGAAAGAAGAGTTTAAAGATTTATATATCGATAAACCGTCTATTTTATATAATATATTTGAACAAATTTATTTATTAAAAAAGGAAGATGTAGCTTATGGTTATAGCCTATTTTCTCAATTGACTAAAAAAATAGACAAGGAAAAGTTTGATCATCATCTGTTTATTACTTATCATCAGACGATTCCATATAGTAAAAAAGAAAATACACATTATTATAATAATCCAGCACATAATGAGGTAAGTACTTTAGAAATTAAACGTGCTTATATGAAAGTAACGACGAATTACTATAATTCTTTTTTCCTAACAACTTTTAATACCTTAAATAATCATTATTTTGTCTGTGATTTTAAAAATCAAGATTATTTCTTTTTAGAAACACGAAAAATGCTTGTGTGATAGCTTTTTTTCCTGTAAAATGATCAGTGAGGAGATGAGATCATGGGACATGATATTTTATTAGTCGTGATTGGCTTGGTGGTAGGTCTTGCGATTGGTTTTTTCGTAGCGCGGTTTGTTACTAAGAGATATATGAAGAAAAATCCACCTATTAATGAGGAAATGATTAAGGCGTTGATGACACAAATGGGACGTAAACCTAGTCAGAAACAAGTCAATCAAATGATGAAATCAATGGAAAAATATCAATAAGGAAACAGCTTTTGCTGTTTTTTTCTTGTCAGTATGGTAAAAATGTGGTATGATTTGTATGAATTATTGCCCTATAGCCAAGTGGTAAGGCAGTGCGCTCTGACCGCATTATGCGTTAGTTCGAATCTAACTAGGGCAGCCAATGAATATAAGATAATTTTGAATAAATGGAGTGAGAACAATGAATCAGGAATTAGCCGAACTTTTATTTCCCGATGTCAAGATGGATGTTACAGAAATTGAGGCACAGTATCCTCCTCGTCAACTAGATGAAAAAGCGATGGTGACACGGTTTGCCCCTAGTCCCACGGGTTTTATGCATGTAGGAAATTTATGTGGTGCTTTTATTGATTTTGTTTTTGCACAACAATCGAAAGGTGTTTTTTATCTACGAATTGAGGATACGGATAGTAAAAGAGAAGTCGCTGGGGCAGTAGAGGCTATTTTACAAGGTTTAAAAGATTTTGGAATAGCTTACCAAGAAGGCTACCCTTTAGGTGGTGCTTATGGTCCTTATGTGCAAAGCAAACGGGTACCAATCTACCAGGCTTATGTTAAAAAAATGGTAGCGGAAGGCTATGCCTATCCTTGTTTTATGACGGAAGAAGAAATTGCTAATATTCGTGCTGGTCAAGAGTTAAGAAAAGAAAAAATAGGAATCTATGGGCATTATGCTGTGGATCGTGATTTATCCTTGGAAGAAGTAAAAGCACATTTAGAAAAAGGTGATGCTTATGTTATTCGTTTAAAATCACCAGGAGATTCTCATAAAGAAGTTATATTACATGATTTAGTTAAAGGAGATATTGTTCTTCCTGAAAATGAAATAGATCATCCATTATTAAAAAAAGATGGGATACCAACTTATCATTTAGCACATGTTATAGATGATCATTTAATGCACACTACGCATGTGGTTCGTGGAGATGAATGGGTTCCTAGCTTTCCGTTTCACTTACAATTAACTAAAATTTTAGGCTTTAAGATGCCTAAATATGTTCATGTAGCGCCTCTTACTAAAAAGGAAGACGGCAAAATTCGTAAATTGAGTAAACGAAAGGATCCTGAATTTGCTGTTAGTTATTATGCAGAAAAGGGAATTCCTAAAGAGGCGGTAAAATTATATTTAGCAACCTTAATTAATACTAATTTTGAAGAATGGTATATCCAAAATCAAGATAAGTCAATTGCTGATTTTACGTTTTCTTTTAAGAAAATGCCTACTGGTGGTACTTTATTTGATATGGAAAAACTATCAAATATTAGTCGTACCTATTTTTCTAGATTAACGGCAGAAAAAATTTATGAAGATGCTCTTGTTTATTATAAGAAATATGATGCTGAATTTTATGATTTATTAGTCCAATTTAAGGAAAAGATGATTGCCTTTTTAGATATTGAGCGAAATGGCAAGCGTCCACGAAAAGATATTGCAACGTATTTAGATATTAAGAAGGAAAGTTGGTACCTCTTTGATCACCTTTTCTATCAAGAAGGTGTTTATGCTTCTTTCTTAGAAGAACCAGCTGATATTTTGTTGTTGCAAGATTACTGTAAAGTTTATCGAAAAGAAGATACCCAAGAAGAATGGTATCAACGCATTCAAAAATTGGCAGAGGAAAATGGCTATGCACCATCGATAAAGATGTATAAAAAACAAGAACAGTTATATAAGGGACATATCGGAGATATTTGTGAAGCAATTCGGCATGTATTAACAGCGAGAAGTAGGACTCCTAATTTATATGAATTGTTACAAATTATTGGGATTGAGGAGTTTGAAAAGCGAATCGCCTTTTATCAAAAACAGTTGTTAAGAAAATAGACCCTAAAAAGACAGTTTATTTTCTTTACTAAGTGAGGTCTTTAAAAATGCATGCAGGGCAATCAAATTTAATTTATTCCGAGGTGGAAAATAGTAGCGTTTTAGCACCTGCTTATTTTAAAGAAGTAATTCGTAAAAAGATATTTTTAGAAGATTATATCTTCTTTTTTGGTGATTTTAGGGGATTAGGAAAGTTAAATGAAGTCATTGGTTTTGAACGATCAGATGCTTTAATGCGTCAAGATATAGAGGCGATCGTAAAAGTGTTACCCGAAGAGACACTCAGTTTCCGAATTGGGGGCGATGAATATGGCTTTATTGTTGATCAAAAAGATTTGTTAAATGATCCAGATTTCTATTTAGACAAGATTCATGCCACTTTAGCAACGATTGTTGATGATGGGGTTAATTTGAAAATGGATATCGTGTACGCTAAGGGAAGGGCGGGGACTTTTTTAGATGACTGTTATAAAGAGGTCGAAGAAAAAAATCGCCTGTTAAAGTTGCAATTAAAAAATACCAATAGTGACAATAATTTTATTGATCAGTTACAAGCAAAATTTTCTGAGGCTGTCGATACTTTATTTACTATTTTTAGAGTTAATAGTATCGAGAGGGAACAAGTTTATACGGATACCGTGGGAGCTTTATCATGGGTAGTAGTACAGCAATTACTGAATAAAAAAGATTGTACTGTATTAGCACGAGATAAAAGAAATGTATTGCCTTATCGTTTTATCATAGAAGGAAAACAATATGAAAAATTTCATCAAGCTTTTTTGGGTAAAAAGGTTGTTTTTACAGTTACGGAGCAGCAAGAGTTTTTAAATTTACAAGATCGTTTACAGCGTTCTTCTCATTCTAATTATTATAATCAATTATATTTTGAACGCGAGTTTATTCCGCAACACCAAAAAGATCCTTTTTATGTTGCTTATTTAGAGTGTATGGGTTTAAAAGTATTGAATGCTTATTATGGTCATGAACGAACAGACCTTATTTTAGGTCGAATTTTTGAACTGGTAAATGATGCTTTAAAGTTAGAAAAAGGGGATTATGCTTTTGAAGTACGAGGTGCGAAATGTATTCTTTTAAGTAAAAATATAGATAAACTTTTAAACCCTAAGGTAAGTGCTACTATTCAGCAAATTAATAACACCTTACTTATAAATTCAAAAATGCATGTTGCATATCATGTGGCTCCACAAATGACTAGCAATTATTTAGAAATAGCTTCTGTGTTAGCGGTGGATTGCAATGAAGAACGCGATGCTAATCGTAAAGCAACGATTTTAAGTCCTATTGGGCAACGTTTAGTTAAATCGGTATTACAGGAGCCTCTTCAACAGGGTCTTCGCTGTGAACAACCTTCTATTGTCTACCAGTTGTTGTTAGATACATTTGTTAGTAAAACAATGGCTAGATTGGAATTGAAAACTAACAAAGAGCAAAACGATCCTACTTTTAGTAATACTTCGAAGTAAGTTGGGTATACTATCAGTGGTGATGAAAAATGGAGGAAATTACAAGTACAGCTTTGCACACAATGTTAGAGGAATATCAGGCTCGTCCTGAAAATAAAATTGTTCGTAAAGCTTTAGCAAAAACGCGTATTAGTGATATTGTAAAAGTTAGTGAAAAAGAGCAAAATACTGCTTTTCATTTTTCTTTAGCATTAGAAACTTTACCAGCAGTAAATCAATTACAATCTGGGCGGTGTTGGATTTTTGCTGGTTGTAATATTTTGCGCGAAAAGATTGCTAAAAAATATCAGTTGGAAAATTTTGAAGTATCGCAAAGTTATTTAGCCTTTTATGATAAATTAGAGCGGGCTAATTATTTTATGGAGAAACTTTTATCATTTACGAAAGAAGCAGAAAAAGAACGTTTTATCCATCATTTGTTAACTATTGGGGTAGAAGACGGTGGTCAATGGGATATGTTTGTCAATATTGTTAGAAAATATGGACTAGTTCCGAAAGAGGTAATGCCTGAGACTTTCCAAAGTTCTAATACTACCGAAGTAAATCGTCTTCTTAATCAAAAGTTACGTCAATTTGCGGCTTTTGTCCTAGAGCAAAGACCAAATTTAGAAGCTTTAAAGCAAAAGAGTTTGAGTGATATTTTTCGTTTATTAGTAGATTGTTATGGTCTTCCTCCAACGAAATTTGATTTTGAATACACATCTAAAGATAAACAATATCATGTGATCAAAGATTTAACGCCACAACAATTTTATGAGCAATGTGTCGATATCCATTTAGAAGATTATTTAAGTATTATTAATGCACCAACGAAGGATAAACCTTTTTATCGTTTGTTTACAGTGAAAGAGTTAGGGAATGTATTAGAAGGAAGTCATGTTCAATATTTAAATTTACCAATCAAAGATTTTAAACAGGCAGTGATTCAACAATTGACTAATTTAGAACCTGTTTGGTTTGGTAGTGATTGCGATCAAGCTTTTGAGAGAGATAAAGGAGTTTGGGATGATTCTCTACTAGCCTTCGATGAAGTATTAGGAATTGATTTTGCTATGAGTAAAGGGCAAGCACTGATGACTTATGGTAGTACCATGAATCATGCGATGATGTTTACAGGAGTACATCTGGAAAATGGTGTTCCAAGGCGTTTTAAAATTGAAAATAGTTGGGGGGAAGAAAAAGGTAAAAAAGGGTATTTTGTAGCCAGTGATAGTTGGTTTGATAAATATGTTTATCAAGCAGTGATTCATAAAAAATATTTAAAAGAAGAATTATTAGAAGTATTAAAAACATCTCCTATTGAGTTAATGCCTTGGGATCCGATGGGAACATTAGCGAACAACTAAAAATACAGTTGTTCTTTTTTATATGAAATCTCATAAATGAAATATTTGTCTTATTTAAGGCGATTATCTGTTATAATAATACTAAGGAGTGATTTTATGACAAATACCAAAGAAACAGAAGTAGGGAAGGTGAAAGTTAGAAAAAGAGATCGTCTCATCGTGACAGCAGTGATTTTAATTGTGGTGATTGGGGTGCTAGGAGGAATTTATTTTAGTTACGTAGGAAATTCTAAACGTATTGTTTCTAGTGCTATTGATCAATTGGCGGGGAATATTAAACAATTTATTGCGATTGATGATAGTGATGCGGTAAGTGAAACGTTTACTTTGAAGAACCATATTAAATTAGATGTTCAAAGCGATTATTTGAGTGCTATTTCTTCTTATAGTCCGGAATATCAACCTTATCTTAATCTAATAAATAACATTAGTAAGTTAGATACAAATGTGACAATCACACAACAACAAAAAGACCAAAAATTATTAGCAGTAATTGATAGTAGTCTATCAGGTAACAAATTATTGGATTTGCGCTACTTAGTAGATGGACATCAACAATATTATTTCGTTAAGGATTTTTTAACGACCTATATTCGTAATGGTGATAGTGACTATTTTGAAAATTTAGAGCAAAATGCTTCTTTTACAGAAGATGGTATTTATATCTATGATTTTGCTATTGAATCATTAAAGAAAAACTTAAAAGATTCTTATTTTTCAAAGAAAAAAGTGACAACGACTATCTCTACTAAAGATACTAAGGCCACAGAAGTTAGCTTTACTTTAGATAATGAAGTTGCAAAGGAATTGGCTAATAATGTTTTAAAAGATTTAAAGAAGGATAAAAGGGCTACTAAGATCTTAGCATCTTATAATAAAGATTTTAGTGATGCGAAAGTAGCTCAAGATGCTTCTATCTTAGCTTCGGGACAACAAGTGATCTTAAGTGTTTACACAGATCCATTGACCTATCAAGTTAAAAAATATCAATTGCAAATAGTAGATGCGAAAGATACTACTACGATTACTTATGAAGAAGGCGTAAAAGAAAGTGTTATAGAAGTTTATCAAAATAAGACAAAAACTAGTCGCGTAATCCTTACTGGCAATGATCAAAATATGACCGCTATATTTCAGGATGGTCACAATCAAAAAATCGGGACTATGATATTACAGCTTAGTGATTTAGAAAAATCTCTTAAAGTGGATATAGCAGTTGATGAAGTGGCTTTAGCAATGGAACTTACTTCAAAAAGTGAAGAACCTAATAAAGAGAAAAATTATAAAATAAAGACTCATTTTACTTTCCTTATGACAGCTAGTGATATACATTTAGCAGATATTAAGGCAACAATTGATTCCGAATTTTCTAATCAAGCAAAGATTAATGAAGATGTAACAACTGCTGTTTCTCAGACAACGTTGACCAAAGAGCAGCAACAAGCTTTACAAGAACAATTGGCACAACTGTTTGTGACTCTAATGAGTTAGTGTTAAAAAGGATAAAAGATAGCCAAAATTGACTATTTTTTTCTTTTTAAGATATAATAAAGGGGAAGCAACCAAAAATTAACATAAAAACAACTGAAATTTGGTAGAACGCAACTGACGTTCCATAGTAGAATTGGCGTGAGGTGATAAGTATGAGTTTTAGTGAAAAACTCCAAAAATTACGGAAAGCGAATA
Source organism: uncultured Bacillota bacterium (assembly GCA_958428295.1). Classification (GTDB taxonomy): domain Bacteria; phylum Bacillota_I; class Bacilli_A; order RF39; family UBA660; genus Onthousia. The sequence goes on from CAUAFL010000003.1 coordinate 91,567, forward strand.
AACTTTCCCAAGAACAATTAGCAGCCATGCTAGATGTAACTAGACAATCGGTATCGAAATGGGAATCTGCTCAAACATACCCGGAGATGGATAAACTATTAGCTATGTGTAAAATTTTCAAGTGTAGTTTGGATGATCTTACCAATGAAGAGATTACAGATGTAGGAATTGAAGAAAAGAAAAAGATGAATATCAATACGGTTATTGATAGCGCCCTTGATTTTATTAATCGAGCCTATACTATGTTTCGTAGTATGGAAGTGGGTCAAATTATTCAGTGTATCTTTGTCATGTTCTGTGTGGCTATGGCGTTACTACTTTGTCGACTTCCTTTTACTATGTTAGAAGATTCTTTTTATGATATTTTCGTTAATGTTAGTAATGAGACTTTCGTTCATTTGCTCTCAGGTATTTTTAATTTAATAGTGGATGTTGGTTATTTTGTTTTATTTATATTATTATTTGGTTATATTTTTAAAATAGCTTACTTAGATAATGCCAAAAAATATCTTCCTCTAACAAGTGAGGAAAGCAAAGAACAAAATACGAGTGATACTGCAAAGGCTCCTTTGAATACCACATATAAGGAAACGTCACAGCCTAAAAACTATGCTATTTTTACAGCCTTAGGAGCGATTGCTATGGCATTTATAAAATTTATTGTTGCTTGTTTTAGTTTTCCTTTCATCGCAGCCTTATTCTTTTTATGTGCTGGGCTATTAATTCTGTTGTTTCTCTTATTTAAAGGGGTCTTTTATTTCAGTGTTATTCTGGGGGCTATTTTTGGCATCATTTTCGTTATCTTCGTTTTAGAAATTGTCTTTTCTTTTCTCTTTAATCGACAAATGAAGTTAAAACGGTTATTGTTGACATTTTTGATTTCTATTGCTGGAATGGGCCTATCTTTTGGTTTATTGATGGTGGATGTTGCCAATACTTCCTATATTGATACCGTTCCTACTAGTATAAAAAGTTCCACAGTAGAAAAAGAGGTACCAATGCGAGAAGATTTATATTTCTATAATGATGATATAAAGTATGTCGTTGATAATCAATTAGGTAATAATGTTAAAGTGCAAACAACTTATTATAAGGATTATGTTCGCGTTGCGACTCATGATGAGGATGTAACCTTGGTAGTACCTATTAGTCAGTCTACAAATTTGACTAATAAGAAATTATTTGATTTAATTATTCATGATTTAGCTCAGAAAAAACTTTATAATTACGGAAAATTATATGAGTTAGAAATTACGGTCTTTGCTTCTGAAAGTAATTTACAGATCATTAAACAAAATTATCTTAAAATGAAAGCAGAAGAGGCGGAAGAACGAAGGAAACAGCGTGAATCTTATGATTATGAATTTTCAGAGTATCAGCGTCGCATTGAAACTTTAGAAGCTGAAAATCAAAGTTTACAGGAAAAAAATCAGACGCTAGAAGATTCTCTTGAAGAGTATAGAAATAAGCTCGAAGAATACAAAAATTCTTTGCAATCTATTATTGAAGAGTAGTACATACGGCTACTCTTTTTTTGACAATTTAATTTGGATACCGTTTTTTATTGGCAATTTCTGTTATACTAAAAGAGGTGATAATATGTATTATTCGAAAACAACAGAAGATCTTGAAAAAGAATTAAAAACAGGTCGTGATGGTTTGACAACTGATGAAGCAATCAGGCGTAGAACGATTTATGGGGAAAATACGTTGCCCAAGAAAAAACGAGCTAGTATTGTTGTTTTGTTTCTAAAAGAATTAAAAGATCCTATTATTTTATTGTTATTAGTAGCCATTGGAGCTTCTTTACTAGTTGGCGAGTGGGTGGATGCCATGGCCATTTTTTTCATCGTGTTAGTGGATGTAATTATGGGGGTTTATCAAGAAAATAAAGCCAATAAGACGGCTGAGTCTTTAACGTCTTTGCTGACAATCCAAGCAAGCGTTATTCGTAATGGTATTCTTTTCAATATAGATTCTAAAGATGTCGTTGTCGGAGATTTTGTAGTTATCGATTCTGGAGATAGAATTCCTGCGGATATTAGACTTATGGAAGCTCATAATTTAATGGTCGATGAAGCAATACTAACAGGAGAAAGTGTGCAGGTTAGTAAGGATGCCCATAATATTTCTGCTCCTTCGCTTCCTATTACGGCCCAGAAAAATATATTATTTGCTGGAACTACTGCTGTAACAGGACGAGCGAAAGGTTATGTGGTTGGTATAGGATTAGATACTGAAATTGGAAAGATTGCTGATAGTCTTAATACAACCAAGGAAGAAAAGTCACCGTTAACTATTCGCATTGAAAAATTATCCAAGCAAATTAGCCTTTTGGTATTAGGTGTTGCTGTATTTATCATGGTGTTATTAATGATAAAGGGAGTCCCTTATCATCAAATCTTTTTATCAGTGATTGCATTAGCGGTATCAGCTATGCCAGAAGGTTTGCCATTGGCACTGACAATGGCGCTTACTATTGCTTCTAATAAAATGGCCAAAAATCAAGTGATTATAAGGAAATTACCTTCTGTTGAATCATTAGGTAGCTGTACGATGATTGCTTCGGATAAAACGGGAACGTTAACTGTTAATCAACAAACTGCTAAAAAAATTGTGTTACCTAATGGTTTGATTTATGATATTTCGGGTGTTGGTTACGAAGAGGAGGGGCAGGTAACGGGAGAGAATCTACAATTTGCCAAAGAGATAGCATTTTTAGGAGCAATTAATAATGAAGCTAAGTTGACAGAAAAACAGAAAATGGGAGATTCTATTGATTTAGCCTTCTTGGTGCTTGGTAAAAAACTTGGTATTGATACTTCTAAAGTAAAAATAGTCGATATCATCCCTTATGAGTCAGAAAATAAATATTCTGCGGTCTTTTATGAGCAAAATGGTAAGTTATTTTGTACAGTTAAAGGTTCTTTTGAGAAGGTCCTAAGCTTTTGCCAAACAGATAGTTCCACGGATGCTTCATCATCCGTTTCCGTTTTGCAACAACAAAATGAAGCCTTAGCACAGGATGGTTATCGGGTTATTGCTTTAGCACAAGGTTTAGTAAAGCAGCAGCCACCATACTGTGAGACTTCACTTCAGAACTTATCTTTTAGTGGCTTTGTTGCTTTTATTGATCCTATTCGTAAGGAAGTTATTCCGGCTATTAAAGAATGCCATCAGGCAGGTATCCGGGTCTTAATGATTACTGGAGATCATCCATTAACGGCCTATTCTATTGCTAGACAGCTACAATTAACTACTAATTATGATAATGTCACTACGGGGGAAGAAGTGGAACGGGCATTTGCTAAAAAGGAGCATTTATTTGATCAATTTGTTTCACAGAAATGTGTTTTTACAAGGGTTAGTCCTTTACAAAAATTAAAGATTATTGAATCGTTAAAACGACAAGGACAATTTGTTGCCGTTACTGGTGATGGTGTTAATGATGCACCGGCTCTTCGTAGCGCTAATATTGGTATTGCTATGGGCAGTGGAACAGATATCGCTCGTGAGACGGCTAATATGATTATTATGGATGATAATTTTACTTCCATTGTTCTAGGAATTAAGGAAGGGCGTGTTGCCTATGCTAATATTCGTAAAATTATTTATTTTTTAATTTCTTGTGGCTTAGCCGAGGTATTATTCTTTTGCTTAGCAATTGTTTTTAATTTGCCACTACCACTTGTGGCAGTTCAGTTGTTATGGTTAAATGTTGTTACCGATGGTATTCAAGATTTTGCACTTTCTTTTGAAAAAGATGAAAAAAACATTATGAAAGAGCCTCCACGGAATCCTAAAGAAAGTATATTTAATAAAAGTCTTTTTCAGGAAATATTAGTGTCAGGTGTTACTATTGGTCTACTAGTTTTTGGGGTTTGGTATTATTTGATTAATGTTTTAAAAATGGATGTTGTCAGTGCTAGAGGTTATATTATGGCTTTGATGGTCTTTATTCAAAATGTTCATGTTTTTAATTGTCGGAGTGAAAAAAAATCTGCTTTTAGCGTTTCTTTGCGTAGTAATCCGTTAATTGTAGGTGGTGTTGTCTGTTCTATTCTATTACAAGTGATTGTAATGGAAGTAGGCGGGTTATCTCACTTGCTAAGGACGGTTTCTATTCCCTTTGTTCATTTAGGGTATTTGTTAGGGTTAGCACTTTGTGTGCTTGTCGTTATGGAACTTTATAAAGAAGTTCGTTATTCTAAAAAAAGATAGCTATATAAGGAGAGTTAGGTATGAAACATAAAATAATTTTAGCAGCAAAATTTATTTCAGCCCTTTTAATTTGTATCCTGCTAATTTTTGCGATAGTTAATACAAAACCGTGGTATTTAAAACTTGTTATTGTTCCATTTTTTTGTTGTAGTCTAGCTCTTATTGGTCAATATTTTTGTTTATTAGTAGATCGCTTCGAGTATCTTTCTATTTTTCGAAGGGTTTACATCGTTAGTTTTTTGACTTATGCCGTGGGATTTTTTTGTTTTTGGTGTTATTATAATTTTGTTAATGGAAATTATTTATTACTACTTGTTGCGCTTCCATTTTTCTTTATTATTATTAACTTAGTAAAAAAATATCACAAAAAATGACAGTGTACTAGTTTTAATACGAGAGAAAAGATTTTTAACTATTGTGTAAAAAAGGGAATTATGTTATCATTGAATAGTCATTTATTTTATCTCAGAGATGGCCTGTTGGTGAAGTGGTTAACACGTTACCCTCTCAAGGTAATATACACGGGTTCGAAACCCGTACAGGCTACCATTAAGTTTTTTTCAAGCAGTTATATCAACTGCTTTTTCTTTAAATTGTATGTTATGACAAATATTATTGGATATTAAAATGTATCTATTACAACGGAGTGGATTATGTAAAAAGTGGGAATGATAAAGTGCCTGATAATTGGAGGTGTTATATGCCACTTAAGCTAAAAATTGCTAAAGAAACAGTCCTTCAGGCAGCTTATGATATCGCTAGAACTGAAGGAATGGAAGGGGTCCATGCTCGCGCGATTGCTCAACGTTTACACTGCTCGATTCAACCTATTTTTGCTAATTTTAGTAATATGCAGGAGCTTAAGCAAGCTGTTATTGAAAGAGTTTGGCAACTTTAGTTGCCACTGATACTTGCAAATTTAAAGAAGAACAAATCTCACAGATGTTAACAGATGTTTTTATAGCACTATCTCAAAAAATAGATAAAGGAGAAAAAAATCATGACAAAAATAGTTGAGGTAAGAGGTTTAACTAAAAAATATAAACAATTAACAGCGGTTGAAAATCTTTCTTTTTCAATTGCCCAAGGAGAAATATTAGGTTTATTAGGTCCTAATGGCAGCGGTAAATCAACAACGATTAATTGTCTTTTGTCCCTTTTAAATTATGATGCAGGAGACGTTATTATTTTTGGCCAAAAGATGCACGCCAATGCGTATGATATAAAAAAGGAGGTAGGGGTGATTTTCCAAGATGTTGCTGTTTTTGAAGAATTGACTGTCTATGAAAATGTTGATTATTTTTGTGGCCTTTATATTTCTGACAAAACGAAGCGCCAAAGCTATGTTAAAGAGGCACTTACCTTTGTTGCTTTAGAGGAATATCAAAAATTTTATCCCAAACAATTATCTGGTGGTTTACTACGTCGTTTAAACATCGCCTGCGGTATTGCACATCACCCCAAATTAATCTTTTTAGATGAACCAACCGTAGCGGTTGATCCACAAAGTCGAAATAATATCTTGGATGGTATTAAAAAATTGCGTGATCAGGGCGCTACTATTTGTTACACTACGCATTATATGGAAGAAGCAGAAATTTTGTGTGATCGAATTATTATTATTGATAAAGGAAAAATAGTAGCACAAGGAACTAAAGAAGAGTTAAAAGATTTAGCAAATATTGAAGAGAAAGTGACCATAGAAGTTGCGGATTTAGCTAAAAAACATCTTTTGGCTATTAAAAAAATGCCTCATGTGCAGGAGGTTTGCTATCAAGGGTGTCGTTTATTAATCACATTTGAAAAGGGAACTAATAATATTACTAATTTACTTGAGTATTTTAAAGAGCATCGACTTGTTTATCAACGTGTTTATTCTGAAAAACCAAGTCTCAATGATGTCTTTTTACTCCTTACAGGAAAGGAGCTTCGCGATTGATGTTCCAGCATAATTTTATTTATTCTCTTAAAACTTTATTTCGTAACAAACCTTTAATTTTTTGGACATTTGCTTTTCCAATAATTATGGCAACTTTCTTTTATATGACTTTTTCAAATATTACGACCGATGAAAAAATGCAACCTTTTGCGATTGCCGTAGTAGAAGATGTTAATTTAGAAAATCATCCATTTGTTAAGAATACCTTTAAAGTACTGAGTGATAAGAAAAGTGCCCAATATTTATTTGATGTTTCTTATTGTTCGTTGGAAAAAGCTTCTTTTATGCTAGAAAAAAAAGAAATTGTCGGTTATTTAACAATAGAAAATGATGAGTATCGAGTAGTTGTTAAAAAGAGTGGCCTAGATGAGACTGTTTTTCAAAGTATAGTAAAAGAACTGCAAAAAAATGAACAAATTGTTGATGATATGGTAGCCTTCAAAGTGAGAGAACAGAATGCTATCGGGGAGACAAAGATAGATTATCAACAACTTTATTTGGAAAGTATTGCTTCAATATATCAAGAAAAAGTATCCTTAATAAAAGATACTACAACGACTAATATTGACTATGTTATGATTGAATATTATACATTAATTGCGATGACTTGTCTTTATGGAGCAGTCTTGGGAATGACTGCCATTAGTAATTTATTGGCAACGATGACAAAAAAGGGCCTAAGAATTAGTGTTTCTCCTGCTAACAAAGGACTATTAATTCTTAGTAGTGCTTTAGCAGCTTTTGTAGTGCAATTAATTGGTATGACTTTATTGATGCTGTTTACCATTTTTGTAATGCATGTTGATTATGGACAGCATATTGGTTTAATGCTATTACTTTTCTTCTTGGGTTGTGTTGCGGGCCTTAGCCTAGGAATTTTTGTAGGAGTAGCAATTAAAAAGGATGAAAATTTCAAAATTGGTATTTTAATTGCTTTCACAATGCTAGGTTGTTTCCTTGCAGGAATGATGGGTATTTCAATGAAATATACAATCGATACACAAATACCTATAATAAATTACTTAAATCCGGCCAATATGATTACAGATGGCTTTTATGCATTATACTATTATTCTACATTTGAACGGTACTGGGGAAATATTATTAGTCTAGTGTTATTTTCCATTTTATTATTTGGTCTTTCTATCGTGTTTTTAAGGAGGCAAAAAAATGCTAGTATTTAAATATTTCTTTAAAATCATCAAAAAATATTGGCTCACCATTTTAATGTTTACTGCTGTTTTAATTATTTTTGGGATTTTTAGCCTCAAAAATAACCAAAGCACTAGCAATTTTACGGCAATGAAACCTAATATTATGATTGTTAATGAAGATGAAACGATCGGATTTACGAAGTCTTTATTGGTCTATCTAAAACAAAACACCCATATTAAAGCGGTAGAAAAGGAAGAGGATGCTTTATTCTATCGCGAAATTAGTTATATTATTTATATTCCTAAAAATTATCATCGTGACTTTATGGCTGGGAAAAATCCGTCTTTAACAGTAAAATCAGCAGGTGATTATGAGGCTTCTTTAGTTAGGTTGCTGCTTGATGATTATTTACAGACAGCCCAAACTTATTTGGATACAGGATTTAGTGAAAAAGAAATCCTAGAAAAATTAGAATATGTATTGCAACAAAACGTTGCCATTGATGTTACATCAAATTTAGATGAGTCTTTTTTATCCCAACTTAGTTTTTATTATAATTTTGCTAATTATTCTATTTTGGCAGTATGTATCTTTGTAGTAGCTACTGTAATGTCTAGTTTTAAACAACAAAACATTCGTAACCGGATCTTCGTCAGTCCTCTTTCACCATCATCTTATAATCGTTCTATTTTTGCCGGAATTGTTGTTATGGGGATTGGTTTATGGGCAATTTATTTGCTTATTAGTTTTATTTTATTAAAGGGATCCATATTTTCTTGGCATGGTGCCTTATATGCATTAAATTCTTTTATCTTTACTATTTGTGCCCTCGCATTAGCTTTTCTAATTGGTAATATTTTAAAAAAGAAGGAAGCGATATCAGGGATTTCTAATGTTATTTCTCTAGGTAGTTCTTTTCTCTGTGGATGTTTTGTACCTATTGAATTTATTCCTTCAACAGTTTTGAAGTTCGCCCAAATACTTCCTTCTTATTGGTACGTACAAAATAATGAATTTATTAAAACTTTAGAAACCATTAGCATACAAACATTGCAACCTTTTCTGTTGCATCTTTTAATTCTTTTAGGATTTACCATAGTATTTTTAATTATTGCTAGTTTTTATGCTAGGAAAAAGGAAAATTAATACAGAAGGTCACTTTTGAGCAGATGATAATACTTGTTAACAATAATCAAAAGTATAAAAATTTCCCAGTTGTTATTTTGTGAAAATCGTGATATACTACTTTTCCTAGGAAAGGTGGGAAAAAAATGATTGTTTTACCATTAATTGCAGAAAATATGACGTTTAGTTTAGCAATCACTTTTAAAAATATGCAGATAAAAAAAGAACAATTGCAGGCAGATAAAATTCATTTACCAGCAAGTGATTTAGCGGTGGGTAGAATCAGTTTGCAGGAGGCAACTACTGCGACAGACTTCGATCATAATCCTTTAGGTTTAACAGAATTTATTCGTCGAAATACTCTTTATACAAATGCTAAATCTGTTTACATTACTACTGCAAATTATGAAAAAACAGATTTCTACGATATTTATAAAGTACCTCTACCACCAGTGAATGCTAATCAGATTACGGATTTATTATATGGTTTATTGGTTAATGATTTGCGTTTATCCATTCCTGATATGGTAAAAAGTCAACGTTTATCTTTCGCTTCTTTAGGGATAGATCGGCTTCTTTCTGAGGAGGTTTTGGATGGTATTCGTCAATTAAAGCAAAATGCGCAACAGAAGGAAATGTTTTTAACGGAGTTAAAAGAACATGGTTATCAAGCACCAATTCAAGTGTTAGATTTTTTTAATCAACTAGACTTTCAGGTTGTTGATCAATCTTTACTACCGATGAAAACTTTGGATACAGTATTGCAAGCTTTTGAGCCACTCAATAGCAAGGAAGAGAAAGTTTTAACTCATTATAAAACCGTCGCTAAGAAAAATAGCGATTGCTATATTTCCTTATCTAATTTGCACCAAATACTTTATGATCGATCATTAAATTGGCCTTCTTTATCCATTGATCAACAAAAAATATTGCTGAAGAAGAGTGCTTAAATGTCGTCTTTATTTTATCGTTTAGAGTCTTTAATTGGGGAAGATAAAGTGGCAAAATTAGCTCAAAAAACGATTTTAATTATTGGTTGTGGAGGAGTTGGCGGTTATGTTATTGAGGCCTTAGCTCGTTCTAATATCGGCTGTTTTATTTTAGTAGATTATGATATTGTGGAGGAAAGCAATTGTAATCGGCAATTAATTGCCTTGCAGTCGACGATTGGGCAATATAAAGTTGCTTGTTGGGAAGACCGGATACTTGCTATTAATCCTGCTTGTGATGTGATTACTTATCAAAAAAAATTAGAAGCGAAAACCTTAGAGACGATTTTTTCTCACTCTATTGATTATGTCATAGATGCTTGCGATGATATATCTGCTAAAAAATTACTTATTAAGCATTGTTTAAACTATCAGTTGCCATTTATTAGTTGTATGGGTACAGGCAATCGTTGTGATCCTAGTAAACTTTGTATTACCACTTTAGATAAAACAAATTATGATCCTTTGGCACGAATAATGCGCCATTTTATTAAAGAAGAACAAATCAAACAGCCAATCGTTGTCTGTGCTTCGACAGAAATTCCTATTAAAACTTGTGATAGAACCATTGCTTCCTGTGCTTTTGTTCCGGGGAGTGCAGGCTTATTAATCTCTAGTTTTGTTATTCAACAATTAATGATAGAGAAAAAGAGTTGCTAATTATTTTAGCACTCTTTTTATAATTTTCGATAAAGACCAACGACTTTTCCTAATATAGTTACTTCTTCTAAAATAATAGGTTCCATTGTATCATTTTCTGGCTGTAATCGAAAATAACCATTTTCTTTATAGAATGTTTTTACAGTAGCTTCATTGTCTTTATTCATTGCAACGACGGTATCACCATTTCTAGCAGTATTTTGACGCTCTACAATTAAAATATCCCCATCATAAATACCGACATTTATCATTGATTCCCCACTTACGGTTAACGTAAATACTTCTTTTTTATTGCCAAGTAATTCAACTGGTAGGGAAAATGTCTCATCAGGTCGTTCAATTGCTTCGATTGGCGTGCCGGCAGTTACTTTTCCAAGAAGTGGCACTTTGACGATTTCTTCATTTTCATCAATATATTCATTAGGAACTAAAATTTCGATTGTTCGATTGGTGCCAGCACCTTTCTTAATATATCCTTTATTAACTAACTGTTTGATATGAAAATGAATGGTAGCAGGAGAACTCAAATGTGCTTCATCACCAATTTCTCTAACCGTAGGCGGATACCCATTTTTAGCAATTAGTTTTTTAATAATTTGTAAAATATCATATTGTCTATCCGTTAGTTTTTCCACTATGTTTGATACCTCCATTCCTTTTATTAATAGTAGCATGTTTACTTGACAATTGTCAAACAAAAATTCGAAAAAAGTTTGGGAAAAGCAATTGACAAAAACAATTGTTCGATATAAAATGAATATATCAGAAGGAGGAAAAATTATGTTAAATCAAAATATTAAATCTATTTTAAAGACAGCAGCCGTGGTGATTGTGATCTATGTGATTGCTGTTGGGTGTAGCCTATTTCTATGTGACCGTGTTAACGAATTAGAAAGCAGGGAAGATGTAGTTCGGCAAAATGCTAGTATTGTTTTACAATTAAAGTAGCTTTTTTTCCCTCTATTCATGTTATAATAATGGGGAGAGAGTGATTTTAATGAAGAAAATAATTTTAGTAGACGGAAATAATCTGTTATTTAGAAGCTTTTTTGCAACTAGTTATAATGGTGTTATTATGAGAAATTCTAAAGGATTTCCAACAAATGCATTGTATGGTTTTATTAATATGATGAATAAAATTATAACAGAAGAAAAACCAAATTATATTTTGGTAGCCTTTGATAAAGGAAAGACCTTTCGTCATGATCAATATGAAAGCTATAAGGCAGGACGGAAAGAAATGCCAGAGGATCTCAAGGTTCAATTTCCTAAGGCCAAAGAAGTGTTAGATGCCATGGGAATTCAGCATTTTGAAATTGATAATTATGAAGCAGATGATATTATTGGAACGCTTAGTAAACAAGTCGATGAAACACCTGAATTTATTGCTACTATTATTTCTAGTGATAAAGATTTATTGCAGCTAATTAGCCATGATGTTGATGTGAAGTTGTTGAAAACCAAAGGATTTTTACGCTTTGATGAAGCCGTCTTTTTAGATACTTATGGTGTTAGTCCTATTCATATGATTGATTTGAAAGCGTTAATGGGGGATGCATCGGATCGTATTCCTGGGGTAAAGGGGATTGGTGAAAAAACGGCGATTTCATTGCTTAGTCAATATAAAACTTTAGATAATTTATATGAAAATTTAGAAAAGTTAACGCCTAAAACTAGAGAAAAATTAATAGAGGATCGCACCAATGCCTATATGAGTTATGACTTAGCAACAATTTATAGAGAAGTGCCTCTTCCGTTTTCATTAGAAGACTGCCAATACAACCAGTTTAATAAGGAAGCATATCTTCAGATATTACGAGAATTGGAGTTCAAATCACTTTTAAAAAAGCTTGCGTTCCCCGAAGAGGCTCCTACTGAAAAACAAGAATATGCAAAGGAAAAAGAGATATCAATCGTTGACATAACCATGTTCGATGCCACCAAGCCCTATGCAATCTATTTAGAAATGAATGGTTACTACTATAATACCTGTGAAATTATAGGGGCTGCTTTCAGCAATGATAGTGGTTCTGTATTCCTTACTTTAGAGGAGATAAAAGAGCATATTGATTTGTTGACTAACAATACTTTAAAATATACTTATGACGTAAAAAAGTGTTTCATTTTATTACATCGCTTAGGGATTCGTTTAAATTGCTGTCAGTATGATGCAATGATTGCTGCTTATTTGTTAGATTATTCATTAAATGATGATATTACTACTTTAATGCGTCAATTTGACTGGGATATTGCTACTTATGAGGAAACATACGGTACAGAAAAACGACGTCGTGAGGTACCACTTACTACGACTAAAGAACAGACATGTCGGAAAAGCAAGTTTATTTATCAAACTCATCAATTATTCCTAGATCTTATTGCCAAATATGATGAGACACCTTTGTTTGAAGAAATAGAAATGCCGTTAGCTTATGTTTTAGCAGATATGGAGTTAACGGGAATAAAAGTTAATAGGAACTATTTAGAAGGTTTAAAGGAAGATTTGCATAATAAAATGGTAACGATGGAGCAGCAAATATATAAAGATGCTGGTTGTCAATTCAATATTATGTCTCCTAAACAATTAGGAGACATGTTATTTGATAAGCTTTCTTTACCATATCCTAAAAAAAGAAAAAAAGGGGAAACTGGATATTCTACAAGCAAGGATATTTTAGATAGAATTATTGCTTTTCATCCTATTGTTGAAAAGATTTTAGAATATCGGACCTTAGCCAAACTATATACTAATTATGCGGTGGGTCTTTTAGAAGAAATAGGGGAAGATGGTCGCATTCATACAATGTTTAATCAGTGTTTGACAAGAACGGGACGACTTTCTAGTAATAAACCTAATTTGCAAAATATTCCTATACGAACTGATTATTCTCGATTAATACGTAAGGCTTTTATTCCTGATGAAGAGTCTGTTTTATTAAGTTCTGATTATTCTCAAATAGAGCTACGTGTCTTTGCTCATATGTCCCAATCGCAACATTTAATTGAAGCTTTTCAGAAAAATGCTGATATTCATACACAAACAGCAGCCGATATTTTTCATGTTCCCAGTGAGCAAGTAGATAAAACGATGCGCCGTACGGCTAAAGCGGTCAATTTTGGTATTTTGTACGGCATTAGTAGTTTTGGTTTAAGTGAAGACCTACAAATTGATGTTGGAAGTGCGAAAGCTTTTATTGATAATTATCTGGAAACTTATCCAGGAATTAAAGAATATATGGCACAGGAAAAGAGTGAAGCTTACCAAAATGGTTATGTAACTACTATTATGAATCGAAGGCGTGTGATTTCTGAGTTAAAAAGTAAGAACTATATGGTTCGTAGTCAAGGCGAAAGAATGGCTCTTAATACGCCTATTCAGGGTAGTGCGGCTGATATTTTAAAGAAGGCTATGGTAGAAGTCTATCGTGAGTTTGAAAAACAACATTTAAAAAGTAAGATATTAATCCAAGTACATGATGAATTAGTCTTTAATGTATACGAAGAGGAACTTGCTATTGTTCAACAAATTGTTAAGGATAAAATGGAGACCGTAGTATTGTTAGATGTTCCTTTAAATGTTGATATTGAAATAGGACATGACTGGTATGAAGCAAAATAGAAAGTGGTGATAAGATGCCAGAAAAACCAGAAGTTGTGACCGTAAGTCGGGTCTTAGAGAAAAGAATAGTAGGAAAAAAAATCATTGATTGTCACATTTACTGGGACAATATTATTGTGGGAGATCCTGCTAGTTTTATTGAACAAATCAAGTATCAAGAAATTGAACGAATCGAAACTAGGGGCAAGTGGTTAATTATTTTTCTTACTACTAAGGCTTTGTTAATTCACTTACGAATGGAAGGAAAGTTTTTTTTCCGGACGCAAGAGACTGCAAGACAAAAACATGAGCATGTAATTTTTACTTTTGAGGATGGGATGCAGATGCGTTTTCATGATGTGCGAAAATTTGGCAAAATGCTTCTTTTGCCTAAACAAGAAGTATTTGAACTAGCACCACTTAATCAGTTAGGCTATGAATTTGGTGATCAACGCTTGACAGCAGAATATTTACTATCTTGCTTTCATAGAAAATCGCTTCCTATTAAAACAGTGTTACTGGATCAAAGTATTATTGCTGGAATTGGAAATATTTATGATGATGAGATTTTATTTGCTAGCCAAATTCATCCCTTGACAAAGGCTAAAGATATTACTTTAGAAGAAGCAGAAGCAATCATTAAGAATACAAAACAAGTCCTAGCAAAAGCAATAAAAAAAGGGGGAACTACTATTAGAAGTTTTACCTCAAGCGAAGGTGTTCATGGCCTTTTTCAAAATGAATTAGCTGTTCATGGCAAATCTTTAGACAGTTGTCCTGTTTGTGGAGGAAAGATACAAAAAATCAAGGTTGGAGGACGTGGTACTTATTATTGTCCAAATTGTCAAAAACAACCGCTAAATAAAATAGTAGAACAAAAAGTATGACTACCTAGGATAAACTTATGATTTTCAAGCAGACAGTGGTGCTGGCAAAACTACTATAATGAAAATGATTCTGGGACTTATTTCTATTTCTTCTGGGGAAGTAGAAATTTTTGAAAAACAGTTAAAAGGAAATGAAAAAGATATTTACACAAGGATAGGTTCTATTATAGAAACGCCTAGTTTTTATTCTTATTTGACGGGAACAGAAAATTTAGAAATATTTTCAAGATTAAGAGGTACAATCAAAAAGAGTGCTGTAAAAAGTGCTTTAGAGCTGGTGGGCCTTCCTTATAAAGACAAGAAGCCTTTTTCTTCCTATTCATTGGGAATGAAACAACGGCTTGGAATTGCTAATGCAATTTTGAATGATCCAGAGATTTTAATACTAGATGAGCCAACAAATGGACTTGACCCCGTAGGAATAGTTGAAATCAGAAAATTCTTGCAGTCATTGTGTCATGAACAAGGAAAAACAATTATTATTTCAAGTCATATTTTATCTGAAATTTCTTTACTAGCTGATGATATAGGAATAATACATGATGGCCATTTACTCAAAGAAATTTCTATGGATGAATTGAAAGAAAAGAATAAAAAGTATATTAAAGTGAAAGTAGATTCTGTTCCTAAGGCTACACAACTATTAGAAAATGTAATGAAATGTAAAAATTATTCTGTTATAGATAAAAACTGTATTGAAATATATGATGAACCTTTAGATACAAAAGAAATAGCAAATTGCATGGTTTCGCATGGAGTAGGTTTATCATCATTGTATTCTAAGCATAAAACATTAGAAGATTATTTTACTTCATTGACTGGAGGTGCAAAATTTGAATAACGCCTTTCAAACGGAAATTCTAAAATTGAAAAAAACCAGAATGGCTCTTATTGGTTTTGTTGTTACAATTTCCATTCCTATCTTACTGATTTTAAAGTCAATTTTCATTGATAAAACAAGGATTGATTACCATGAATGGATTATGACAGTTTCTATGTTAGTAAACTTAGTATTACCTGTTATGAGTGGTTTTTTTATCACACAGTCAATGCAAAAAGAATATGGTGAAAAAACAATTATCAATATTGTTACTGCTCCTGTAAACAGAAAAATTTTTGTATTTAGTAAAATAGCTGTATGGTTTTGTTGGTATTTAGCTGTTATGGTTGTTACACAATGCTTGGCTATCGTTGGTTCGCTCATTTTGTTCGGCTCACAAGTCACATCAGCGACTATTTATTTTACAATACAGTTATTCACACAAATTGGTCTTTTAAGCTATATTGCATTTTTACCGATTATTTGGATTGCTATAAGACAGAGAACATTGTTTTATCCGACTATGCTATGTACTTTAGTTTTTGTGTTATTACAATCTGTGGGCTCACAGGTATCACAAGAATTACTTTCAATAGCAAGTTTTGTTCCATGGTTAGCGATACAAATATCTACTATGTTACCGCTGAATAGCCAGTATTTTTATATTTGTATTGCTTCCATACTTTGCGCTGGAATTATTGGAGTATGGTTGTCTATTCGTGAGTTTAACAAACAAGATTTATAAACTATTAAAATAGTTGTGACTTCGTTTTTATCATATTATTTTAGGTATAAGTAAATCATTTATTATCCTACCCTATATATGAATTAAGGCTTTGATATAGTTAGAAATTATTAGCAGTCTATTTGTGTGTTTACCTACCAACAGGCTGTTTTTTTAAGAAATTTTTGTTGAAAATCTTGGCTGTTTGCCACTTTTGAGAGTAGTTAGGATTTGGAAAGGGGATAAGCAAGATTTTACTATATTTTTCTATACAAAATAGCGATTTTATAGTATAATTATATCTGTTCGACAAAAAAGGAGTAGTGAAATAAATGAAAAAAACAAAAATTATTTGTAGTATTGGACCTTCCAGTAACGAACCTGATGTAATGGAACAGATGGTTTTAGCAGGAATGAATGTGGCACGAATTAATTTTACACATGCAACTATTGAGGAAAGGGATAAGGCAATTGCTTCTGTAAGAGAAGTTAGGAGAAGGACAGGAAAAAGTGTGGCTATTCTTTGGGATACAAAAGGACCAGAGTTTAGAAGTGGTTTCTTAGAAAATGATAAAATTACTCTTACAAGTGGAAAAACAATTCGAATTGTGAAAGAAGATGTTCTTGGCAATGAAGAGCGTTTTACAGTAAATCATCCACAGGCATTAGATAGTTTAAAAATAGGGGATTTAATCCTATTAGAAAATGCCAAAATGAAACTTGAAGTGATTAGTGTTGAGGAAGATGGTGTCACCTGTAAAATTATTCACGGTGGAGTTCTTGGGAACCGTAAAAGTATGAGTGTTCCAGGAATTAAATTAAACATTCCTTATGTTAGTGATATGGATAGAGAAGATATTCATTATGCTTGCGAAAATGGCGGAGAATATTTAGCGATTTCATTTGTATCTTGTAAAGAAGATGTTTTAGAGATTAAGCAAATTTTAAAGGAATATGGTCGGGAAGATTTACAAATTATTTGTAAAATAGAAAGCGATTTAGGAATTACTAATTTATCATCTATCTTAGAAGTTTCTGATGGAATTATGATAGCACGTGGTGATTTAGGCACAGAAATTGCCAGTGAGATGTTACCTATTGTTCAAAAAAGTATGATTAAGACTTGTCGAAAAATGGGCAAAGTGTGTGTTGTTGCTACGGAAATGTTAGAGACTATGATGGAAAATAGTCGTCCTAAAAGAGCAGAGACTAGTGATATTGCTAATGCCGTTTTAGATGGTACTGATGCAGTAATGCTAAGTGGTGAAACAACAATTGGTAAACATCCTATTGAAACCGTAGCTGCAATGGCTAAAATTTGTGAAGTTACAGAGCAGTATGCTACTTTCGATTATGTATCTAATTTAAAAGAAACTCATAGTATTCCTGCTGCTATTGCTGATAGCGTAGTGGAAACAGCCAATCGCTTAGATGCAAGGTTAATCTGTGCTGCTACTATTAGTGGCCAAACGGCTAGAATTATTAGTAATTTAAAACCAAAAGCACCGATTCTAGCCTTGACACCAGAAGAAAAAACAGGAAGAAGATTAGCTCTTAACTGGGGTGTTTATCCTGCTTATTTACCAATCTGTAATTCCACTGACGAAGTTTTGACTAAGAGTGTTAACAGTGCTAAAGGGTATATGGAACTTCACTCAAAGGATATTATCATTACCACGGGAAGTTTTCCTAATACTGAGAAGAATAGACCTACTAATTTAATGAAAATTGATGAAATACAATAAAAATGGTCAAAAGCCATTTTTGTTTTTAGTTAATTAGGAGTGTATTGTAATTTTTTTGACTAATTCCTTTCTTTTTTCTCTAGCAATTGTATTAATCGTTTGTCCATTTATAAAGACAATTTCGCTATTTTTAATATCATAGGTATCTATTTTTTCTATATTTACAATAATACCTCTATGGATTTGGATGAATTTTTTAGCATCTAGTTTTTTCTCTACTTCTACTAAGCTCATGGGAATTTTCACTGGTTCATCGTCGATGGTATAAATATTACAACGTTTACAGCCCTTTTCTTTTTCTATATATAAAATTTTATTAAATTCTATTCTTCTTATCATATCATTATATTTATAAATTATCGAATTTTGTGGTGTTTGATATTTTTCGACACTTAACTCCAGAGCTTTTTCTACTCTGTTTTTGCAATCATCAACTTTGCTAATGAAATCTAATACCTCTAAACGATTTCCAAGGGCATCATAACGATATTCATTAAAATTAGTGATAATTATTATTTGGGAAATGCGATCTTTGATGGTTTCTCTTATATATCTTGTCGCATCAATTCCGGTACCATTTTCTGTTTTTATATCAAATAAATAAACTTTAAAGCCAATTTCTTCTTTGGCTATTCTCTCAAAGTCACTTCCATAATCCTGAAGTGGATAAACGTTATAATCTATATTGAACTTCATCATATACTGATGGATTTGTTCTATTAGTTCTGTTTGAAACTTCTTATCATCCTCACATACTATGAAATTTAACATTCTCTTAGCTCCTTTTATTTTATTCTTTTTCCAAATTTTACCATATATTTATATTGATAACATCTTTTTATTGCAAATAATATCCTTTAATAAAATTGTTTGACATTTTTTTGTCATAGGATAGCACTATCACTTGATCGCGCAGATTGTATACTTACTCCTATCAATTTCTAATCATATACAAAAAAGTATTTTAGAGGTATAATAATAGCGGTGATGTAAGATGAAAAAAGTAGTTATTGGAATGAGTGGTGGCGTTGATTCCTCAGTAGCGGCAATTCTTTTAAAACAACAAGGATATGAGGTTGTTGGTTTATTTATGCGAAATTGGGATAGCACTATTAATAATGATATTTTAGGAAATCCTAACTTAAATAATTATATTTGCCCACAGGAACAGGATTATAACGATGCTAAACTGGTATGCCAAAAGATTGATATCCCTCTTTATAGAATAGATTTTATTAAAGAATATTGGGATGATGTTTTTCAATACTTTTTATCAGAATTAAAAAAAGGTAGAACTCCTAATCCAGATATTATGTGCAATAAATATATAAAATTTGATTGTTTTGTCAAGGAAGCGAAACGATTAGGAGCGGACTATATTGCAACTGGACATTATGCCAAAATTGAAAATGGTCGATTAATGCGTAGTCATGATCAAAATAAGGATCAAACTTACTTTTTATCCCAATTGTCTAAAGAACAGTTAACTAATGTGCTCTTTCCTCTGGGTGATATAGACAAGAGTCGTGTTCGAGAGATTGCTGCTTCATACGGTCTCATTACGGCCCAAAAGAAAGATTCGACTGGCATTTGTTTTATTGGCGAACGTAATTTTAAAAATTTCTTAAAAAATTATTTACCTAACCAAAAAGGAAAAATTATTAATATTGAAACTAGGAAAATATTAGGAGAGCATATTGGGTTAATGTATTATACCATTGGTCAACGAAAAGGTCTTGATATTGGTGGTACTAAGGATAAACTTTTTGTTGTTGGTAAGAACTTACAAGAAAATGTATTATATGTAGCAGAAGGGGAAAATAATGCCTATTTATATTCTAACAGTGCTATTTTAGAGGAGGTTAATTTTAATTGCGATGATCGTCCTGTTGACTGCACCGCTAAATTTCGTTATCGTGCTCAAGATTACCCCATTCATTTAACTTACTTAGAGGATGGGAATATTTTAATAGAATATTCTAATGTAAAAGCAGTAACGCCTGGGCAGGCTTGTGTATTTTATGATGGTGATTATTGCTTAGGTGGGGGAATTGTCAAAGAGGTGCAGAAAGATAAGCATAAGCTTTGGTATTTACTGTAAAATACTTTACATGAAAATTACTTGACTATTTGTGTAAAACTGATAAAATGTTTATAGGAGGCTATATCATGAACAACTTAAATAATTTATTATTAGAACTTGGAATATCAAAGGTTAGATTAGCCAAATATTTAGGTGTTTCAAGGCAAATGTTATATAATTATCTAGCAATGGAAACTTTAGAAGAGTGGCCAAAAGAAAAGGCTGTTAAATTATTTACATTACTTAATATTGAAAATGAGGTTGATATTTCTACGATTAAGGTTGATGGGGATTATATTATTGAGGTAGAGACACGCTTAAATGAAGGTGTTCGAGATTCTTCTAATAGAGAAGTGTTAGCAGATCTTAAGGGTTTTAATAAAAAAGAACAAGAATTATTATCTGATATTATTAATATATTAAAAGAAAAATTAATAGATGATAAAACCAAAAAAACATATCATACTTATGTGTATTTATATCATTATTTACAATCTATGGAGACCACGGAGGAGTTACGCTATATCTTGGCCTATATGTCTAAATCTATGGGTTTTACAGAACCACTTGATTTTGCATTTGATAAGGATCGGCAATTTATTTTTGAAAGTATTTTATTTTCAGCAATGACACTTTATCATAGTGGTGGCGCTTCAAAAAGCAAAATTGCAGAAACTCATCGTCGTTTTGTTCAAGATATTGAATTAAAAAATGAAGAAAAATTGAGTCGAACGCAAGAATTAAATACGGCAAAGGTCCAAGCTTTGAGAGAATTAGGATATAACGAAATAAGCGAAGAAAATGCCAAGGAAGTTCTTGAAAAAATTGCTGAAATTCAATCTAGAAAAGTTTAGCAAAATGATTATACCTCTATGTTTATTAAGTTATTGAATATATATAGTATAAAGAGGTGAAAAAATGGGTGCCATTATTCTTTATATAGTAGTAGTAGCTGCTATTTTAGGCGTTGTTATTAAGAAATTAAAAGATTGGTCAAGTATTTTTAAGAACAAAAATAAGTGAAAATTAAAAAGAGTAGGGGAGTTCCCTTCTTTTTGTTATTGCTGAGAATATAAGTAATTTGGAGGAGAGAGCATCATGTTAGGAAATGTATTATTAGGAATAGTATCATTATGTACAATGATTTCATATTTACCACAAACTATAAAATTAATAAGGACTAAAAAATCAAATGATTTAAGTATTAATTCTTGGATTTTATGGGTAGTAAGTAGTTTTTCGTACACTCTGTATGCCATAATATGCACTAATGATTTTATGCTGATATTTGAAACATCATTAGAATTATTTTTTTGTTTATTAATCTTGCTATTAGCCATAAAGTATAAAGATAGTAGGGATAATTAAGATATTAAAATCTTTTTAATATTTGTTTTAGTTAACATAATATCTATTATCGGAAGTTGATTATTCCATATTTTTATAGTTATAAAAGCACTATTCACCCATACCTAAATATAGTAATATTTAAATCTACTTATTTCATTGTTTAATATTATCAAATTTATTTTGTTAATAGAACCAATATCATATTAATTAAAATTTTAAAAACTTATGATCGTACCCAATTCAACTAAATACATAATATTATTAAATTTACTGAAATTTCTTTTGCTTTTTTATAGATAATCAAGTAAATAGTGCTTTACCCTACTCTATTATCTTGATTTTTGAGGAAAAAGGGCAGTTTAATTATAAATTATGTATGATTTTTCTTACTCTAAACCATAATAATAAAGAAAAGGAGAGATATAAAGTTATGGCAAAAAAACAAAATATTAAATGTGACGTTGAAACTTGTAAATTTCAAAATTGTGATAAAAATGAGTGTGAATTAGATGAAATCAAAGTTAGTTGTAATTGTGGATGCAACAATGATGAAGTAGAAGATAATGAAGAAACAACATGTGCCAGTTTTGAATATGATCAAGAAAAAGATAACAAAGGTGAATAATTACCAGAGTTATCTTTTTTTCTTATTCTAAAGCCTCTAACAAACTGCTTCCTATTTCTGGAGGGGCAATTTCAAAGTTATCAGCGATTGTCGCTCCAATACACGCTAAAGTATCTTGAATGGGTAACCTTTTGGGATATTTAAAATTTCTGCTATATAAGATCAATGGTACATTTTCCCTCGTATGGTCATTTCCTCTAAAAGTAGGATCATTCCCATGGTCAGCTGTAATTATAAATAGATCGTCTGTTTCCAGTTTATTTATAATCATAGGTATTTCTACATCTAATTCTTCAATTGCCTTGGCATACCCTTCCACATCTCTTTGGTGCCCAAATAAA
Organism: uncultured Bacillota bacterium; assembly: GCA_958428295.1. GTDB lineage: Bacteria > Bacillota_I > Bacilli_A > RF39 > UBA660 > Onthousia. Next base: position 113,829 of record CAUAFL010000003.1, read on the forward strand.
CTATCAAACTCACATAAATTGACCATGCACAAACCAGTAAATGTTTTATCCATAATACTTGTCAATTTGTTGATAGCATCTTTGTTAGAACTCGCTTTTAAAGTTTTATTGATACTTTTTTCACTGAATATGTCATTAATTTTTCCAATAGCAATAACATTGTATGAATTATCAGTCAACTCATCTAAAATAGTTCTTTGAGCAGGTTTAATAGGATAATCTTTTCTACCGGCATGATTAAATTTAAATTTTCCAACTGAGCCAACGAAAGGTTTAGCAATTACTCTTCCTACTAACCAATCTTCTCTTTTTGTAATTTGTCGTATTTTTTCACAATAATCATAAAGTTGTTCGGCGGAAATAACATCTTCATGAGCAGCAATTTGTAAATCAGAATCAGCAGAAGTATAAATAATTAAAGAACCGTAATTTAATTGTCTTTCACCCAATTCTTCAATAATCTGCTGATCATTACTACATTTATTACCAATTACTCTTCGACCAGTGATTCTTTCTATTTCATCAATTAATTCCATTGGAAAGCCGTTTTTATTAAATGTCTTAAAAGGAATATTAGAAGTTATTCCCATCATTTCATAGTGACCAGCTATGGTATCTTTTCCTGCATTGTTTGGTTTTGCGATAGTATAATAAGCATCTACATTAGGATTATCATCCATGTTTAAGGTATTAAAAAAACCTATTTTTGCTAGATTAGGAATAAATAAATCATAATTATCTTTAATATGGCCTAAGGTGTTGCAACCACTATCACCATAGCCAGCTGCATCTTGGGCTTCTCCTACACCTAGTGAATCTAATACCATTAAGAATATTCGTTTAAATTTCATATATTTATTATGCTCCTTTTTTCGCTCTGGGATGATTATTTAAATAATCATTTTTAATTTTTTCATTTGTAATATGCGTATAAATTTTAGTGGTAGAAATATCGGAATGACCTAATAAAATCTGTATATTTCTTAAATCGACTCCCCTTTCCAACAAATGCGTTGCAAAAGAATGCCGCAAAGAGTGAGGGGTAATATTTTCGTTTAGGCCTTGAGATTTTAAAAGTGATTTTAGATTTTTAAAAAAACCTTGCCGCGAGATACCATCTCCTCTAGAATTTAAAAATAGAAAAGGTGTTTGTTTTTTCTTTAATAATTTTGGGCGCGTTTCTAAATACTCATTAATATAATAAAGTGCCACTTCCCCAATTGGTACTAATCTTTCTTTATTTCCCTTCCCTTTTATCCGTAAAATGGCATTTTTAAAATCAATATCAAAGACGGTAAGACTAACTAATTCTGATATTCTTAGACCAGCACCATACATCAATTCTAACATAGCTTTATTTCGATAGTCAAATGGACTATGAAGAGGAATTTCCAATAATCGATCTACTTCTTCTACACTCAAACTATAAGGTAAGTGCTTTGTAACTTTAGGACGGTCAATAAATTCCATTGGATTTTGGCTATTTTGTTCTTCTTTTTCTAAATATTTATGAAAATTATTAATCGTTGTTAATTTGTGAGCTACTGTTTTACTATCTTCTTTTCGATTATAACAGTATTTTAGATAAGCTTCTATCTCCTGTTTTTGTATTTGTGTAGTTGTTTTTATATTTCTTTTTTCTTCTAAGAACTGCAAATAATCTTTTAATTCATAACCATATGATTTTAGCGTATTAACAGTTAAGCCTTTTTCATATTCGCAATAGTTAATAAAATTTTCTTTGGCGATTGCTAAATTCATTGTATCATCCTCTACTGTTATTATATACTGAAAAGTTAGGTTTGTAAAAAAGATAATATTAAATTAATAGCGGCTAGTGCGAAAAATAATATACAATAGTATTCTAATATTTGTCAACCTAAAGGATTTGTGATAGAATAATTCTACTGAAATGACAAAAAATAACAGTAAGTCGGGGATAGAGACTATATAATCATCATAAAAGAGGGTGAGGGAATGCATATTGTAGGAACGGTTGCTGAGTATAATCCTTTTCATAATGGTCATTTATATCATTTGGAAAAGATCAAAGAGATGTTTCCAGATGCATTAATTATTTTAATTTTAAGTGGTAACTTTACACAACGAGGGAATGTTTCTATTTTGGATAAATGGCAAAAAACAGATATTGCTTTAACTGCGGGTGTTGATTTAGTAGTTGAACTCCCCTTTCCTTTTGCAACTGGTGCTGCCGATATTTTTGCGGAAGGCGCTTTAGGATTGTGTCAGGAATTAGGGGTTACTGATTTTGTATTTGGTAGTGAATCCAACGATATGGAAGGCATACAGAGGATGGTAGAAGAAGAACTTAATAATCCTGATTTTCCTTCTTTAGTACAAGTTTACCTTAGAATGGGGAATAATTATCCTACTGCCCTCTCCTTAGCTTTACAAAACCTAACAGGAATTGCTTACCGGTTACCTAATGATCTATTAGGAATTAGCTATGTTAAGGCTATTTTAAAACATCATTATCCTATTACTCCTCATACGATTCAAAGAACTACTGTCTATCATGATGTTTCATCTCAAGAAAACATTGCTAGTGCTACTAGTATTAGAAGTAATTTAGCTAATCACATTTCTATTGCACATCAAGTGCCTACCTATACCCTTGATTATCTAAACGACAAAATTGTGCAAATTGATGATTATTTTAAGTTATTACAGTATAGAATAGTAATAGAACCCGATTTGACTAAATTTCAACTTGTAGATTCTGGAATGGCTCAAAGACTAAAACAACAAATTATGCAAGTGACAAGCATTGATGAGTTAATTAAAAGTATTAAAGGTCGTAATGTTACTTATAATAGGATTGCTAGAATGTTATTGTATATTCTCTGCGGTTATACTAAGCAATTAGATCAAACCATTCGTAAATTAACTTATTTGCGCCTATTAGGCTTTTCTACAAAGGGGCAAGCTTATCTTAATGAGCATAAGAAAAACTTTAAATTACCCCTAATTAGTAAGTTTAAACGCAATAAAGATTTATCACTAACCTTTGAATGTCAAGTGAGTACTATCTATGCGCTAGCATTTGCTTGCGAAAGGCAAACAGAAATTATTAAAAGTGAATATGCACATGCTCCTATTAGAAAGGATGAATAGAAATGGATAATATGCTTAAAACTAAAAAACAGGGATTATTAATTGTTTTATCAGGACCTTCTGGTTGTGGCAAAAACAGTGTTATCAATGAGGTATTAAAAATCCGAAAAAATTGTTGGGTTTCTGTTTCTTGTACTAGTAGAATGCCTCGAGGAAATGATCAAAATGGTATTGATTATTATTTTTTATCACGGGAAGAATTTGAATGTCAGATTGCTCAAGATTCTTTTTTAGAATATGCAGAATATGCAGGCAATTATTATGGTACCCCTAAAAAATTTATTCAAGAGCATTTAGATCAGGGGGAAGATGTTATTTTGGAAATTGAAATTCAAGGAGCTTTAAAGATTAAAGAAAAACTTCCTGAAACTATTTTTATTTTTATTATGCCTCCTACTATGAAAGAATTAAGACGCAGGTTAGAAATGCGTAAGACAGAGGATGTAACCAAAATCGATAAGCGATTTAAACGAGCTTATGAAGAAATTAATGAGGTTACTAAATATAATTATGTGGTTGTTAATGATGAGCTTAAAAATGCTGCTGATAAAGTAAATGCAATTTTAGAAGCTGAACGCTGTCGTGTGGATAGAATTGAAGAGGTTTACTTAAACTCTGAAGAGGAGCGTAGTCATGAAATTTTATTAGCTGACCAAAAGGATTTTGTTAATCAGGATATTGAATTATAAAAAGAAAGGAAATGGTTATCCTTTCTTTTTACTTTTGTAGGAGGGAGTAATA
>CAUAFL010000004.1 GCA_958428295.1 uncultured Bacillota bacterium
CGTTCCCGTATATAGACTCATCTCATCCACAGGTCTTCCTGTGTAACTATTAGCAGTGGGCTCTTCCCTATATACCCTTGGAACCATTACTTCGGTTTCGGTTCCATCACTATTTTTCTCGGTTAGATATAACTTGATATTATTATCAGCCATTGTACTACCACTTTGTTTCTTAACTCCTATTTCATAACTAATCAGGGCTTGTCCTTGCACTGTGGATGCCACACTAAAATCAAAGTATTCCCCACTTTTCGATAATTTCTTACCAGTGGCATCGGTTGTTGGAAGAGCATTAGTAATACTAATGACATTACTACTTTCGGTATAACTCATTACCATCACTCCTGTGGTAATGGTATTGACTTTTTCTCCTGCTTTACTATAACTAAAAGCCGCATAGGCAATTCCAGTGATTGCTATCAATAAGAAGATTAATCCTATTATCATTAATCCTAATTCTTTTTTCCTTGTCATGATCTACACCTCTATTATCTCTATTATACCCTATTTTTTCTATTTTTCTACTGTTTCTTTAGCCACTAGAAAAACAAGACTCGTTGCCTTGTTTTTGTTGTCACATGTGAAAAAGAACAATTAGTTAGATAATCGTACCCCCCCCCGGGTTAACATTAGGCTATCTATCTTTTTCATTTTCTTCACCCCTTTAGGTTATTATCTTATTCGTTAGTGATGATTACTTTTATTATCATAGCTTTTTAACCTAGCAACCACCTGGTTCATCTAGCCAAATTACAGTAGCATCAGCACTCCAACCAGTAATATACGTTTTACTAGCACAAGTACCAGCTACTTTAATAGTTTGGGTATTATTCCAATTTTTAAAAGCTAATGAGGGGATGTTTGTCCAATTTGCTCCCAAAGTAACTTCTGTTAGTTTATTACAATTATAAAACATGTTAGTTATATCTGTTACTTTGGTAGTATCAAACTGATCAATTTGTAAGGTTGTTAAATTGCTGCATGTTTGGAACATTCCATACATCGTTGTAACTTGTGATGTATCAAAATGGTTGAGATTTAAACTGGTTAATCCCTGACAGGCTCCAAACATAGTGCTCATATTGGTAACGTTACTGGTATTAAAATTACTAATATCAAGTGTTGTTAATTTTATACAGAAATTAAACATTTGATTCATCGAAGTTACCTTACTAGTATCTAAATGACTTAAGTCTATATTTGTTACAGCACTGAAGAAGGAAAACACATAGCCAGAATCAGGATTAGCGGCAATACCATTATTTCCACCGATTGTTACCTTGTAAGTACCACTACCAGCATCTTCAACGTAAGCAATGACACTGTTATTTCCTTTCATAGAAACATCCCATGATTCAATTGCCGTCGTTGGTATTAACGTATCTGTTTTAGTCACAATGCTAGTCACCTTACTCTTATAAATATCACTATGATAATCGTCTTTCGATCCTGAAGCATAGGCTTTCATCATTGGTAAAGCATTTGGATCTTGCACTTTTCCATACACATTAATTCTGGTTTTATAAACCAAATTCCCACCATCTCCTTGGGGATTATAAGCATCATTTACCCAAAGACGTAATCGATAATTGGTCGTTTGGGTTGCATTACTAGTGCCGGTGGCTAAACTCATCATTTTTGCCGGGCGTCCGGTTTCTTCATTAGCGGTGGCTAACTCGTTATATGTTTTGGGAGCCATTACTTCTGTTTCTGCATTACCAGTTAAACTCGTTAAATAGTATTTAATATTTTTCCCATCAAATGTACTATCACTAAGAGCGGTAGCGGCTATTTCCCAGTTAATGGCGGTATTTCCTTGGATGGTGGACGTTACTGAAAAATCAAAGTATTCACCATTTTTTAAGCGAGTTTTACCAGTCGCGTCTGTCGTTGGTAGGGCATTTGTAATACTGATGACGTTATCACTTTCTGTGTAACTCATTTGAATCGTACCAGTGGTAATAGTGTTGACCTTTTCTCCAGCTTTACTATAACTAAAAGCGGCATAACTTACTAAGCCCATCCCTAATACGAGGACAAATATAGCAAGAAAACCAATGAACATTTCCTTTTTTGTTTTTGTCATTATTTCACTCCTATCTTCCTATTTTATTTCTAGTATAAACAAATTAAATGTTTATTTCAATAGAAAAGGTCTTTTAAAACATAAAAAAATGTCAAGCCTACGCAGGACAATTTTTCTATTTTGTTTTTTTAGCATCCCATTTTTTACGTTCCTCTGTATTGAGAATTTTCTTACGAAGGCGAATAAAGTTGGGAGTTACCTCTACTAATTCATCAGAGTTAATATAATCAAGAGCATATTCTAAGGTAATAGGCCGTGGTCGTTTTAAGACAACGGTATGATCACTACCAGAAGCTCGCATATTGGTTAATTGTTTTCCTTTGACAACATTGACAGCCAAATCATTATCACGATTACATTCTCCAATAATCATGCCTTCATAAACTTCTGTTCCTGGTTCTATAAACATGATACCACGATCTTCTAAGTTGCCAATGGCATAGGCTGTGGAATTACCATTTTCCACAGATACTAAAACACCAAGTTTTCGTTCTCCAATATCAACGTTTTCATAAGAACGATATTCACTAAAGGTGTGGTTTAAAATACCATATCCTTTGGTCATCGTCATAAAGTCAGTGGTAAAACCTATCAAGCCCCGAGAAGGAATTAAATAATTAAGTCGTACTTGATTTTCGAAGTTAGTCATATTTTGCATTACACCACCGCGAAGTCCTAATTGTTCGATTACCGTTCCCACACAATCTTCCGGTACTTCAATTTGTAACTCTTCCCAAGGTTCCATTTTTTGACCATCGACTTCTTTAATAATTACTTTGGGTTTGGAAACTTCTAATTCAAATCCTTCCCGGCGCATGTTTTCAATCAGAATTCCTAAATGCAACTCTCCTCGACCTGAAACTAAGAAGCTTTCATTGCTACTAGGTTCTACTTTTAAACTAACATCTTTTTGCGTTTCTTTTAACAATCGCTCTTCAATTTTACGAGCTGTTAAAACTTTTCCATCCCGTCCCACAAAAGGACTGCTATTAGTACCAAAGGTCATTTGTAGTGTCGGTTCATCCACATGTAAAATGGGCAAAGGATAACTATCTCCTTGCTGACAAATCGTCTCTCCTACCGAAATATCAGCTAAACCCGCAATCGCTACAATATCTCCTGCCTCAGCACTCTCAATTTCAATCCGTTGATAGCCGTAAAAACCAAATAATTTTTGAACTCTAAATGATTTGATACTACCATCTAAACGTAGGCAATTGACCATTTGGCCGGTTTTCAGTTGACCATTATGAATCCGGCCAATACCAATACGACCAACAAATTCATTATAATCTAATAAGGCAGGTTGAAATTGCAAAGGCGCATTACTATCTCCTGTTGGGGCTGGTATTTCCTTAATAATTAAATCTAATAATGGTTCAAATCCAGAAGTTTGCGTTTTCAAATCATCCATTAAACTACACGTCCCATTTAAAGCGGAAGCATAAACCACTGGAAATTCTAATTGATTTTCATCCGCTCCTAGTTCGATAAATAAGTCTAATACTTCATCAACAACGGCTTGACATCTAGCACTTGGTTTATCTACCTTATTGATAACTACTAAAGGTTTGACTTTAGCATCTAAGGCCTTTTTTAATACAAAACGAGTCTGAGGCATAGCCCCTTCATAAGCATCTACTACTAAAATAACCCCATCTACCATATTCATAATACGTTCTACTTCCCCACCAAAATCAGCATGCCCTGGGGTATCAAGAATATTAATACGATAATCATGATAATCTAAGGCTGTTGTTTTAGCCAAAATAGTAATTCCACGTTCTTTTTCTATGGCATTAGAATCCATAGAAACATTACTGACATCTTCGTTATCACGAAACATGCCAGAAGATTTTAAAATCCCATCCACTAGGGTTGTCTTGCCATGATCAACATGGGCAATAATTGCGATATTTCTTTTTTTCATATGTATACACCTCTACTCACAACGTTCTTGATTATATCATAGAATCAAGAAAAGCGCTAGCCTTTTATTTGTTTTTTTAAAAATGAAAAAGCATAATGTCAGCAATTTAGATCATACTAAGATGGGTGAGATAATGAAAGAATATTCTTCAATTTGGCAAAAAAACATCAATTTTGAAAAAGAAAGCAATAAGTGGCAGGATTCCTGTGACATTTTAATTGTGGGAGGCGGTATTACAGGGACGAGTCTTGCTTACTTTTTATCTAAAAAAAAGCAAAATGTTATGTTAGTAGATAAAGGACTGATCGGTTGCGGTATCACTGCTATGTCCACAGCCAAAATTAGTTATCTACAAGGTACTGTCTATCAGACCTTAGAAAAACAACAGAGTTTAGCCATTAGTAGAGCCTATTTTACCTCTCAAAAAGAAACGATGAAAGACTTTGTACAATTTATTCATAACGAAAAAATTGACTGCGATTTGGAAAAGAATCGGGCGTATTTATTTGCCACAGAGCCTAGCAATAGTTCTAAGGTGGATAAGGAGAAGACTTTACTAGAAACCTTTGGTGTTACTTGCCATGAAGCAAAACAATTACCCATTCCTTTTCCCTGCCACCGAGCTTTTTATGTGGAAGATAGTTATGTATTTCATCCACTTAAATATATTCAAGAATTGAAAAAAAGGTTAACAACTTCCATAGCTATTTGTGAAAATACTTTGGTAACAGATATCAAACCTCAAGGCACTTCTTTTATTGTAACTACTAGTCGGGGACAAATTACTTGTCACAAAGTGGTAATTACTTGTCATTATCCTTTCTTTATTCGTCCAGGCTACCTTCCTCTTAAAAACTATATTGAACGAGAGTATGTAACTTTAGGTGAAGTTGTTACTCCCCTTCCTTTTTCAGCCATTAATGTTGATCAAAAGACACAATCACTGCGGTTTTATCAAGATTACGTACTATACGTATCCCATAATCATCGCCTAACCAACCAGCTTGACTACCAACAACATTATTGGAAAAGCCGTAAAGATTTTTATAATCACTTTCAAAAGAAGCCTCTTAGTACTTGGATAAATCAAGATTTAATGACGAATGACCACTTACCCTTCATTGGTCCCCCCAAAAAAGAGAACCCTAATTTGTTAATTGCTACTGGTTATAATGCCTGGGGAATGACGAATGGTTTTTTAGCAGCTAAGATACTTTCAAATTATTTATCAGGTCAAAAAAATCCTTATCAAACTTTATTTTCCGTCACACGCAAAAATTTGACAGGAATCATGCAATCGACAATCGATAGTTTCTTTTATGCGAAAGCTTATCTTGAAACTGCCTTTTTGAAGCAAGAAAATCCTTATACAGCAACTATCGATGGTCAAAAATATTTAGTTTATATTGATGATAATCAGCAAAAACATATAGTCAAAAACCTTTGTCCACATATGAAATGTCATTTGATTTTTAACAAAGAAGAACTCACTTGGGATTGCCCTTGTCATGGATCTCGTTTTAATTTAGATGGACAACTATTAACTGGTCCTAGTAAAGAGAATATAAAGATAGAAAAAAAGCCTCATCATAAATGATGGGCCTAATTCTTTGGTTGTATAAAATACTTTTCAAAATATGCCTGATACTTTTCCTGTAATTGTTGTTTTTCTTTTTTCGTTAGATAAGTATCAACTTCTAAATGTGCTAAACTATCTTCTATGGCTACTATTTGTTTGTCTTTAATAATATAAACACTTGGAATTGCTAATTCTTTTGCTCCCAATTTTTCTAGTAACTGGTCATATTTTTTTGGTTCTTTCATCAAGGTGCGAGGATTATAATAGTGAACTGCAATAGGCAACTTTTTTGTAGCAGCTATTAAAATTTCTACCAACTCTTGGGAGCGATCTGATTCAGGATAACCAAAATAGAGAATTCCTTCCTTTTCTAACAACGTTTCCACTTCTTCCAAAGAGGCATATTGAAAAGGATTGTTTTTAGAAACGGTATATTCTATTGCTATTTTTTCCTGATCTGTTACTTCTTCGACTTTTTTAGCCTTACAACCAGTGACCAACAAGATCACACAACAAATGATAAGGCTAACACCAAGATACTTCTTCATTGCTATTGAGCCGTGTTAATTTGACTCATTACTTCACTAGCAAAGTCTTCTTCTTTTTTCTCAATACCTTCACCAACATGATAGCGAAGCATTGCTACAAGACTACCACCATTATTTTTAACAAACGTACCAACATTAACACTACTATCTTTAATAAATTCTTGTTCTTCTAGACAAATTTCTTTATAAAATTTATTTAGACGACCATTCACCATTTTAACGGCAATGTCTTCATTTTTCCCTTCATTCATAACCTGTTCTTTAATAACTGCACTTTCTCTTTCTACCATGTCAACTGGTACTTCATCTCTTCTTGCACAAATGGGCGCCATCGCAGCTACATGCATAGCTACTTCTTTCGCTACTTCTAAAGTAGTGTCGGCTAGTACGACGAGAGCACCAATTTTACCTCCCATATGTAAATAACTACCAAATACTTCATTATCCTTTTTGCTAAGTAAATCATGGCGACGAAAAGATAGCTTTTCACCAATTTTTGCTGTCAAATCAATCAATTGCCGTTCAATCGTTATTCCATTATCTTCAAAGTTTAATACTTCCTCATGTGTTTGTAAATGATTTTCCAAAATAATGGTTGTTAAATATTCCACAAAATTTTTAAACTCTTCATTTTTAGCCACAAAGTCAGTTTCTGAATTAACTTCGACAATGACTGCTTCATTTCCCGCTATTTTGATAGAGCATAGCCCTTCTGCTGCAATTCTACTTTCTTTTTTAGCTGCTTTACTAATTCCTTTTTCTCTAAGCCAATCAATTGCTTGTTCAATATTTCCTTCACAGGCTTCTAAGGCTTTTTTACAATCTAGCATTCCAGCACCAGTTCTATCTCTTAATTCTTTTACATCACTTGCTTTAAACATATTATTTTCGTCCTTTCTTTCATAAAAAGAGTGAATTTTCCATCCACCCTTCCTTATTTTATTATAAAATGTTCTTTTACTTTTGTAAAGCTTCTATTAGATCGGCTTTTTTCATGGTAGAATAACCTTTAACCCCAGCTTCTTTAGCTTTTGCTTTTAATTCTGTTAACGTTAAATTAGTAACATCCACTTCTATTTCTTTTTCAGTTTCTTTGGTAACTTCTTCTTCTATTTCCTTCTTTGGTTGTTCTACTACTTCTTCTTTAGAAGCTGCTTCTCTAAGTTTTGCTTTCTCTTGCCGTTTTGCTTCTTTATTTTTATCTTCATCGCTTACATAGTCAACCATATCGTTACCGTTTACTTCAGCAATTGCATTAGTCAAGGCACCAATTAATAATTTTACAGAGCGAACTGCATCATCATTTCCTGGAATAACATAGTCAACCATATCTGGATCACAGTTAGTATCTACTACTCCAAAAACAGGAATTCCTAAAATGCGTGCTTCTTTAATTGCTATTTCTTCTTTTCTTGGATCAACAATTACCATGGCATTAGGAATTTTCTTCATTTCCCGAATACCACGTAAATTTTTATTTAATTTTTCATATTCTTTCTTGAGACCAAGAACTTCTTTTTTAGGAAGTAACGCAAAAGTGCCATCACTTTCCATTTTTTCGATTTCTTCCATGCGTCGAATTCTAGAACGAATAGTTTTAAAGTTCGTTAAGGTTCCCCCTAGCCATCTTTCATTAATAAAATACATATTCGTTCTAGCAGCACACTCTTCAGCGGCTTCTTGAGATTGTTTTTTCGTTCCTACAAATAGAACTTTTCCTCCGTCTTCCGCAATTTTTTTCATTGCTTCATAGGCTTTTTCTAAGCATTTAGCAGTCTTTTGTAAATCGATAATATAAATATCATCTCTTGTGGTATAGATGTATTCCTTCATTTTAGGATTCCATCTTCTTTTTTGATGTCCAAAGTGAACACCTGCTTCTAATAAATAATTCATTGATACTACGGTCATATTTTTCTCCTTTTCGTTTTTTCTTCTATTTTGTTCTAAAAACTAGTCACCTAATGGCACTCGACTGTTCAATTCCAAAATATGTTTATTTTTCTAATGCTGCGATTAAGTCTATTTTCTTCAAGCCAGTAACAGCAATTCCCTTTTGTTTGGCAAGTTCTTTTAACTCTGTCACAGTCATTTTACTGTAATCTGTGCTAGCTGGTACTTGTGTTGTTTTCTTTGTCTCTTTACTCATTTCTGTTTTCTTAGCTGTACTAATGGTTACCTCTGTTGTAGTCGTTACTTCGCTAGCTTTCACTTTTCCTTCTTTTGAAGTTTTCGCAATTTTTACTAGTTCTTCAAAAGCTTTTGGATCATTGATTGCGATTTCACTTAACATTTTACGGTTTACATCTACTCCCGCTTTCGTTAATCCTTCAATAAATCTTGAATAACTAATGCCATTTTCTCGGCAGGCTGCATTAATTCTAGTAATCCATAGTTTTCTAAATTCACGTTTCTTTTGTTTTCGATCACGATAAGCATATTGACCAGAATGCATTAATTGTTCTTTTGCCGTTTTATATAAACGATGTTTACTTCCAAAATATCCTTTTGCTTGTTTTAATACTTTTTTATGACGCGCTTTTGTTGTCGCTCCATTTTTTACTCTTGCCATTGTTTTCCCTCCTTCATCTGTTACTTAAGAATGTTTTTAAGACGATTTTGATCAGCCTTACTTAAGTTTGATCCTTTTCTATTTTTACGATTTAATTTAGTGGCTTTATAACCAGTATTGTGACGACTTCCTGGACGTCCAATTTTATAATCATTTTTTCGCGTTTTTACAACTTTTGCGGTTCCTTTATGTGTTTTGATCTTTGGCATAATTTTTCCTCCTACTTATTTTTCTTAGGGACTAGCATCATGGTCATTGTCCGTCCCTCTTGTTTGGCTTTTTGTTCAATATCGGCATATTCTAGGGTCCGTTCTACAAATTTGTCTAAGACTTCTTTTCCTAGTTCTGTATGCGCCATTTGTCGTCCTTTAAAGCGAACTGTCAATTTGATTTTATCACCTTTTTCAAGATATTTAATCACGTTGCGTAATTTGGTTTCAAAATCTCCAATATCAATGACTGGCGAAAGGCGAAATTCTTTTAATTCCGCTTGAGATGCCCGTTGTTTTTTCAAAGCATCCTTTTCTTTTTTTTGCCGTTCATAGCGATATTTATTATAATCCATTACTTTGCATACTGGCGGATTACCATTAGGATTCATCAGAACTAAATCAAGATTAGCATAATTTGCTAAGGTTCTTGCATCCTCTATCGATTTAATTCCTACTTGTTCTCCATTAGGGCCTATTACTAGAACTTCTTTGACTTTAATTTGCTCGTTAATCATCAGATTATTTTTCTGATTTGCGATAATTAACACCTCCATAATATAAGAAAAGTGCATACGATTACTCATATCCACTGTTAAACCAAGTATTTGTTTCCTAATATTCTTAGAAATTTCCTTCGGCTTTTTACCTATCGCTTTTCGCAGATCAGGTGGATATACATCGCTTTCCTTTTTCTTTACTGTTAATAGTATATGCAACAAGATGGCATTTGTCAACTTTTTTTTATAATACCTTCAATTCGCAAAGTAGATTTTTTCTTCAAAAAATAAAAATAACCTAGTATAATAGATTATTTTATGGTTGAGGTTCTAATTCTTTATTTGTCTTTTTGCTACTTTTTTCATTTTTAATTTCAACTATTTCATTTAATAGCACTTCTTCATCGTGTCTAGCTATATACCATTTTTCTATCAGTAACTCAATGAGTTTTATAAGTTTTTCAGCTTCCCCATCATCAATTTCAACTATTTCGTTAACATCTTTTTCCATATGTGCGCCAATATTCCCTAAAGAACGTAATGAGTCTATTGCTTTCCACTGTGCTGGAGATACTTTGTTTTGAATGGCATTTATTTCATCAAACAATATCCCAGGTTTAACTTGCCAAAAGTCTCTAATCATTCCTTGTAAACATCTTCGGCTTAACGTTGCTGATGCCTTGGGACTTAAAGATAAGATTGAATATGCTTCCTGATAATCCTCTTTAATTGCTTTTGGAATATAGTCAGGAAACTGTTTTGCTAGTGATGTTGGATATAGCGGTATTTTTATTCCAGAAAGATTGCCCAATCCTTCCGCTATAAAACTAACTTGCATACACGATGGACAATGACGCATGTATATATTAAAAATACTATTCCATTCAGGACTATTGAGGTCGGATACATGTCCATTAGCAAACCTACATTGTTCTTTTCTTTCAGTATCATATGTAACTGCTACTGATGAACCACAAAACGGACATATATAATTTTGTTTCATCTAAATCACCACCTTCTAAATTACTTATCCAAACCCAACAGATAATCTTCTTTCACATTGTAAAGCTCTGCCATCTTTTTAACAAACTTATCGGCTGGAAGTGCTAAACTATCTTCCCAAGCTTGTATAGTTTCTTCTTTTGTTTCCAACTCTTTTGCGAGCTGTTCAATCGTATATCTATTTTTCTTTCTTTCGTCTCTCAAACGCATGCCAATATCGACATTGGTATATGTGTTTAGGTTTGATGTGGTACCAAATACACCTTTTCTAACAGTTCTCATCACAAACCTCCCTCGGTTTCATTGCTTTATTACTCTAATTATACTATAATAGAGCTCAAAAATAAATACTTTAGGGATTAGAGGGTGATTTTATGATTAAAGTGTGTAAGGAAAATAAAAAGGGATTAACGCAGAAAATTATGTCTGATAATTTTGACTTTGTAGCTATGAGCCAATCCAATTTAGTAGATGATATTATTTTATCCATGCATCAAAATAAAATATTGGAGTGTTTAACAAAAGCTATGCCTGATAAACGAGCTCATAATACAACCATTCCATTTGATTTAGTCCTTGCTCTTTCGGTTGCTGCAAAAATGAAAACGAAAACCAGTTTATCAGATATTCCATATGCGATTACTGACCATCGTGTTCTTTCAGAGTTAGGATATAACATTATTGATACGGATAAAAATTTAAAGACAGGTATGATGCGTGAAAGCAGTCTTCGTTTTCTTTTTGGAAAGTATGAAGCGGATGAACTATTTAAAATATATGATAAGGCGGTTCAAAATTATATTATGCCAAAACTGGATATTGTACCAAATATCCATATTTTA
The DNA here is from genome assembly GCA_958428295.1 of uncultured Bacillota bacterium. Lineage (GTDB taxonomy): Bacteria > Bacillota_I > Bacilli_A > RF39 > UBA660 > Onthousia. Next base: position 11,269 of record CAUAFL010000004.1, read on the forward strand.
GATTGTACTGAAATTTCCGTAAATACGAAAAATGATAACTATGAAAAGGCTGCTTATACTACCAACAAATATGGAGATGTTGATAGAGGTTATAAGCTTGCAACTATTCGCGGATTAGTAGATGATACAGGTATTATTGAAGAAATCCGTTTTGATGCTATGAACGTTCATGATTTAAAATTAAGTGAAGAAATGCTAAGAACAACTGAAGTGTTTAAGCCTGGAGATATTCTAATTGAAGATAGAGGATTTCTTGATAGGGACTTAATCAATTACTTAAAAAGTAAAAGAAAAGTTGATACCTATGTACCGTTAAGAAGTAATATGAATGCCTATCAAATTGCAATCCAAATTGCTCAAGAAGACAACAAATGGGAGCCACATCCTAGTCGTGAAAATCAAAAAATTTCTTTTGTACCTAATCTTAAAAACTATTGGTGGTCTGATAGAATAAAGTCACGTAAAAAATATAATGACAATGAAGATGTTGAAATTAATGCTTGCGTTGTGTGGGATACTGAAACAGACAATTACTTCGTGTTTTGTACTACCGATACTACGGTAAGTGCAAAACAAATTATCCTGACTTATGAACTTAGACCTGAGATTGAAGAAGATTACCGTCAATTAAAAGACTTCTGGTTACTAGAAGATTTTCATAGTACAAAATTGAATATGATTGCTTTACATACGATTATGGTCTTATTTGGATACTTATTTTTTCAACTATATACTCTAATGCCCGAAGGAGAACAATATTCTCATAGATCTCTTCCTGTTATTTTAAAGAATTATCAACCAACTGCTATGCCTTATTTAGTCTTTTATTCCGATGATGAATTTGGAATATTTAGTATAGCCGAGATAATAGAACTGCATCCGTCATGTAGTACAGAAGCCCAAAAGCGTTTATTGCAGGTTTTGAAATGACGTAAAAAAAGAGAATATAAGAGACAAATTCTTAATATTCCCTAAATCTGATTATAACTTTCTAATTATTTTCATTTATTTTAACTCAAAAATATTGCCAGTAATTGATGTAATAAGAATTTTTTCATCATTAACTAAAAATTCATTTTCTTGTGGTTTATAATCGTAAAATCTTGATATAGTGGGATTTTCTGGTTGCCACATTGAGCAAGTGCCAGAAGTAATATTTTTTGGATATTCTGCTTCCCCATTAAGTTTAAGAGATATTTCAAAATATTCTTTATTTCCTGCCCAACATAAACTTCCTAATATAACTTTCCCTTTTATAACAACATTTTCTGCTTTTATTTCTTTTTTAGGCGACACTACCACTTTTAAATTAGCATAACCTTCGTAACTCTTAAGTCCTATTGAAGACTTTAATTTGGAATTAAAATCACTTAACTGAGCATCTACTGTGAAATATGTTTCAAAATTGTCTTTTGCTAATTCAATTTTGACTGGTTCTTCTACTTTATTACCACATCCTGTTATTGAAAATAACACCAACGTCACTAATAAAAAACTTAATATCTTCCTCATTCGTTTAACTCCCTTCGTTAACACCATTATACTATAATTTTTGCATAATTGTAACACAATTTGTGTAACTTACAAAAAGTACTACAATTTATTACAATTTTTATAGAAAGGGTGATACTATGAAAGAGTTTAAATTACCTAATATGGACGAAGAAAAATCAGTTTTAAAAACAATACGCTTAAAATTAACTACTCTTCAAAAAGTAGAAGAGTTATCAAAAGAGACTAATATCTCGGTTAATAGATTGATAAATGAATGCATTGAGTTTGCGTTAGAAAATTTAAACAAGAAAGACTTAAAAAAATAGGCCTTTGTTTTATTTAAGCAATACGTTTCCAAACATAAATGGCTAAGTATGGTGGCATATTATTATGCGGTTTATCCCCACCTGTTGAACGAATTATTTCACCCTCATCAACTTCAAATGAAGTGTTCCAACCAGCTGTTGGATGGGCTCCATAAATTTTACCATGATTATTTTCAGTGGAAGAAGAAAGCGGTGCACCAAAATTAAGTCTATATCTATGAGTGTGGTATGGCATTTCGCTAACAGTTAAAGTATGTGATGCTTCACCACCAATTTCATTGTTTTTATACGAACTACCACACGCAAGTAAAAATCTATCTTTTATTTGTTCCCATTTACCCCCAAATAATTTACTTGGATTTGTACTATCTACTGATAAATAGATTGCTCCTATTGGATATGGATTTGTAGACATTAATTGGACTCCGTTTTTAGTTTTTAAATAACCACTTTGAATATTAGCCATTTAGATGACCTCCAATTTTTGGAAGTCCTTTTTTATTGTGCGAGGTACCCCCCCCTAAATGATAATTTTCATATTTTTGCATAATTAAAATCTCCTTCTTTCCATTAGTTATGTTCTGGGTGGTATAAGACGACCATCGGCGTCAGTTCTGGATTTTAACGTCCACCAGTATGGATTATCACCAAACACTCTAGCGATAACAGCATTATCTATCGTAAATGTGATAAAAGAAAAAAGACAGAGAAAATTTCGTCGTCCTCTTTCATAAATAATATTTTTGCATAAAAAAAGGAAACCCCCGTATCCGTAAGGCTTAAAACAGACTGGGATTTCAAATCTTTTATTTCTTCAATTTACTTTGCATCGTTATACATATTTTTTTCTTTTTGGATTTGTAACAAATAACTATATATCTCTTTAATCACACTATCATCTTCTTTTTCATCCCAATAATATCCTGGTTTTAGAAAATCATTAACTTCAGAAATAACTAAATCTATATTATTTATATTCACTTTGTCTTCAATAATTTTTAAGGCTGTATTTCTATATCCTCTAACTGCGCAACCAGCTAATGATTTATAAAATGATTTTTCTGGCAAATTTGCTTTTTTATAAAATTCCATAGCCATATCATCAGTCATAGGTCGAATATTTGTAATTATTATTTTATTAGCTCTAAAGACCCCATGTGGGCATGATTCGCTCGGACAATCTATTACTTCAGCATCTTCAGGAATGATTACATCACATATTGTATCTCCACGAACTAAATATCTTAATATTTTATTTTCCACCGAAAAATTAAAGCCACCCATCTCCTTAGGTTCAGTTTCTGATGGGTTCCAATTATTAGAAACATTTACTACATTTTCTTTATACTCAAACCCGTTTGCACCTGAAATAGTCCCAAACATTACTTTAACAAATTTTTGCTTTCTATCAACTTCCATCATTCCACAAAATCATTCTTCCTCTCTTTTTATAATATTTTAACACAATATTAGGAAAATAGTTCTACTTTGCGAATTGAAGTATAATACCTTCTATTTATTAGCTATTTTAGCAATAAACGGTAGAAAAATCATTGGCAATCTAACTGTATTAACTTTTAGCAGGTGGTTTTATTGATTTTCGTAATACAAAATCACTTTGTCTTTCTCCCTTTTTATCTATTAGAAAATTTTCTTTCATCCAATGAGGAATATTTTCAACTTCTTTTCTAGGATATATTTCACTTACGGTTAGATCATCCTTCAATAATTGATGCCTTGGCTCCTTGCAAGTGATATATGTTTTTGGATCATTCCCCTGCATTACTCTATCATGTAAATCCCTTACAGCATAAACCATAGCATCTAATAATGAAACCGCATCTGCAAAATAAATATCCCCATTCTCGTTGATATGGAAATCCAAGTTTAATATTGTTTGCCATTGTTCCTCTGTCATTTTTTCTGAACTTATTTGCTCTAAATTATCTAAAATAGCAAATAAACTTTTACATTTTTCTTTTAGGATGGAAACATAAGTTTTAAAATATTGTAAGGAATAGGGTTCAAAACAATACCCTGAGACCACAACCATATCTTTTCCTTTTTCTTTATTTTCTTCTTCAAGTGGTTCCTTTAACTCTAGTTGCTCTTTGTTTATTTCATTAGTTAAAAAGGTTTTTATTTGTTCTGATGTAAGTGTAATATTAGCTGTTTTTATAAACTCCTTTATTTCTTCATAAGACATAGATAATTTTAGTTCATCAACTAGGGCTGTACAAATAATATAAGGACGAATATAATATCCATTTTCACCATAAAGAGCATATCGTTCTTCTAAATTAATATATTTTCTTATTTCTTCGGCCATTTCTTCATCTCCTATTAAAATAATAACACTTTCTAGAAATTCACGGTTTGTAAAGTAGAAGTAGCAACGAGCTTTTGTAACTACCCTTGCATAGCTGAGCTCAAATTCTTATATTATCTTATGATTCGCTAGGTAAATTTGGGATGATTACTTTTCCACTGAAATAAAATACCGCCTACACCTAGTAAAATTGTCGCTCCTATCAGTAATGAAGTATTCATAATATGAAAATAACTTAACAGTAAATTGCTTATTCCATAGGCCCCACTAATACTCGTCGCTATGATCCACATTGGCTTATAAAATTTTACTCCTAGATAGCCAATTAATAAACTGACAAGTATGTACAATAATAAATTGTACCACTCTAGGGGAACCATTTGCAGCATTATGAGTAAGTAGCAGCTACTAACAAAGTAAACAAGAAAAAGACAAATCATCTGAAAACGAAAACTACAAGCAGCACATACTAAGCCCAGTGCAAAAGCAAATATCATTAAAATGGGACCACTAGCAATACTTTCAAATATATGTTGTCCTAAAGAATAGCCAAGTAAAAACCAGGTAATTGCAAGAACTAATTGTTGTAGTTTCAATCCAAAGAAGCAGCTAAAAAGAGGGGGAATGGCCTTTAAGGTCAAAAATAAAAATTCCATATGTTTCCTACTTTCTTTTGTTCCGACTAGCCTTTATAAAGGCGCTCATAATCTTTTGAGCATAACAGTCATATGCTAGCATGCGTTCTGGATGCCACTGTACCCCTAAAGCAAAGGGGTAGTTTTCTATTTCAACAGCCTCAATGATGCCGTCGGGACTTTTGGCACTCACTTTTAAACCGGTTGGCGTCGTTACTTGTTGCCGATGTAAACTATTGACTTCTATTTCTTCTTGCCCAACAATTCGGTATAGCAAACTATCTTTTTCAATATGCACTTGATGGGCATATTTTTCTAGACAATCTGTGGTATGCTTAGAAGGATTGGCAACTGGTTCTAATAATATTGATTCATTCTGATAATTTGCCAATATCTGCATTCCTAGACAAATACCTAAAATTGGAATATTTCTTTTTAAGGCTTCTTGCAATATAAAAAAATCATAGGGACTGATTTTGTCTCCTCCAGGAATTAACAATCCGTCACATTGATCGAGCCAGTAACTAGCACGTTCTTGTTCTTGCCTAGTTACTGGTGGGTAATCTTTTCGTTTCGTAGTAAAATAGTTAATTTGCTGGACAGGGCACAGTAGCAATGGCTCTCCACCCATCGCAATGATGGCACATCTTAAATTATCGAAGATATACTCTAAAGAAGTACCACGCTCGTTTTGTCCATAGCGGATCAATACACCAATGATAGGCCCCATTAAAAAGAGGTTTCCTTTTTAATATAGTCTATTACGTCTTCTAAGGGAATCGTAATTTGTTCCATCGTATCCCGCTTTCTAATTGTTACGGTTTCTTTTTCAAGGGTATCATTATCAACTGTTAAACAAAACGGTGTACCAATGGCATCCTGGCGGCGATAACGCTTGCCAATTGATCCTGCTTCATCATAAGAAACTGAAAACTGTTTTGCTAATTCTTGATAGAGGGCTTGCGCTTTATCTTGATGATATTTTTTAACTAGCGGTAAGATTGCTAATTTATAAGGCGCAAGATAGGGATGAAGTTTTAATACTTCACGGGTTTGATTATCTTTTAATACTTCCTCCTGATAAGCATCACAAAGAATGGTTAAAAAGGTTCTCTCTACCCCCACACTTGGCTCAATTACATAAGGAATATATTTTTCGTTTGTTTCAGGATCTAAATAAGCTTGACTCACTTTAGAAACTTCTTGGTGTTTGGTCAAATCATAATCCGTTCTAGAAGCAATTCCCCATAATTCTCCCCACCCAAAAGGAAAATGATATTCAATATCCGTAGTAGCATTACTATAAAAGGATAGTTCTTCCTGAGAATGATCACGAAGACGTAATTGCTCTTTTTTGACACCTAAATCCAATAAAAACTGATAGCAATATTCCTTGTAATATTTATGCCAGTTTAACTCCGTACCTGGTTTGCAGAAAAATTCTAATTCCATTTGCTCAAACTCACGAACACGGAAAATAAAGTTACCTGGTGTGATTTCATTACGAAAGCTTTTACCAATTTGACCAATGCCAAAAGGAACTTTTAAGCGCATACTACGCTGTACATTTAAATAATCAACAAAAATACCTTGGGCAGTTTCAGGTCGTAAATAAATGGTGTTTTTAGCATCTTCTGTAACGCCTTGAAAGGTTTTGAACATTAAATTGAATTCTCTAATATCTGTATAATCAAGAGCGCCACAATTAGGACATGTTATGTGATGTTTTTCAATATAGGCCATTAATTGTTGATGATTCATTCCCCCTGCATCCTCAACACCTGATAATTCTACTAATTTATCAGCACGATGTCTAGTTTTACACTTTTTACAATCAATCAAAGGATCAGAAAAAGTTTCCAAATGACCACTTGCTTCCCAAGTCTTAGGATTCATTAAAATTGCTGTATCTAGACCGACATTGTAAGGATTTTCTTGAATGAATTTTTTAAACCATGCTTGTTTAATATTGTTTTTTAAAAGAACCCCTAGTGGACCAAAATCCCAAGTGTTTGCAAGTCCTCCATAAATTTCACTTCCCTGAAAAATAAAGCCATATTGTTTACAAAAGGCCACCAATTTTTCCATTGTTACAGTTTCCATATTTTTCACTCCTTTTTGGTAATTAAAAATTGTTCTACCTCTTTGGGGGTAGTTACGACGGTAAAGTAGTCAGTAAGTTTTTTAACAGTAATAAAACCTTTTTTTGTTTTTTGGTCTAAATCTTGTAATATTTGATCATAGCTATGATCTTGGTTATAAAGAAGGATTGGTTTCCTAGAGTTGAGCTCAACTTTTTGATCCAACATACCATAGAATTCGGCAGCCGTTCCTAGACCACCTGCTAAAAATAATAAAACATCCCCTTGTTCATATAATACTTTCGTTCTTTCTAGTGGCGTAGTTACCGCAATTCTATGAGTAGCATCATTGGTAATTAATTCTTTGCTGTCTTTTAGGCCAACAATCGTTAACGCCACTTTTTTAGCAATGAGTTGTTGTTTAATAAGCCCCATAAGACCAGTTTCTGAAGTGGCCATAATCACTTGAAAAGAACTTATTTCACTATTTAAAAGTTGGGTGATAAATTCTTGGGTAATAGTCTTAGTGAGTGAAGATACTTGTTGGCTACTACTAGTTAAAATTGCTAATGTTTTGGACATAGTATTTCCTCTTTTCTGTTTTTATTATACTGTCTTTTCTGCTATTTGCCAACTATTCCCAACTATATTCTAAGAAAATATTTTTGGTAAAAAGATAAACAACCCAACTATTACGGAAAAAAAGGCCATGACTAATACCGCTCCCGCTGCGGCATCTTTCGCACGTTTTGCCTGTTCTTTTTTTTCTTTGGTTACTAAATCAACTACATTTTCTAAGGCTGTATTAACTAGTTCCAAGGAAATAACAGCACCAAATACAATAAAACAACTAATCCACTCTTTTATCTGGATTTCAAAATAGCAGCCCGCAACGATTACTAATAACATAATAATTAAATGAATTACCATGTTACGCTCCCGTCTTATTGTTTCTTTAATCCCGGTAAAGGCATAGCTGAGACTTTTATGAAAAGGAGCTTCTTTTTGTGATGGACTAAGATCTTTTTCATAAAGATAGATCAAAAGATACAAACATAAAGAGCCAAGTAACAGTCCTCCAATAATATCTGAGAGGTAATGAACCCCAATGATAATTCGGCTAAAAGCAATCAATGCAATAAATATAGTTAAGCAAAGAATAATATTTTTTTTATCGTTTGGCTTTTGTGTACTTTTGGATAATAGATAGATAAGAAAACCATAAAAAGTGGTAGCAGCAAAGGCATGACCAGAAGGAAAACTATAACTATCTAGTAATAACTGCCCAATCAATGGCCGTTCAATAGTAAAGATATTTTTGGAAATGATAATGAATAATCCACTAATTAATAGGTCTATTACTAAGTAAAGTCGCATTTTATTGTTCGACAAGAAAAAGAGCATGAGAATAGTCACGCTAATTAACCCCTGAAAAGAGGCAAAAAATGAAAAAAAGTATCCTAGGGAATGTAAAACCGGATGGCTATCAGTAGTAAAGTACTGATAGAGAAAGGTATCTAAAGTTGTGGTAAAACCAAAACAGACAGCAACAGCTAGTAATAGAAAAGTGCCACTTAAAAATAGAATTTTCTTTTTCATTTTCTCCCCTACTTTTCTACAAATTTCGCTATGTTTTTAAGCATTTTTTTGCTTTTTAAATAAAGTCCCGTATAACGATCATAGTAATCGTCTAAAAACCTGTTCAATTCTTTGTTTACTTGTTGACTGACCTCAATTTTAGTAATTTTTTCTACTTCTACATAATAATACATTCGTAATAATTGGATTGCCTTATCACTATAATACCCCTCATTCTGATAACAATTACCACAAATTAAACCTCCGGCAGTAGGACTGATACTAACAATATGATGCGTACTGCCACAACTGGCACACTGATCAAGCATCGGACTAACTCCTAAGTAGGATAAAAATTTTAATTCTAAAATATTAGCCATCACACTAGCATCTAGTCCCTGTTCAATTTTAGCTAATACTGTCGTTACTAAGTTTAAAATACCCTTAGCCTCTGTTTGTTTAACAACTTGTTTCGTTAATTCTAAAATGAAAGTAGCATAAACAATGTTTTCTAAATTCATTAGGGTTTTAGGATAATCATTGATGACGTCTATACTAATTAATGTTGATAACCCTTTTTCTTTATAGTAAATATGCAAAGTACCATAAACTAACTTTCGTGAGACTCCACGTAATTTACTTTTTAAGTTACGACAGCCCTTAGAAAGAAGACCAATAATCCCATATTCCTCTGTTAAAACATTTAAAATCTTGCTAGAATCACTATAATTTGTCTCACTTAAGATCAGTCCTTTTATGTCGATGACTTTCACTTTCATCACTACTTTCTTTTAATTTTTGCGCTAAAAGAAAGTATTTTATATCGCCAGTTTCTTTAAATAATTTCCACACTAAATTTTCCATTTTCATCACCTATTTTTATAGTGATGGTTTTTACAAAATTTTATTCATCTTCTTTTAAACCTAGTTCTAAAAAATACTTTTCTTCATCTCGCCAATTGTCAATTGTCTTAACATGCATTTCTAAAAATACCTGTTTCCCAAGAAAATCTTCCATATCGGTTCGAGCTAGTGTTCCAATTTTTTTTAACATTTGACCATTTTTACCAATGATAATCTTTTTCAAATTGGCTCGATCTACGATTATTAATACCTGAATATGAACAATATTGGTTGTTTCTTCATAGTTTTCTACATAGCAAGTAATAGCATGTGGCACTTCTTGTCGCGTTAGCATCATCGCTTTTTCTCTAACAAATTCTGCCATAATAAATTTCGTAGAAACATTGGTCAATTCATCACCCGTAAAAATTCTCTCTTGCGTAGGTAAATACTTTTTTATGGTGGTTACTAAATCCTGCTGTCCGATTCCTTTCCTAGCAGATAGCGGAATTATTTCTTTGAAATCGTATAAATCTTTGGCTTGATCAATAATTTTTAATATTTTTTGAGGCGTTATTTTATCAATTTTATTGAGAATTAAAAAAATAGAAGCCTCTTTATTTTCTTTTATTTTGTTAAGAACAAATTGATCTCCTCGTCCCAAGCCCTCGCTAGCATCGACTAATAATAGAATAATATCAGCACTATCGATATTTTGATAAGCTTTACGATTGAGTAAATTGCCTAATTTATGTGTCGGTTTATGAATCCCTGGGGTATCAATAAAAATAATTTGCGCTTCAAAATCATCATAAATACCTTGAATAATATTACGAGTAGTACCCGCTTTGTCCGTAGTAATGGCCAATTTTTTATTTAATAAGGCATTTAATAAAGTGCTTTTTCCTACATTTGGTCGTCCCATAATGGCAACTGTTCCACATTTCATACAACTCCTCCTAAAATAGTGCCATAATTTTTGGCATAAAGATTACTAACGCAATTGCCAAAGACATCAAACTGATAACAAATTCCGCGGCACTGGCAGTATCTTTAGCCGCTTTCGCTAAAGGATGTCTTTCTGTCGTTATTAAGTCTGTTACATTTTCAATTGAGGTATTGAATAATTCCATCCCCGCAGTTAATCCCATAATAAAAATAATACACAACCATTCCAAACGAGAAATTTTCAAAAAGATACTTAGACCAACTAAAATTAGGGCCGCAAATAATTGAATATACATACTTTGCTCATTTTTATAGGCAGTCGCTAGACCAGCAAAAGAATTTTTAAGACTTTTGATTATTCGTTTAATACCAAATGGTTTGTGGTTATCGTTCGATTCCATTTTCGGTTAATACCTCCTCTTGTTTTTGAAACATTTTCATCTCTTCTTCTTTAGTTTGGTGATCATATCCTAGTAAATGATAAAAACCATGTACTGCTAAAAAGCACAGCTCCCGCTCTAAGCTATGTTGATAGTTAAGAGCTTGCTGTTGCGCCGTAGTAATGCTAATATAAATATCTCCTAAAACGCGCTGATTATTAGGAAGTTGGCAACAAGTATCGTCTTCTAAAGCAAATGTTATTACATCTGTCGGGCGATCAAGATGGCGATAGGTTCTATTTAACAATTGAATATAATTATCATCTACTATAATAATATTACACTCCGTATGCTCTAAATTTTCTTTTTGGAGGGCTTTTTGGATGATTTTTTTTACTGTCTTTAACGGTTCGATAATCTCTTCCGTCTGATTGAAAATTCCCACTTTGTTCAATTTATATCACCTGAAGTGATTATACCACAAAAAAAGTTGCTTTTAAAGAATCGTTATAAAACCAACTAAAAAAATAATGGAAATTATATTTAAAAACCACTCAGCTAAAAAAATCTTGGGACAAATATCGCCAATTTTAAGTAGCAAGCGATATAGATAATGACCTAAAATTCCGCCAAGGATATTGAGCATAATATCATCGACATCAAATACACGACCAATCATCAATTGGGTTGTCTCGATGGTTATAGAAGCGACGATGGTTAATAAAATAATAGGAAAAACTTTCTTTTCTTTCAGAAAATAGCTGGCAAAAAAGCCATAAGGTAGAAACATAAGAACATTACCCAACACATTTTTTAAAAATAAACGACTACCAAAATTATAGCGAAAAATCTCCCTGAAAGGGACTAAATTATTTCCGCCACTATAACTATTATCTTGGAAGGTTACCACTTGGAATAAACAAAGAATATAGACAATAAAGGCTAAAGTAATAATTTCTTTATATAGACAAAATTGTTTTTTATTTTTAATAATATCGGCTATTCTAAGACTAATGACTACAATCACAGAAATCGCTACCATTGGCATACTAAATTCAAAAACGTTTCCGATTGTTTTTCCAAGACTTGCAAACATAAAAATACTCCTTCCTAGAACGTTTATTCTTCCTTTGAATCAGCAGCATCGTCAGCATGGATATCAACCTCTTTAATAGATTGATAGGCTGTGATATTTTCTTTTACCTTGAAAAATAATTCTATATTCATTTTACCAGCACTTTGTTCTTTTTTCAAAACCTTTTGTGAAATTACTTCAATTTCATCCCCTAACTTTTCTTTTAGTTTCTTTTTAGCTAATGGAATAACATCTGTTTTAATCGTGTTATTATTATAATTGACCTGATGAATTTCTAGCTCCTCTTTTTTAGTATATTGTATGGAAAGTGGTAATAAAGGATGATACCAGAGAATAGTTACTTTTTCTTTGGCATTTTTATAAGGAAAAAGATCATTGAATCCAAAGCTTTGATTTAAAAAACTAACTTCTAAAACTTGTTTCTTTTTCCCAGTTTTCTTTTCCTCTTTATAAGTTTGTGGTAAATTCATGTTAATCTTATACCACACTTCTGCGTATACTTTCCCTTTGGCCACTACTTTTGAGACTATGTCTTCTTTATTTTTAATCAAGCCACTGATTAAGACATCCCCTTGTTTTACATACATATTTTTATGCGTTACTACTTCTCCGCTATCTGCTTTGATACTAACAATCATTCCATCCTTTTTCGCAATTATATGACGGGGTTCTAAGACTTTCTCTTCTTCTTTTTTTACTCTTTTAATTAACTTTATTTGATAAGAAGTCCCTACTTCTTCTATTTCTAACCATTCCAGTACTTCTTTTTCCTTTTCTAAAATTTGCTGTCGTATTTTTTCTTTACGTTGATATCCTACTTTTAAATGATACTTTTGGATGCCTAAGTTTTTTAAATCTGTTAAGAGCATCTCTTTTATATCATTATCAGTTTCAATAATCTCAATAGAAAAGGTAACCCGTGTTAGGAAACACAGTAGGACAAAAGAAAATAGTAAGGCTGTTAAAAAAAGCTTTTTTGTTTTAAAGAGATATAAAAAATAGGCAATTCCTTTTCTTTTCGTAATTTCTATTTCATAACTTGTTTTGATTTTTAAAATCTTTTGATAGTCTTCTTCAGACACCTCAATAATAATATACTCCTTATCACCTTTTAATTGGCGAAAGTTAATGTGAAGGTGAAGTAAAAATTCTATAAAATTCTCTGGTCGTTTTCCCTTAATTTTTAAAACATAACTACTCATTAATAATTTCCATTTTTGTTAAAATACCTTCAATTAGTATTTCGTCATCTAACATTTTATTAAGGGAAAATTTTTGACCATGCAGATATATTTTTTGATGGGGAGCGGCAATGATAATTTTTTCATTTCCTAAAGATACAATGCGTTGGTAATTACTAACGTGAATACGGTTTTCAAAAATATCAATGTGGAATTCATTATCTTCAATATACTCTTTTACCTTATTAAAAATAACCATAAGCACCTCACCTAATTTAGTCTATGTGGCATAGACAAAAAAAAGAAACTAATTTCTTAGTCTCTATTACTTTTGTGTTGCTTACGCTCATTTTTGCGTGCATTTTTAATGGCTTCTTTTTTGGCCTTTCTACGCCGAACCCCTGGTTTATCATAAGCATCATGTTTTTTTGCTTCTGAAGGGACACCATTCCTAGCAAGTTTTTGTTTATACTTTTTAATCGCAAAATCTAAGTTTCCATTTTTTACTTGCACTTGTGTCATACAGTTATCCCTCCCTTCGTTTTTTTCTATAAGTGATTATAACACCGAGTGTCAAGTTCTGACAACAAATTTTTGCGATTTTTTTAAATTTTCGTCGTTTTTTTGAGAAATTTGCTCAATTTGGGCTCAAAATAGAACTATTTGAAATAATTAACTACTGCTTAACTTTTTATTTAATTGGACAAATTTCGTCTGTTTCTATGCGCCTAAGCGCGGACCCAAATAATTCTCCTATATTAATAATAATTTTCACAAGATCATTAATTGCCTTTATCATAGAAGCAGAAAGACTAGCACCTCCTCTAATTTCTTGTAATTGTTCCTTCGTTAATATCTTCAAATTTCTTCACCTCCACAACTTTTGGGATGGATATATCCGTCGACGATTCCAGCTAAAATACCTACCAGAAAAGCCGCACCTACAAGTGCCCAGCCCGTGAAGCCGCCTTTTATTTGTTTTAATTGTTCTGTTGATAATGTTTTCATTTTGACCTCCAATTTTCTAAAATTACTTCTAATAATGATTGTTTCTCAAAAGGAAACGCCACAGTTAGTGGTATATTTTTAGGCAAATTTTCTGTTATATCTAATATAAGCATTTCCCTTTGTTCTTCTTGTACTACCTCTAGTATCTGATACGTTATTTTGCGGTTGTTATAATAAAAATAGTGATTTTTTAAAATTTGTTGATGAATATGTTGATTTTGTGAAACTAATGCCTGGTGCTGTTCAGTTATTAGAAGTGTCACTATTTCAAAATGCCACAGCATGTCTTTTGTGAGATATTTACTCAAATACAATAATAAGACAAATAGAAGAATTGTCATTATTTGTAGGCCTTTAGTTTTTTGATAATTCTTCATAGCACCTTCCTTTTTCAAAACGTAAAATTCGATCAAATAAGTTTTTATGTGTTAGACGATGGGAAACATAGAGGATTGTCTGTTGGGAATAGGTTTTTAATAATTTTTGAATAATCTTTTCTTCTAACGCCGAATCCACATGACTTAAGCATTCATCTAGAAGATAAATATCACTTTTTTGATAAAGCCCTTGCGCTAATACTAGGCGAGCCTTTTCTCCTAGGCTTATGTTTTTTCCTTCTTCCTCAATAAAGGCATTGGTTAATTCTTGTAATTGACAAGTTTGTTCTAATTGATCCGTAGTTCTAGAACTCCTTCTTCCTAACGTGAGATTGTCTTTTAACGTTCCCAACTCGATAAGACCATCACTAGTAATATAGGTAACTACTTTTCTAAGATAATCTAAGTTATAGTGGGTAATATCAATATTTCCAATTTTAATAGCACCATAGTCTATGGGGAGATACCCTCCTAACAGTTTTAGAAATGTACTTTTTCCACTGCCACTGTTGCCATAAATAAATATCTTCTCACCAGCTTTAATTTTTAGCGTGATCCGAGAGATAATTAGCCCACTTTCATAGGCAAAGGACAGCTGCTCAACTTTAATGTCCTTTGTTTCTTTGGGCATCATTAACTCAGGATGTGGTAAAAAACGTTCCTTTTTCAGATAGAAAATTTCATCTAAACGATAACAAGTTTGACGATATTTTTGCCATTGTAATACATAGGCAAATAATAATTCTCCTGTTTTTAAAGCAGTCATAGAAAAACTTTCTAATAGCAGAAAATTTTCTAATGATAATGGTTGCGAAGAATCTACTAATAAAAAGGCTCCTAATAATAAGATAATTAGGTAAATACTCCCCTCCATCAAAGCAAAAACAGTTTCTTCTTTTATCTTCCGAAAATCTAGTTGATAGCTTGCACTCAATAGCAAATGTTGCTGTTTTTTTAATTTTCGTAAGCGATTATTTTCTAGATGCAATCCTTTGATTGTTTCAGGTAGATTAATCAACTGACGAAATAGTGTAGAAGTTTTATCTTTTTGGCAGTAGTAATCTTCTACTTTTTGTTGTTCTGTTTTTTGTTCTATATAACATAAGAGTAATAAAATAACATTGCAAAAAAGTACAAAAACAAGAAATTTCTTTGATAAATATCCTAGATAGCTATACATAAATAATAGCAAAGGGATTTTGGTTACTACGGTACTAAGAAACGAAACATAGAAATTACTAAGCCAAGTAATCTCTTCTCCTAGAAACAACCATCTATTTTTATTAGACGTTTGGTAGTACAAATATGGAAGCATCATTAACTGTTGAAATAGATGATATGTGACTGTCTTTCTTATTTGGTAACTTAGCTTTGTTTGATAGAAACTTGCTACTGTGTGAAAACTACATTTTAAGACTAGTAAAAGAAAAAAACAATAGAGTAATGGTATGACATTCAGCAAGACTTTGGGAAAAATGACGACATTTAGAAAAATTTTTGTTTCAAAAAAGGTTAATAATTCTAGTATTGTATGCAATAATAAGCATGTTATTAAACCGATACATAAAATCTTGTGTTTTTGCAAAACCTTTTTTATCTGACAAAACACGGTTTTTTTGAGGGTGATTTTTTTTAGATTGGCTGTTGGATTGATGAAAAGAAAATGGCCAGATAACCATAAGTGTAACTTTGATAAGTCAATCTTTTTGATACCTTGGGCTGGATCCATAATTTTAACAAAATTCTGTGAATCATTTTTTTCACAAATAACAATAAAATGTGGAAGCTTTATTTTTCCTTCTTGCTTTACAACATGAGCAATGACTGGATAGTCCTCTTTTGCTAGTTGTTCTAGTGTTCCCTGTTTACCGACTGCTTGAAAACCAAAAGAAGTAGCTAAATTAGCTAGTTCATACATAGAAATACCTTGTTCCAACACACCAGCTTGCATCACTAGATAGTCTCTTGGCACACAACAGCCATAGGCTTTCATAATAGCTAATAAACAAACAATTCCACAATCCGTTTTACTCTCCTGTTTCATATATTCTATTTTCTTTATGAATGACACCTCCTACTTTATATTTCGTATAAAAGTCATTCTTTGTTCTTTTTTTCAATGTCTTATCAATTATTTTGACAAATAAGATAGAAAGGTCAATTCCTGTAATAAAATGTGGATAAGGTGGTAAAGATGCAATTCAGTAAGATAAAAGATTTACGTGAAGATCATGATTTAACCCAAGCCAAGTTAGCAAGGTTGCTCGATGTCAAGCGTTCAACCTATACTATGTGGGAATTAGGCGACGTTAACTTTCCGATTGAAAAGTTGGTCTCTTTAGCGTGTATTTTTCGTACTAACTTAGAATATCTGCTGGATCTTAGTCACGATCGCAGAGAACGTTTCTATCCAGAAAAAATTAGCTATCAAGATGTGGGTAGAAATCTTAAGTTCTATCGCATCAAGTTAAAAAAGACACAAAAAGAGTTTGCCGAAACACTTCATATTCGTCAATCTAGTTATTGTTATTATGAAGATGGAAAAACTAGAATTCCTATTGATAAATTAGTAAAGTTGGCACAAACTTATCATATTTCTATTAATGACCTTTGTGGCGGTACAGTGATTCAACCTATTCCCATGCTTTAAACTCCATCTTGCATTCATCAAATGTTATAAGAGTTTTTTTGCTCTCAAATTTAGTAAATATGGAACGAGCATTCAGCAGCTTTGCTGTATTTTTATTTAACAAAATATGCTATCATTATTTTAAACATGTATTAAGGAGGATTTTATGGCAACAACCAAAGATTTTAGGGATTTTATTACTGAACAATTAGAAATATTAGATCATATCACTTGTAGACCGATGATGGGAGAATATCTATTATATTATAATGGAATTTTATTTGGAGGTATCTATGATAACAGACTGTTAATTAAAATAGTTAATAGTAATCAAAAGTACTGTTTAGCAACAGAAATTCCTTATAAAGGTGCGAAAGCAATGTATTTAGTTGATAACATTGATGATCAGCATTTATTAAAAAATATTATTATGGATACTTGTAAGGACTTACCAGTTCAAAAGTAGATAATTAAAAAGACATCATAAAAAACCAATTTCATTTTAAATTGAATTGGCTTTTTTATTTTTAAGCAAGGTCGTTTATTGTTGTTATAATAGCACTCTATTTTACCTAAATATTTCTTTTAACAATATCCAGTTTTTATTTTCCATATCCTCCGTATATTCATTATTACATAGATAAAGAGAATCATTTTTATCATAATCACGCACAAATCCAAAATTAACCTTATATTTTTTAGCGTATTCTTTTAAGGCCTCAAATTTATTTTCTACTTTAATATCAATGTTTTTTGATTCCCCATCGACATTCTCTCCACCTTTGGTTTCAATAATCCATAGTTTATTATTTTTATCACAAACAATAAAGTCAGGATAGAAGTGCCATTTGTGATTTACTGCATCAACATATACAATAGAGAAATAATCACTTGATGATTCACCATTTTTATAGAACCATTTGATATTTTTGTTATTTTCACAGAAATATTCAAACATTCTCTCACTTTTAGATTTGATTGTACTGTTAGGATAATTCATATAAATAGATTTTTCATAAACAATGGTATCCTTCATTTTAGAATCATATTTAATATAATCCATTTCCGGTGCTTTCCAGTCAATGACCTTTACTTCCTCTAATTTTAATTTGATTTGCCTTGCTTTTTGTGATACCGCTTCTTGGAAATCATGCTTTAATACATCTTGGTTGTTTATAACAAAGGCATAAAATTCTATTAAGGATAAATCTACGAACTTTTTAGTAAATAATTTACCTCTAAAAAACATTCTTTCAAGCATTAGTCTTGTCCTATCATATCTCATACCAATTTTAGAAGATATAATATTAATAGAATGTCTTAATTCAAAGCCATTTTTGTTCGTTGTAACTACACTAGATACTTTCATTCGATTAGCATTTTGGAACTCATCAGAATTAATTCTGATAATTTTATCTTGGATGATATAATTATCAATTGTATCTTTAAACAAATACCCATTCGCTTCTAAAATTGTCTTATTATTTCTTTTATTAGTAGTCAAGTTATATTTATCAATATAGTATTGATGTAGAATATTAAACGTTTGTCTTTCATCAAAACCATCAAAACTATTGTCAAATGTTATTTTCTTTAAACTAAAATTTTTAAAATCATTCTTTAAGAAGATTACCTTTGTATTATATGCACTATTTCCTAACTCTTGTTTTATTGCTGTTTCATATTTTTCGTCGAAAGTATAAAGATAGCAATTATCAAGTAGGATATTATCATAATGATGTGCTTGTGGCATTCTTCTAATTCTTCCAATAGTTTGGGTTTCAAAATCTTCACTCATATTATCACGAAGTTTGACAAGCACTTTTGCTCTTGGACAGTCCCAACCAGTAGAGATTGCTTGTTTCATTATCAAAATAGAAGATAGTGACTCATTGTTTTCAATATGATTAATATTTTCTTTTCTTTCAGATAACCATATTGCTAAATTACCTCTATCATAAGTATAATTTCTTTCTTCAAGAATACGCTCAATTTGCTTAATTAGATCATTTGACTTACTAGGCACTTGAATAATAATTAAAGGATTTACTTGTACACCAAGTTTCATATATTCTTCTTTAATTGCCTTTCTTTTGTTGATTGCTAAATCAAGTAGATATTCATGTTCATTAGATAAAGTCGTCCCACTAGATACATTTTCATTAATATATAACGCCCTTGTAATAAGACCAGCATGAATTACCTCTAATTCATCTATTTTAATAAATTCTGCTGCTTGGTTTGTTTTTGTTGTAGCACTCACACGAACTATATACGCTGGTTTCATATACTCAATAATACTTTCTGCTTTTACAGTTTTATTCAAATGTTCCTCATCTACGATGATAATAAACTTATACCCACAATTATGAGCTTCATGAACTCTTTCATAAAGATTTTTTCTTTCCGCTTCTTTTAGGGCATTATTTCCTTTTTTAGTAATTGTCTCCCAATTAATAAAAGCCGTATCTTTTGCTTCAAATCCCTGTAATAAAACTTCTTGAATATTTTTAGTAGAATAGTGTGGTAAAAACTTAAGCATTTTGCTTTTACTTTGTTCCTCTAATTCTCCTTTACCTGGAGTAAGCCATACAAAAATAGTATTTTTATTTTCTTTTAGAAATTCCTCAATATATGAAAGCAATATAATTGTTTTACCACTACCAGTAGGTGCTTGTACTAAAACTTCTTTTTTATTACCAACTGATGTAGCATCTAGCAACTTATTTACCGTATTTATTTGAAATTCTTTTAATTTAATTCCTTGCATTACATTACCTCCATAATTTCATTTTCAAAATAATATTCTGGTATAATAAATACTTCAATGTTATTATCTTCAAATATTTTTTCTTCCTCTGTTGTCAGTAGAATATCACTTGAGATATATACTTTTTCACACATATCTAGTTCTTCTTGATTGACACTAAATTTATCTAATTCAAATTCACTTAAATATAGTTTGATTTTGTTATTATCAATTTCAATACCATTTTCTAGTTGAATAAGGTTTTTAACATTTGTAAGCAAATTATTATGTAGATCTTCTTTTTCAGTATTAACTCTTGGTATATATGCACAACGATAATATTTTAAATTAGCAGAAATAGTATCACCCACTGATATTTCAGAAGCATCTTTTCCAGTTATTACACCAGCTATTCTTGGATAGGTTACCAAATTGCAAATACTATTTTCATTATTAGTACATAGTATAAAATTTCTTTTCCCTTTATCTTCTTTATTTAGTTCTAAAACTGCTTGTGCAGTAGTTCCAGAACCTGCAAAAAAATCTAAAATCGTGGAATTTTTATAAGCCCGTGAAGAGGATAATATCTTTTTTATTAAAAATAGAGGTTTTGGATATGTAAAAATAGTATTAGAAACATATTTTTTTAGTTCGTTCCCACCATTTTGATAATTAATTTCTTTTTCATTCCATATTGATTTTATTTTTGATAACTTTATATTGCCATCTTTTAATAAGTAATCTTTTCTAAAAATATCATAAAAGTCACCTTGGCCATCTCTATTAACCTTTTTTCCAACTAATAGATTGCTATTTTGGATAAATTTTTCTTTGCTCCAAGTCCATCTCCCCTCTTCCCCACTAGGTCTTTTAGGAAGTGATTCAATACAAAAAATATCATCTTTTTCTAAACTTACTTTACCGGTTTGCGGATCTACATAAATAGGATAATATAAAAATGGTCGTTGTTCTCTTCGCCATTCTCCACCACGTTGTCTTAACCCAAGTAATCTATAATTACCATATTCGTCTTTTAAATTATATTCCTTAATATTTTCATCCGTTTTTTCAATGCCAAACTCAATGTTCAATTCAATATTTTTCGAATAGCACAAAAGATATTCATGTTCTATTGCAAAATATTTGCTTGCCTGTGAACCTCTAGGATTACTTTGAATTATAAATTCTGCTTTGAAATTATCTTCACCGAATATATCATCACATAATAGTTTTAGTTGGGATTTTTCATTATCATCTATCGAAATGAAAATTGTTCCAATTTCTGAGAGCAAATGTTTAGCTTTACTTAATCGTTTATACATAAATGATAACCACTTAGAATGTCGGTACCCATCAACTTTATCTATTATAGAGTCATTATATGTAAAGTCTTTATTCCCTGTATTATAAGGTGGATCAATATATATGACATCAATTTTACCGGTGTGTGTTTTTTCTAGTAAATAAAGACTATGAAGATTATCTCCCTCTAATAAGAAATTAAATTTATCACCAGTATTAGATATTATTTCTTTATCTTTTACTTCTTCAAAGGTAGGGATTTGGCTCTCTAACTCTTTATCAACACGTTCTTCATGTTCTTCCCAAATAAGGCCATACTTCTTTTTTGTTAATTCATTTTCTATCATTGATAAATTAGCTAGAGTTTCTTCATCTGCAATATTTTTTTTTATTTCATTTATTGTGTTTAACATTTTATCTCTTCTGATTTTCGATAGGTTAGCTGTTTCCATTTTCACGACTCCTTACACAAATAGCTATTCACTTAATTTATTTCATTGTCCAAGTAATTTCTTCATAAATATTATACTATATAATGATTTTATTTACCATAGTTCGATTCTAATACTAAGGAAAAGAAACAAAAATGTAATATAAAAATGAAGCTTTAAAGAATTATCCTTAAATCATTGTATAAAAGTAAAATAAATTATATAATTATGTTAAGAGAATTGAGGTGTCAAAATATGAAACCATTTATTAAGTGGGCTGGAGGTAAAGAAAAAGAATTACCTATAATATTAGATAACATGCCTACAAGTTATGAGCGATATGTCGAGCCTTTTGTTGGCGGTGGAGCAGTATATTTTGCATTAAATAACCCCAATTCTATTATAAATGATAAATCTGATGAGCTTATAAATTTATATAAATACATCCAAAACGGTAATGAACAATTTTTAGCAAAACTTGATGAATTATTTTATAACTGGACTTTATTAGAGAAAGTAATAGAAAACAATTCAAAAGAATTGTTAGGTTTGTATAAAAATTATTGTAAAGAAACGATTAGAGATAAAAAATTGAAAATAAAATACAACGATATAATTTGTGAATTTGTAATCCATCACTCAGATGAATTTAATGGAGTTTTAACTAATAATTTTAATATTAAAATAGATAATTTTATCCATGAGATACAAAAAAACTTACTATCAAAAATTAGTCGTATGTGTAAAATTTCTGAGACACGTGGGAGTTTAACTGATAGTAATATTCTTGAAAATATGGAATCGGCATTGAAAAGTGCGTTTTATATGCACTTTAGATATTTATATAATAACAAAGACGAATTAAATATATCCCAAGAATTCGCTTCTGCAATGTTCTATTTTATAAGAGAATATTGTTATGCTTCAATGTTTAGATATAATAAATTAGGAAAGTTTAATGTTCCTTATGGTGGTATAAGTTATAACAGAAAGGATTTTAATAAAAAAATTGATTATGTTAAATCTGAAACTATTAGAAAATATATGAGTAAAACTACAATTTACAATATGGACTTTGAAACTTTTTGTAACAATATTAATTTAACAGAAAAAGACTTTATCTTTTTAGATCCACCTTATGATACTGAGTTTTCAACTTATGCTAAAAATGATTTTAGTAAAAATGATCAAGTTAGACTGGCGAATTATTTAAAGACAACTAAAGCAAAGTTTATGTTGGTAATTAAAAATACAGATTTTATTTATAGTTTATATAACAGAAAAGGGTTTTATATTAAATCATTTGATAAAAAATATTTGGTTAGTTTTCAAAATAGAAATAACAAAGATGTTGAACATCTAATAATAACAAATTATGATATGGGGGAAAATAATAAATATGGATAATGAAATTATAAGGAAGCAAAAAATAGAAGCAATTAAATTAATTGTAGATTCAAGTATTAAAAATTTTGCTGAGGGTTTCGAGTTAAGGTATACCTCAGAAGTAAATAATCCAAAGGGAGTGATAAATTCCAAAAAGAATAACGTTTTTATTGCACAGTTAGGTAAAGAATTTATGTTTTATTCTGCTTTTGTACGATCTTTTGATTCGTGTTTTGGTAAGGTCTTAGAAAATATTGGAAATTCCATAGCAAAGTTATCTTATGAAGTACGTGGAAGAATAGACTCTTATCTTTTGCCACAGCAAAGTCAACATATTGATTATCTACTTGCAGAATATGATAGACATGTGAAACCTTCTGTAAATGATTATTCTTCTTTTTCCTGGGTTAAACCAAGTAATGTCGAGAGTTATATAAAAAATCATGAAACTGATAATTACTTTTATAATCCCGAAAAGAAAGAACATTATATTATAGAATTAAAAGCTGGAGGAGATTTAGATAATAAAAAGTCAAAAGCAGAAAAGACTGAATTATTACAAGAGTATTTTTTGCTTAAAAATAAAATTGTTGGAACAGATGAAAAAATAAGTATATTCTTAGGAACTGCTTATAATAAATTTGGCGAAGGAAATGAATGGAAACAAGAAAGGGTTCAGCAATATTTTTCTGATGAAGAATTGCTTATAGGTTACAACTATTGGAATTTTGTTTGTAATGATGATGAAGGCTTTAATATTGTTTTTGAGCAATATAAAATTAGTAGCCAATACATTAAAGATTCTTTAGAAAGAATTAAACAACTTTATTTTGCCGAAACAGAATAGTCAATATTAATATCTAACACTGTTCTTTTTGGGAGTAGATTTTGAATGCTGGCTAGGACATAAAATTGTAACTATAATGTTCAGGGTCTTTCTAATACTATTTTAAATCTTTATAATGTACCATATATGTTTTTATATTATTAGTATCATTTTCATTTATTTCAAAAATTCTACCACCTCTCAAATCATCTGTTCCATAAGGGCTATAACCAGCACAGGCATCTAAACACATTTTAACATTGCAAAAAGTTCCTTCAAAACAATCGTTATGACTATGACCACATGCAATACAAATGATGTCTTTTCTTTGAAGTATAGTAGAAAACAATCCAGAATTAAGCATTCCTATTTTCATAACTTCCTTTGTACTTCCTGTACACTTGGTTACAATTGGATTATCTACGATATATTGAAATTCCCATGCTGGTATATGCATAAATAAGATTCCATTTATTCGATTTCCACAATAATCTTCTATTTCTTTTGAACTATTCCAATACCACATTAATTGTTCAAAATGTACAATATCCCATTTATCTGACATTGAGGGCATATTCATTAATTTTATATTTTTGTCTATATCTATATTAGAATGTCTTATTTCATTATTTGAATCCATTCCCCAAATATTAAAAGCAATATCATCATTTTTTGAATTTTTAATAGGTAATACAAAATTAGTAGTTCCATAAATATTTTCAGTATGTTTTGAAATACAATATTTAAAATTTTCATACATTTTTGTTTTTGTAATATCATCAATTTCAATATCATGGTCATGATTTCCAAAGATATGTGCCCATGGAATTTTTCGTTTTTCCATTGGTTGAGTAAAAATTTCTAAATATTTTTTTATTTCTTCTTCTGTCTTTAATATCGTTCCATCACAATTATCTCCACCTAAAATAATAAAATTAGGTTGAGTTTTTTCAATTAGTTTATCCATATATTCTAATGTTTTCACATCATAGCTTAATGTTTCTTGAATATCTGACATCATTAATATTTTGAATTTCCCATTTTCGTTAAATTTTAATTCATGTTTGGTATATAAATTTGTATCTAAATTATTCATTTACTTCCCCCATTATGTACTAAATAGTTAAAATATAGTTTTATTATAGTATATTATAACATAATTTTAATAGCTAAAATTATTTATTTTCTTGTAACCACTTATAAACATCATCTTCAGTAAGTTCTCCATGTTTTAGTTTTGTGATTTTTTCTTTGGCTTGTTTTTTCCAAGTTTCAAATTCTGTCTTTAATTTTTTATCATCTTTGTTTTTATTTACTATGCCAAATTTTTGTTGATATGTTTTTCTGTATTCTGTATATGCTGATTTTTCTTGTAATCTTTTGTTATAAGAAAGTATTGCTCCTTGTTCTCTGCAAGTTTTTCCGTTTTCTTTTGGATAATCACAATATATTTCATCTAATCTTGAGTTTGGTATAAAATACATACCACAGTTTTGACATTTTTTATTGGGTAGTTATCTGTTTTTGATAATTCTTCTAATATAGCATAGCAAATATTTGATATATCATTACTTTTATGAGTATTTACCATTGATATAAGCATACCTTCTTCTTTTAGTTTCTTTAGAAGGTCAATATCTGCTGAATTTCCTAGTTCTTCATATTTATTAGAATAGTTATCTTGTATTACTTCATCATTTTTTATATACGAATATAGTTTGCCTTTCCTTTTTATTAGATATACTGCATATCTTTGTGAATGTGTAAATGAATTTAGGTCTTCTATTTCATTTATATTATATATGTAATTAACGGCATCTGTTATTTGTTCTTGTATGTATATAAGTTGTTCTTTTAGATTGTCATATATCTTTTTTGTTTCTTTTAGATATGTTTCATCATCTTCATATTTTCCTTTTAGTTCAAATTTATAGTCTTTATCTATATCTTTTAGTATTTCAAATCCTCATAAATTTTAAATACTTCATATCCTTTAAAAGAACATAACTGCAATAATTTTTCTTTTTGTTCTCCTAAAGAAAATCCCTCTCGTACTTGATCTTCAGTTGAAACACGAATATAAACTGCTGCGATACTCCTTTCATTATCCATCATTATCAATCTCCTTTCTTTGGAATAGTGAAAGGCACCAAAAAAGGTGTCACATAACAAGGACACCTAGAATATATTGATTTTTTATACACCAAAATAAAATCAATATAATGAGAGTATATAAACTCTACCATTTTTAATGCCTTGTTATGTACTCTGATAATTCAGACAATGGGATTTTATTCTTTAGATTTCCCAAATAAAAATATGTTTGTTCATTGAAAAATAAATATAACTTACCATCAATGATGACTTTGTGTGGTTTCACATAAGCGATATTCGTATGTTCGAGGGTTCGTAAGCAACCTTCTATAATCTGATAGGGTCGATTACTAAATTTGCAAGACCATTTAATTTTTGATTTGAGTTCATCACTCATATTGATTTTTTTCTTAACTATCTTAATCATATCACACCAATCCTTTCTTTGCTAGTTCTGTCGAGACTTTTTAATCGGCAAAAAAAATCAACATATTTCAGTTGATTTTCTAACAAACGTCACATTGGTGCGACGATTTTACCTTTTGGAGCGAATCACATACAAGTTACGAACTAGATTCTCTTTCTAAAGATATTATACAAGAATTCTTATTAAAATTCAATGGGAGTATAGACAGTTTTGTTATTTTATAATAAAATTTTAATTAGATTATAACTTTTGGAGGAGTAAATGAAAATAGGTATAGATATTGATGGTGTTTTAAATTCACAATATAATTTTTGTATAGATTATGGAACAAAGTTTTGTAATGAACTTGGTAAGTATAAATTAGAAAATATAAATGTAATAGATACTACAGATATGTTTTTATGGGGAGAAGATATAGCACATCAGTTTTGGAATAAATATAGAAAAGATTTAGCTATTATTTTACCAGCAAAGAAGTATTCTGCAGAAGTGATAAAAAGATTAAAAAATGAAGGTAATGAAATACATATAATTACAGCAAGAAGAAATAATGACGAATGGTTTTCTAATTCTCTAAAGAAAGATGTAGAAAATATCACAAAAAAGTGGTTAAAAGATAATAATATCTATTATGATAAAATTATTTTTGATGTAAAACACAAAGGAAAGTATTGCAAAAATAATTGTATAGATGTTATGATCGAAGACGACCCAAATAATTTAAGAAAATTAATTGGTAATACTAATATAATTGTATTCGATTATCCATATAACAGAAATTTTGAATTTAATAATATAACAAGAGCATATAGTTGGTATGATATATACTATAAAATTAAAAATATAAAGGAGAACAAAAATGATATTAGCAATAATTGAGAGAATTGAAAATGTAAAGGCAGAAGAACCTTTTAACTGCAGATATTATTTAACTAGACATTATAAAGAGATATTTGATAAATTAAATATTTTATTATTCCCAATTGTTTCAGATAAAAACTTAGAAAAAGTATGTGAGATTTGTGATGGACTTATTGTAACGGGTAGTTGTATTGATATACCACCACATTATTATAATGAAAAACCTATTCTAGAAAAAAATTATGATATTGATGAATTTAGATTAGATAAAGCAGCCATTGAATTATTTTCTAATGCTAATAAACCTATTTTAGGAATATGTGGAGGTCTTCAGTCTATAAATGTTTATTTTGGTGGAACCTTAAATCAAAAAGTAAATAATCACGATTTAAAAGATAAATTACATAAAGTAAATATTAGTGAAAATACATTTTTACGAGATGTTTATAATAAAGACATAAATATAAATTCATTTCATAAACAATCTATTAAGGATACTGCAAATGGATTCACCATTTCAGCTATAGCTGAAGATGGTACTATTGAAGCAATAGAAAAAAACAATATTGTTGCAGTTCAATGGCATCCTGAGCAAATGGGAGATTTATTATTTTTTAAAAATTTTATAAATACATTTTTTAAAAAATAAAGGGTATGGGATTTCCCATAAAAAGAAAACGTGCGGGAGTAGGTTTTCAGTGCTGGCTAGGACATAAAAGCAGGTTTGTCCTCACACATTTTCTGTATAAATCAGTTCCTTTAAGATGATTCCTTCTGCTATATTTTTATAATTATTCATCAGTTTTACCCATTCAAGTTGATTGATTTCTTTATTCTTTTCAGATAGTAATTTATCTGAATTTTTATACTGCTCCATTAAAATATTTAACTTGGTTTCTGCTTCATTACTAACTGAAACAAGATGATTTGTTAGTTCATTTGTCATTAAAAGTGTTATATAAAGTGCTTTATTATTTTCTTTTAGAAAGCGTAATCTTAAGTATCCATACTTGTTAATTTTTCCATAATTTTGTATTTTTATTGTTAAGTTAGGTAATAAATAATCACCAACTTTAGTATAATTTAACTCCATTTTTTATCTCTCTCTTTCTTTGTTTTTAATATAATTTTCATAAAAATCTACTGCTTTTGTTTTGGAATTGTATTTAAAATATCCCACATCATTGTTTTTATCAATAAGCTTTATAGTAACTCTATCTAGTAAATATAGACTTACTTCATTAGTATTAAAATGCTCTTTTAGATAAGCAAGTACTTTAAATTGTTCTATGGTATCTACTTGATTTTTGATAATATTTTCTTTGTTAAGAAGTTGCATGGTCACGGGTTCCTTCCAAAGCTTTTGCTTTTGGTTTAGTTGGATTATAAGTAACAATTCCGTATTTTGTATCAATATCTTCTTTCTTGATAGGTGATTTTGTTGTACTTTTTGTAGATGATATTGGTAATATTCTTATAATCTTTTCGTTCTTTTTAGGGATAAATTCACCAATAACGTTCCCTGTTTCTTCATCAATTTTTTCATAGATTTGGTAAAATCTTGTTTCATAATGTTCATTTAGTCTATCTAAATATTCTTGTACTTGCTCATCACTAATATTGCCCGTGCCTATCATTACATCTTCTTTTCCATTAATTTCACAAGGTACTAATACATCTAGAATTCCTTTGCCAAATAATTTGGCTAACATATCTACAAAACTCTTTCTGAAGTTAATTTTTTCAATATGCAGTTCATTATTACTATCTTTTGTAATAATAACTGATTCTACTAATTTGGAAATAAACTCTTGTTTTTCTTCTTTTGATTTACTTTCCCAATTGGCTTTCACAACACTATTTAAAGTATCTAGTCTTATCATAGTTTCTCTCTCAATATCACGATCTGCCATTAATTGTTGTGGTGAAAAAGTCATATTATCTAAATCAAGGCTTTCATTTTTCTTTTGTTCTAATAATTCAAGTTTTTCTTCAATAAGTCTATAATCTTCAGAAAAATCTTCCATTTCAACAATACCACTCATATAGGCTTTTTTAATACGTTCTTTCTGTTTTTCTAGTTGCTGTATCTCTTTATCTATCTCATCCGTTTTTGTTGGTTTGTGATCGGCTAAAATAGGTAAGAAATACTTTTTAACTGCCATATCATACTCAACCATATCATAAATAAAGTTTGATAATAATTCTTCAATTTTATCTTCACGATAATTAATGTGACACTTCTCACAAGTATAATACATATATTTTCTTTTTTTACCACCAAAACCTTTACATTTCATAATTCTATGGCAATTCGGACATTCAAGTTTTTGAAAGAATAAATAAACTCTATCTCTCGTATAAGTCCTTTGATTTTTCTCTTTTTGAAGTTGGCATTCTTCCCATACTGCTCTTGATATAATAGGCTCTACCACATTCATATAAGTAATAGGCTCAATCTTTTCTTTTTTAGCAATTCTTTTATATTGTTCATAATCGCCCATATAGATTTTGTTATCAATAATCTTTTGAATCGTAGTATCTTTCCAATGTTTAGGGTTTAATAACTTTTCTTCATTGAAAATATTAGAAATAGTTTGAAAACTTTTACCCTCAAGATACATTTTAAAAATTCGCTCAATGACTGGTTTCATTGTTTCATCAATAATTGTTTTCTTATTACCGTCTTTCTTATAGCCAAGTGGTAAAACCCCTGGCAAATGTCCCGATTTAATGGCTCCATTTAAGCCAAATTTTGTTCTTTCAGATACGATTTCAATTTCTAGTTGTGATAATACGGTAAGCATTCTAACAAAGAATCTTCCATTAGCAGTAGAGGTATTTACATCATCTCTATCGCATACTAGATAACAATTATATTGTTCTAATTGAGTTATCAATTCTTCTAAATCACGAACGGAACGGGTAACTCTATCTAGTTTGTAAGCGACAATATAATTGATTTTTCCTTTCTTCATATCCGACATCATTTCTTGAAATGCTGGTCTATGTTCCATATCTTTGACTGATATTCCTGCATCTTCATAGATTTTAAATACTTCATATCCTTTAAAAGAACATAATTGTAATAGTTTTTCTTTTTGTTCTCCTAAAGAAAATCCTTCTCGTGCTTGATCTTCTGTTGAAACACGAATATAAACTGCTGCGATACTCCTTTCATTATCCATAATTATCATTCTCCTTTCTCTTTTGGAATAGTGAAAGGCACCAAAAAAGGTGTCACATAACAAGGACACCTGTAATATATTGATTTTTTACACACCAAAATAAATCAATATTGTGGGAGTAAGTAACTCTCCAATTAATGCCTTGCTATGTACTCTGATAATTCAGACAATGGGATTTTATTCTTTAGGTTTCCCAAGTAAAAATATGTTTGTTCATTGAAGAATAAGTATAATTTATCATCAATGATGACTTTGTGTGGTTCCACATAAGCGATATTCGTGTGTTCCACAATTCGTAAACAACCTTCAATTACTTGATAGGGTCGATTACTAAATTTGCAAGACCATTTAATTTTGGATTTGAGTTCATCACTCATATTGATTTTTTTCTTAACTATTTTAATCATATCACACCAATCCTTTCTTTGCTAGTTTTGTCAAATATTTTTAATCGACAAAAAAATCAACATATTTCAGTTGATTTTCTAACAAACGTCACATTGGTGCGACGATTTTACCTTTTGGAGCGAATGGCGTAGATATCTACAACTTTTTCACTTCTTAACGATTTGATATATAAAATATCAATCACTAATGATATTTTATCACAAATTTGCCATTATGTCTCGAAAAATGTGTGATTTTATAGTAAAATATCATATAGGAGTTGATAATATGCAAAATTATTATATTGATCTTGGTTCATCAACAATAAAGGTTTATTGTTATGAAAATAAGTTAAGACTTATAGAAGAACATTCAATTTATTTTAAAAATGACTTTGATGCAGAAAAAGGTATAAGCGAAAGTAATTTAAAAGAACTATGTGATTATTTCGAAGAAATAAAGGATAAATATGATTTAAAGTATTATAATACACAGATTTTTGTTACTGGTATTTTTAGAAACTTAATACAAGAAAGAAAACAAGATTTAGTAAAATTATTTAATGATAAGTTTGACCTGAATTTTAACATTATTAGTCATGGTATTGAAAACTATTATTTAGCAAAAGCTATGGAAAATGATTACAATAATAAGAAAGTTTTAATAATTAATATGGGTGGTAAAACTACTGAATTAGTAACTTTTGTAGGAACTAAAATAACTGATACTAAAAATTTAACCATTGGTGTTGCTGATTTATTAAATAACTTTAGTAATGTTAATGAAAAATATAGTGGCGATACTGTCGAAGAAATGGAAAAATTCGTAGCTGAAAGACTATTTGATATTGAATTAGATAAAGATTATGATTGTGCAATATTTACAGGTGGCGAAGAAAGATTTGAATTATTAACAGGATTTAATTTAGTAGATAATACTTTATTTGATGATAATATTCATAAATATATGTTAAGTTTAGAAGATTATATTAAAGGTACTGAAAAAGTATTTAATGATATTTCACTTGAAGAATTATATGCTTTAATGCCTTTAAATCCTAAATGGATGGATGGTGCAAGAAGTGGTGCAATCATACCTTTAGTTTTATTTAAAATGGCAAATGTAAAATGGATTATTCCATCTGATTTGAATTTAATAAATGGTGTAATTAATGATTTAAAATAGATTTATCTGAGGGGGTAAGGAATGATTAAGAATGTAATATCTGTAATAGATGGTGAAGCTGGAAGTTGTGGTAAAGCTAAAGTAATTGGTGAAATAGCAACTGATGAATCTATTAAGCTGGGAGCTTCTGTTACGAATTGTATGCCAAATGCAGGACATACTTTTGTTGATGAAAAAGGAATTGCTACTATTTTTAGAAACATACCTGTATCATCAGTTAATCCAGATACTGAATTATTTATTGGACCAGGATCTGCAATTGATATGGAAGTATTTAAAGAAGAGTATGAGCAAGTAAGAAAATATTTAGGAGATAGAAAAATATATGTTCATGAAATGGTTCCTTTGATTGATGAAAGACACAAACAATATGAAAGAGAACATATTAAAAGCGGTTCAACATTTAAAGGATGTGGAGCAGTCACTCAAGAAAAGGTTATCAGAGATAAAAAACTAGAATTTTTCAAATTGTTTGAAAATGCTGTTGTTTGTTCTAATAATGAATGGCTAGAAAGATTATATAGTCATCTTGATAATCCATCTGAATATGTAATATTAGAAGGTGCTCAAGGTTGTGATTTAGATTTAAATCATAGTGGAAATTATCCTTTTGTTACGAGTAGAAATGTCTCAACTTCTCAATTACTAGCTGATTCAGGAATATCACCAGAAAGATTACTTCAAACGATTATGGTAATTCGACCTTTCCCAATAAGAATAAGCAATATTACTAAGGCAGGAGAATTTATTTATACAGGTGGTTATGGCAAAGGTGAAGAACTTACATGGACACAAATTAATTTAGCATCTATGTATGGAAATTATCCTTGTAATGGTGATGTAGAATGTTTACCTTATAATATTAATTTAAATCGTGTAAAAAAATTAATTAGTCAGTGTCCTGAAATATATTTAAAACAATTATTTGGTAATGATTTTAGAAATATAAAAGTTAGTGATTTAAAGATATTACAAATATTGGAACTTGAAAGATTAGTATATAAATCAAAAGGATTTAGTGACTATGAATCTCATTTTTTAGAATCAGGAATGTTTGATAAAGATTTCCCAAATAATACTATATTTGATCAATCTGAACAAACATCTGTGACTAAAATGGAGAGAAGAGTATTTGACTTAGATATTTCTAAACTTAAAACTAATTGCCGTATTAATACTCCATCAAGGTTATATTTAAATTTCTTTCAACATTTAGGATTAGACTATAAAGGCGAAATAGGTAACTATAATGATTATTATTTTAATAGATATTTAAGAGAATATTTTAGTTGGCTTGAAGGTGAAACTAATGTTGAAATATCTGCATTAGGAACTGGTGCTAGAAATGGCGAGCGAATACTTAAGAAAAGTTTAATAAAAGAAATAAAAAAGTAATTTTATAAATTATTTGAAGCATAATATATAATGTAGTATTATTTCCATGGTTTGACAATGTCTATAAAATATGCTACAATTTAATTAGTTCAGTTGCCAAGATGCAATTAGAGCACTAAGACCGTTATGATTTTTCATAACGGTCTTTGCTTTTTATAATTCTACTTTAAAATTATTATAATCTTTCAATTTGGAATTTAAATATCTGTTACTAGATATATAAAATCCTGTTATAAATAGCATATACTCCACTTTGTCTTTAATAATTATAATATATTTTTCCTTTTCTAGTAACAAGTGATATGCACCATCTTTAAAATATATCTTAATTTCATTTTTGTGTGGACCATTATTATTGAACTCATCAATAATTGCTTTGGGCCATCTTATTCTTGAACATCTTTCAAAGTCTGGTGATTTTCTTTCATGCCCTAAAATCAAATGATTAAATCCATCGATTTTATCATTTAGTAAAGGCTTTTTAGTTACTTCTAGTCTTTTATTTAAAAATGTATTTTTATGATCTACAAAATCACTTATGAATATTTGATATATCATATCTTCATATTCTTTATATTTTGAAAAATCGTTACATTCTATTAATTCTGGTAACCAATCACTTTTCATTATTTAGTAGGGTCCCATATGAATATATTAAATTTATCTTTTTTATAAGGAGTATTTTGTTTCAATCCATAAATGGATTTTTGTAAAATTGTATTTATAATCTTTAATTTACTTTGATTTGTATTTAAATTTCTGTAATAATATGTTATTGCGCCAATCATTACATCTGTGAGTTGGAGGATAGTAGATTCATATGATCTTATTGGTTGCATTTTTAAAATAGTTTTTTCGTTGTCATCTACTATTTTTAATCTTAAATAATATAAAACACTTTGAAAATTTTGGTAAGAATATGAATCTTTAATATCTGCATATATATTATATGAATCGGGCTTATTAAATATATATTTTAACATATCATAATACATTTTGTGGTACCATTGATCATGTGTTTGATGGAATGTATCATGATCTAATATTTTTTTATCACATACAATTGCTCTAAATTTTAAATCATCTTCAATAAAAAAGTATTTTATTAGTTCTTCATAAAAATCCTCTTTACTTTTTGAAACTTTGGTCCATTTTAGTTCACAAAATTTTTTGATTTTATGCTTTTCTTTTAAATCTAAAATATATTTAGTGATTTCTTTTACTTTATTTTTAGGGCAATATATTGCTCCAATTACCATATAATCTCCGTCTTTATCTAGCATATAACAACTTTCATCGCAATAAACATTATATTCCATCAAATATCACTTCCTTTTTAATAATTATAGCAAATTGATTATAAAAAGTTAATAGCTAGCGCTCAATATCATCTTTTTCTATTACTGACCTATTTTTATTATTTTCATTTCTATTGTCTTGAAGAAGATTGAAATCTTCATCATCTAATGCCCCATGTTCATGTAATTCTTTAGCAAATTCCATGTATTTTTCTATATCTTTATTTCTATAAATTTTATCCATAAGGAATTTAACAAGATTGTAAATTAAATTTTTAAGATGTTCAAGTGCAGATTTTAGTGAATGATTTTCTTCTTTTAAATCATTAATTTCATTATTTTTTAACTTGATTTTATCTTTTAAATTATCAACTTCAGAATTGAGTCCTTCATTGTTTTTTAATAATAATCTAATTCGATCATGATTGCTAAGGAGTTCACTTTCCACTTCTTTTAATGTAACAGATAATTCTTGAATACTTTGATATTCAGCAATAGTTTTATCAACTAAATCAATAAAAACAATAGCTTTATCTCTATCAACTACATCTAAAACTAATTGACTTTTAATTAAACCTTTTGATTTTAAATTTTCGAGCATATCTCTAATTTCTTTTGTACTATTTTTTAAATTATCAGTTTTGTCTTTTGCTTTATTCAAGCTGTTTTGATGAATCTCAATAGACTTTTTCATCCTTTGATAGTTTTCCATTTCTGATATGTGATAATCACGATTTCGACCTTTTAATTTAGGTTTTAATTTATAATTAGTATGATATTCTTTATTGAAAGATTCCATACAATGAACTCTCATTTTGTCTTGAATTTTTGTTAATGATTCTTTAGTAAAGACATCAGACTTTCCAACTTGTTTAGACATACCATACTTGTTTTTAGATTTAATTGGAACACCAATTATATGAAGATGTGGGCTTGTTTCATCATAATGAATGATAGCACTTGCTATCTTAAAATCAGGAACTAATTCTTCTAAACTTTTAACTTGTTCTTCGAATACATTAGTCATTTTCTTTTTATATTCCATATCTTTTGTATTCCAAAACTCCATATCACCAAGTTCAATAATTATCTCACAAGCTAAATCCTTTTTAGTGTTATTGCTAACATGAGTGAAATAATCTTTTATCTTTCTATCATCACGAATTTGTTTATTATTGTATTCAATTTTTGCTTCTTCAAACTCATCCTTATATAATTTTTTAACATCATTAACGATTGAATTAGTTCCTCTAATAATTTCGATATCATACTCTCTATCATCATACTTTCTACAATTATGATTGTCACATTTTGATAGTCCTGCTGCATTTTGGATAGCATTATTACTATTAGATGTTGTACCACTTAAATTAGATTTAGCACTTGCTTTACTACTGTTTTTCTTGTTTTTATCATTGCTTAAATGGAAAGAGTAACCTAAACTAGGTATATAAATCACATCTCCTTTCTTTGTGTTTTTTTAGCTATATTTTGTTTTGACAAAATATTTAACCCCCTAGGAATTTTGTCATACTAACAAAATACGGGGGCTAAGGCTCGCCTTAGAATCCAGAAGGAACTATGCTTTGGCAATAGTTTCTTCATTATCGTATAATTCTTCATAAGTAATATGTTTTACATCAATAGTAATAGGTTCTTTTGAAAAAATAACTCTATCACATATATCAGGTATATATTTAAAAACGACATCTTCACTTGCTTTATAAAGTTCATTATTTTTATTAACATATAAAACTCCATAGTTATGAATATCTTTTTTATTTTGAGAATCTATCTTTTTATAATCTTTCATAGGAAATACTCTAACTATATCTGCTTTGTTTTCATCTAATTCAAATTTAAATACTTGATCTTGAACATAGTATTCAGCTTCATAAAATCTTACATCATAAAATTGTCTTAGTCTTATGATATGTTCTGATATTTTATCAAAAGGAAGATACTCACTAAATCTTATATAACCTGCAAAATTTCCAAACATTTGAATTTTCTTATCTAAGTATCCTTGATTTTCTAATTCAGTCATTGGTTTACAAATAGATTCTCTAAATTTAACAAATTTAACTTCGTATTTATTATTAACTTTATCAAGTTCTATTTCATCAACATATCTCATTATTAACTCTGATTTTTCTTCTCTAGTGTAATCTTTCCAAAATTTATTAAAATTTTGATATTTATCAGGATATTTAATTTTATTGATAAAATCAATATCTCTTTTTAATAATATATCTTCAGAAGTAAATCGTAGTTCATCACTTACTTCAGTATCCATAATTTTATTTTCTAAACTCTCAATTGTTTTATCAATATTCCTTTTCTCTTTTTTATAATCTTCTAAAAGAAATACGCCTTCAAGATATGCTTGTTTTAATCTCTCATCTTTAGCCTTTAATTCTTTAATCTCTTTTTCTAATTGATCTATAGGATTTTCAATTTTTTGCTTAATCATAGGTAAGAAAAATTGATTAACAACTGAATCATATTCTACAATATCATCAATGAAATTTTTTATATAATTTTCAATTGTTTCTTCTTTAATGTTGCATTTACAATCAGTACAATAATAGTAGTAATATACATTTCCGTTTTTCTTCTTTGTTGCTTTACCACCCATAATTCTATTACAATGAGGACACTTCAATTTTTGTAAAAACAAGTAAGTTAAATTTCTAATATAACTACGAGAATTTTTCTTCTTTTGTACCTGACATTCTTCCCATAATTCACGAGATACAATTGGTTCAACAACATCTTTATAGTAAATAGGATTCTTTGTTCTTTTGCCATGCACAAAATCGCCTTTATAGACTTCATTTTGTAAGATAGTAGTTATAGTAGAATCACACCAGTTTTCTTTGCCTAAAATCTTTTCTTTATTAAATAGATTACTAATCTTTTGGTAGGACATACCACTATGATAAAGTTCAAATATTCTAACAACAATATCCTTTGTTAATGGATTAGGAACTAACATTTTGTTTTCATGTTTATAACCTAAACAAGCCCTGTATGGTAAATGTCCTTTTTTGATTGCACCAGCTAATCCAAATTTAGTTCTTTCTGATGTTCTTTCAATTTCAAGTTGAGCAAGTATAGTAGTCATTCTCATAAAGAAGATACCAGTTGAAGTTTCAGTATTTAATTCCTCGCATATGCTTTCTAAACTACAATTGGTTTCTCCTAGCAAATTACAAATGAACTCTAAATCTTGAATAGAACGAGTAAGTCTATCAAGTTTATAAACAATAATTTTGTTTATTTTTCCATCTTTCATATCTTGAACCATTTCTTGAAATTTAGGTCGTTTCATATTTTTAGCAGAAACTCCTTCTTCACGATAAATTTTGTAAATCTTATATTTCTTATAAACACATAATCTTTTCATGCTTTCTTCTTGCTCATCAAGACTAAAACCTTCACGGACTTGATCTTCTGTGCTTACGCGAGGGTACAATCCACAAATTACTTCTTTTTCATTCAATACAAATTCATCTCCTTTTCTTTTTTTCTTGCGACATTTCTTATGACATTTGTTACGACATTTCAAAAAAAGAGAAGTGAAGATACTACTAAATATAATACTTTCACTTCTCAAAACTACATTGTAAGACTATGGGATAACTCTTTATCCACTATATTAATTATACAACTTTTGCCTTAAAATGTCCATCCTGTGAAAGTCTATTTAATAGTGCTTAAGTAATCTTCTAATTCTGATATTTGTATCTTATTCGCTAAATTTCTAATATAAATATCAGTAGAATAATTAAATACAAGAAATGTAATACCTTTAATGATAACTCTATGAGGTTCTATAAAGTTTAAATTAGATTTATCAATTCTTCTAATGCTACCATTAATAAATATGGGTTTGGTTTTACAAAACTGACAGATAAACTCTAATCTTTGCTTTAAAGACTTCTCAAAAGGTATCTCTTGTGTGATAAACTGAATCATAAACACCATCCTTCCTTTAGGATGATTTCTTTGTAATAACAAAAAAACCAATCTTTTGATTGATTTCTATATATCAATGTTCGAAAAATTCGAACAGATTCGTCAATGGAGCGGATGAGGAGAATCGAACTCCCGTAGTTAGCTTGGAAGGCTAAGGTTCTACCATTAAACTACATCCGCATAAAACTATTATCTTGAGTTATTACAATGTATAATTATCTCAAAGATATTTTTAATTATACCTGAAATTACAATACCTGTCAATATTTTAATTTAATTTAATTTGAAAATGTGGGATAAAAAATTTATACTTAGGTCGAATTAAAGTATTTTTCTCCATTTTTAGATAATAAGTTTAGTCCCCTATTACTCCCTTAATTATATTGAGCAGATACTTTAAATATTCTCTTTATTCTCCCCCTCTTATAATTAAGAAAATTACAGTTTTACGATTATACTAGTATTTTTATATTTCTTTTAATACTTGTCATTAATCTCAATATATTCTGCTAATTTTTTTATAAACTCCTGATTATTTATTGCCTCTTTCGCTTTTATTCTTATCACTGGAACATAAATAGCATTAAAAGCAGCATCTTTATAACTATCTCTAACCTTTTGTATTTGTTTAAAATGATCTTTCCCATCAAGTTCTATAATAATTTTTAATTTACCAGTTCTGGTATCAAAAATAGAAAAGTCGGCATGTGCACCATTTCTTATATATTCTTTAATTTTAGGATTGCTATTTAGGAAAGACTCATTTAAAACTAACTCTGTTAAGAATACTTTGGCACGGCATATATAAGGAGTTTCCTTTAAGATATTATTTATAAAATGGTGAGTAACCTCTTCGTATTCATTATCATATAATTTTGTTTTTTTATAATATGGAATTTTTTTATAAAGATAATCATACCAACATGAGGTTTCATCATCGATCTTTTTCCCATAGATTTTAATATAATCAATTAAATGGTTTATTTCTATTGCATAACAACTATTTTTTTGAAAGTATTTTTTATCTGTAATGAGAATAAATTTCTGTTTGGCACGTGAGACTGCTACGTTAACAAGTTCTGAAGTAAATAAGTTATGATTTCCTTTAAGATGATTATTGCAAGTCTTTAAGTCATTTAAAACAGTAGAAAAATAGACCTTTTTTGCGCCTTTTCCTTGAAACGTATGAATAGTCCCTGCTCGATTTTCCTCAAATCGCTTTTTTAATTGCATTGACTGGGCTTTAAAGGGCGTAATTACAAAATAATCGTCTTTTTTATTCACTAATCCTTCAATGGCAAAACACTCTCTATCGTTTAAAAACGACCCATTTTTACTTTCTGCCCCCTTATACTTATCCACATCGACTATTTCGATAGAAGAAGAATTAGCTTCTGTATAAATTTTTAATTGGCTAGCATAATAAAATTTATTACAAAAATTAATAATATTATAATCACATCGATAATGTTCTTCTAATGTTTTCTCTGGTGGATCAAAAACATTCTTAATAGAATTTAAAAAAGTATTGTTGTTATATCTATATTCATCAGGAATGTCAGTTTCAACCTTTAAATTTGTGATAGCACTAAGTTGTTTCTCGTCGCCAACAACAACAAGCTTCTTGGCGGTATAAAGTAGAGGAAGACCTGTAATAACATCGCATTGGGATGCTTCATCAATTATGATAACGTCTATTTTTTTATTATTTTTAATAATATCTTTAAAATTTGATAGAAAAGCATCAGCAGTTGTCAAAATTAAGGGATAAACATTGAAAGCCATTTCTAGTAAATCATTATTCTTTACCTCTGTTAATCCAGAAGACATTTTTGTTTTTAAATAACCTTTAAATGCTTTCATAGATACTTCTATATATTGTTGATAAATTTCTTTCACTTGCCTTTGTTTTTCTTTCAGCTTTCTTTTTAACAAAAGAGCTTCTTTGTCTGCTATTTCTTTTTTAAGATACACTTCCTTTAAAAGTTGAGAAATTGCATAAAACTTTTTATTTGCATCATCCTCATTAATACAATAATAATATCTTATTATCAATTTCTCAAAAAAATTGAACTTATGTTTTTTAGAATATGCGAACAGTTTTGCTAATCTATTTTTAGAAACATTCTTTTCACAAATAATTTTCATCTCATTTTCAGTAAGTAATTCTTTAAAATTATATAGTTCCTGTTCTTTATCCATAAATTTCTTTTGCATTTTCAAATCAACTATTAAATTTTTAATACTGACAAGTTCATCTATTTCATTTTCTAAATTTTGTAATTTGTTTTGAAGTATTTGGAGTTTATTAAAGTCTTCATCAAAAGCTGAAATTTCTTTAAGCGTTTTTCGCAATTTTGTGATTTTAGCAGGCAATTCCTGCTGTAAAGGGTACATAAAATCTTTAGTACGACCAAATCTTAAGAAAAATTCTGGTAAGGAAGTTTTTTGAAATTCTTCTATTATATTATCAACAGCCGAATTATTTTTTGAAACAATTACAACATTTTTATTCTGCATAATAAAATTTGCAAGAAGACTCAAAATAGTCGTTGTCTTCCCAGTACCAGGTGGTCCCTGAATAATAGATATATCATTATTTAAAGCGTTTTTTATGGCCATTCTCTGTGAAAGATTAGAATTGCTCAATAAGATAATTTTGTTATTAGAATATATTTTTTTATTATCCTTCTGATTTTTTAAATATCTTACTAAAAGATTATCTGAACTTTGTGTATAAATAGAATCTAACATACCTTTAAACATCTTTTGCTTAAAATCATAATTGGAGTCAGTTTCTAATTTGTCCACACATTTTTGGTAGTAAGCTAAATATTTGCCCACATTAAAGGGTAAGCCTAATTTTTTTGATTTAAATGAAATTTCATCATTATGATTTGCAAACTCTACTTTACGAATATTAGAAATATAAATACTAGATTCCTTCTTAGAATTTATAAAAGTATAATACAGTTTGTCATGATAGTACTTTGTAACTATAATAATCATATTTTTATCTTTGCAAGTAGTAATTTTCAAAGGTATATGTTTTGTATGTGATTCATCAAAATACTCTATCATAGGCACTCCTTTTTTTGCCTATTATACCTTTTTTTACCAAAATGTCCATCACTTTATTACAATTTATCTAAATCTTATAGTATAAAAGGATACGAAATCTTACCCTTTTAACATTATTCGTTAAACAAAAATAAATAATTAATACTGAATATTGTAATGGTTTTTGTTAGTATTTTATTTCTTATGATCTTGATAGAACTGTTTTAACTCAGTCTTAATTTGTATATCTAGATCAGTTTTTTTAATTCCTTCAATCGCACCTTCTAAGGCTAAAAGACGATTTATACAGGCAGAAGAGTCTATTTCTTGAATTTTTAACCAAGCTTTTTTACTCCCTATTTTTTGTAGTTGTTCTGCGGTAAAAATACCTACTTCGTTTAGTTGTCTTTCCACTTCCTTACCTATGTTTGGTAATTGTTTTAATTCTCCCATAACTACTCCTTTTTTCCTTATTATTAAGTTAATTATAACATAAGCTAGACGATTATAAAACAGGATAAATGCTAGGTTATTTTATGATGCATGATACTACTAAAACAGGTAACACTAAAGATGGTGATACTATGAAAATCCATTTAGGTTACATTGCAACTCCCCTAACGCTTGATTATCTAACCTATGCACATACCATTACTTATACTAATTACTTAAAAATTCCTGAGCCATTAAGACATAAAAAATTAACAGAAATTTTAAGTAATAATTTAAAAATTTTCGAACAGGTTCTATATTATAATTATCGAAATTCTATTTTTTTCTATCGCTTTTCACATAATTTAGTACCCTTAGCGACACATCCCCAAGTAGATTTTGACTACATTACCCCTTTCCAAAAACAGTGGCGAAACTTAGGGACAGCAGTTAAAAAATATCATATTCGTCTTGATAGTCACCCTGATCAATTTTGTGTATTAAATAGTGTTTACGATAGTGTTCTTGCTTCTTCAAGATTGCATTTAGATTTTCATTACCGAATTTTTCAAGCTATGGGAATTAAAGGAAAAACTGTTCTACATATTGGTGGTATGACAGAAGGCAAAGAGCTAGCTAAAAAACGCTTTATTAATACTTTTCAATCTTTGCCAATTGGTATTCAAAATATGATTATTTTAGAAAATGATGATAAAATTTTTATGATGGAAGATGTATTAGAACTCTGTCAATATTTACATGTTCCTATGGTACTAGATTATCATCATTATCAATGTCATCATCAGCAAAAATTAACCAAAGATATTCTATTACAAATTTGTGCCACCTGGGACAAGGAGCCCTATCCTCCTA
Organism: uncultured Bacillota bacterium; assembly: GCA_958428295.1. Classification (GTDB taxonomy): domain Bacteria; phylum Bacillota_I; class Bacilli_A; order RF39; family UBA660; genus Onthousia. The sequence continues at coordinate 54,049 of CAUAFL010000004.1, forward strand.
AAATGCACTTTTCTTCACCTAGAAGTAAAAAAGACTTTCGCAGTCATAGTGAGTATTTAAATGAGGTCGAATTTCGAAATTTTTTAATGTTACTCAAAGAAGTAGATCGTGATATTGATATTATGTTAGAGTGTAAAGGACGTGATATGGCACTTTTTAAATTAACGAGACAATTAAAGTGTGATACTACTTTTCATTTTATCAATGATACTACTTTTTATTATTAACTTTTCCATTGATATTTTTTAATTCCACATACCTATTATCTTTTACTAATACTTTTTCATTTTCTAGTAACCCTTTTTGGTCTTTCCATCCTGGCACTAAACGACCTTTAGTATTTACTACCCGATGACAAGGAAAATCACCATATAAAGAGGCTAAACTTAGTGCTTTTCCTACGAGTCTAGCATTTTTAGGAGCACCAGCCAAAGTGGCGATTTGACCATAAGTTGCAACAGTTCCTTTAGGAATTTCTTCCACAATTGCATAAATTTGATATAAAAATTCTTCACTCATGATATACTCCCTCTTTCTAGTAGTACCATATCATACTTTTCTCTATTCTGTAAAAGCCCTATATATAAAAAATTATAAGAAATTTGTTCTGTTACAGTAAGTGTAATTAAGAAATATATTTATTTTAATTTTTTATTAAGTAGCAAAAGTGACCAAGATATTTATAGGAATGATAATACAATAAATTTCATAAAATTTCTTGACGGTGTACTTTAATTATGCTATGATAAAATCGTATTTCAAATAGGAATACCTATTTTTATGGCTCTTATTTGCGAGTATCCTTGCGCTCGTAGCTCAGTTGGATAGAGCGTTTGGCTACGAACCAAAAGGTCAGGGGTTCGAATCCCTTCGAGCGCACCACTATCGGGAAGTGGCTCAACTTGGTAGAGCACCTGGTTTGGGACCAGGTGGTTGCAGGTTCAAATCCTGTCTTCCCGACCATTTAGTTATTAAAGTCTTATAATTTAAGGCTTTTTTATATTCTAAACTTCTTTCTAGTCAAGAAAATTCCAACGATTGAGCTAATAAGGATAAGCGGTGCTAACCTGATAAATAGCCATTCAAATGAATGAGAAGCAACTCCTATCATAGCTTTTTCAGGATCACTATAATCCAAACTTAAGTACGAACTATTTAACATAATTAACGATATGAAAGTTATTATTATAATTACACATAGCAAAATTAATAACCAATGAATTATTTTTCTTCTGTTATTCTTCCTTTGTGATAATTGTAAGTTTACTATCTCCAATTTTTCAGAAATTGTTTTTAAATCATTTACTTTAAATTCAGAAATGTTTTCTCCAAGTAAAGTACTTACCGGTATTTCAAGAATCTTTGATATAGAAATTAACATTTCGGAATCAGGAACTGATAATCCTTGCTCCCATTTAGAAATTGTTTGTCTTACAACATTTAACTTAATAGCAAGTTCTTCTTGTGAAAGCCCTTTTGATTTTCTAATTGATTTAATATTTTCTTTTAACATTTTAAAATGACTCCTTTCTTTTATTTAAATTATTATATGAAAAATAGTCCATTGCTACAAGCAATGCTTATTAACATTCAAAACTTATATTAATAAAATGGCGTGGTGATATGGAAATAAATAGTGAACCCTTAACTGAAATGAAAGCACAATTATCTAATGATGTATCAATAATTAAACAAGCGTATTATAATACATATCTACTAAATAGGATTCAAGGTATGATCAAAAGGAGTTTTTTATATCCTGTTTTCAATTACTGTTCAGTATAAATTTCATTAAAAAAGAGCTTTTATTTGCCAGAATGTTTATTTTTCTATATAATAATCAAGAGGTTTGGTAAAATGAAAGAAATTAGTAATGTTATAGTATCCTGGTATCAGCAACATAAAAGGGATTTACCTTGGCGAAAAGATAAGGATCCTTATCATGTTTGGGTTTCTGAAATTATGTTACAGCAGACGAGAATAGAAGCTGTTAAGGATTACTATATGCGGTTTATGGAAGCATTACCTACCATTGAAGATTTAGCTAATGTATCGGAAGACTATTTATTAAAATTATGGGAAGGTCTTGGCTATTATAATCGGGCTCGTAATTTACAAAAAGCCGCTAAAAAAATTGTTCAAGATAATCAAGGGATCTTTCCTGATACATATGAAGAGATGCTCGCTTTACCTGGAATTGGAGAATATACAGCTGGAGCGATTGCTTCTATTTGCTTTGATAGAAAATGTGTGGCCATTGATGGGAATGTTCTTCGTGTCTTTATGCGTCTTACTAATTGTTCAGATAATATTTTAGAGGAACGAGTAAGGAAACGAGTGAAAGAACAATTATTAGAAATAGTCCCTGAAAAAACGGGTGATTTTAATGAAGGATTAATGGAATTAGGAGAAACTATCTGTTTGCCAACGACATTACCTAATTGTAGCATATGCCCATTGACCCGTTATTGTAAATCCTATCACCAAAATACGATGACCATCCTTCCTGTTCGTATAAAAGAAACTAAAAAAACTACGGAAGATATAACTGTACTACTTTTTCAATGCCAAGATAAAATAGCACTTTCTTATCGAAAGGAGCAAAGTCTTTTAAAAAATATGTGGGAGTTTCCAAATCTTTGTGGCAATTACTCTCAACAGAAATTACAAAAGTTATTAGCCTCCTATCCATTAGCAGGAAAGATTGTACAAGGACCACTTCATAAGCATGTTTTTACCCATAAAATATGGCAGATGACTAGTTATTTTATTCCTGTTCAGACACAAGTTGCTAATTATACTTGGGTTAGTATCGAGGAAGCACTGAATACTTATGCGATCCCTATGGCTTTTCAACCATTTTTAAAAGCATTAAAGGCAAAACAACAACCCAAGGAAATGAAAAAACAAATTATTCATCCATTAAAGCCTATTTATAATACCCAGTCGCAAGTTTTATTATTAGGAAGCCTTCCTTCTATCAAATCTAGAGAGGAAAAATTCTATTATGCCCATCCCCAAAATCGATTTTGGAAAGTGCTTGCTTCTGTTTTACAGGAAGAGGTCCCCACTACTAAGCAAGAGAAAACCGCAATGTTATTAACTCACCAATTAGCCCTTTGGGATGTTATTCATTCTTGTTCAATTATAGGATCCAGTGACGCCTCTATTACTGATGTTAAAGTCAATCACCTACAAGAAATATTAAAACATTCTAAAATAAAATATATTTTTACAACTGGTAAGACAGCGAAAAAATATTATGATAAATATTGTTTTAAGGAAACGGGAATAGAAGCTATTAATCTTCCTTCCACTAGTCCAGCTAATGCTGCTTATACATTAGAAAAATTAATAGAAGCTTATCAGCAAATTATAAATGTTAAAAACTAGTACTTTTGATGGTACTAGTTTTTAATTTCTATTATTTTACATCCAAAGATGGTGTTTGTAAGTTCTTTTTTACCTTTTTAATTTTCTTTGTTGATTTAATATGCTCTCCTATAATTTCAGAAACTTCTAAAATGGTTACAAAGGCACTTTCATCCATTTGTTCCACAATATGACGTAACTCAAACACCTCGATTCTAGTAAGAACACAATATAATACTTCTTTTTCACCACTAATGAGCCCTTGGCCCTTTAAAAAAGTAACGGTTCTACCTAATCTTTTGTAAATTTCTGCTGATAAATCTGTTCCTTTATCTGTGACAATTAAAGCTGCTTTGGCCTGTTCAAGGCCTTCTGATACAAAATCTATTACTTTAAAAGTAATAAAATAAGTTAATAGAGAATACATCGCTCTATCTAGTCCAAAGATAAGTCCAGCAATTCCATAAATAAGTAAATTGAATATTAAGACAACTTGGCCAACCGATAAGGCCGTTTTTTTGCTGATAACGATCGCTACTGATTCAGTGCCATCGACACAACCTCCAAAATGAATGATAAGACCCACACCTACTCCTAAAATAACGCCGCCAAATACAGTTGCTAGTAAAATCTGTTCAGTAAGTGCTTCTATGTTATGAAAAATAGATAAAAATAAAGAAAATAAAACCATACTATAAATTGTTCGGAAGAAAAAGCCTTTTCCTAGATTACGATATCCTATATAAATAAAAGGAATATTCAAAACTAGGACAAGTATACTCAAAGGTAATTTTGTTAATTTGGATATAATGATAGAAATACCAGTCACGCCTCCATCTAAAATGGTATTAGGTATGAGAAAGGCTTGTAAGGCGTAAGCTGCTAGCAAAGAACCGAGCGTTAACATTAAAAAGGAAATTAATGTTCTAGTATGGCGGTTTTTAACGGTTTCCAAATGATTCACCCCTTTCCGTTAATTTATCCTATCATTTTAATTCTGTTAATTGATTGCGAATATTGGCTAATTTTTCTTGTTCTTCCATTAGTTTATGGCGATCTTGTGAAACAATATGCTGAGGCGCTTTATTGACATAATTTTGATTGGCTAACAGATTTTCACGACGTTTTATGGATTGCTCTAATTTAGTTGCTTCTTCTTGTAATGCTTTATAATCAATTTTATTTTGTAAATAATACGTAATTTTAATGTAGTTGGATTCATAAGAAAGTTCTTGATAGAGAGACATATCCTCCGTTGCAGAAATCGTATCCGTAATTTTTAATTGACTTCGATAAATATCCAGTAACTCTTTTTCTGCTTTTAAAGAGACTTTTGCATCCTTAGAAATTTTGTTAATGGCTTTTAGATTACGAATTTCACGGATATCTTCTAAAACCTTCTCCATTTTAATGCTGGCCGCTGTATTTTCAAAGTCCTTTTCCATAGGATAGGCACTAATCATTATCGAAGTTGCATCCTTAATCGGTAGCATCTGATAAATTTCTTCTGTCACGTAAGGCATAAAAGGATGCAATAGTTTAATGATTGTTGTTAATACCTCTAGTAGCAGACTTTTGGTAGTGTTAGATATGTCCCCTTTTGTCAATTCGATATAACTATCACAAAAATCCGTCCAGATAAACTGATACAAATCATTTCCTACGGTATGAAAATCATAACGATCCATATTTTTCGTTACTTCTTTTACTAGTTCATTTCGCTTTTGATAGATCCATTGATCCGCTAATGTCATTTTCTCTTTTTGAATCGCAAAGTCAGTAAAATTCTCTAATTTTAATAAAACAAACCGAGCCGCATTCCATAGTTTATTAATAAAGTTCCACGTAGACTTCACTTTTTCTTCATCATAACGTAAATCCATTCCTGGAGCAGTATTCGTTGTTAAAAAGTAACGAAGGCTATCAGCACCATAGGTATCGATTACGTCCATTGGATCTACTCCGTTACCTAAAGATTTGCTCATCTTTCGTCCTTCTTTATCACGAATTAAACCATGAATGATACAATCCTTAAAGGGACGTTTACCAGTAAATTCTAAGCCCTGAAAGGTCATGCGATTTACCCAAAAAGGAATAATATCATATCCGGTTACTAGTACATCATTCGGATAATACCGTTTAAAATCAGCAGTCTCTTCCGGCCAACCAAGAGTTGAAAAAGGCCATAGTGCTGAACTGAACCAAGTATCTAGTACATCCTGATCTCTTTGCCACCCTTCTCCTTCAGGTGCTGTTTCACCAACATATACTTCCTCCCCCCGATACCAAGCAGGAATTTGATGCCCCCACCATAACTGACGGGAAATACACCAATCATAAGTAATTTCCATCCAATGGAGCATTGTTTTTTCATATCGTTCTGGAACAAAGTGAACTTTTGTATCTTCCTTTTTTTGATTAGCTAACACAGCATCGGCTAACGGACGCATTTTTACAAACCATTGCTTTGATAAATATGGCTCAATCACAGTATTTGTCCTTTCTGAATGCCCAACCGAATGTACCATATATTCAGTTGAAATTAACAAATCCTGTTTCTTTAAATCTTCAATAACTTTTTCTCGTGCGATATATCTATCTAATCCTACATAGTCACTAGGAACATTTTCATTTAAAGTCGCGTCTATATTTAAGATATTAATACGCGGTAGATGGTGGCGTAGTCCAACTTCAAAATCATTAGGATCATGGGCAGGAGTAATCTTTACAACGCCACTTTGAAAGGTGGGGTCAGCGTGTTCGTCAGCAATCACTGGAATGAGTTTATTAACAAGTGGTAACCTAACGTTCTTACCAATATATGCTTGATAGCGCTCATCTTTTGGATTAACTGCAATAGCTGTATCTCCAAATAATGTTTCTGGTCTAGTAGTCGCAACATCTAGGTAGGCACTTTTGTCTTCAAGATAGTATTTGAGATGATAAAAAGCGGCTGGTATCTCTTTATAAATAACCTCTTCATTAGAAAGAGCAGTCATTGCTTCAGGATCCCAATTAATAATTCGTTCGCCCCGATAAATTAGTCCCTTTTTATAAAGTGTTACAAATACATGATTAACAGCTTTATTTAATCCTTCATCGAGGGTAAAACGTTCTTTATGATAATCTAGTGACAAGCCTAGCTTTTTCCATTGCTCATGGATATTTTTAGCATATTCTTCTTTCCATTCCCAGGCATGTTGTAACCATTCTTCTCGTGATAGTGCCCGTGGATTGTACCCCTTTTCTTTTAGTTTTTTATCCACTTTAGCCTGTGTAGCAATACCCGCATGATCCATTCCTGGAAGCCATAGAGCATCATAGCCTTGCATTCTTTTATAGCGAATTAATATATCTTGAAGCGTAGTATTCCAGGCATGCCCTAAGTGCAGTTTACCAGTCACATTAGGGGGAGGAATAACAATACAAAATGGTTTTTTAGTTACATCACCAGAATGAAAATAATCTTGTTGAAGCCAAGTTTCATACTTTCCTGTTTCTATTTTTTTATGGTCATATTTCTTATCTAACATAGCTCTTTTCCCTTTCTGTTTTTGGAATTCATTATCGTTTGATGACAAATTTTTTCTAATTTGTGAAATAGCCCTACACTACTTTTATCGACTTGAACAGCTTGTAAATATAACGCTAAATTACCAGTTTTCTCTAAGATCTGATAACTAACAGGGAAATTCATATCAAAGAGAAAGGATAATTGTCCTACTACATAGTCACTCTTGCTATCCACACTAGCGAGTTTCCGATCTACTAATTGGCCCTTTAAAAAGGCGGTGAGGACTTCTTTCGTTAATTCTTTTTGCTGAAAGATAATATCTTCCTTTTTTAGGAGCGCTACTTGCTTAAAAATATCGACTTTATCCATGTCACGAATCATTTGTGAAAAGAATAACTCTTCTGAAGACATTTTAGGAAGAACAAATTTATTGTGATAGCGAATAGCACTTTTTATTATTGTATCATACTGCCGATCCTTGATAAAATCACGAATATGGCCCTGATCAAAAAGATAACTAATAGACTCTTCCGCATGATCGGTATTTGTTTTTTGATCAGAAATTACTTGAAATTTACGAATTTGTTCAAAGCGGCCAATATCATGTAGCAAACCAATAATTTTAGCGATAACAATTTGTTTCCCTGTACAGTGTAATTCATTGGCTAAACGCTCCATTAAATCGACGACTGCATAACTATGGTGATATTTTAGTTTAATATCTTCATTGGTAAAATCATAGTGACTAACATATTCTTCAAATTGTTCTTGCGCCTTTTCATACTCCATTAAAAAACTCCTCCTCTACTAAAAAGGACGAGTTTACCCGCGGTACCACCTTTATTATTACAAAATATTTTGTAATCACTTCATTGGACTGTAACGTAGTCAATACCGATATTTCCTACTAAACTCAGAAACACAACTCCATCGCTACCTTCTACGAATTTACGGTATAGTCGCACCACCCTATACTCTCTTTTACATAAAATTTCGTATACTCTTCGACTTCACAGTTTTTATGTATTTGTATTATAATACAAATCTTTCGATTTGCCAAGGTTATTTTTATGATATACTGAATATGGTGATTCTGTGAAGACAATTATTAGAAAATACCAAGAAACAGACTTTTTAACTGTTCGGGAAATATTATTAGAAAACTTTACGTTGAAGAAGGTTGCTTCTATTGCTAATACTTCTAATCAGTTTGCTTTAGTAGCTATTAACGATCAAGAAGTTGTTGGCTTTTTACAAGTTCAAAAATTACAAGACACTATTAAGGGGCTTGATTATTATGTTGTTCATTACGTTTGTGTAAAAAGAAAGTGGCAACAACAAGGAATTGCTACTAGTATGTTTCGCTTTTTAACGATGATGGCTAACACTGAAAAGATTGCTTATATTGAATTGACCTCTAAAAAAGAGCGTGTTTTTGCACATCATTTATACGAGAGTCAGGGCTTTAAAGAGCGCTTGACAACGGTCTTTAGAAAAGATCTACATTCTTAGGTCTAATTAAGTATTTAATATATAAAACTTAGAATCGCTTTTTATCATAAAGGAGGAAAATTTAATGATATATAGAAAAGCGTACTCTTCACCCCTTGGTCTAATGTATATGCAAAGTGATGGGGAGTATCTGACAGGGTTGTGGTTTGATGGCACAAAAGATTCTTCAAAACATGCTGGTGACTTTGAAGAAAAGGAGTTACCTATTTTTGAGGAAACAAGGAACTGGTTAACTACTTATTTCAGTGGGAAAAATCCTGATTTTACACCTCACTATAAATTAGATAATTTAACACCCTTTAGAAGTATGGTAATAGATATAATAAATAAAATTCCATATGGACAAGTGATTACTTATCATACTATTGCCAAAGAGATTGCCAAGAAAAAAGGCCTAAAACAGATGTCCTCTCAAGCAGTCGGTGGTGCGGTTGGGTGGAATCCTATTTGTATTGTTATCCCTTGTCATAGAGTCGTGGGAGCGAGGGGTAATTTAATTGGTTATGGAGGCGGAATTCAAAATAAAATACAACTTTTAGAACTTGAGAAAAATGACATGAGTAAATTTACGATACCAAAAAAGGAAATAACTTTATGAAAAGATGTCGTTGGTGTAATCTAAGTAATCCCAAGTATGTCGCATATCATGATCATGAATGGGGAGTGCCTAATTTTGAAGAACAATACTTGTTAGAGATGTTGCTATTAGAATCTTTTCAGGCTGGTCTTTCTTGGGAATGTGTTTTGAATAAAAGAGAGAGCTTTCGGCTTGCTTATAATAATTTTGATTTAGATATCATAAGTACTTATGACAACCAAAAGATGACAGAGTTATCCCTCAATAAGGATATTATCCGAAATAAATTAAAAATTAAAGCCAGCATTGATAATGCAAAAATATTTAAAAAAATAAAGAAGGAATTTGGCTCCTTCCATAATTATTTAAATTCTTTCACAGAAGGCAAAACAATATATGAAATTGGTGTATCTCATTCTGAATTGTCAGATAGCATCTCCAAAGATTTGACAAAACGTGGTATGAAGTTTGTAGGCTCTACCATTATTTATTCCTATTTGCAAGCCATCGGTGTTATTTATTCCCATGATGTAGATTGCTTTATGTATAAGAAACAAGAAAAATAGGCAGTTCTATACACAAATCTTTATCATCAGGTTTTTAATAAAGTTAATCCTGTCAATTTAACCACTAAAAAAGTATTAATCTTTTTAGAAATTAATACTTATCTATTGAAACCCTAAACTATAAAAGCTGGGACAGATTTTTAAATGGAGGACCCGGTCGGATTTGAACCAACGAATCAGGGAGTTGCAGTCCCATGCCTTACCACTTGGCTACGGATCCAGTTAATATAACTTATGTAAGATAACTCTTACATGTGAAAATATTTTCTCATATATTTAGCTAAATGTCAATTGCTTCTCCTTGCTTTTTTCTATATAATAGAACTAGGGTGTGATAAAATGAAAAATGAAAGAACCTATGAATATACCGATGATCTTAGTCTTTATGGAAAGTATTTAGAGAAGACCATAGCGCCCAATAAAAAATTTCAAAAGGCAATTGAAAAAATGTAATAATAGATACAGATCCTGTTTCTTTAGCCCTATCTTATTATCATGCATTGAATAAGGTAGTTGTTTATGATGAGGTTTTTGAAGCTTTTCATCAAGATTTAAATATTGATTTTATTAAGAAAATTTATGATAAAGATATTCATGAAATAAATATTAAAAATAATGCTGTTGTTTGTAAATCTTGGGCTTCACTTTATACTTATTTTTTAAATAAAAAGGGAATAGAAGCTGTCATTAGCCATAGTGGAATCCATCAATATGTTACCGTTAAGACTCAAGGAAAATTATTTCGTGCTGATGCAATCCTCAGTCTTTTTGATAATACTGACAAAACTAGTATGAATGATTTAACTAGAGCAAAATTAGGCTTAAAACCACAAGGTTTTAGTGTAATACAAAAAGATCCAGAATTAGGTGTCACTTATCAAAATATTTATGATAGTAAGATATTAATTGATCCCCGTCTCGCTCGGCAATTTGCTAACCTCGATTCCAATACTACTGCATTAATGCAACAATTAAAGGAACAGACAAGCTTCAAAATGGCAGAAATACCTGAAGAATATCAAAAATTAGAATATCGCTTTGCACTAATAGACCAATTATTATTAGAAAAAAAGTTAGACCGAATCGGAGGTATTTCCTATTTGAACACCCTCATTAGAAATCTATTAAGCAAAGAGGAACAAAAACATGTAAGCTATGCCTATATTAAAGAGTATGATGGCAGTAACTATCATTATACAGAATTAATTAATTATGCCAAAGAAGAGCAAGATGTAAAGAAAATGAATAGTTTTTCCTCTATAATGGATGGAATTAATTTTATTTATCGTGGCAATGGACTAGAATTTTCTAGTGAGAAAAAGGTTAATAAGTTAAGAAGGATCAATGATCAAATTGATATGGAGATGCTTAATGGGAAAGGAAGAAGTAGATGAAAGAGCTAAGAGAAATAGTGAAGCAAAAAATGAGTGCCTTACAGGAACAACCTATTGAAGTCCAAAAAATGGAACTTCCTAAATATCAATTGATGTTTCAAACTTTACAAGATAATGCCTGCTTTTTCAAACTATCATTTCAAGATGCTTATGCATTATTAAGTGCATTAGACATAGAACAGCCTATTCATTATTATCAACAACTAATCTCTATGACTGCTTATAAAAACTTACAGGAAAATTTTGAAATTTAAAATTTTTTCTTGTCATAAATAAAAAATGTGGTACAATATTATTGTATTAAATTGCAGATGTAGTTTAGTGGTTAGAATACGGCCTTGCCAAGGCTGTGACGGGGATTCGATTTCCCTCATCTGCTCCATTTGAAGATAACTTACGGACGATTAAAAGTTCTGTAAGTTTTTATTTTATATCAAAGAGTTAAAGCTTTCTTGTCTCAGAAAAAAAGAAAGACTTTTTTATGTTAGAACTCAAACTGTTTAATTGATAAGGGGCTCAATATATTTTTGGATAAAATCTACTCTATCAAATATAGTTGGTTTAAAATATCCTGTAATTGCACAAACAAAGTTATTAGAATTATTAATATAGACTACATTACCACTATTTCCAATGGCTGCATATATTCCTTTTTTAGAATCTATTATCCACCATAATAATCCATAACTCATATGTCTAAATTGCCCATCCGTTATTTGTGTTTCTTTTACCATTTCTTTTATCCATTTTTTAGATACAATTTGTTCCCCATTGTAATTACCATTATTTAAACATAACAGCCCTATTTTTGCTAAATCATTGGCAGACATACACAAACCATAACCAGCAGTTCCTACGCCTTGGGGATCACCAAACCAAATAGGATCTTTCGGCGTTTTGGACATAGTAAATTTTTTATGTTCTTCTTCTGTATCTGCTAAATAATGTTTATGTTTTATTATTCCTAATGGTTCAAATAAATATTTATTAGCAAATTCTACTGGTGTCATATGACTTACTTTCATAATAATCCCTGTCAGTACATGAAGACACACTGTATTATATTTAAATTCATTAGTGATTCCTTTTCTACCCCCTATAAAATCCAATGATGCAATCGTCCAATCATCACTTGAACACACTTTAACCCATGGATCATATTTACACTTTAAAGGCGCCTTCATTGTCATTAAATGTTTTATTGTAACATCATATATTGTCTTTTCTCCCCTTTTAACTTTATAATTTGGAAAATAATTTAGTATTTTATCATCAATACTTTTAATTAACCCTTTGTCTACACATATTCCAATCAGTAATGAAACGATACTTTTAGTAGCTGACATTATATGAACAGCATCATTTTCTTTATAATTGTTCCAAACATCAGAATATATTTTTTTATTATCCTTATAACAAACTATCTGGCAAATATTTGGTTGTTCGTTTGATACCATATTGTAAAATTGTGCTTTTTTCATAATTATATTTCCTTTGCAAATTATTATTTATGGGTGAAACTATTATATCTTTTTCCACATAAATAATCTATATAGAATTGAAATTTCATAAGGTTTCATCTATGTTTTTAAAAAAGAACAAAGTTTTTACTTTGCTAGATACACATCATAAATATTGTGATAATTAAATTGTAATTCACGGCTAGTAAAAACTTTCTGTAAGTTTTTAACTTGACTATATTGATAGATAGTATCTTTTTCAATATAGTAAACAATCCTATTAACTACTTTTACTTCTTTAAACGCTTTACCACTAATCAATAAAATTGGTTGGTTTTGGTATCCTTTATAACTTACATATAACTGATTTTTATCTATAAAGTAATAACAATTTAAGTCTTGATAGATTTGGGCTTTAGGGTAGTTTTTTTCAATCTTTTCTACTTTTACTGTGCTAGGAAAGGTTAATTTCTCGGTTTTAAAGTTATATATATTTTTTTTATGCCAGTTCCCTTGATAATAGAGCCCATTGTTAGTTTTATCCCCTATTAATTCTATTTTTTGCTTTGATGGAGTCAAACGATATTCTTTTAGATTGTCCCGATCAAATAAATAGGCACTCTTATCAACGACTCCTAAAAAATAACTATCTTTAGAAATAGCCTCTTGTAATTTCCATTCCTTAGACCGGCCCGTTTTAATATTGATGAGATAAAATTTCGTATAGTCGTATTCCTCATCACTATTAGCTAGCATATAAATATTTCCTACTAAGATCCCATATTGGTTTTCGTACTGATCTTTATGCAATAATTTAATCATTTTAGCACTATCATCTTTTAAATAGTAGAGTCCTTGATAGGCCCAAACTATTAAATGCTTATTTTCTAACGTTTTAGGATAGTAGTTTATAGCTTTATATTTGACACTAAGATTAGTATTCGATAATGTTATATTTTCTTTTTGAAGTCGCTTTTCTATTTTTTGTGCTAAGTTGTGATTACGCTCTACTAAAATATCATAGCTAAATTCCTCTTTTCCATCGTAACAGTGAAGATAGCTTTGTTTTTTATCAAGCAAAATAGGATATAAACAGGTGGTTTGTCCTTCTGTTTCAGCTATTATTTTAGTGACAATTTGTTTTTGTTTATGATAATTATAGATATATTGAAAATGAAATTTTTTATCTTTAGCACGAATTTGTATTGTATATACTGGTTGTTTACTGACAACTTCAAAATTCTCTTTGATTTGATAGGTTACTTTTTTATCTTTTATATTATAATCAACCTGATGTCTTTGAATTAAACATGTAATTAACCACTGAAATCCTATCAGACAAAGGAAGATAAGAGCCAATGTTTTAAAAGTTTTTTTCATACTTCTAACCTCTTATTTATTGTACCATTATTTTAAATAAAGAAAAATGCCTTTAAGCATTTTCTTTATCATCAGGAAGTTCTTCCGGTTTTTCTTCATTGTTTTTCTTACGGATCATAAAGACGGATATTTTCTTTTCAATCTCTGTCAAGGCCCGTTTATCAATATTACTTAATACGACAAATTCTTTAATGGTATCAATCTCTAATTTTCCCCATAGAATACCGCTTTTGACTTTTAAATCATTAAACATTCTGGGTGTAATACTATCAAAGAAATAACCAATTACGACACGATCCCGTCCAATTAAGAGTCGTTTATTGGTTAGGGCAATGACGCCCGTTCCTAGTATATTAAGGGGGTTATCATTTTTTTGGGCATAAAAAGCATACTGAATTTCTTCATCATCATATAGATGCTCTAGGATGATTTTGGCATTTTTCTTTAAACGCCAGCCAACAGTTAGAAAATATTTGGCTTTAAAGTCTTTTAACATTTCCATTAGCTGCTGTTCTTGATTCATATTTTCACATCCTTACTATTCATTAATAAAGCCTTGGTCTTTGAAGAATGAAACTAAGTTATCTTTGGCTGTTAGTCCCTCTTTTTTGGCAATAATTTTTCCATTTTGAACAATGAGAGTTAATGGTGTGCCATATCCTTCACTAAAATAGTCATCAGATTTGATTAATTTAGTCTGTCCTTCATCATCTAACTCATCGGTATTTAAGTAATTTACAGTAATACCATATTCATAGACGATATTTTTGATGATAGGATCTTGTTGCTCACAGTAGTGACAAGTTGGTCTAGAAATATAAATAATAGCCTTGTCCTCTCCTTCTTTTAAGGATAGATATTTGCTTATGTTAATTTCATTTAATTCCTTTTGTTCACTTTCAGGAATATCACTAGTACTATCTGAGTTAACATTATCATTGTTATTAGTTGTAGTGGTAGTATTTGTTTTACCACTTTTACAGCTTTTTAATTCTGAAGCACAGTAACTAGCTCCGAATACAATGATTAACGATAAGACAATAATGGCCGTTGTTTTTATATTCTCGATGGTTTTTTTATGCATTTTTTATTCCTCCTAGCAGTTATTATATCATAAGTTAATTATTTTTCGTAGTTTCATCGACAAATTTCTTGAATTTTTCATATTTTAAACTTATCAGTAGTAGTTTTAGTTAGGCTTTAGAAGCCCTCCGTTGCTGGAATTTTTCGTACACCTCCTTTTTGATCCATATTCAATAGAGTAGCTTCTTATTAGTAGATGCACGCTTAAAAGAAGCAAGTAATTGAATTACCATGAGGCCTAAAGTGAGATTTATTTTAGTATTAGAAAAGAAAGATTGTCGAGAATTTGTAGACAAGTTTTTGAGGTTTTGTCATAAGGTGTACAAGAAAGGATGATGCAAATGCCAGTGATTGGACTACCTAAGGGACTTCTTTACTATCATTATCAAGTGTTGTGGAAAGCTTTTTTTGATGCTTTAGAAGTACCCTATGTTACTAGTGAAAATAGTAATTTAGAAATTTTAGAGATGGGCAAACGCAAGTGTGTAGATGAGGCTTGCTTATCCTTGAAACTGTATATTGGCCATGTAGAGAGTTTACATGATAAATGTGATTATATTTTAATTCCTCGTATCTTTTCACTCGTAAAAACAGAACAAGTGTGTACCAATTTTAATTGTTTATATGATCTTGTTCATAACTTATATCCAGAACTTACTATTTTAAACTATAATATTGATGTCAAACGGCATCACAGTGAAAAAAGTGCTTTTTTAAAAATAGGTAAGGAATTAGGGTTTAGTATTATAGAGACCTTACATGCTTATCAAAAGGCCAAAGAAGTCGCCAGTGTTTATCAACAACAGTTGGTTACTAGTGGGGAAAAAAAGTTACATGCCGATACTATCAAAATATTATTGTTAGGACATCCTTATAATCTGTTTGATCCATTAGTTGGAGGACGCATTAGCAGTTATTTAGAAGAACGAGGAATTACTTTAATTTACAGTAATGAAATGCCAAAGGATAAAGTAGATATTTATGTTAAAAAGATTTCTCCCAAAGTACACTGGACAATGAATAAAGAATTATTAGCGGCTTTTGTTTACTTTAAGCCACAAGTTGATGGTGTTATTTTAATTAGTGCCTTCCCATGTGGGCCAGATTCTTTAACGAATGAGATGATGCTTAGAAAACGTGGTGACAGTAAAGTATTATTACTTACCTTTGAAGATTTAAGTAGTGATGTAGCCATTTTAACACGTTTAGAAAGCTTTCTTGATATGCTTAAGGGAGGGATTCATCTATGAAAAAGGTGTTAGCCTTTCCACAATTAGGAGATTATTTTCATCCGATTAAAAAATTTATTAAAAATGTTACCGGTCTTAGTGTTTTAGAGGTTCCCCCTATTACTAAAAAAACAATCGCTTTAGGTAGTAAATATAGTCCTGATTCGGTGTGTGT
Organism: uncultured Bacillota bacterium; assembly: GCA_958428295.1. Lineage (GTDB taxonomy): Bacteria > Bacillota_I > Bacilli_A > RF39 > UBA660 > Onthousia. Next base: position 70,311 of record CAUAFL010000004.1, read on the forward strand.
GCCATTTAAATATAACTTAGGCAATTTTATTGAAGCCCTAGAGGGGGGCGCTAATATTTTGTTTCAAGCGGGCGGCGGTTGCCGCTATCGTTATTATGCAGAAGTGCAGGAGACGATTTTACGAGATTTAGGCTATGATTTTACTTTTATTCAGATTATTGAACGTGATCATTTACGACTAAAGGAATTTTATCAAATTTTCTTAAATTTAAATCCTCATTTAACAAAAAGACGATTCTTTCATCAGGCAGTCATGGCTTTATTATATATTCGTTATTTAGATAAGATTGATGCTCTTATTCGCTCACGGATTGGTTTTGAAGTGGAAAAGGACGCTTTCTTAAAACTTAAAAAGCGCTTTATTCAGGCAAGTGATAAAGCAACGAGTTTATGGCAGTTAAATCGCTTTTTCCATCATTACCGGAAAGAAGTTAAGAACACATCTATTCATAAACCTAAACACTGTCTGAAAGTTGGTATTATTGGTGAATTGTACACTGCTATGGAATCTTTTTCTAACTATGAATTAGAGAAGATGTTAGCTAGTTATCATATCGAAATTAAACGCTTTACTAATCTTAGTTATTTATTGTGGCAAAAAGCTTTATTACTGCCACATATCAAAAGAACCTGTAAACATTATTGCAAATATACTTTAGGCGCTGATGGTCTTGATAATGTGTACCGCGTATTATGGCTTAAAAAACACGGTTTTGATGGCGTTATCCACACCAAACCTACGGGTTGTACGCCAGAAATTGGAGCCTTACCTATTATTATGAAAGCTGCCAAAGAACAAAGTTTGCCGATTATCTTCTTATCTTTTGATGAACAAACTGGCATCGAGGGATTACAGACACGTATTGAAGCGTTTTATGATTTATTACAAATACGAAAGGAGAAAAAACAATGAAAGCTTATTTAGGAATAGACATTGGGTCAATTTCCACAAAGGGAGTAATCATTGATGAACAGGAACAATTACTGGCTAGTACTTATTTGTGGACAGAAGGAAATCCCGTCGCAGCAGTAAAAAAGGTCTTAGCGGATTTAGCAGAACAAGCGAAAAATTTAAAGGTTAAGATTGTGGGGGTAGGAACAACTGGGTCGGCTCGAAAATTAATTGGTACGATGTTAGGAGCATGCAGTATTAAAAATGAAATTACGGCTCATGCGATTGGGACTCTTTCCCTCTATCCTGAGGTTCGTACAATTATTGAAATTGGAGGACAAGATTCTAAAATTATTTTATTAGAAGATGGTATAGTGACCGATTATGCGATGAATACACTATGTGCCGCTGGAACGGGAAGTTTTTTATCTAGTCAAGCAAAGCGGTTGGGAATTCAAGTAGAAGAGTTCGGCAAAATTGCTCTTACGAGCAAGAAACCCACGAATATTGCGGCACGTTGTACTGTATTTGCTGAGAGTGATTTAGTTCATAAAATTCAGATGGGCTACCAGCGACAAGATATCATTGCTGGTCTTTGTTATAGTGTTGCGCTTAACTATTTGAATAACGTTGCCAAAGGCAAAAAAATTGTTGGACCGATTATATTCCAAGGGGGTGTTAGTAAAAACATTGGTGTCCAAAAAGCCTTTGAGGATATTTTACAAACAACGATTATTACAGATGAAAATGGCCATTTAATGGGGGCTTTAGGCAGTGCTATTCTTGCTAAAAATACAAAGCAAGAGCAAGTATTCGATTTTAATATCTCTAATGCTTCTTTTGAAACACTTGGTGTAGAATGTTCAGGATGTCCTAATCATTGTGAGGTGGTAATTGTTAAAAAAGATGGTAAAAAATTAGATGCCTGGGGGAATCGCTGCCCTAAGGGTGCCTTGTTAAAGTAATTCTAATTTGTTATAATATTTAATGAGGGAAAGCTATGGCGAAAAAGAAACAACAACAGCCTTTATCACGGGTAACGTATCAGGCGATAAAACGAAAAGAATTAAAAAAAGTAACTCGCTTAAAAACGAGTGTTTTTTGGGTTTTGCTAGGCCTATGTTTAACATTACTCATTAGTTGTGGCTATCAACTATGGCACTGGTCAAATGATAATAAAGGTATTAAAAAAATCATTTCTGATTTAGCAAAAGAAGTAAAACAAACGGAAGTTTTAGAAACTGGGGATTTAGTCAATCCCCCTGATGAAAAAGACAACGATTATTGGCAATATATTAAAGTTCCCTTTTTAGAGGTTGACTTTACCAATTTACAAAAGAAAAACCTCGATACTGTCGCTTTTATTCATATGGAAAATAGTAATATCAATTATCCCGTGGTCCAAGCAAAAGATAATGATTATTACTTAACCCATGCCTTTGACAAAAGTAAAAATGATGCCGGTTGGGTTTATATGGATTATCGTAATAACAGTCAAGAACTAGCAGATAATACGATTATTTATGGTCATGGACGACTAGATACTACGGTATTTGGATCGTTGAAAAATGTTTTAACAAAAAAATGGCAAACTAATAAGAACAATTACAGTATTCGTCTTTCTACTCCTTTTGTTAATTATGTTTTTCAAATTTTTTCTATTTATACTATTCAGGAGGAAAGTTATTATATTCAAACTAGTTTTAAAACAACTGCTTCTAAGGAAAAATGGTTAACTACTATGAAAGAGCGTAATCAAGCGCCAATTGATACCGCAGTCAATAATAACGATAAAATATTAACGCTTTCTACTTGTCAAAATAATCAAGGAGGACGAATTGTAGTTCATGCTAAACTGATTAAACAACAAATTAGAAACTAAAAAAATGCTTTTTTATAAGGAAAGCATTTTTTTGTTTTTAACATATTCTTTTCCCTGTATTTTAAATTGATACTCGGGATTTACTAAATTTTCTAATTGGGTCTTTGTATAGTAAATTGGGTGTTGTAATTGATATATTTCATGAAAAGAGATGATTTTGTCAACAAATGGTTCCCGCTGTTGTTGTTTTAATTCTTTAAATAATTGTTCGAAAGATTTAGGAACATCACTCGTTTTTGGTTTCCTGATGGCTAATACATCATAGATTGGTTCCTCTTCTTTGGCTAATTTAACAATTGCTAAATTTGATTCTAGTCTTTTTTGCCGTTTTTGATCTAAAGAAATAATATTGGCAAAATAAAGTTCGGTACTAGAAAATATCTCTTCCATATAAAATCCTTGCGTGCTGGAATTGTACTCAGGATTTACTAAATCAGCTAATTGCCCTACCGAAAAATAGATAGGTTTTTTTAGTTGATACACTTCTTGAAAAGATATCATTCGATCAAGAGTAGGTTGTAAACCTTTACGCATTTCTTTACTAATCAATGTTGCAGGATCATTGATAAAATCATGAAAATTAGAATGTTGTAAGGCGATGACTTGATAAGTTAGATCATCTTTTGATTGAATAACTGCTAAATTATGTTTTGTTTCTGGTCTTCGTTCATTATGCCAAGTAATCTTAGCATAATAAAGTTCTGCACTAGATAGCTTTTCATTCCGTTGCTGCATTTTACTACTCCTTTGTTAATAAGTGTTGTTATTTTAACACCCTTTGCTAAATTTGTCAAAATAACAAGACAGACTTTTTTCTTAAATTTCTTCTTTTCTTCATAGGCTGTTTTAGGAGGACAAGTCGATGGAGAAAATGAAAACAAAAGGGTTAAGCCAAGAAGAAGTTCTTAACAATCGAGAAAAATATGGCAGCAACGCTCTTGTAGCCTATGAAAAAGATAGTTTTTTTAAACAATTTATTCGTAGTCTAGGAGATCCTATTATTCGTATTTTATTAATTGCCTTAGGAATAAAAACAATTTTTTTAATTCAAGACTTTGATTGGTATGAAACTGTCGGCATTGTCATTGCTATTTTTTTAGCGTCTTTTATTTCTACAATTTCAGAGTATGGAAGTGAAAAAGCATTTCAAAAATTACAAGAAGAAGCAGCCAAAACAAAGGTGCGCGTCAAACGGTTTGAAGGTATTCGAGAAATTCCGATTGAAGAGGTCGTCGTTGGAGATATCGTGTTATTAGAGCTAGGAGAGAAAATTGCTGCTGATGGAATCTTGATGCAGGGAGAACTAACCATTGATGAATCCAGTATTACAGGAGAAAGTAAAGAAGTCTATAAGTACCCTTTTACCAAAGGATTAAATCCCCAACCGACCAATGAATTATTACGGGGCAGTGTTGTTTATCAAGGAACAGGGGAAATGTTAGTTACTAAAGTAGGAATTCATACTTTTTATGGCAAAATTGCTAGTGAATTGCAGGAAGAACAACCCGAAAGTCCTTTAAAATTACGCTTGCGCCATCTTGCCCAAATTATTAGTCGCTTAGGTTATTGTGGAGCTTTTTTAGTGGCTTTTTCTTACTTATTTTCAGTCATTGTGATTAACAATGGCTTTGATCAAGTGAAAATTTTAGCTCTTTTAAGTGATCCTTCCCTCCTCTTTGCGCATGTTCTTTATGCTTTAACATTAGCGGTGACTATTATTGTCGTATCCGTCCCTGAAGGCTTACCAATGATGATTACGTTAGTACTATCGTCAAATATGAAACGAATGTTAAAAGATCATATTTTAGTACGAAAATTAACGGGTATTGAAACTGCAGGTAGCTTAAATATTCTCTTTACTGATAAGACTGGAACCCTCACGAAAGGGGAATTAGAGGTCATTGGTGGTATCTATGGGAGTGGTAGCTTTTTCAAACAAAAGAAAGACGTGTTAACAAATCCTAAGTTTTATCAGCACTTTGAAAACGCTTTATTACAAAATAGTAGTTGTCATTTTGATAATAGCAAAAAGAAGTGGTTAGGAGGTAACGCTACTGATCAAGCTTGTGTTAATTATCTAGAGGTATCACAGCCTGTTATTTTACCTAAAATTCGTGAAAAACCATTTAATAGTAAAGATAAATATGCTCTCACGACAATTAAACAAGAGAAAGAAATTACTTATGTGAAAGGTGCTCCAGAAGTACTTTTACCAAAGTGCCAAACCTATTTAAGTCCCGGTGGAACAGAAATTCCCTTTTCTCATAAAGAAAAAATTGAAAAAGAGATGGAAAGTTATGCTAGTCAGGGAATTCGTGTGATTTTGTTAGGATATACAACGACTAATTTGCAACATCTTACTTTCATTGGATTGCTACTAATTAAAGATGATATTCGAAAAGAATCACAACAAGGAGTTAAGCTTGTTAAACAAGCGGGTATTCAAGTAGTCATGATGACAGGCGATAATAAAAAAACCGCTTTAGCGATTGCAAAAGAAGTAGGAATTATTGAGCAAGCGGAAGACTTAGTATTAACTAGCAGTGAGTTGCAGCAGTTGAACGATGAGCAAGTGAAACATTATCTTCCAAGGCTCCGAGTGATTGCTAGAGCACTACCCCAAGATAAAAGTCGTTTAGTCAGATTAAGTGAAGAATTAGGCTTAGTTGTAGGTATGACGGGTGATGGTGTTAACGATGCTCCAGCCTTAAAAAAAGCAGATGTGGGCTTTGCTATGGGAAGTGGCACCGAGGTTGCGAAAGAAGCTAGTGACATCATCTTATTAAATAATAATTTTTATGCTATTACACGGGCTATTTTGTTTGGACGAACGATTTTTAAGAGTATTCGTAAGTTTATTATTTTCCAATTAACAGTCAATTTTTGTGCCGTTGCCCTATCGATTATTGGTCCTTTTATTGGGATTCCCAACCCTGTTACCGTAATTCAAATGCTATGGGTAAATATGGTGATGGACACTTTAGCGGGCATTGCTTTTGCTTATGAAGCGCCCCTTGAAGAATATATGGATGAGCCCCCTAAAAAACGTGACGAGTCTATTCTTAATTCTTATATGATTCATGAAATTATTTTTATTGGCCTATTCTCTTTTATCATTTGTTTATTCTTTTTAAAAAGTCCTTTCATTCATAGTTTCTTCATCGAAGGGCAGCAGGACCGACATTTTTTCACAGCTTTCTTTGGATTATTCATTTTCCTCAGTATCTTTAATAGTTTTAATGCTCGTACCTCTCGTCTAAATATCTTTGCCAATCTCTATCGTAATAAAGTCTTTATGATTGTCATCTTCTTTATTATTGTTGTTCAAACGATTTTAATTTATTATGGCGGTGATTTATTTAGAACTACGGGTCTTGCCGTTCATGAAATAGAAATTATGCTACTTTGTGCCTTCACTGTGATTCCAGCAGAATTATTACGTAAAATTTATCTCAAAAAACGAAAAAGGCTGGGAAGTGTCTAGTTTTTTTCTTTATCAAGCGATTCAATTATGATACAATTGTATTACTATATTAGGAGAAAATTATGAATAAAAAAATGGATAATTATAAACTAGCTTTTATTTATGGAACTAATGAGCCAAACAAACAGATATTAGATGGAAAAATAGAATATATTGGGGAAATTGCCGTTTTTAAAAACATGAATGTTCGTTATCAGCCAGAAGCGGTTGGATATGTTTATACATTGTTAGGCCATGCGCTTTTCTTTAATACTACTAGTCACCGTAAAGATACTTTTGAAAGATACGGAAAAACCGGTTTTTCATGTTACCTAATCAATTAACAGCAGCTCAAGAAAAATCATTAATGGAATTTGCTAGTACGATTGATGATTATGATGTTTTTATTACTTATGATATAACACTAGAAAATGGTCTTCTGGATAGTAAAACCCTACCCTACAAAGGGTAGAAACAGAAAGTCCTAAAACTTTAGTGGCAAAGTATTTAAATAAAATCAACGTTGATGCTAAAATGAAGTAATAGACAACAACTGTGTTGTTTTTTTTAGCATTTTATAGTAGAATAGGAATAGTTTTTTGAAAAGGATGTGATAGCATGATTCAAGTAAATAACGTTAGCCTCAGATTTGGGAAAAGAACATTATTTGAAAATGTCAATTTAAAATTTACTCCTGGCAATTGTTATGGATTGATTGGTGCAAATGGTGCAGGAAAAAGTACTTTTTTGAAGTTATTAACGGGTGAACTCGAAACTACTAGTGGTGATATAGTGATCAGCAAAGGAGAACGCGTTTCGGTTTTAAAACAAGATCACTATGCTTATGATGACTTACGTGTATTAGATGTCGTGTTAATGGGAAATGATAAGCTATACCGTGTTATGAAAGAAAAAGAGGAATTGTATAGTCATACCGAGTTTACAGAAGCGGATGGATATCGTCTTGCTGATTTGGAAGCAGAGTTTATGGATATGGATGGTTGGAATGCAGAAAGTGATGCTTCTATTATGCTCTCTAATTTAGGAATTCATGAGTCATATCATCAACAATTAATGAAAGATATTCCGATGAAATTACGTATCAAAGTTCTGTTAGCTTCTGCCCTCTTTGGAAATCCTGATATTTTATTATTGGATGAACCTACTAATAGTTTAGATATGGAGGCCATTCGTTGGTTAGAGGAATTTTTAATTAATTTTTCTAATACTGTCATCGTCGTATCTCATGATCGTCATTTTTTAAATAAGGTTTGTACTCATATTGTCGATATTGATTATAGTAAAATGAAAATTTATATTGGTAACTATGATTTTTGGTATGAATCTAGTCAATTAGCACTAAAACAAATGAAGGATCAGAATCGAAAAAAAGAAGAGAAAATGAAAGAGTTACAAGATTTTATTGCTCGTTTTTCAGCGAATGCTTCTAAAAGTAAACAGGCGACTTCTAGGAAAAAAATGTTGGAAAAAATTGTTTTAGAAGAAATTGTTCCTTCTTCTAGAAAGTATCCTTTTATTGATTTCAAAATTGAAAAACCAGCTGGGAAAGAAATTTTAATGGTCACAAATTTAACAAAAATAGTGGGCGAACAAAAAATTCTTAATAAAATATCATTTACCGTTTTAAAAGGAGATAAAATTGCTATCGTCTCCGATAGTGATTTAGCGAAAACTACTTTATTAAATATACTAGCAGGTGTCGAGAAATATGATAAGGGGGAGTTTACTTTCGGAAAAACAATGGTACCAGGATATTTGCCCCAAGATAACAGTACTTTCTTTAAGGGAAATGAAACCATTATGGATTGGATTAGAAAGTATTATCAAGTAGATGATGAAACTTATGTCAGAGGCTTTTTAGGTCGGATGTTGTTTTCAGGAGAAGATGTATTTAAAAAGGTAGCAGTGTTATCCGGTGGCGAAAAAGCGCGCTGTATGCTTAGTAAATGTATGTTAGAAGCTCCCAATTTTCTCTTACTTGATGAACCGACGAACCATTTGGATCTTGAAAGTATTACATCACTCAATAAAGGATTAGAAAATTTTCAGGGAGAGTTGATCATGACCACACGTGACCATGAGTTAAACCAAACCGTGGCTAATCGAGTAATTGAAATTTTACCAGATGGATCTATCAAGGATCGGCGTCTAACTTTTGATGAATATTATGAAAAAGAAAAAGTTCCTAACTAGGAACTTTTTAATTATTTACTTTTAATTAAGGCAATATAGTTATTCACTTGACTAGCCCAAGTAGTACTAGCGGCATAACGAGGACCCATCGCATCCGCAGTTGTTAATCCTAGGGCTACATAATTATTATAGAGGTTATCTAAATACCCTCTGATTCCTTCCTCTAATGTTTGATAAGATTTGTAGGCTCCTCCTCCACAACCAGGGGCACCTTTTTGTCCACCAACGTTATTACAACTTTTTACTAAATTACTACAATTACCACTATTACAACCTGTCTCGTGTAAAATTATCGCGGTAGCAAGATAAGGATCAATTCCTAATTGTAAAGAGTAACTAGCAATCAGATAGCCTTTGTCGGCAATGGTTGATTTTAATGAACGATTTAGTTTCTCTGCTAATTGATTTAAAGTTAGATTATCGAAAACAATTGGTTCGACAGGCGTTGTTTGTACATCTTCATAAGTGGTAATTTCCTGCACTTCGCTGTTTTCATTAGGATCAACTTCTTCTATGGTTTCTGTTGGCGTTTGAGTTGGATCTGAAGAAGTATTAGCATTATCTTTCACTACTTTCTGAGCCACCCCAGTAGCCATCGCTTTCATAGATACTTTTTCAAGATTCACTTTCATTTCTTGGTCCATTTGGAATGACTTATATTGTAGAAGAATAGCTACTGCAATCATTAGAACTCCAACGAAGCCTAAAGATAAGCTAATCTTATTTACTTTTTTCATACGTTCCTCCTTTAATAAGAACGATATTATTGTAGCAAAAATCATCTTTTTTGTCAAATTTGACACTTTTATTTGCAAAAACTCTTGCTATTTTAATTTATGCCTTAGATCAGTATAGGTGTCGTTCAGTACTAGTTCTTTAATTATTTATAGTTAAGTTTGTAGGACACAATTTCTTTTCTAGTACTTTTTTTTCTTCTAGTCTTGCTAACTTTGAATAACTCATTACTTGATCATAATAAGATTCGACTTTAGCGCCGGTTTGTGTTTCTATCCCTTTTAATTTTTTCAAAATATTTAATTTAGTTGAATAATCAGCTTCTTTTTGAATTAAGTTTTTCCCATCATTGATATTCACGTTAATTGGATAGCTGATGGTTTGATCACGAAACATTTTATCCTGAGAAGTATTGGCAAAAAGTGTTTCAATACACAATCTTTCACCAGATTCATCCAACCGTTTTAATCCCATCATATAGTAAGGTACTTTTATACTATTGGAATCTACAAAAAGAAAGCGATCTGAACGCATATTGGTATTAAAACCATTTTTATTAGCATTATCTTTATCATAGTTGATACAACCAAAATTAAAATTGTAAAAAGCGGAGAATTGTTGAAATATTTCTGCTCTTCCTTTCAAGCGATAAAAATTAAATAGTCTATTGTGTAATTGGCGATTAACTTCAATAGCCTGCTCTGGATTTTCGACAATTCCTGATAATATTCCAAAAGCGGTTACTTTATTTGTATCTTTAGGTAATAATTTTTTGGCAATATCATCTCCAGAAGCGATGACATTTTGAAATTCCATTCCTAACATATGAGGTAAATTCATGCTTTGGATTTCAAAGACAATATTATCACCATTACTAAACTCAATATCAAAGGTTCGACTTTCATAATGGTTTTTAAACTCTATAAGCGCAGCTTTTACTTCTTTCAAAGCTTCTAAACTATAATTATCGCCCGGATATGGGATATCATTTCGTTTTGTCATATAATCTAGTTCTACATTTGTCAACATTTATTCTTTCCTCCTGTGAAACGGGTTTTATTATATCACAACAGGAGCTATTTAGCAATCTATACTTGTTAGCGGTAATAAACTTAAGCTTACTTTTTTCTTCTCCTGATCAACTTTTTCTACATAGCAGTCAACAATATCCCCAACGGCAAATTTTTCTGAAGGGTGGCGAAGATATTGGTGACATAATTTAGAGATATGTGCTAATCCATCATTTTTAAGACCAATATCAATAAAAAGACCAAAATCGACAACATTACGTACTGTTCCCTGTAATTTATCGCCTATTTTTAAGTCTTCTAGGTGTAGAATATCATTTCTTAACACTGGCTGAGGGTATTGATCTCGAGGATCTCTTTCTGGTTGTTTTAAGGCCATAATAATATCTTCTAGCGTATAGCTATCAATTGTTAGTTCCTTAGCTAATTGCGTTGTATCAATCTGGTTTAAAGCAGCAATTAAAGCTTGACTGCCTAGATCGGCTAGAGTAAATCCTAAATGTTTTAGTAAGGCATTTGTTTTAGCATAACTCTCAGGATGGATAGCAGTTCTATCTAACGGATTAGTTCCATCAATAATCCGCATAAAGCCAATAGCTTGTTGATATATTTTAGCACTCATTCCTTTCACAGTTAATAATTCATCCCGGTTTTGATATTTTCCTAGCTTATCGCGGGTTGCTAATAAGCTTTCAATAACACGGTTAGACAAACCAGACACATAGCTTAGTAAGGAGCGACTAGCAGTATTAATATTTACTCCTACTTGATTCACGGCTTTGGTGACAATAAAGTTCAAGGATTCATCTAACTTCTTCTGTTGAACATCATGTTGATATAAGCCAACCCCTATACTTTTAGGATCAATTTTTACTAATTCACTGAGAGCATCTTGAATGCGGCGTCCAATACTAATGGCACTGCGCTTTTCTACTGTTAAATCAGGAAACTCAGCAATGGCAACTAAAGAGGCCGAATAGACAGAGGCTCCAGCTTCACTAACGATGATATATTCGACTTTTCTCTTTGCTTCTTTAATTGTTGTGGCAATAAAAGCTTCACTTTCTCTTGAGGCTGTTCCATTCCCTATCGCAATAATGTCTACTTGATATTTTTCTATTAATTCTAAAATTTTTTTCTTAGCGTTAACAATATCATTATGGGGCTCTGTTGGATAAATTACCGCAATTTCTAATGGTTTTCCCGTTTTATCAAGGACGGCTAATTTACAACCAGTACGAAAAGCAGGATCATAGCCAAGTACTACTTTTTCTTTTAAAGGCGGCGTTAATAATAAATTTTCAACGTTGCTAGCAAAATTTTCGATGGCTCGCTGTTCCCCTTTTTCTTTTAATTCAGCACGAATTTCTCGTTCCACGCTTGGCATAATTAATCGTTTAAGACTATCTTTTAAAGCATTTTCTACAATTTCTTTCACAAAAGAATTTTTATTAGGAACGATTTTTTGATTAAGATACGTTTCAATTTTTACTAATTCATAATCTAGTTTCACCCCAAGAACGCCTTCTTTTTCTCCCCGATTAAGTGCTAAAATTCGATGTGGTTTTAGTCCTTTTATAGGTTCACTGTATGCATAATACTGCTCAAAGACCCCTAAGTCATCCTTACTATTTTTCTTCTCTTTGCTGGCAATTGTGGCATTATTCCATAGAAAGCGCCGGATCCATTGTCGATAGTTAGCATTATCACTAAACCACTCGGCAATAATATAACTAGCTCCCGTTACTGCTTCTGCTACTGTTTTTACTTGCTCTGTTATAAAGGGGTGAGCCAAGTCTTCAATGGTTCCTTGTTCAGGAAAAGACATGATCATTTTAGCTAGTGGTTCTAATCCCAGCGCTATTGCTTCTGTTGCTTTCGTTTTTTTCTTTTCTTTATATGGACGGTATAAGTCCTCTACTTCAATTAATTTTTGGCAAGAAAGAATCGCTTGTTCTAATTCTTCCGTCAATAGCTCTTTTTCTTTAATTAAGCGAATGACGTCTTCTTTACGTTTCAATAAATTTATTTGATATTGATAAACCTCATCAATTTTACGAATTGCCTCTTCATCTAAGGCACCGGTAGCTTCTTTTCTATATCGTGCAATAAAAGGAATGGTATTTCCTTCTTCTAAAAGTGTTAAAACAGTGGTAACTTGTTTCGTCGTAATTTGTAAATTATTACTGATTTCAGTAATGATTCTCTCCTTCATTATTACATCCTCCAATTATTACACTTGCTTAAAATAAGTTAATAAATTATATAAACAAGGTAAGTTCGTATAAGATAATTGTACAAAATTTCTGACGAAAAGTCTCTATTTAAAAATAAAGTTTTTGCAAAATAAAAAGGCTTGGTTCAAAAAATGAGAGGTAGAAGTGAGGCTACTATAAAGAACTGCATATTCATTATTAACAAATTTCTTAATTGCTATGAAGATACTATTAAAATTAGCAAATTGACTATTGACGATTTAACAAAACACTTCAGGAAATATTTTTTGGATAAAATTAAAAGAGTGCCAAAAAAATATGATGTGCAATATCATCAATCGTGATATCCTCTTTCAAGTTCGCTTCAATAATATAATGGCTTTTTGAATAATTTCCATCCAGTTCATGCAATCACTTACCCTTCCGTTCGTACTTCCATATTACCGAATTCTAGAAAGCATTGCCCGACTTTCTATGCTATTTTTTGTCCTCTATGGTTGCCGATTCAACAAACCGTATTTTTTTCGCATTATAATCAACTTCAACGATACTACCAAGAGGAAGAATACCAATTGGTAAGGCATGACCAATATTTACATTATAAAGAACTGGTAAACTAGAACTTGCAAACTCTTCTAAAACTTTGTGGTAGACCTCTTTATACTCTTCATAATACTTTTCTTCTTGCGGCTTTCCAACCAAAATTCCTTTTATTACCTTAAAAGTACCTTGCGCACCTAAATTTCTCAAGTAGTGAAGTAATAAAGATGGTTCCATCTTCTCATCACTTGTTTCAAGTAGTAAAATTTTATCTTGCCAATCTTCTAGAGTCGGCCATATCTCTGTTCCTATTATCATGGAAAAAACGTCAATACAGCCTCCTAAAATTTCACCTTGTATTATCCCACTTCCCTGTAAAACTTCATAGCCATGTTTTTCTTCTAATAATTTTTTCTCTATATTCCTATTTTCTTCACTCCAGTTTACAAAATCACGCGACCAAACAGGACTTGATTTCACTTCATAATTCATAGTATCATGAAACAAGATATCAAAGACAGCTTGCTTCGTATAATCAAACATTTTAACATATTCTCCAAAATCGCACATAATAGCAGGCCCATAAAAGGAAACAAGACCTGCCTTATGCATAATGAAATGACTAACTGTAGAATCGGAGTAACCCATGAAAATCTTTGGGTTTTCTCTTATGATAGTATAGTCGATATAAGGAAGAATTCGAATAGAATCATCCCCGCCAATAGCACAAAAAATAGCGGCCACACTTTTATCCTGAAAAGCTTCCATTAAATCTTGTGCTCTTAACTCTGGATGTTGATAAACAAAAGATGTTCCCTTCAAAGCATGCGGCATCGGCTGAACTTCCAAACCAAATTCTTCCTCCAACCGTTTCTTGGCAATTTCGTACTTATGAATAAGTGCTTCATCTCCTAAGCCACCCCAAGATAAGCTTACAATTGCAATTTTATCTCCCTTTTTTAATCGTCTTGGTCTTTCCTTTTTCATTTTTATTTTTCCTCCTTCTTGAGTATTCAGCTTATGCAAAAGCTCCTTCGTTTCGTTTAATAGATATTTTCCTTGATACTGTAATATTTCCTGTTGATAAAGAATTAGCATCCGTAAAGCCTGATCGATATCTTGATAGGCAACCCGAGCGGCTTTCGTAAGAGTCTCATTTCGGTTTTTTCGAGCAACTTTATCAGCAATAAAAACAATTTTAGCAAGCGGAGTCATCAAAACATGCCCAATGGCATGATAACGAATGGCATCGCAAATTTCTTCATCAAATCCATAAATTTCTTTCGTTAGCACTGCTCCAATTTCAGCATGAGCAACTTCAGAATAACTAGAATTCATAAATTTTAAAGGCACCTTACCCAAATGCTGCCACTTGTCTTTTTCTTGCGGATCAAACTCCCTAGCAACATCATGAAGAAGTCCCGCTATATAAGCTTTTTCTTCATCTAATTGATAATGCTTCGCTAACTCCTTCGCTTCCGCTGCGACTAATAAACAATGTTCATAGCGAAATGGTGATAGTTGTCTTTTTAAATCCTTTTTCAACTCTTCTATCTTTTTCATTTTTATCTCCACTTTAGAAAAATTATTTGTTAAAAAGATTCCTACTTGAAATAAAACATCTTTTTCTTTATAATGTAATAATTTTAACAACTTTGGCTTCTGAATCATTATTTTTATAACGATAAACAACGACCTGCTTTTCATCCGCCGCTACACCATAGCATTCTAAATCGTTAATCGGTACTTGGCAACATAAATACATTGCCTTATCATCGAGAACTTTACCTATCGTTTTGTCTGGCAATTCACATTCCATATTCACATAGGCGCCTGGAAGTTCACAAAATTCTTCGACTTGTTCTAATTCCTTAATTCCTAACCCATTTAAAATAGTTCTAATTTTTTCTTGCATAATTTCTCCTATATCTATTATAGAACATCTTCTTTTCTAAGAAAAGAAAAGATTGATTTTAGCTTCACGAGCCTGTTTACACAAATCCTTTGTCTGTAATTTATACATCTTACCATCTTTCATAAAATAGGTGCCACACTGTCGAAATTCAAAATTTACTTTTTTCCTTTGACATTGTTCACGAATCGATAGTACCCAGTCATAAGAAAGAGGACGTGCAAAACGATCAGACTCTCCTCCTACAACCACGAGTTCTATGCCATCAAGGTAAACTTCTAGGCTGATATCTTCTAATAGTGGTTGGGCGGTAATACATTTATGTTTGATGGGTAAGGTTTGAAAAAGAGAGAGTCTTTTATCAACTGCTTTCTGATTTTCAACCGTACAACAAACAACAACATTATCATAGCCCTCACCCCAATCAGGTGGAATACAGTAAAGAAAGCGTTCAATTCTTTTTGTCAAAAATAAGAAGGTACAATCTGGTCGATTTTTGATCATTTTCCAGCATTCGGGCCGCCACAAATCAGCCTCTTCAATTAAAAAATCAGTAGAAAAACATAAATAGACAAGACCTGCTTTCATTTTATAGGTTCCATTTTTTAATTTTTCTAGCGGTTTATAAAAATCTTTGGTTTTAACAATATCGCTTGTATTGATACCTCGTTTTAAATCACCTTTATGAATATAACAATACTTGCAACCTTCACTATATTTTTTACAACCACGCCATGGATTCCAAAACGACATATTGCCCTCCTTAAAAACTATTTTATTTTTGAATCGGAACTTGTATCTCGGTCAACCAATCTTCTTCATTTTCTTTATTCCACATACCATCAATATAGCGTTCTCTAGGAGATTCAATCATTTGATAATGATTTTCTTCTATATACTTCATAATAGCGCTATAAGCACTTGATAACCCAGCATAAGTTCCTTTGTGATAAAGACAAACCGCATGAACTGGCTTTAATATTTCAAACTTAATCGTATCATTTTCTACTCCTTTACTTTCAACAGCTTGGGCATAACGAATCTTAATATCATGGTCTTTAAATTCTTTATCCAAATAAGATACATAACAGTAATCCGGCTTAATACATTGTAACGTCGGATTCGTCTTTTTACATTCCTTTGCAGAATCGATAATAAATTTTGGCAAACAAGAAAAATCTTTAATTGTCCCCTCTTTGTAATAGACCGTGTAAGTTGGTAATTCTTTCATAATAATTTCATACTTCATATTTTTCTCCTCCAATAAGTAATGAATTTGGGATAGCTGTGTACGATATAAAATAAGATTTTCTTCAATCTCGCTTTTGCGTTTCATCAAAAATTCTTTCATCCTTGTAGTTTCTAAAATCGTTTTAATATCTTTAATCGATAACCCCAATTGTCGTAACGCGATGATTCTTGATAAAGCAATTAATTGTCCACTCTCATAATAACGATAACCCGTTTCTTCATCAACAAAGGAAGGAATTAACAATCTTTCTTTTTCATAGTACCTTAGTGTTTTAATTGTCACTTTTGCTAAAACTGAAAACTCACCTATTTTATACATATTTCCACCTCCCAAATTCATCATACTAAATGCCCTAAGGGGAGAGTCAAGCTTCTCTTTGTTGATATTCTGTACCACAATTTTTACAACTCATTTTAAGATGATAACTTTTGAATTTTTCCGAAAGAATTGTGATAAGCGATCTATATTCTATGGATAACAAAGTCAATTTTTCACTTGTACGTGCTGGGATAGAATCGATCCATTCCAGTAACCTAAGCCTTTTACATCCACGTTGGCAAACACCTAGTTCAAAGTAATGTAATAAAACCAACCATCATAATTCGTTTTTCATCTAGTATAAAGTTGGGTAAGTAGTAAGAGAAAAAAGAAATATACAAAAAAGAGTTGCTTTTGTATCTTTTTAAATATTCCAACCAACTCGTATAATTTCAAATTCAGCTTTTTTACTAACCCCATATTGATAGGCTTCCTTACTGGTTTTAAATAATAAGTCAAACGCAAATTTCTTATTTTCACTGCGCCCAATATCGGGTCCTCGATCAAGAACAATTGCCATAAAACTGCCTACATTAGTATTGGATACTTTGACTATCGTGCCAAAGGGATATTCCTTGCCAGCTGCTAAAATTCGTAATTCTTTGTATGTTTTATCATAATAAGTGATTGTATCTTTAATGTAGTAACCAGAGCTAGTATAATCTCCAATATCAGCACCATAACCGCTCATTTTACCGGTAAAAATATCCCCCACAACAGCGGTAATAGAGTCAGAATTATTAGATGGTAGTTCTTGTTTTGGAACTGTTTCTATTGGTGCTTGTTCTTCATTCGTGTTAGAAATAGCTGATTTTTTTGGTACTTGCTTACTCACACTAGCAATGGGAGGGGGTACTGTTTTTGTTTCCTCTGTTAACACTTCTGTTGTGACAGTTTCACTTTCTTTAATTCCTAGTCTGTCACTAGAAATATAGTTTAACTTACTGTCCACTCTTATTGTTTTTGTACAAGGTGTTGTTGTAGTAATTGTCAATAAAGTAACCATAACAATGATTGTATTTAAAACTGGTATTATCTTTTTCATGTCTAATCCCTCAAAGTTATTGTACCATTTTATTTTCTATACTACAAATGTTGACATATTATTGATGTCAATCATTTGTAAATTTAGAAGTGGGTAGCGTATTTTGATAATAGTCTTCTATCACTTCATAGTCAGAGTACGGTACATAGTTTGTCCCTAGTGCCATATAATTATCGCGCCCTTTGCCAGCTATTAAAATAAGGTCGTCTTCTTCTGCCATAGCAAGAGCGGTAGTGATTGCCTCCCGGCGGTCAATGATCCGTTGATAATTTTTTTTAGGACTAGTTCCTATTAAATCATCAATGATTTTATTCACGTCTTCTTCTCGAGGATCATCCATTGTGAAAATCACAAAATCAGATTTATCTAGTACTATCTGACCCATAGCTGGACGCTTTTGTTGTTCTCTTCCTCCAGCAGAGCCAGTCACTGTAATAATACGATGTTTTTTCACTTTATTTAAATAGCAAAGGATCTTCTCCAGTGCATCTGGCGTATGGGCATAATCAAGCATGACAGTATATTTTTTAAAAAAAGGTAAAATCTCCATCCGGCCTTCAATTTGGGTTAGGGTTTCGATCTTTTTAAGCATTTCTTTCAAATCTTTTTTACTAGCCAGAGTTACTAAAAGAGCGGCTGCTAAGTTTAGTACATTAAATGAGCCAATGAAGGGACTTTTTACTTGGTATTCTTGCCCATCAAATACAAAGGTAATAAGGGTATGATCAACAGCTTCTTCATATTTTTTGATAAATAGGGTATCTTCTTTACGAAAGCCATAACTCCAAATTGTTCCATTCGCAACATTCTTTACTCGTTCATAATATTGATCACCACTATTTAAAATAGTATAGCCATCTTCTTTTACTTGACGAAAAAGTTGACACTTACAGTCAATATAATTTTCTAGTGTTTTATGAATATTCAAATGATCTTCCGTAATATTACTTAGGACAGCTATATCATAGTCTATTTGATCTAAACGATGCCGGAAAAAGGCTTCACTACTGGCTTCCATACAAACTTGGCAGCAACCAGCCGTTACAAATTCTGCTAAATAGCGATATAAGCGATCTACATCCGGTGTTGTATTACGAATAAATTCTTTTTTACCGTGATATTTTTTGCCATTAGTACCTAAATAAGCGCAACTGTCTCCTAATAACTGATAGACAATTTCAGCAATGGTAGTTTTGCCATTAGTACCCGTAACACCAATCATTTGCAGTTTTTGATAGGGATAATCATAAAACTTGGCACAAAGTTTTAATAACTCTTGGTTCGTATTTTCTACTTTAATAATAGGTACCGTTTTAGGCGCTATTTCACGACTGACAACAATAGCTACCGCACCTTTGGCAATAGCCTCATCGATATACTCATGTCGATCGACATTTACTCCCATTGTACAGACAAATAGATCCCCTTTCTCAACTTCTTTGGAATTAATTTTAATTCCCGTAATTAAGCGATCATCTTCTATGTCATATAATTCATTTAATTTTTTCATTTTCTCACCTACTATAAAATACCACAAAATCGCTGTTTGGTTCCTATTTTTATTATACCGGGAAACTTTCCAAAAGACAAATGTCAGTGAAATTTATTTTACGTAAATTTTCGCTGGTTCTCCTGCAGTAATGCGATATTCTTCTATTGTTTGCGCGCTTGTTTCATCAGGATAGACCATTGTACCAGTAAAAATATCATAAATTCCATCCTGTGCATCATCAAAGACCAAGCCAAGGTATTGCCCTTGTTGATAGAGAACTACATCTTTACTTCCTAGATATTGTGCTAATTGGGGAACATCACTAATAATTTCTATATCCGGTGTTGGTGCTATCTCTATGTGTTTTGTTAATCCCTGTTCTAATAGGTCATCAA
The DNA here is from genome assembly GCA_958428295.1 of uncultured Bacillota bacterium. Taxonomy (GTDB): domain Bacteria; phylum Bacillota_I; class Bacilli_A; order RF39; family UBA660; genus Onthousia. The sequence goes on from CAUAFL010000004.1 coordinate 89,695, forward strand.
TACAATTAGTTAGTTGTTGAAGTAGAGCTAGTTTTGTCGTTCCCTCTAAAGATAGGTTTTGTAACTGTTCTTGAAAACGATTACTATCTGTTATAAAAGTGGCAATATAGTGTTCAAAGTCAGTGAATAGTTGTTTATTTTCCTGAGTGGAAAAATAGCTAAGATATTGTTGATAAATTTCCTCATCAAAAAAATGATCTTGCTGTAAATCATCATCAAAAGTAAACTCATTTTGATAGTCTAATAGTTTCATAAAGCGTTTAGCATTAAGGTCTTTATTTACCTTTTCTAGCATATCAATAATATCATAAATATTTCCCTCAAAAAAGGTTTTATATACTTCCTCTTCTTTTAAAATTATATGTAGAAGATAGACATTTTCTTCTTTATAACTAGTTTCATTATATAAGTATTTATTTGTGAAAGCCGCTACGATTTCCTCTTCTAACCCTTGTCCAAGTCCATCGGATGCAAATTGGCTTAAAAATATACGCCCATCCGGTAAACTAAACTGTGCTGATTTCAACATATGAACAAATTCATGATAGGCCGATTTTTCAAGGGGAAGTCCTTTTTTAAAATATAAGCATGGCTGATCACATTCTGAAGAAAAAAAGGCAGTCGTTGTTTTTTTTATAGTAGAAGAGTTATTGACATCTTCCTCATCAAAAAATTCAACTTGTAAATGTTCGACATTCTGTTTAAATAGATGCCAATTTTTTTCTGGTACTACCTCATATAAAGTATCGATAAAGCGATAAAAATAAGTAGCTATCTGATCATCAATATTTTGATTATCTGCAACGGCCGTGTGTAATTCTTCAAGACTTGGCTTGCCCGTGAAATTCATATCATTTATATCTAAAGTATCCTCTTGGTGAAAAAAATGATCTGCTTTGTTATTTTGATACGTCGATAGGTGGTATCCAGCCCAAGTACAACAAACACCAAGGAAGACAAGGAATGAAGGCCTAATACGCCTTGTATCTTGTTTACCCACACAGTCCCTCCTTTCTTTTTCTTTTGACTATAACGAATACTACCTTTTATAGACATGTCTTTTATTATAGTAAATTTTCGCTAGAGCGTCAATTATATTCTATGCAAAGACAATAAAAAACTTTCCCTTTGAAAGAGAAAGTTTTTTATTCATGAGTAACATCATAGCATCGCGTACAAATACCATGTGTTAAGTGATCCACATAGTTCCAGCAACGTTCACATTTTTGACCAGTACTTTTTTGGACTATGATTTCTTCTAAAGTACTATCATCCGTTACCTTAGAGACAATTAACAACTGGTGTAATACTGATGAAAGGTGCTTTTTCACTAAAGGATAATGGGAAAGCGGAACAGAAATTTCAGCTTCCAGACTAGAACCGATTAACTTTTGATTCCGAGCGGTTTCTAGTTCTTTATTCACAAGTTCTTTTAGCGTGAAAAATTCTGTAAATAAAGCCCTTACTTGTTGTTCATTATCATAATTAGTTACTTCTGGCATGTCTTCTAAATGAATACTTGTCTTTTTATTTGGTAAATAACGATAAATCTCTTCGGTGGTATAAGGAAGAATAGGTGCTAGTAATCTAGCTAAGCGATCAATAATATGATAAAGAACCGTTTGTACACTACGACGTTTTAGGGAGGTTTCCTTTTCAATATACAAGATATCTTTTGTAAAGTCCAAATAGAATGTAGATAAGGTATCTGCTAAGAAATTATTCATTTGCTTATATACCTCTTGAAATTCATAATGGTCATAGCTTTCTTTTACTTGTTTAGTAAAATCATTTAATTTTATCATCATATATTGATCAAATGGAGCCATCTGTTGGTATTCAACAGCTGCGTTTAGGGGATCAAAATTAGATAAATTACCTAAAATAAATTTTGAAACATTACGGAATTTGCGATAGCTTTCTTTTACTTGCTTCAATAATTCTTCACTAATTCTTACATCTTCTGTGTAATCGACAGACGCAACCCAAAGTCTAACAATATCCGATCCATGTAATCTTACTAAATCACTAGGATCAATGGTATTTCCTAGACTTTTTGACATTTTATTGCCATTACCATCTAAAGTAAAGCCATGCGATACTAATTGTTTATACGGTGCTTGACCGTACACTGCCACTCCCGTAATTAAAGAGGAATTAAACCAGCCACGATATTGATCTGATCCTTCTAAATATAAATCAGCAGGATATGGTAAGCCACGTTCTATTAACACACCGGTGTGGGTAGAGCCAGAATCAAACCAAACATCCATAATATCTTCTTCTTTTGTAAAATTACCATGGGGACTTGCTTGATTCTTATAATCTTTAGGTAATAAATCTTTGGCATCCCATTCAAACCAAATATTAGATCCATACTTTCTAAATAAGTCAGCGACATGCATCATAACATCGTAATCGATAATTTCGCTACCATCTTCATTGTAGAAAATAGGAATAGGTACACCCCAGACCCGTTGTCTTGATATACACCAGTCTCCACGATCATGAATCATGTTGTAAAGACGCTTTTTTCCCCATTCTGTATGGAATTCGACATGTTGCTCAATCTCTTCTAACAAGTTAGTCCTAATTTTTTCAATACTACAAAACCATTGAGCTGTGGCACGAAAGATAATTGGTTTTTTGGTTCGCCAATCATGTGGATAGGAGTGTGTAATAAATTTTAATTTTAATAAAACGCCTAACTCTTCTAATTTTTGTACCACAGCTTTATTGGCATCTTCAAAGAAAAGACCACAGAACATCCCTGATTCTTCTGTTAACACACCCTGATCATCAACACCATTAATCATTCCTAAATCATATTGTTGACCAACAATAAAGTCATCCGCTCCATAGCCTGGCGCAATATGGACAAGACCAGTTCCGGCATCTAGTGTCACATGATAACCAATGACTACTTTGGAAGTACGTTCCATAAAGACATGGCGGTACATAACTCCTTCAAAATCAGTACCTGAAAGAATTGTGGTGACCTGGTAATCTTCAAAGCCAAACTCTTGTGCTAAGGTTTCAACTAATTTTTCAGCAACAATATAGACAGTAGAGCCAACTTTTACTTTTGCATAGGTAAATTGTTCTCCTACGGCAATTGCTAAATTTCCTGGTAAAGTCCAAGGAGTCGTTGTCCAAATAACTAGTTGTTCTCCTTCTTTTACTTTATCATTTCCTGTTACTACGGGAAAAGCAACAAAGATGGATGGATCTTTCCGATCATGGTATTCAATTTCCGCTTCTGCTAGGGCTGACTCACTAGAAGGACTCCAATATACTGGTTTTAAGCCCTTAAATATAAGACCCTTTTGAGCCATTTTCGCAAAAATTTCTATTTGGTTGGCTTCCATTTCTTTTTGTAAGGTGATATAAGGATGATCCCAATCAGCAAGAATATTGAGACTTTGAAAGCCCTCTTTTTGTTTTTCTATTTGTTCATAAGCAAATTCTTCACACAACTTACGAAATTGGGCTTTACTCATACTCTTACGGTCAACACCACGATTAGTGACAGCTTGTTCCGTAGGTAGGCCGTGAGTATCCCAACCTGGAATATAAGTAATATCGAAGCCTGCCATCATTTTATAACGATTAATAAAATCTTTTAAAATTTTATTCATAGCGTGACCAATATGAATTTTGCCATTGGCATAAGGAGGGCCATCATGTAAGATAAAAGAAGGTTTGCCCTGATTTTTTTCTTTTACTTTTTCATACAAACGCATCTCTTGCCATTTTTGACGTTGTATCTTTTCGTTTTCTGGTAGATTTCCTCTCATTTGAAATTCTGTTTTTGGCATTAATAATGTATCTTTATAGTTCATAACTAACTTCCTTTCTTTTTATATGAATAAATAACTAAAATAACTAACGAATAGGAATAGGAAAACCATTCCTTCCACTTTACTAATTTTATGATCTTTGTAAGAAAAGAGAAATAATAGTAACGCAGCAAGAAAGAAGACGCCAATATCAATAAGACCAAAGCTCACCTTCCCTATGCCCCCTAAAAGGCTCACTGGTAAACCAATGACCATTCCAATATTAAAGATGTTACTACCTACTACATTGCCGATGGCAATATCATATTCTCCCTTTTTGGTAGCCATGACACTAGTAACCAGTTCTGGCAATGAAGTTCCTAAGGCAATAATCGTCAGACTGATGATTCGTTCACTGACGCCTAGTTTTTGAGCAATAAAACTTGCTTGATCCACTACTAAGTTACTGCCAATAATTAAGGCAGCAATCCCCATCATGGTCAACAAGATAGAGATTCCCATTTTATATTTGGGACTTGTTTGTTCTTCTTTATCTACTTTATTTCGCATCATAGAAATTAAATAATAAATAAAAACACCAAATACGAGGAAAATAACCATTCCATCACTTCTTGTAATAAAGTTCGCCTGATTACCATTGAGCAAGCTATCACTGATCAAAAGAATAATTAGAGAGGTCATCAGTAAGGTGATGGGAAGCTCTTTTTTTACTGTCGCGTTGCTAACACGCAAAGGATGAATACAGGCAGAAACGCCTAATATTAATAGAATATTCAAGATATTACTACCGATTACATTGCCAAGAACAATATCGCCGCTACCTGCTAATAAAGATTTAACGCTGACGGCAAATTCGGGAGCACTAGTACCAAAGGCAACAATAGTTAAAGCAATTAACATTTTAGATAAATGTAAGTTTTCAGCAATACTACTAGCAGCATCCACAAAGACATCTGCTCCTTTTATTAAAACTATAAAGCCAATTAGTAACAAACCTATACTAATCCACATACTTATCTCCTTTCTTCCACCAAAAAACGATTCCTCACTTAAGGACGAATCGTTCGCGGTACCACCTTATTTCATAGAAACTCTATGCACTTAAACACGTAACGGGTGTGAGGCGGCTTTATCTTATCCACAAAGCACACTTGAAAGTGATCTGAAATAGTGATTTCTCCTTCTTTGCACCACCCAGAAGGTCTCTATAAGTCCTCACTATTTCCGTCTTTCGCACTTGTTTTCATAGGCTACTATACCATATTTTTATTGGCAATGCAAGATACCTAATAAACGATATCTTTAAATATTTTTGATCCAAGCAGTTACTTTTTTAACCCTAACTCTTTTTTTATATTTTTCACATAGGAATTAACAGTAATACCATTTACTAACATAGATACACCATAGAAGATGAAAATAATACCAATCAATGTACCAATAGCAAAAGCCGCTGTAATTGGTTCAAAGAATGTCAAAACACCAAAGAGAATTTCTAGCATTCCAAAAATAAGAACAAAACTCCAATCGGTTACTTCAAAGCGTCTTAAATCAAATGACCACACAACACGTGTGATACCGCAGAGCATAATCCAAGCACTAAACAGAAAAGGAATTAAGCCCGCTTTTAAATATTGATTGCAGAGAATCACAACACCCATAATTGTTGTCAATAGACCATCGACTAAAATCCACCCAGCACCATAAACCTCCTCATGATATTTAATAAATATACCAATGGAAATAAGACCTGTCATAAGCATAATAATACCGAAGAGGATTGCTAAGGTAACCACTGTATTCTGAGGATTTAATAAGGCAATTACACCCGTTACACACAAAAGTATTGCAGCAAAAAACCATAGTCCTTTCATAAAGCGAATTTTTTCTTTCATTTTTTTATCTCCCTTTTTATTTCATTGTCATTTTTATTATAACACTTTCTGAAAAAAAATTCGGCGAATTTTATCATTTTAATTCTTTTGTGATAAGTTCTGATCTAGTACGATGTAAATCTTTAGTTCTAGCAAGAATTGAGGTTATTTTTTTTGCCCAGTAAAAATGATCATGGCAAAACAGGCGAGGATATTTTAAAACAAAGCTTTTCATATTGGTAATTCCTAATGATCCTAATAAAATGATCATTTCTTTCATAGTATCTTTTTCTAAGAAAATTGTCTGATACTCTTTATAGATTTTGTTTACTTCTTGTTTTGTACAGCCTATTGCTAATAAATCGTGCCTATTTTTTTCTTTATTTGTCATATAACCCCCTAAAAAATGCGCATGTTTCTATCATACAAAACTTTAGTTCTTAATGCAAATAAAAAAAGCTTTTCTTGGAAGCTTTTTAACCAATAAAACAATTTTTGATAAAAACCTTAGCGGGTTGTTTGTTTGTTTTGGGTTGATAATGATGAAAGGTACCTATTATGATTGCTTCTTGATTATTTTGATAACCACTAAGATCGGTTTTACTTTCAGCCATTGGACAATCTATATCCATGGTATAAGCTCCATCAGGATCAGTATAGCGCAAGGTCACCACTTTACTCTTATTATCAACTTTATGAATAGTACCTGTAACTCGTAAAAATTGCCCATATAATTTTTGGTAGGTTTTCTTAGGATAATTACGTAATTGAATGGCAAGATCACTACTACTAATAGTAGTTGGTTCTATGGAGTATTTTAATGACCAGGTACCAATAGCAGTATCTCTTCTTCCTACTTGTTGATGATATTTAATAACTTTATAGCCTAAACCATAATAAACTTTGGTACCACCATCCTTATAAGTCGTTGTAGGAATTGCTAGGAAAGGACCAATATGAGCCTTAGTAACTAGCAGAATATCCGTTGTTATCAATAATCCCAGTACAAAGATTATAACCACAATAATGGTGGAAATTTTTTTTAATTTCTGTTCTTTTTTTACTGGCATTTCTCTTACTTTTTCTTGTGTCCCTTTTTTCATCTTTTCACCTCATTCTAGTTACTATTATACCTGATTTTTTCTATTTGTCGATATTTAAAAATTAAAACGTAATAGAAATTTTCAATTACGTTTGCGATTGGCTTTTTCTAGAAATTCTTCTTCACTCCAAATAGAAATTCCTAATTTTTTGGCTTTTTCATATTTACTACCAGGATTCTCACCAACAATGACTGCACTTGTCTTTTTGGAAATACTCTCTGTTGTTTTACCCCCATAGTTTTCAATGATTTTCTTTCCTTCTTCTCTTGTAAAGTTAACAAGACTTCCCGTTAAAACAAAAGTTTTACCACTGAAATTTTCATTTTCTTCAACTGCCGGACCTAAGTATGTCATATTTAAGCCTTGTTGTTTTAGATCCATAATTAACTTTTGATTGTTCGGTTCCGCAAAATACCTTAGGATGTTATCTGCAATCACTTCACCAATATCATAAATATTGACCAATTCTTCCTTTGTTGCTACCATCAGATGCTCTAATGTTTTAAAGTGTTTAGCTAAAACTTTGGCTTTTTCTGATCCCACATTAGGAATTCCTAAACCAAATAGCAACTTTTCTAAAGAATTTTGTTTGCTTTGTTCAATCGATTGTAATAGTTTATGAACTGATTTTTCACCATAGCCTTCTAATTTAGTCAAGGCTTCTTTATGATTATGTAACTGGTAAATATCTGAGAGTCGCTCTACAAAATGAAAGTTATATAAGTCTTCCATAATACTTTCTCCTAACCCTTCAATATTCATCGCAGGGCGACTGACGAAATGGATAAATCCTTCAATATGGCGAGCTGGACATTCCTCATTAGGACAATACCAATCTACCTGCCCTTCCTTTTTTAAAAGCTGGGTTGCACAAATAGGACATTGTCTAATCATTTCAACAGGTTGTTCTTTTCCTGTTCGACGTTGTAATTTTACAGAAACAACTTCGGGTATTACATCCCCAGCTTTACGAATAGAAACCGTATCTCCGATTCGTAAATCCTTACTTTTCATATAATCTTCGTTATGTAAGGTTGCCCGTGAAATAGTACTGCCCATAACAATGACTGGTTCCAAAATAGCATTAGGCGTAATCTGACCAGTTCGTCCTACTGTATAAATAACATCTTTTAATTTCGTTAATACTTCTGTGGCAGGAAATTTATAAGCAATGGCCCATTTGGGCGTTTTAGCGGTATAGCCAAGGATTTGTTGATCCTTAATTGAATCGACTTTAATTACTACACCGTCTATGTCATAAGCCAGCTTTTCTCTTTTTGAACCCTGTTCATGAATATAAGCAATAATTTCATCAATATTTTTGACAATTTGATTGTTTGGATTGGTTTTAAATCCTAGTTTTTTCATGAACTCTAAGGCTTCATGATGCGTATGCAAGCCATAATCCAATGGATTTGGTAAATGATAGATAAATGCATCTAAATTTCGCTTAGCAGCAATTCTTGAATCTAGTTGCCGAATGGAACCAGCTGCGGCATTACGAGGATTTTGTAATGGCTTTTCACCGTTTTCTAAACGAATTTTATTTAATTTGGCTAATGTTTCTTTACTCATATAAATTTCGCCACGTACCTCAATATCAATTTCTTCTTTTAACTTAAGGGGAATACTTTTAATTGTTTTTACATTGTGTGTAATATCTTCCCCAATAACTCCATTCCCCCGTGTTGCAGCCGTTATTAATCTTCCTTTTTCATAGTGAAGAGAAACTGATAAACCATCAATTTTTAACTCACAAACGTAATGGGGCTTTTGACAACTACTTTCAATTCTTTCTAAAAAAGAAACTAGTTCCTCCTCATTAAAGACGTCTCCTAAGGATAACATTGGAATGGTATGCTCAATCTTTTGAAAGGTTTCAATCACTTCGCCTCCCACATGAAGGGTTGGAGAGTCATCACGTTTATATTCCGGATGAAGTTTTTCTATTGTTTCTAATTCTCGCAAATACTTATCAAACTCCTGATCAGTAATGGTCGGATTATCTAAAACATAGTACTGATAATTGGCCTCATTTAAAATTGTTATTAACTCATTCATCCGTTCTTTTGTTGATTCTTCCATCGCTTGCCCCTCCTAACTATTTTTATTCTTCCCACAATTGCTGTGGATAAACAGCAGATGCAATTAATTTTTGAATAGCTTCTACTACTTCTTCTTTATCTTCTTTATATGTTACACCATGCCAGACAGCACTCGTATCTAATAGGGTAACAACGGCTTCCCCTTCAGTGATCGCTTCTTGAAGTACATCAGGAATTAAAAATTCACACTTTTCTAAATTTTCGTGATTAATCTCCAAAAATTCAGCTAGTTTTTCTTCTAGATAAGTAAAAATATCGGGAGTAAATAATAACATGTTCATAGATACAATGGCTGTTTCATTTACCGTAAAAGGTTGACTTCCGTTAAGTGGACTGGCAATAATTTTTCCCTCTACTCGTTCCACACTACTTTCAATAATGGCCTCTAATTTATGGCCACTAGCCTTACAGACGCCACGTTTAGAGGAACCATTAGGACTTAAGGTATTAGCGATACGGTACCCAACCACGGCGTAGTGATAAGGCTCGATAGTATCTAAATATTTACTAGCAACGAGATAGGCATCTCTACCATAAAAGTCGTCGGCATTAATAATGGCAAAGGGTTCTGTTACTTCTTCTTTAGCACACAAAATAGCGTGTCCTGTTCCTAATGGTTTCTTGCGACTTTCTGGTAACTTATATTGTTCCTTGATATTATCATTTTTTTGTAACACATAAGCTACTTCAATATGTGGTTCAATTCGTTTCCCAATAGTTTGTTTAAAAACCGTCAAATTTTCTTCTTTAACGATAAAAACAATTTTAGTAAAACCGGCCTTGATCGCATCATAAACGGAATAATCGATCAAGAACTCTTCATTTGGACCAACCGGTTCAATTTGTTTTAAACCACCAAATCTACTGCCCATACCAGCAGCCATAATTAATAAAGTTTTTCCCATTATTTATTTCTCCCTTCTTTTTTGGTGATAATAATCTGATTATTTAATTGTAATAAAGCATTGACCATGGAACAATCTTCTGTCTTCCGGGTAACCTTCCAAACTGGATTTTCGTTTTTAGCACCATAAACTTTTTCACGAATATCCGCAACGAAGTGTTCTTCTAGATCATTATAACTCATCGCAAACGTTTTTCCATGAGTGACTTCATTTTCAATTTGCGGAAGTGTAGAAAGAAAGGCTAAATCGTTTTCATTCAACTCTTCTTTTGGAACATAAAAGCCATTATCATCATGGAGATAGGCTCCTTGTAATTCTCCTATTAATGATTGATTAATAATCAAGTTGTAGCCTTGTTTTAATTTTTCTTCCATTCGCATCCTCCTATACTTTAGCCAAACTTTTATGATTTTTCATTAATTTTTTAACTCCATAGGGATGTTTAAAGGCGACTGTTACTAAGGAATTAGTAACATCTATGACCTTTCCAGCCCCAAAATTCTCATGGATTACATAATCGCCAATTTGGTAATCTGTTTCTTCTTCTCGTAAAACATCTTTGACATTAATCACCGGTTCTTCTTTTCGTTCACTAGTAACATTAGAGGTTATCAACTGTTGATCAATCTCACCTAAAAAACGACTAGGGGGATTAATTTGATCATGACCAAACAACACCCTACGGCGGGCATTGAGTAAATATAATTTTTCTTTGGCACGTGTAATCGCAACATAACACAGTCTTCGTTCTTCTTCCGTTTCTAAATGATTCATTAAGGAATTCATATGAGGAAAAATACCCTCCTCTAAACCAATGACAAAAACAACATCAAATTCTAAGCCTTTTACAGAATGTACTGTCATGAGACTCACTCTATCTCTATTATCTTTATATTCATCTTTATCGGTAACTAGACTGACCTCATATAAAAAATCTTCTAGCGATACTAACCCTTCTCGTTCCTCAAAAGCCCGCGTAATTGATTTAAATTCTTCTAAGTTTTCTAGTCTAATTTCGGCCTCGATTGTCTTTTCTGTTTCTAATTCCTTTTTCATGCCACTAGTATCTAACACTTTATCGATCAATTCTGTTAAGGTAACATTTTCTGAAACCTTCTTTAGGTCTAAAATAATCCTTTTAAATTTTTCCTCTTTGCCACTTTCAATTACTTCAAAGAGACTTTTTTCTAGGGCATCAGCCTTCATCGTCAAATTTTCAATCGTTTTAGGCCCAATTCCTCGTCGAGGGGTATTAATAGCACGCTGTAAACTGATATCATCTTTTTCATTGTAGATTAATTTTAAATAGGCCAATAGGTCTTTTATTTCTTTTCGAGCATAGAAGCTTAACCCGCCCACAATCCGATAAGGGATACTTTGCTTTAATAATTCTTCTTCCATCACGCGAGATTGGGCATTGGTACGATATAAAATAGCAATATCTGAGAGCTCTTGTCCTTCTTGTTGCATTTTCTTAATCATACTAGCTACATAGTGACTTTCGTCTTTTTCATCGTAAGAGCGATAATAGGTAATTTTATCCCCTTCTCCTTTGGTCGACCATAGATTTTTTTCTTTTCTACTTTCATTATTGCGAATAACACAGTTAGCGGCCTCTAAAATTGTTTTAGTAGAACGGTAATTTTGTTCCAATTTAATACTCAATGCTTTGGGATAGTCTTTTTCAAAGTTAAGAATATTTTTATAGTTTGCTCCTCGAAAACCATAAATTGCCTGATCAGCGTCTCCAACGACACATATATTCTGGTATTTTGCACTGATCAGTTTACTTAGTATATATTGAGCCTCATTAGTATCCTGATACTCATCAATTAATAAATAACGATAGCGTTGTTGGTAGTATTGTAAGACACTAGGATGTTCTCTAAAAAGTTTAATTGGTAATAATAATAAATCATCAAAATCAACCGCATTATTTTGCTTCAATTTTTGTTCATATTTACGATAGACCTCATTTACTACTTGCTCGTAGTCACTGCTAGCGTAGCGTTCATAATCATCTGGCGACATCATTTCATTTTTACAATTGCTAATTTTGTTTTTAATGGCTTTAGGATTGTAGATTTTAGGATCATAATTTAAGTTTTTTAGGATTTTTTTAATAATAACTAGAGAGTCATCACTATCCATAATAACAAAATTGGCCTGATAACCAAGCCGATCATAGTTTTCTTTTAATAGACGAAGACCAAAAGAATGAAAGGTGGAAATCTGAATTTGGTGAGCAAAGGAACCAATTAACTGATAAACTCTCTCTTTCATTTCTCTTGCCGCTTTATTAGTGAAAGTGATCGCCAAAATCTCTTCAGGCACCACATGAAGTTCTTCAATTAGATAGGCAATTTTAGTGGTTAATACTTTGGTCTTTCCACTTCCTGCCCCGGCTAAGATAAGAAGAGGACCATCGTTATATAGGACAGCTTCCTTTTGTTCTTTATTTAATTGTTCTAAATTCATGATTATCTCCTACTTCCTATATTCATTATACATGAATTTCCAAAAACGGAAAAGCAAAAGACACTTTTTCATTTTTTTACCAGTCGTTTTTAAGATTTAAAAAATCGCTTTTCCTAACAAAAACGACTTTAGTTAACTAAACTAATCTTGGCAAAACCATGACCACTATTCCCCGTCATCGTAGCTGCCCCATCATA
>CAUAFL010000005.1 GCA_958428295.1 uncultured Bacillota bacterium
TTTTTGTTGTCACATGTGAAAAAGAACAATTAGTTAGATAATCGTACCCCCCCCCAGGTTAACATTAGGCTATCTATCTTTTTCACTCTGTTCACCCCTTTAGGTTATATCACTAGTATAACAAAGATATTTTTCATTTTCAAGAATTAACCGTAAAAAGAAAATCTTCTAAACGATAAAATTCTTCTTCTTGCTCTTCGGAAAAAGCCATAAAAGAATGATAGAAGGTTAATTGATTATTTTTGACAAATAAGTGACTTTCTTCACTTTCTGTTGATAGTTGACGACGACTTGCAAAACATTCATAATTACAATCACTAGGATTTAAATAGCCACTGTCTACTTCCTTTTGATAATATTCTTGCATGGCTTTGGAAAAACTATTGCTGATCATCGTTTCTGTACTATTAAAGTTTTCTAGTAGCTGACTTCTTGGAATAATAGCTCCATTATCAAGACTAAAAGTATATGTATCAAAAGTAGGATAAGGGTATCCTTCACTATCGGTATGATTCGTAATGAGCACTAAAGAAAGGTAATCATCATTGAGACTATAATCAAACGTATACTGTTCTTCTCCCTTTTCAATAATACTGTTATATTCTTGTTTTATGGTTTTATTTAAATCTTTTGCTGTTGGTGTATTAATATTAATATACGGTAATCGAGAAATAATAGAGGTTCCTTGAATGGTATAACTTGATACCTCATAAATATAAGGCTGATCTTTCACAATTTTTAAAGCATTTTGAGCATTTTGGATCAAATTGATAACAACTAAAGAAATTAGTAACGCAAAAACAATGAGAGAGGCAATCAAAAGCCATTTTTTTGTCTGTTGTTTTTCATCCATCATACACTTTCACCTACCTTTGCTCCGGATTAAAGTTTGTATCGTCGGAGGCCAATTCCTCTTCATCAATCTGTCGTTTTGGAATTTGCCATACTTTTACTTCTTCTGTTGCTATATTAATACTAAATTGATAGGTATAACCATTATTATCAACCAGACGTCCTTGATATTGATTATTTTCTAAACGATTGCTGGAAGATAGGTAGGTGAGATTTTCCTCCCGTAAATAATAAGGATAGTATGCCTCCATTAAGTTTTGATTTAATTTTTTTTGATTAGCTTCCGTTAAAGTCGGCATTACTTTTTTTAACTCTTTAATAGGCGTTAGCAAAGATGTTTGCAATTGAAAGAAAAGATAGATGCCAAGCGCTATTACTAATAATATAGCTACAAGAATTAAGGGCCAAGTTTTTTTTATATTTTTTCTCACTAACGCATGGCTCCTTTCTTCTTTTGGGGAAAGATCCAGTAAATGGCGGCGGTACTATTAATTTCTGTATTCATATCAAAAGCTCGCGTGTTATAGTTTTTTCCTAAGGCATTTAGTTTATTAGGATCATTCACTAATACTTTGCCAGATTTATCAACACCACGTAACACAATGATATGACCACCTGAGGTAAATAACCCCGGTCTTTGAGAACACATAACAGGTTGATTATTACGAAGAGCACGTAGTACCTGCTCAGCAGAATTGGTAGGGGTTACCGTTCCTAAATTGTAGTGATCCGCTAACGCTTTGGGAAATTCCCAACTCATTCCTTGATTATAAACATAATAAGCACGAGACCAACTGCCAATAATGTCTCTTGGGGTAAGCGTTTTACCAGTTAAATAAGAAGCAACCATCGCTCCTGATGTGAAACCACACCCGGAACTAGCAATGGTCTTGTCGCCGGATAAGACAACATCGGCATAATCTCCTTGATAATAACTAGGAATTGGCATCCCACCTTTTGGGGCCGAAGAAGTATCGCTATCATTGGTAGTACTTTGATTGTTTTTTCTTTGTTGTTTATATTTTTTTAATTGGCTTAAATTCCCCATTAGTGTACTATTGCCGCCTGTTTGGGGAATTCCTTCCGTATAAACGGCTTCTGTTGTTTTTTTATTAATTTCTTCAGCAGTCTGCCAACATGTTGTAAAATTAAAACTATTGTCCGGAAGCCAGTTCATCACTAAGTTTACGAGAGTTGGTAAAAAGAAAATAAGGACCGCCGCTAGTACCTTTAATAAAATAGGTTTGGGACCATTTTTGCGATCGGGGTTAGTTACTAAGGTAAAAAGAGAAAAGGCAATGGAGATGATCAATAAAATAGGGACAATGATACAAATGATGGTAAATACCTGTTTCACAACAACTAAAATGCCGGCTAAAGCATAATCGGTACAAACAGTGGTGATGTTTTCTAATATTTGCATTGACTTTGCTCCTTTCTATGTTCCTTATAAAACTCGTCGAATAGAAAATTCTCCATTATAGTGCACATCCGTTCCTTGAACAATTCCTGTTAAGGTATTTTGGGCGTGGACAATTTTATTATCTCCCATATAAATGCCAATATGACCAGTGTAAATAATTAGGTCCCCTGGTTGGGCTTTGTTAATATTTTCTACGGCTTGTCCTTTGCTTAAGAATGAGGTGTTATCTCCACCATCATAAGTGATACCGGCATACTTTTGAAGAATGAGCCCCACAAAGGCCGAACAATCAACGCCATGAACCGGACTTTGTGTCATATAGTAGTCAATGCCAAGAGAGGGATTTTCATGGCCGCCATTCCAAAGATAAGGACCGCCAACATATTCCATAGCGCCATTTAACACCTTAGCGGCTTTTGTTGATCCTTTATAAACCGGAATGCGACTTTGATAGCGATTAAACTTGGTCGTTTTAATATATAACCTTTTTAAGTCGGATTCATCTTCTTTAGGACTCTCATCTTTTGTTTCATTTTTATTTTTACTAGCATGCTTACGCAGTTTAGAAAGATTGCCCATCAAACCAGCATTTGGTGCTGAAATTCCTTCTTTATATTTAGCGTTTTCTAAAGATTTAGAGGTGGTGACAGCTTCTTGTAAACAGACAATAACATCTAGCTGATCATCAGGCAACCAATTAATGACTACCGTTATTAAACGAGGTAGAAAAAAGATAACAACCGCTGCTGCTACTTTTAACAACATCTTTTTCAGACCATTCTTTTGATCAGGATTAGTCATCATTGACACTAAGGATAAAGCTAGAGAAATAATCAAAAGAATGGGAACGATAAGACAGATCACTTTCAGCACTTGGTAAATAATACTTAAAGCACCAGCTAAAGCATAATCGGTGCAGACCTGATTAAGGTTATCTAAAATAAACATTGCTGTCACTTCCCTTTTCTATCTTATTTCAAATAAGAAATCTTCATTTTTCTCTTGATAAAAACTTTCCTCACCCATGACTGTAAACACAATAAATGGGCGGTAATATTTTAAGGTATCATTATCGACAAATAGATGAAGATTTTGTTGGTAGTCGGTTGCATTTCGTACTTTTAAGAAACACTGATAATCACACTCTTTTTCATACATAAAACCAGCCTTAATTTCTTGTTGATAATAGTTTTTCATCTCTTTTTCAAAACTAGCAGCAATTTTTTCTTTCGTAGTTTTAAAAGTCGTTAGTAATTCACTATCACTTACTAATTGACCAGTAGCAAGAGAAAAAGTATAGGTTTGAATACTGGTTTCAGGATAAGGTGTCATCTCCGGTAATGTATTGGTCAAAAGAGCAAGAGAAACATATTTTTCGCCGGCACTATACGTATAGGTAAACTGGGTATCGGTTCGTTCTTTCATTTGTTGGTAGATATCTTCTAATTGACTATTTAGTTCTTTTGCTTCCGTACTATTTATATTAATATAGGGAAGTTCGGTATAAACCCCAGAATCGGCTATTTCAATAGAGTTCTTACTATACACATAGCTTTTGTCATTTTCTATTTTACCAATTGTCTTTTCTTCTTTCGTAGTATGATCACTACGGTTTGCTAAGAAGGCATTCGCCAGGAATAGAACTGCTATTATTCCTACGGCGATAAGGCCATATTTAATTAATTTTTTTCTTTGTTCCACATCTTCTATCATAGTACTCTCCTTATTGCCACAATTTTTCCCTCATGAGGAACAGATACATTCGTTCCCTGAACAACTCGGCCATTATAATTTTCTCCCGTAGCATGGACAATTTTGTTATTGCCCATATAAATCGCAACGTGCCCATCATAGCAAATGATGTCCCCCGCTTTCGCTTTTTTTAAGCTACTTACTTTTTCGCCGACTGTCCGAAAACTACTAGAAGTCATCCAGCCATTTTCAAATTTAATCTTTGCATATTGAGTATAGATAATACGGACAAATCCAGAGCAGTCCACCCCTTTATTATTATTTTTTTTAAGCAAGGATTCCATGGTTTTCTCTCCAGCATGACCCCCACCCCACCAGTAAGGAACACCTACATATTTCATTGCGCCATTTAAAACTTTGGCCGCTTTGCTAGTGCCAGCATAGTGCGGTACTTTTTGACCATAGTCATTGGTATACTTTTTGTCAACTCTTAACGTAGCTTGACTAAGTGCATTGCCCTCACTGCTATCATTTTCTTCCTTATTATCATGATTGATATTGTTATTAGTAGTGTTTTTTTCACTTTCTTCACTGGCCTTATCAGAGACGTTCTTACCATAATTTCGAAGCATTGCCAAGTTACCCATTAATGTTTGATTACGATCGGAACCAATGCCCGATGTATACTGGACTTTTTCATTACTAGCATTTTTGCGGGCAGCGGACTTTAAGCAAGCAATGATATCCAAATCGGAATCGGGTAGTAAACCAATAGTCATATTCATAATTGCTGGTAAGAAAAAGATAACAAGAGCCGCAGCAATTTTTTGCAGAATTTTTTTATTTGCTTTTTTATCATCAGGAGTAGTTACTTTTCCTAGTAAGGAAATTGTTACCGATAGGATTAGAAGGATGGGGACAATGATACAAATAATGGTAAATACCTTGCTGACAATACTTAAGGCATTGGCAATTCCATAATCGGCACAGACATTCGTAACATCTTCTAAAATAAATAGCATGAATACTTCCTCCTTATGTTTTTTTCTGACTCACAGATAAGCCATCTCCTACTGGCAAAATCTTAGTTTCATATTGTTCATTATTTTTTAAAAAGGCAAGATAGTTGTTGATTTTTCGAACAATTCCACGAACATTACGGCTACTAATTTCTTTTTCATTTTTAAAAACTAAGCCATGAAAATAAATATTATCCGTAATAATAAAACCTTGAGATTGCAAGTTCTTCTCAAATAATTCAAAGAATTTAATATTTTGCCCTTTTGCTGCATCAATGAAAATCAACTCGAAGGTATCTTCTAATTTCACAGTTAAAGCATCCTTAAAGATAATTGTAATTCGGTCTTCCAACCCCATTTTCTTGACATTTTTAACTGCTTCTAAGTAGCGTTTTTCATCACGCTCAATCGTTGTTATTTCTATTTCTTTATCAGTTACTGCCATTCTGATGGCCGAATAACCAACTGCGGTTCCAATTTCTAAGATTTTTTTAATTTGATGTTTAATTAGGAAGGTCGTAAGATAATCAAGACTTTCCTCTTCCATAATCGGTACTTTATTTGCTAGTGCTTCTTCTTTAATTCTTTTAAGCACGGAATAACGATCTTCTACCATATCCAATCCCCATTTTCTTTTAATTCTTTTACTTTTTGATTATGTTGTTGTTGATTCTTAGTATAATATACCTTCCCATGTTTATCCGCAACAAAGTACAAATTATCACTAGTTATTGGATGCAGAGCTGCTTCAATACTTTCAAAAGACGGGTTACAGATTGGTCCAATAGGAAGTTTTCCCGCCATCTGAGGACTTCTAGTATTATAAGGATTATAGGTATTGAACATCGTAGTGGTCAAATCACCAACCATCTCTTGATCAAATGCATAATAGGTAGTAACATCACTTCCTAGATTCATTCCCCGCGCCAAGCGATTTTGAAAAACGCCGACGATTAACCTACGATCTTTTGCGGTAACTCCTTCTAATTCAGCCATACTAGCCAAGGTAATTACCTGATGAATATTAGTTTTTTGAAGTTCCTCTTTTAGTGGGGCTAGATTTTTTTCTTCTTGTTGTAATAATGTTGTCAATACTTCTTCAACGGTTATTTCCTTATTTTTAAATTCATAGGTGTCAGGCGCTAAATATCCTTCTAAACCATAGTAAATATCTTCTTGTAAAATCGTATCCGTCAAAAACCAGTAGTTTTGAATTAACGTCGTCAAATAAGCTTTATCTGTTACTTTATTTAAAAACTCTTCTTGCGTGATATTGGTATGTTGGGCCAAAAGTACAGCATAATCTTTTAGTCGTTTTCCTTCTTTAAAGGTAATTCTTACTGCCTCTTTGTTATAGGTAGTGCCTTTTTCCAAAGCTTTGACAATGGTCTCTAAGTTCATATTCTTTTTTAATAAATAGGTAGAGGCTTTGATGCTTTCCACCCTATTTAATTTTAAATAAACTTTAAAGAAGAAGGGATCCTGTATTAATCCTTTTTCGTGTAATAATGTAGCAATATTAGCAGTTGACATACCACTAGGAATAACTACTTCAATGGCTGCTTGACTGTCATGGTCAACCGGACCGATTTTATATTGATAGATGCAACAAAGTGCCAGTAAAAAAATCCCTAGTACCCCTATGATTAATGCAGCTAGGCGCGCTTTACGTAATTTTCGTTTCTTCATACTGCCCCTTTTCCTCTATGACAAATAGCGAGCATTTTATTGCTCGCTGTCTCCTGTCGTTCTTTGATCTTTTTTCTGCACTTCTTCTTGAATTGTACTTAAAATTGTCTCAATGTACTGCCATTCTTTGTCTGTTGTAATTGGCTCTAATTTTGTTGTATCACTACCAGGTGTGTAAGTGCTAGCAAATACCTGGATATTGCCATTTTCATCAAGACTATTATCCGTATAGCAAATATAACTTTTGTTTGTTTCCTCGCTATCAAATGTGAATAATACATCATAGATTTTTTCTTGTCCATTTTCATCCATTAGTTTAAACTGATTTTTTTCTTCCATTTTATTTTCTCCTTCTATCTAAAAACTGTTGTAATATAATTGTAGCCGCTACGGCATCAATAACCTCTTTCCGGTTTTTTCTACGCATATTGAAAGCAATTAAGGTCTGTTCTGCTTCTCTAGTAGAGAGCCGTTCATCTTCTAAAAAGACGGGTAACTGTACGGTCTTTTCAAGTGTTTCTTTAAATTGTTCAGTGGCCTGTGCGCGAAAGCCAATACTATTGTTCATATTCTTAGGATATCCTAAGACAAGGGCTTCTACTTGTTCTTGGGTAATGATTTCTTGAATCAAGGCAAGGCAACTTTCTGGGTTATTTTCATGTCTTAATACTCGATAACTACTTGCTAACATGCCGCTTTTATCACTTAACGATAGACCAATGGTTTTCGTGCCCAAATCAAGGCCTAAGTAACGTTTATAGTCCATGATTATCTAAGAAAATCCGTCAGTAATACTTCCATAATTTTACTGCGATCTAACCGTTGCATTTTTACCCGGGCTTCTTGATAGCTTGAAATATACCCTAAATCACCACTGATCAAATAACCAACAATTTGATTGATAGGGTTATAGCCACGCTCATTTAGCGATTGATATACCTCTTTTAATACTTGGTGAACTTCTTTTGCTTTAGAATTTTCTAGTTCAAAGAGCATTGTTTTATCATTGTCCATCTTATCACCTCACTACAATTACTATTATTATCATAGCATCTTTTCCTTAGCAGTTCAAGCAAAATCAAAAGACACATGACGCAAAGCTCATAAAAGACGTCTCACCATATTTAGAACTAGCAATAATTGTTAATGGACTCTTGTCACAGGATAATTCAAGACTTATTGAAACATAAAAAAACATCTAAAAACTAGATGAATTTTCTTAAGGTAACGCATGGATTCTTCTAATGAGAAAAGAGAAAAGCCATATATAGTAAGAAGCCCAAATAAAGGATGCTGACAATGGCTCCATTAATTTTTTCAAAGGTCGTACTTTTGTATTTGACGCCAACGGCAACTAGCAACAAACAGCCTCCAATTAAGCCACCAATGTGCGCGGCATTATCAACGCCAGGCATAATAAAACCTAAGACTAAGTTAGCAATGATCACCGGTAAAATTTGACTTTTTATCACGCCACCTAAATAAACCCGGTAATGATAGCCAAAGTATAATAAGGCTCCTAACAGGCCAAAAATAGCGCCGCTTGCTCCCACACTAGCCACATTCGTATTGACGATTATAGACAATAAAGAGGCGGTGATAATGCTAAAGACATAAATACCAAGATAACGGGCTTTGCCAACAAAACTTTCTAATTGCGTACCAATAATCCATAAGGCATACATGTTAAATAATAAATGAAAGATATTAGCGTGAATAAAAGCTCCTGTAACAAGGCGGTAATATTGTCCTAATTGAATGAAGGGACCATAAACTGCATATTTAGTGAACACTTCATCACTTGTTCCTAGTAACATAGGCACAAAGAAAGCAGCAATGTTGATAATTAGTAGCAGGTAGGTAATAAGCGGTTTTTTAGGGGTGAAAACATTTTCAATTCTTTCATGATCTTGTTGGTTATGGTGATTAATATCATTGGTAATTTTCACGAATAGTTCCACTCCTTTTTCTGTAAATCGCAATTTCTTAGATAGATCGGGATAATGAGTTACAAGAATATCATTTTTTTTGACATCTTGGTCTTCTTTTACTGTAATAGCCGTAATATTTTTAAAAGACATTTCTTCTAAGTCAACATTGGTTCCTAAGTCTAAAAAGATACTGAGCGTATTCAGTTTAAAAGAGAGGGTTTTCGCCTTAATTTTACGTAAAATTCGATTCGTTTTAAACACATCGAATTTATATTGCTCTTCATTGTGAATATAGCCAGTTACAATGCGGACAATTTTATAATCTTCTTCTAAGTTTTCTAGCCAGATCTCATCATCGACGCCTTGTAAAATAATCGGATTATACCCCTTTTCGGTGATGAAATAATGGAGTAATTTCATCGCTAAAGTGTTTTTATCATCCAAAACAAATCGTTGTTCTTGCATAGGATTCCTCCTTTAGATTATTATTATAGCGCGCTTTTTTCATTTTGGCAATTGGCTAATAGTGCTTGAAATTCTTTTGGGGGAGTCACCTCAAAGAATAACTCCTTTCCTGTGAAGGGCTCCGTTAACCGGATACTTTTAGAATGCAGCATCTGCCCAAAGTCTGTTGCTTTTTTGGTATTATAAACCGGATCATTGGTGATAGGATAGCCAATGTAGGCTAAGTGCACCCTAATTTGGTGAGTGCGTCCAGTTTCGAGAATACATTCTATCAAGGTATTGTGTTGGTAACGTTCTATTACTTTAAAGTGAGTAATAGCTTCTTTACTATGGTCACTTGTGACTTTCATCTGCTTTCGGTGGATGGGATCTCTTCCAATAGGGGCATCAATTGTTCCGGTCTCATGAGGAATAACCCCATCTACTAACGCTAAGTAATGGCGCTCTACTTGTTTGTTTTTTAATAAGTTTCCCAAGGCTTCATGCATTCTATCGGTCTTGGCCACCAGCATTAGGCCACTGGTATCTTTATCTAGGCGATGAACAATTCCTGGTCGTAAATTATCTTGAGTAAAGAGTTGATAATGGTATAGTAAAGCATTGACTAACGTGTCATTCTGATGGCCAGGAGCCGGGTGAACGACTAGGCCACTTTGTTTGTTAATAATTAATAATTCTGTATCTTCATAGACAATTTCTAAAGGAATAGAAGTAGGCACTAAGGTGATGGGCTCTACTAATGATTCCGTAAGGAGAATTTCATCCCCTGGTTTCACCTGATAAGAAGCACTTTTGGTGGTGCCATTAACTAGCACTCTTCCCTGTTTGATATATTTTTGAATTTTACTGCGACTACTGACCGCTAAGATGCTTAATACTTGATCAAGTCTCCCCTGTTCATCAGTTATTTCATAGGTCATGTTTTTCACCTCTTATCATTTCTAGGATAATTAAAAATATGCCGATGACAATGAGTATATCAGCTAAATTGAAAATAGGAAAAGCATAAGTACCAAACGTAAATTGTAAATAGTCGGTTACATACCCATATAGAAGCCGGTCTAGTAAATTGCCTAATAAGCCCGCAAGGACAAAGGCATAGGCAAAAAGGGTTCGTTTAGAAGGCGTTGTTGTTTTGATTTCTCTGATGAGGAAAAAAAGAAAGAAAAAGGCAATGAGAATTAATAGCCAAGGATAATCTGACAACAATCCCCAAGCAGCCCCTTCATTTTTTAAATAAGTAAGATGAAAAAAATGAGGAATGATGGTAAGGCGTGTGGTAAGAGTGTGCTTGATAAGCTGTTTAATTCCCACATCAAGAGCTGCAAGACTAAGACTAATCGGTACTAGATACTGTTTTTTCATCATCTACCCTCCTTATCACTTGCAATTTGTCAACAATCATTTGTATTTGATCAAGTCTTTTTTCAACTTTTCCGGTAATAAGACAAAGATCCCCTTTTTCCACTTGTTGATAATTTTGGTAAATTCGGGGAAATAAAGTAAAGTCAAGAATTCTAGTCGCATCACTTCCTGAGAAGAAGGCCATTGTCTCTCCTTTTTTTGTGGTAATCGTTTTAATTTTTTCAATCATTACCAACACTGAAATCCTACGATTATAATATTTTTCTAGTGTTTCTAAGGAACAAACATGAGGATATTGCTTTATATACATCGTAGTGGGATGATTACTAATATAAAAACCAAAAGTTTGCTGTTCTTGTTCTAATAGTTCAGATTTACTGTATTCCTCTAGGTATGCCAATTCCGGTAAAAGAACCAAACTAGGATCTAAGTCCTTGGTTAATTCAGCATAATTCATTAACGATTCAAGCTGTTCGATTAAAGCTCTCTTGCTATATCCAAACTGTCGAAAACAATCAGCATAAATTAAGGCTTCCAGTTGTTTTTTTGTCACTTTATGAATTACTAGGCGACTAAAGGCTGCGAAAAGGTCTTCAAAGGGCTGATTTCCTCGGGAAGATAAAATTGTTTTACAGACACTAACACCAATTCCCTTAATGCTCGAAAACGGAAAGACAATACCCTCTTCGTTTAGGGTAAAGCGGTCACTACTTTGATTAATCTCTGGTTTGACAACAGAGATTTGTTGACTGCGTACTTCTACTAAATACTGTCTAGTTTTGCTTTCAATTCCAATGACATTACTTAATAGATTGGCATAGAAAGCCTTTTGGGCATGTACCTTTAAATACCCCATTTTGTAGGCCACTAAACTATATGCTACTGCATGTGAACGATTGAAGCCATAGCCGGCAAATTTTAAAATCAAATCAAAAAGTTGCTTAGTAATCGCCGGATCTCGGCCTTTTTCTTGGGCCTTTTGTTGAAATTTAGTTTGCTCTTGTTGTAATACTTCTAATTTCTTTTTACTAATGGCTCGTCTTAAAATATCTGCTTCCCCTAAAGAATAACCAGCATAAAGACTAGCTACTTGCATTATCTGTTCTTGATAAATCATAATACCATGCGTCTTTTTCAAGATTGGCTCGAGAATAGGATCAGGATAAGTAACAGGTTCTTTTTTCTCTTTTCGAGCAATATAGGTATCAATATTCGCAGCAGGACCAGGGCGAAATAAAGCAATCGCTGCGACGATGTCTTCAAAATCATTTGGTTTTAACTTCCGTAAGAAATTACGCATTCCTGGTGATTCAAATTGAAAGATGCCACTGGTATTTCCTTCTTTAAAAAGAGAAAAAACAGCTGGGTCATCTAAAGGAATTGTATTAAAATCTAACGTTTCTTCTTGGCTATCTTTGATAATATTCATAATTAATGTTAAATTTTTAATTCCTAGAAAATCCATTTTTAAAAGACCTAATTCTTCTAGATAATTCATTGAATAACTAGTTAGATATAAACCATCGGACATCGTTAGCGGAAGAATTTCGTCTAAAGGATACTGAGACATCACAATGCCAGCGGCATGGGTGCCTATTTGTCGAGGAAATCCTTCTATTGTTAAAGCAATTTGATAGAGTTTTTGTAGTGTTGGATCATTTTCTAAAAACGTGCGAAAACTAGCATTCGTCTTTAAGAAATCACTTAATTTATCCTTACTCATAGCAGGTAAGTAGCTAGTTAGTTTATCAATTTTATATAACGGAATATTAAGAACTCGACCGACATCACGAAGGACTTGTTTGGCCGCTAAGGTAGCGAAAGTAACAATTCCCGCTACATTTTTTTTACCATATTTTTCAGTGACATAAGTAATTACTTCACTACGATAGGCATCTGGTAAATCCGTATCAATATCCGGCATACTCACCCGTTCCGGATTTAAAAAACGTTCAAACAATAAATCATAATGTAAAGGATCAATTTCTGTAATTCCTAAACAATAAGCCACGAGACTGCCAGCGGCACTTCCTCTACCGGGCCCAACTAAAATATGTCTTTTTTTCGCATAACGAATAAAATCATAAACAATTAAAAAATAATTAGCAAACCCCATTCGATTGATAATGGTAAGCTCATACATCAAACGTTTTTTATAAGAAGTAGGAACCTCTTCTTTTAAGCGGCGCTTTAAACCGGCCTTACTTAGCTCTTGTAAATACTCTTCAGCACATAGATTATTGGGACACTTATATAAAGGTAAACATAAGGTTGCCTTGGGCAATACCAAGTGACAACTATCGGCAATCTTCAGGGTGTTTAATAGGCCTTCATTATGACTATAAGCTAACGTATCCCGTCCTAAAAATTGGTGATCCGCTAATTCATAAGAAACATCATCACTTATGGTTTTTCCATCACGAATCATATATAAATAACGTAATATCTCTTGCTCTTTGGCTTCTTTATATAAACACTGCGGCAAATAAACAAGTTGCTTCGTTTTAGTTAATACCTGTGCCTCTTCTTCTAAATTACGATATCCTACATAGAGCTCTGTTAATACATTATGATAAGCTTCAAAAAAATCTAAAGAGGAAAATGGTAAAATAAAAAGAAGACTTTCTTGATGCTCTATTACCGCTTCAGATGTTAATTGATTAATATTTTGCAAAGTACTTAATTTAATTAAATTTTGATAGCCCTTATAGTCTTTTACAAAAGCTAATAGCGTATGGTTTTCAAGATGCATTTCTAAGCCGATGACTGGTTTGACATTCTCCTGCTGGCATAATTTAATAAATTCTATCGTAGCATACATATTGTCATCACAAAGGAAAACGGCTTGTTGCTGCCTTTTTTTACTTAGTGCAATAATATCATTTAACGTTAATAGGCTACTGAGTAATGAATAGTTACTTTTCACATATATTGTATTATACATCTTGATTCACCTGCCTTTAGGTCTTTATTGTATCATACATTTGTACTGTTTTAAATCCCCTTTTCAGTTTTTTTGAAGGGATCATTGGTTTTATTTGACTTTACAGGGTAAATATGGTAAAGTTATAAAGCAGAAATGATTATGAAGGAGGAGTCAACATGGCCGTAAAAATTACTAATAAAAAACCTTTATCAGGAAATAGACGATCTCATGCTTGTAACGCTACTAAAATGCAGCAAAAACCTAATTTACAAGTAGTAACCCTTGAAGATGGTACGAAAGTACGAATGAGTGCTAGAGAACTTAGAAGCATTCGAAAACAACGGGCAGTCAATACTGATGTAGAAGTAGAAGCTGCTTAGTTAGGATAAAAGAATCGTTTCAACTGTTCTTTTAGAGTGTTAACGAACTACTAACTTAGAAAAAACTATGTTTTCTAAAAGTGTGAGTTTTAATAAAAAAGAGTAATGATTGGTATAAAAACCCTAACATTGCTCTTTTTTGATGTTTTTGTGGGAAATATAAAATGTCAACAACCTGAAGACTCCATATCAGTTGTTTTTTCTAATTTTATATTTGTCCCATCAAATTTATATATATTAGGTATCATTATAGTTTTCTCTTTAAGTAAATCTTCTTGTTTGATATCTAATGATTGTTCTATCGTTGGGCTAGTATTGACCATTACATATTTGCTATTGATATTATCTATAAACTTAGACGCATTTTCATTATCTAAAGTAAATATAGATGAACAATATTTTGAACTATTATAGTTAATATAAGTGATTGCCTCCTCAATATCCTCCACAAATATGGCATTTTCTGCTTGGATTTTCAAATTACTATTGATATAGATATGTACATTTAATCCTTGCATTAGTATTTTCTTTATAAAATCAATATCTTTTAATGAATCTATATAAATATCATAATTTTGATAACCAGATACAATTGTTTCAGTTGTGCATTCATTTACATATTTATTGATAAATTCACTATCTCCAATAATAACAGTCTTATTTATGGATTTAAAATTGGCAAAGAATTCATTAGAACGCATCGTTACAGAATGTTGAAACATTTCTTTCTTTAGATTCTCTTTTTCTAAAATTGTTTGAATTATATGTATCAACAATCCATTCGTTCCACCCATATAACCATCATAAGTAAATATCATGGTATTGTGTGTAAGTAAACCTAAGAATATCATTTCTAACATAGTATATGTATTTCCATCAAACATAACTAGTACAACACCAAGTTTTGTATATAATGTAGAATTAAGAAGTTGATTATCCATTAGAGAAATCTTGTCTTTTGTTTTCATTAAGGGATCTATATTTTCATATTTTTTTAATATTTTCTCTATTAAATTATTATCTAGTTTAAATCCATTCTTGTTGTTCATATCTATTTCGTCTGTACTTTCAAATAATTTAATATTTTCTCTTATTGCTTTTGCAAAGTTTGAAACTAATTCTTTCTCAGAATTATACTTATCATTTCTATTTGCGATTAAAGCCTTATTGATCATATTTTTTACACTATCTTGCTCCATGTGATAATCCCCTCTCTTCCTCTATTTCTGCTTCTAAATTCCTAGCCTTATTGCACATTTCTTGTTGCTCTTGACTTAAATGACTTATATTAAAGCTCTTTTCTTTTCCACCAATTTGGTCTATTGCCATTCCTATTTGCATTGCGACTTTGTCAGTGATATCCTCTTGTTGTCCTCGATTATTAAATGAAGTGTTGTATAAGATATCTCCTACTATTATTTCTTCCTCAGTTGTATCATATATTATTGCAAAATTGGCGTTCATTATTATTCGTGTTGTTTCAGGATTTAACCCATAGTGATAAGCAATATTGGAAACAATTTTGTCTGTTTCATCTGCTTGAGTTCTTCCAGAATAATTATCTTTTTTGGTGGCAAGTTCTAGTTTTTGAAGCATTAATGCATCTTGTTGCTTTGTATTGCTATTATCGTGAATGACAAATTCATCAGAATAGATAGTTGGTGTTTCATAACTAGAGGTTGTAACTTCTTGTTCACCTGCAATGACATATTGCGTCTTTGAATCAGATGTATATAATCCGTGACTCAAATTAACAGGTGGTATGAAATCTAATGGTCTAGCAACTTTTGACTTATCTTGTTGAGAATTTCTTTCCAATGAATCCGCAATATCATTATAACCTAGACCAACTGTAACTTTGCCTAATTTCAATGCTTGATACTGTTCTTCTGTTATTTTTCCTTCATCTAATGCTTTTTTAAACTCTTCTTCGTCTTTTGTAATTAGTTCTTCTCCTGCTTGTTGATATAATGCAAATACTGTATCGGTGAATTGTTCTGTGCTGTTTCCTCCGCGATTTGCTCTAGTAAATGCTTTTTCCGGTATTTCAATGTTATCAAAGCATAAGACATTTTGATTTCTCCACACCCAACTTTGGGCAACAGTATTTCCTTCTTCATCCTTTATTATAAATACTCTACCATTTTTATCAACCATACTATGTTCCATACTTGTTTCAGCTTGATTTCCTAATTCTTGACAGCAATCTGTTAAAGTTCCTATGGCAAGGGCAAGTGGGTCATCTAATCTTAACATTTCATAAGTGTATTCTCCATTTTTAGCATGGATTCTTGGGATACTACTAAAGGTCCTTGATTTACCATAATTATATATTTGTTGCAATGTATCAAAACTTCTTTGGTCATATCCTGCCAGCCTAGAAATTTCTGCAAGTCTTTCGTTTCCCACTTGAACATTGTCATAAATATTAGATCTTATAAATTTCATTGCTAAATCAAGCGTTAATACTCTATTGCTATTAAATGTTTTAATTTCTACCCATTGTTTTTGCATAGAACTGATATAGGCTATGTATTCATCTGAAGAGAGTATTGTGTCCATATTTTTCAATATGAAATCTCTGAAATCAGGCTCATATTTCATTTCAAAACCACCAAATAATTTATGGGCCTTATCTACTGTTAATATAGTGGGAACATTAGCATCTTCCATTATACTTCTCAAAGTTTTAACCATACTTTTATTTTGTTGAGAGTTTATTTTTAATGTGTATGTACTATCTTCGGTTTGGCCATAACATTGTTGTATCAATGCTAATTGTTTATGATATTCTTCTACCATCTTTGGATCAGGCGTATCTCCCAAAGAGGAAATTTGTTGTTGTATGAAATCTAACATTCTTTGCATATCTTGTGGTGCTATTGTTTTAGGGACATCACAAAATAACTGCATAGTTTTATTAAAACCATCCATATCATTATCAAAGACCCCAAAACACATGCTTGCTTTTAGTAAGGCTGCTTTTGAATCATCGTTAATATTGTATCTTTCAACTCTCATTAATTGCGACCACTTTTTACCGGAAGCAATAAATTGATCTGCTTGTTCAAAAGGAAATTCTTTCATCACAACGTGGTGTGGAACAAAATGAAGTTTATCATACCAAGAAGATAGAAGATCAAATTTGGCTTCATCTAACATCTCCATTACAGACTCCGGATTTTTCATTCCTATTCTTAATGCCTCTTGTTCTCCATAGTTTTTAAAAAGTTGTTCTAAACCAAAAATACCCATCTCTCGCTTTTTAAGACTTAATAGTATATTTTTCCCTTCAAGATAAGGAAGCCACTCTTTATGTTGGCTTAAAAGTTCAAAAGTCAAAGGAGTATGAAGGGTATCATTATAGAAGACTGTTTTCAATTCAACAGGTGCATTTTCATCTAGGAATAATTCTGGATGTTCTTGACCAAGCACTGCTCTTGCACCTTCATTATAGCTTACTCTTTTTACAGTGATTCCTTCTACCATTTGCTGTCTTATAAGGTTATCTAATTCATCTATATTACTACTATTTATAGTAGTAATGTTAATTTGACAACCCGCTATATATGAGCCATATTTATCAAACAATTGAAACAATCTATCATTATCAAATCCTAATTGTTGGCACTTTCTAACAAAGTCACTTACCTCCCTATTGCAAACAGAGCCAATATCTTTTCCATGCAAAAATTGTTTCCATTCTGAATGACTCTGTATTATTTCTGGACTAATTTTTTTTTGATAGAACAAATTTTGTAATTCTTCTGGAGCACTTTCCTCTAAAAATACATCAGGATATCTTTCTATAAATCCTCTTGGCATACTCTTATTATTATAAAAAAATTGTCTGTTTTTGATTGCTGTATATATATTTGCAATTATACATTCATATTGTTTTTCCTTTTCCAGTGAAATATCAATATTAAACCTAGAACCATTTATACAATGTCCATATTTAGATATTAATTCTAATATTTCTTCTTGAGAAAAATTTATTCTTAATGCTTCATATAAATTCATTTGTTGAGCATAAACATATCCGTTTCTATCTTGGTTTTTTAAGTTATAAACATTTATTTCTTTATTAGCTAAACATTTGCTTAAATCTATTTTCATTAAGAATGGAATCCATTCTGGATGTTCATAAATATCTTTTGCCTCTAATAATAAATAATTCCACGAGTAAAATCTTTTACCATAAAATACATCTTGTAATTCTTCTGGTGCATTTTCATCTAGGAATAACTCTGGATGTTCATTTTTAAAACTTTGTGGTAGCATTCTTATATCAATAGATCTATCATCACTTTTGCCAAGCGCATCATAAATGTGCTGATTTATCTGTTGTTCATAATTATCTTCACTTATCTGTGATATAAATTCTTCCATCTTTTCATCATTTAATGAGTAAATCATCTGTAATGCATAATTTTTATATTTAGAACATATTCCTAAAAACTTTTCGCTTCCCACTTTTTGATAAAAATCATTTAGGCTCCCATCCATAATTAGATTCTTGTTTGCTAATGCGGGTAATAAAAATGGATTTTTATTTAATATTTCTAAAAGGTAGTTTATATCTTTATTAAATCCACTTTCTAAACTCTTAATAAGCTGTTCCTTATCTTTTTCTTCCCTATCTTTTAATAAAGTATCTAACATATCATAATCAAGGAACTCACTTGGATATAATACGCTTAACTGTCTTTTATTATTAGTAAGTAATCTTCTCTCAAAAATATCATCAGAAATTCTCATTTGGTGAATAATTTGGCTAAATACACTTAATAATTGTTGCTCATCAGTAATTAGAATATCTTCATCAATGACACTAGTATATTTTGCCATTGCTTGTAGGAATGTACGACCATATAATCCATCTGTTCTATCTAAAATCCTATTATTTTTTCTATTAAATTCAACAATATTTTCAAAACCACATCTTTGAACAAAATCTCTTAAACTTGCTTCTTCAAATATTTCCTCAATAGGCACATAGTGAGAAAAAGCATATAGTTCATCCAAAGAGTAATTACTTCCTCTACTTAAAGCATATCGTACAGAATCAGCTATTATATCTGGTAGTTCTTGTTGTGCTATTTGTGCTATCTTATCATCATAGGCATTAATTGATAAATATCTTCCCACTATCTCATCGTATTCCCTTGGAACTTGCTCAATAAATTTCCAAACATCACCAAATATTTTATTAACTGTTCGTATTTCATTAGAAGAGTGAGTACCTATTGCTAACTCTTTTGTTTTTAAAACTTCACTATAATGTCTAATTTCACGAATAGATAAACAACCATGATAATAATTTTCAATAACTTTTTTTGGTAATTCTCCCTCTTTTATAAAAACATTAGGAAATCTATCAATCATTTCCTGAGGAATAACATCAAAAGACGGAAGTTTCTTAAAATATCCGTGTTTAACTTCCTCTAAAATTCGGTTATATACAAATTGCTTTGCTTCTTCATAAGAACTTGTCTTATCAAAAGGCGGTTCTGATTCAAAATTGAATTCATTGTATAAGTATAAGTCGTACGGCTCTCTTTCCTCTTGAAATGTAATTTCTCTAATAAAATTGGGATTTTCATCAAAAAATCTAATTGCATTTTCAAATCCTATGGCTTCAACTAATTCACAAGATGGGCTAGAATATGCTCTCTCAAATGAATGCTCATTAACACATTTTCTTAAAGCAGGGTACTCAATCAAATCAGAAAAGGCTAATTTTTTCTCATAGAATAATTGTCTAATTTCAATGGGTATTGATTCGTCTGGAAAATACTCTGGGTGTGCTTTCCTATATTCAGCATCAAATGTATTTTCATCATAATCTAATGCTTGAATTCCTCTAATATTGCAGCCCTGTAAGTTAATACTATCATATGCAATACCAGCCAATAAGGAAAAATCTATATTAGCATGTGTTTTTGATAAATCTAATTCTCCATCAGTAAATAGGCATAAGCCTTGCCATTCTTCAAAAGAGATATCACTTAAATCTTGAGACAATAATCTATCTTGCAAAGAGTTGTATTCTCTTAAAATTCTTTCTTCTTCACTTTCATTTTGATTTTCTTCCTGTTCTGATAATTCAATTAAATTTAGCATTACATTTTTAATCTCTTTAAATTCTGGTAAAGTTAGTTTACTCATTTCACTTCTCCTACATAATTTTTTTATAAAACTACAAGTATGTCTTTTCTATTTTATGTATTTTAATTATAAGCTTTATTTTTTTACAACTTCAATTAATTTCGCATGGACGACACGCCGATTGTTTTCTTCATTGCAAGTTGATAGTGTTAAAATATGATCTTGTTCACCGACTGCTACTCCAAATTGATACATACTCCGCTTCGTTATTGTTTGGACAAATTCAGCAAATTCTCCGGCTAAAGAAAAATCAGTTTTTAAATAATACGCTTCAGGACTACTAATGTAAAGAGAAAATACTTGCCACCGATATTGATATTGTTCCGTGACAGTTGTGATTAAGTAATCTCCTCCTTGCGCATATTGTTCACTAAACATTTCTTTAATCGTGCCAAAGGCGGTGCGATTTAACATATCATGACCATAAAAAATGGTGTTTTTGCCTAAATTGTTCATCTGATTACGGTAATCTGAAAAAACCCAGCCAGCCGTACTAATTTTTTTTGTAATAGAATGATCAAGATAATATTGATTATTAGTCGTTTGGACGACAGGATAATTAATATTGGTCGCATTTACTCTTAAGAAGGCGACAACGTCACTGTTTACTTTTTTTAAATCTACAAAATTGATATTATTCACATCTAATTGACCATACGTCTGCCAAGGATTATGAGAAGTTTGTGAAGAGGTTTCCTCTTTTGGGGAAGGCGTATTATTATCTATTGGGGCCTGCGTAGAAGCCTGTTTATCATTCTTTTGCGGTGGTTCCATGGTTTGAAAGTTAGTTTTAGGTTCAAAATAAGAAATAATCACTGCCACGACTACTGTATATAGAATCAATAATAATAACCCTTCTGGGCGTTGTTTATTTTTTTCAAAAAATTGAAGTACACGCGAAAAATAATGGCTAGGTAAATGAAATAATCTCTTCAGTCCTTCCAGAAGACAAATCATACCATGATTGGCTTTTTCGTTTATCCATTCAATTACTTTAACATAACCAGCAATTATTCTACGCATACTCTTTCCTTCTTACTTTTCTAAATAATCGGCCCCTTTATGAGGTTCTTCCCTCAACAAGTCATTAAAATTTTGTTGGCGTAATACTTCATAGATGACTACGGCGACACTATTAGCGACATTCAGTGCGCGGACATTGGCGCTCATGGGAATACGAAGACAATGGTCTAGATCCTGTTTTAAAATTTCTAGAGGGATCCCCGTTGATTCCTTACCAAAAATGAAATATAATTCTTGTCCTTCAGAATTTTGATAGTTCATACTAGTATGGGGTTTACGGCCATAGCGAGTGAAATAATAATAAATTCCTTTATTTTTAGTTTTAAAGTCAGCGAAGTCCTCATAAACCTCATAGTCTAATTTATCAATATAATTGACAGCACTTCGTTTGATATACCTGTCATCCAAAAAGAAACCTAAGGGTTTAATAAGATGTAATTTACTATTCGTAGCCACACAGGTACGCATGATATTTCCTGTATTTTGGGGGATTTCTGGTTCAAATAAAACAATATGGTTCATTAGGTACTTCCTCTCTAAAAAACAGGTTACTCGCCTGTTCTATATACATCCATAAATTTCACTGCTTCATGAATGGTCAGTGCGGCCCCATTGAGCCCCGACTCCACCGCTACTAGTTTTCCATCATCGAAAGCTAATAAGGCCGGCGTCCGTTGGATGACCATATCTTGGTTACCATAGGTAGCAAGTAATTGCGTTAAATAAGCTTCTTTTTCCGCTGACTGTAAATTAATATTTACATAAGTGATTGCATTTTGCCAATCATAGCGGGCAAGTGTTTTTTTGAAATTCACTTCAAAAGAGCGACATTCTTCATCTGATGCAACACATAAATAAAGAACGCAACTAGGGTTTTCTAGTAAGTAATGTTCCACTTCTTCAGGTTTAATTTCAAAAACGGTATTTCTTAAAACCGGTATTTCCTTTTGATACTCTTGGTAGGTATTATACCAACTAGCGAAATAAAGTACTAGTAGTATGATTACTAGATAAATCACTCCTACTATCAAATAGTTTTTTTTGGTTACTTTCTTTTTGGGTAATTTTGTCATGTTCGCATCACCTCTATGTTTTTATTGTATCATAATCTTAGCACTTTGAAAATGACTTGAAGCATTTTCTTTTGAAAAATGTTAACCATTAAGCGCTTGCAATTGTGGTAATGTAAATAGGCCATTTTCTCTGATTAATACTCCGTCAAAAAAGATATTCCCCCCACCATAAGCTTCTGTTTGGATTAAAACTAAGTCCCAATGGATAGCTGATTTATTGCCATTATTACAGTCATCATAAGCTGCTCCAGGGGTAAAATGAAGACTCCCAAATATTTTTTCATCGAAAAGAATATCTCCCATAGGCTTTTTAATGACCGGATTAAGTCCTAAAGAAAATTCCCCTACATAACGAGCGCCCTCATCAATGTTAAAAATTGTCGTTAGCATATCAGGTTCCTCATCACTAATAGCTTTTATTATTTGTCCTTTTGAAAAGGTTAAACTGACATGGTGGTAAATATGTCCTTGGTAAGGACTAGGGGTATTAAAAGTGATGGTCCCATTCACACTTGTTTTTAATGGCGCCGTATATATTTCCCCATCAGGCAGATTTTTTTCTCCCGTGCAGGCAATTGCTGGCATGCCTTTTATAGAAAAGCTAATATTTGTTTTGGGTCCTGTGATACGAACGTTGTCAGTCTTTTCCATTAATTGCTGTAATGGTTGTAATTTTTTATGAAGTTCTTCATAATTAATCGTCATTGCCCGAAGAGAAAAAGCGACAAATTCCTCCTGACTCATAGCACTTTTATGAGCATCTAAAATACTAGGATAATTCAGTAATACCCATTTTTTCTCATTAGCACGCCGATCGACAGAAGGCGCTAAAGCTTGATTAATCTTTCTTCGTTTGACAGGATCCAAAGAGGAAAGTTCATAATCATTTTCACTATATTTAATATAAATAAAAGCATCAAAATAATTAATTTTGGCCTCCTCTACTTCTTTCATATAGGAAATATTAGCAGGATCTAATAGTCGTTTACATTTTCCTTCTAAGGAAGAAAGATGTAAGCACGGATAGACAAAGGCTCCTTTCCTACTAGCTTGGGTAATCAGCCTTTCCACAAGTGGTAATGCCTGTAAACTGCCATAGCTAATATAGAGTTTTTCCCCTTTCTGTAAATCTAATGAAACATTGCAAATCAAAGTTGCTAGGGTGTCTATTTGTTGTTCCATAGGCCACCATCCTTTCTCTTGTTACTATTTTATCATAAACTATTAACAAAGGAGTGAAAGTTTATGAATTCTAGTTATAGTATGAATCAAAGACCAATGAATTATCCACCAAACAATAACCAGCGGGGTGTATTTCCTTTTCTAGTGGGAGGAGTTTTAGGGTATGGTCTCGGCGCAACGTCACGGCCCAATTATTATCCTGTTCCTGGTCCTGTTTTTATTGGTCCACCGCCAGTTATATATCCACCAGTGATGGTTTACCCACCTATTTACCGAAGACGACCTCGTTAAAAAACTTCTCACTCTTACGTAGTGGGATTTTTTTTGACATACGGCTTTAATTTTGTTACAATAAACAGCAACTTAATCGCAAAAGAGTACAGGAGAGAAAATGATGAAGTATTTTTGGTCAAAAATAAAACCGTATCGTCTTCTTTTTACGCGTCTTGGTTATGTTTTTCTAGTGACGATCATTTTTTTAGAGACAGAGGTTTCTCTTCCGCACCATAGCCAGCAGGTGTATGCAATCACAGAAAGTGAAGAACCTTATTTGAACTCACAACAATCCTTAGCAAATGTTTGGAGTTTCCCTACCGTAGAGGGCGGATATATTAGTAATCCTTATAGCAGTAGTCATTTAGCAATCGATATTGCCGGATGTCCCTATCGATCAGCTATTTATGCCGCAAATAATGGCATCGTTATCACAACTGCTAGGAAATGGGATAATGGCCTTT
This sequence comes from uncultured Bacillota bacterium, assembly GCA_958428295.1. Taxonomy (GTDB): domain Bacteria; phylum Bacillota_I; class Bacilli_A; order RF39; family UBA660; genus Onthousia. The sequence goes on from CAUAFL010000005.1 coordinate 23,929, forward strand.
ATATAGTAATAAAGCACGATCTTGGCTATTATACGATGTATGCGCATCTAGCAAGTATTACAGTCACAGAAGGTCAAAGAGTTGCTACGAAACAAGTGATTGGAGAAATGGGCAATAGTGGCAATGCAACAGGGGTGCATCTTGACTTTTCTGTTTGGGAAGGCTATCCACATGCTAGTAGAGCTATTCCTCCAGAACAAATTCTAATACAGTAAAAAAGCTATCTGGGATAGCTTTTTTTAAATCATTAACCAATCAGACTCTGGTTTGACAATGCGGCGGTAATTAACATAGGCATAATCAAGAGGCAAAACCGTTTTGCCTACATAACCATAGTCTCCTTTGTCAACAACTAGTGCTAAATCGGCTTTCTCTTTGTTCGTAAGAAATAATGGTAACAACAACTGAATTTTTGCTTCTCCTGTTTGTTTATCTGTATAATATTGTGGGAGCGCTAATTTATAATTTCTCTTTACTTTTTCAACAATTACTTTTACAGCATTTCTTAATAACCCTTCAATCATAAATTTTTGATCTAGGCCAATCGCTGTAAAGCGATCATAGTTATTATTAATAATATGGTCATAATCAACATTTAAAGGTAAGTTTTTATCATAAATAAAATCTGATGGTTCTGTAAAATAGTCAGCCAGTTCCGGCATTTTGTGAAACTGTCTAATCTCCGTATCGGTAGCTTGTTTAAAACTATTGAGAAACCACTTTTGACTTCCTTTAGCGGCAGGATTTTTATTTTCTACAAAAAAGGCGTAAATATCACCTCCATATTCAGTTAATAGGCCTGTATTAAAGCACATGCACTTGCCATCTGCGGTATATGAAATTTTCTGTTCCATTTTTACACGGTCATAAGTATAACATAAATAATTCAATAAAATCTTTTTCTCATGGTCACTCCCACAATCCCATTTCTCGGGTTGAGCGATACGGGCTAAATAATCTAATTTTTCTTGTAATAAATCTTTACTTCCTAAATAGGCATCTGTTAATAAATTATATTCTGGTTTATAAGTATCTAAAATATCTGTTTCAATCATATTTTCTCCTTTTCTTACTACTATTAAATCTCTTATTTATTATAAACTATTTTATAATGGCAGACAAGTAAGTTTTTTTATCCTCCTCAGTTGCTAACTTTTCTTAAAATTCGCCTTCATTTGGGTATTCGTCTATACACGAAAACCTAGGGTGAATAAGCTATTATCGAAAGGAGAATTTTATGAATCAATATTATCAATATGAACCTAGTGTCTCTTTTTTTCAAGACACTACTACTAGAAGTTTTGGTAACAACCCTGCGCTAGTTAGTCCTAATGAAGGATTTATGCGTGGGAATATGTTTAAAGACCTCTATAATCCCTATCGTAATTATCAACCCGCTCGCTTAAAACCAAATAATGAACAGGAGGAATTATTTTTGCGAATGGCAGAAGCAGATTTTGCTGCTCATGATTTAAATCTTTATTTGGATCTTCATCCTCAAGATGGCAATGCCATTGATTTATTTAATCAATACCGGATGCAAAGTAATCAATTATTGATGGACTATGAAAAGAAATATGGTCCCATTAACATTGCTAGTAATAGTCTTAATCAAAGTCCCTTCTTATGGGTAACGCAAAGCTTTCCTTGGAATGAGGGGGGATTATAAGATGTGGAAATATGAAAAAAGATTACAATATCCTATCAATATTAAACGAAAAGATTTGAGTATGGCAAAACAATTGATCACGCAGTACGGAGGAAGTAATGGCGAATTAGCGGCTGCCCTTCGCTATTTAAATCAACGCTACACGATGCCTGATCAAAAAGGACAAGCTTTACTTTCCGATATTGGTAGTGAAGAATTAGGACATAGATGTTGTCAGTGAATAAGCTATGATTCGTTGTTTAGTATTTCTAATTCTTCTTCAGAATAAAAATGTTCTTCTATTTGCTCTTTAATAAAATTTTGCTCTTTAGCTATCTCGTTACATAAATCATATATTTCTTTTAGCGCCTCCTCTTTTTTTAATCCACTTACTTTATTATCATCATAAATTTCAATTACTGAAAGTCCTTCAGTATATTTTTTTGTTAAAGCCATTTTATATCACCTAATTAATTCTATTCATTTACATATATTTAATTAAGGTGTTGATATATGAATAGATATTGTATTTATTTAAGAAAGTCTCGAGCTGATTTAGAGCTTGATAAAACAAATGAATTAGATACATTAGAAAGACAAAAGAAAATATTATTAGAATTTGCGGATAAAAATAATTTTAAAATATTAAAAATATTTAGTGAGGTTGTATCAGGAGAAACAATTTCTTCTAGACCTGAGATGCAAAAGTTGCTTTCGGAAATTGAGAAAAGATTATGGGATGGCGTTATTGTTATGGAAGTTGAGCGACTTGCAAGAGGAGACACTATTGACCAAGGTATTATAGCTAGATACTTTAGCCTTTCAGAGACTAAAATAATAACGCCAACCAAAACTTATGACCCAAACAATGAATTTGATGAAGAATATTTTGAGTTTGGTTTGTTTATGTCTAGACGTGAATACAAAACGATAAATAGAAGATTACAAAATGGTAGAATACAAAGTGTTAAAGAGGGTAAATATGTTGGTTCAGTTGCACCTTATGGTTATAAAAAAACAAAATTAGAAAAACAAAAGGGTTATAGCTTAGAAATAGTTGAAGACGAAGCAAAAATTGTTAAGCATATTTTTAATTTATGTGCTAAAGGTTATGGCACAACTTTAATAGCGGATGAATTAAATAAAATTGGTATAGAACCTAAAAATAAAGCGCTATGGACAGCAAATACTATTAGAGATATGTTAAGGAATCCAATTTATATTGGTAAAATAAGGTGGAATTATAGAAAAACGAAAAAGAATACAGAAAATGGAGAAATAAAAATAACAAGACCATTAAATAATAATTACCTGTTAATTAATGGAATGCATAAAAATATAATTAGTAATAAATTGTTTGAAAAAGTACAATTTATTCTTAAAGCAAAATCAGTTAAATGTATTCCCCAGAGCAAAGAATTACAAAATCCATATGCAGGTATTATTAATTGTGGTTTGTGTGGTAAAAAAATGATTAGAAAACCAGGTAAAAACGGAAAATCTTTATTATTTTGTGCTAACAATAAATGTAGTAATATAGCATCTTACTTTTCATTAATTACATATAAAATAGAAAATATAATTATATCTGAACTTAATCAAACAAAAATCATTTATAACTATAGCAATAATAGAATAACGGAAAGTGATGAATTAAAATTATTGAATAAAGAATTGGAAAAAGCAAAAATGTCTTTGGAAAAAATATATAATGCATATGAAAAAGAAATATACAGTGAAGAAATATTTTTAAAAAGAAAAGAAAATATTTTAAATGTGATTTCATTTATAGAAAATAAAATTAAAAAAATTATTATAAATGACTTATCTTGTAAACTATTAGTTCCAAAAATTTATACTTTTATCTCTGATAATAATATTTCACCAATTTTAAAAAACAAACTTTTTTCAAAATTAATTGATAAAATAGTTTATATAAAGGAAAAAGGAGGTAAAGGATATGAAGATAATTTTATTATAAAAATATTTTTTATAATATAAAAAGATTAGTTTTCGCGAACTAATCTCTATTTTATAAATTATGTCGGCCTTATTTATTTTTGGGTTTATATATGCTTTTTAATTCTTCGGCTGCAGCTATATTTCTTTTCATATGTTCAAGATGTACAGGGAATCTTGAATAAAATTCTTCGTCTAATTCATTATCAAAATATGAAAGTGAGAGCTCAAAGCATTCTTTGGCAGACATTATCTCGCTTCCAGATAATTCAGAAGAAACTCTTTCTAAATCAATATTTAAATCTGAAGCCTTCCGTGTCATTAATAAAGCGCTTGGATAATTTTGCATTTCTAAAGCGACCGCTAGACTTGAGCCCCATCTACCACTTGGTAATGGTAATCCTACATTAACTATTTTTAAATAATTTATTAATTGCTGCTCATTTTCTTGACTAGGTTCAAAATCATATTTGTCAAATATTACTTTTAAATGTGCAAAATGAAAAAATGCAGTTTTACTTTGTTCAATATACATTATATATTTCTCCTTTATGATCGTATTATATCATACGGAAGACTCTGTCCGCAACCTAACTAAAATTTAAATAAAAATGACAAACCTCCACTTGAAATAGTTTGCCAAAACAGTATAATAACTGTTACATGATCTCAGTCATAAAATTTAAAAACGGTCTATGCCGTAATGTAGTCTATACTACAAAATCGGAACCTCGGGATTCATCCTCTGTTCCATGTTTATATATGCATAACTACTCATGGGAGGTTTGTATGAATATAGTAGAACAAAATAAAGAAAAAATCAATGGTATTTTAGAAACTTTTGACAGAGTGATTATCAACGGATACTTGCTAAACTTGTGTAACTATAGACAATTTTTATTTTATTTAATTCAAAATGACATTAAATTAAAAGATTTTGATAAGTTTGCTTTAGAACAAACTTCCTTGTTATGCAATCATATTGATTCCTATATTAAAGAAAATAATATTGAAAATATTTATCTTAATTCCAGTAAAATCAAAAATATATTCAGTCATTCCTACTATTGGTGTATCGATTAATGTGAGTTTGCAACTGACATTAATTTTAAAAGTCGTGATGACTTAAGTTTATTTTATAAGACACTGGTTGAAACTGCATACTTCACCTTTAGTAGTGAAGATATATATTCTTTCTTCGGTAGAAATATTTCTAGGATTCATACGTTTAGTAAAGGAGAAATTGTTTCTGATTTAAGACACAGGTATCAAGGTTACCGAATAAAATTCAAAATTAATAATCATCAAATTAAAATGTATGACAAGGGAAACAATTTACGAATTGAAGTTACAATTAATAATCCTAGAGATTTTAAAGTTCTCAAAACAAAACAAAATGACGAAACTGAAGAAATAATAGAAACAAAAGAATGGGTACCTATGGGTAAAAGTATTTCCAATTTATATAGGTATGTAGAAATAAGTAAAAGTATAACAAAAAGGTATATTGATGCATTACCAGATATTAATACTGCCGAAGTACCACTAAAAGAAAGCAATAATAGAAAATATTCTGCTTTCAATATTCTAAGCGAAGAAACTTTAAAACTATTTTCTGAAATTGTCAAAGGTGACTATTTAATAAATGGATTCAGCAACAAAACGATTAGAAAGCATCTATTTACTAATTCAGAGGATAAAAAAACATTAACAAAGTAACTAGAATCTTATCGAAACTTAGAACTCATGGTATTATTAAAAAAGTAGCTAGAAAAAATAAATATTATCTAACTACTGATGATAGAAAAATTATTTCTAGCATTTTGATCTATACTAGAAAACAATTATTAACCTAAACTTCATAATAACTTTATGGGGTAAGGGGCTTTATTGCCTTTTTCCAAAAACTTGTTTTTTCTTTATGTTTTTTGAATACAGTATTTGCACAGTTGTTGCTTAGTAGACAATATTCGTGTACAGAAGAGTTAGCCCATGTGGAAATGATTTCTACGATGGTTTATCAATTAATGAAAAATGCTACTCCAGAAGAAATCAAGGCCGCAGGATTAGCTGGTCATTATGCTGAACACGGCAATGCTCTTTATCCAACGGATGCTAATGGAGTTCCATTTACTGTTACCTACTTTTCTACTACCGGTGATCCCGTAGCAGACTTAGCAGAAGATATGGCGGCCGAACAGAAAGCACGGGCGGTGTATGAAAATTTAATTAATTTGACAAATGATCCTGATGTCATTGGTCCTCTACTATGGTTACGACAACGGGAAATTGTTCACTATAATGCTTTTGAAGAATTATTTAATGACTATATGAAACGTTATGGCACTAGTAAATAAATTAAAAAATCCTAATTTAACTAGGATTTTTTTATGTTATAAATTTTTTCTTAGATATTACTTTCTGATTCTTTTTCTTCTAGTGTAATCCCTAATTCGTGCAATTGTTTTATAGACACTACATTGGGTGCTTCACTCATTAAATCATTAGCACTAGCGGTTTTTGGAAAAGCAATCACATCACGGATATTGGTTGTATTGGAAAGAATCATCACTAAACGTTCTAGACCAAGCGCAAGACCACCATGAGGTGGGGTTCCGTATTGGAAGGCTTCTAGGAAAAAACCAAATTTTTGATGTGCTTCTTCTTGACTAAAACCTAAGGCTTCAAACATTTTTTCTTGCACTTCTGACTGGTGAATACGAATACTACCCCCACCTATTTCATAGCCATTTAAAACAATATCATAAGCTTTAGCATAGCAATGTTCTTTATCGGTTAATAACTTGTCAATGTCTTCTTCTTTAGGAGCAGTAAATGGGTGATGACAGGCTAAATAACGGCCCTCTTCTTCACTCCACTCAAATACTGGAAAATCAGTTACCCATAAAAATTCATATCGATCGTTTGGAATCAGGTCAAAATCTTTGGCTATTTTTAACCGCAATTCACCTAGAGCGGTCTGCGCAATTCGTTTTGATGAGGCCACAAAGAAAATCATATCATTAGAAGTAAAATGCAGTACTTCATAAAGGGCTTGGTATTCTTCCGCACTAATATATTTACTGATCCCACCAGTAAATATTTGATCTTCCGCTTTAACAAAGGCTAATCCTTTGGCTTTATAAGTTTTTACGAAGTCTGTATAGGCTTCTATTTTCTTACGGGAAATATTAGATGCTTGATTCTTAACAACTAAGGCATTAATATAACCACCTGTGGTTGCCATTTCTTTAAAGAGACTAAAACTACTGTTGTTAAATAGCGTTGTTACTTCTGTTAATTCCATGGCAAAACGACGATCGGGTTTATCTGACCCATATCGAGCCATCGCCTCTTCATACTTCATTTTGACAAAAGGAGTTTTTAGTTCAAGACCTTTTATTTCTTTAAAGACTTTGGTCATTAACCCTTCTACTAAGTCTTCGACATCCTGTTCTTCTATAAAACTCATTTCCATATCTACTTGTGTAAATTCAGGTTGTCTATCAGCACGGAGGTCTTCATCTCGAAAACAGCGAGCAATCTGGTAATAACGTTCCATACCGCCAATCATTAAAAGCTGTTTAAAGAGTTGGGGACTTTGTGGTAAGGCATAGAAACGTCCTTTATTAACCCGACTGGGAACTAGATAATCACGAGCTCCTTCCGGTGTCGATAAGCAAAGAATTGGCGTTTCCACTTCAATAAATTCTTGTTCATTTAGATATTGCCGAATAGCAGTCACAATTTTATGTCGTAAAATTAGTTTTTCCTTAAGTGGTGTCCTTCGTAAATCTAAATAACGATACTTTAGTCTTGTATCCTCCAAAGCAGTTGTGTGATCAGTAATTTCAAAGGGAAGATCCTTGGCGGAGTTTAAAAGGGTTAAAGATGTTGCTTCTACTTCAATCGCCCCCGTTGGTAATTGGGGATTCTTATTTTCACGTTCTACCACCGTTCCCTGTACTTCAATAACACTTTCATTTTTAAGCGTGCTAGCAAGAGGATAGAGATTGCTCTCTTCTCGAATGACAATTTGAATAATTCCACTACGATCACGTAAATCGATAAATAAGACGCCCCCAAGATCACGTTTTTTACTTACCCAACCATAAAGTGTTACCTTTTCTTTTATATTCTTTATTGACAATGCGACTTGCTTTATTTTTTTCATTTACAAAGCACCCTCCCTTCTTCTGTTAGTGCAAAAATCTGACCAAATTTTTCTGGTAATAATTCTTTCATTGCTGATAATTCAATCATTGAACGTCGTAAAGTACGGATATATTTACCTTGTTTTCCATTAATATGATGATAGTAAGTTAAGATAAACCCCTCTTCTTTCTCTTGACTTACTATTTGATAATAATTATAAAAATCTATTAACATCGTTTTCTTTTTTTCGTTTGCAAGACTAGCATTTAAGGAAATAAGCTTATACTGATCGTCATAGGTTGCAAAAAGATAATTATTTTCTCTTCGACTAGGCTCCCTTAGGTCTTCTACTTCTGTAATGAGGAATCCGGCACTTTCTAAATTTTTTTGAACATCTTTAAGAGTGAACCAAGAAGCGGGACTTTGGTTAATCATATTGATCGCCTCTTGTTGATATTTTAAGTGATGAGCCATTACTTCTCTACTTCCTCATCTTTAGAAATTCGATGGGGAGCGTGGCAATCTTCTCCACAATCGCAAGAATCTTCCGGTGCTAAATGCTCTTCTAAATAATAAATAGCATATTCTAACATCACTTTTTCTTCTTCTTTGGTTTGATTATTTTTAATCGTTATCCACCCTTCTTTTAAGTCATCGCTGTTTAAAAGAATTAAATATTGACTATGAAGTCGATCAGCTTGCTTAAATTGCCCTTTTAGACTTCGATTTAAGTATTCTGTTTCTACTTTAAATCCTGCTAAACGAAGTTCTTGGGTTAAATAAGCTGCATATTTTTTCTCTTCGTCATTAACATATAGGATAAAAGCCTCTATTTGGTCAGAAATTGGTAAGGAAGTAGCACTAGCTTCTAGGGCCATAATAAGGCGATCTACTCCCGCAGCAAAGCCAACACAAGAAGTTTCAGGTCCTCCTAGATCTTTCACTAAGTTGTTGTAGCGACCACCCCCTCCTAAAACATTGGCATTACCAAAGCCAGGGATATCTGCATGAATTTCAAAGACGGTGTGATTATAATAGTCTAGTCCTCGCACAATTTTAGGATCAACTACATAGTCAACCTGTAATAATTGTAAATACTCACACACGGTAGTAAAACGTTTTTTACTCTCTTCATTTAAGTATTCAAGAATACTAGGAGCTTTTTGTAGTATTTCATTTTGACCGTCTATTTTACAATCTAAGATACGTAAAGGGTTTTTCTCATAACGACTCTTACAATCATCACACAACTCTTTTAAATAAGGTTTCAAATACTCTTTTAGAGCGGTACGGTAAGCCTCTCTAGAATTATGATCACCTAAACTATTGACGTGAACTTTATTTCCCTTTAAACCTAACATTTGATTGATATTAAGTGCTAAAGACATAACCTCAGCATCCACTAAAGGATCATCACTGCCTAATACTTCAACGCCATATTGCGTTAATTCCCGATTGCGTCCTGATTGTGGACGTTCATAACGGTACATGGTGCCATAGTAGTAAACTTTAACAGGCAAATCGGGATTCCCATACAATTTATTTTCGATATAACTGCGTACTACACCAGCTGTTCCTTCAGGACGCAAAGTAAGAGAACGATTACCTCGATCAAGAAAATCGTAAGTCTCTTTCGTAACGATATCTGTCGCATCCCCAATACCCCGATGAAATAATTCAGTGGTTTCAAAAATAGGCGTTCTAATAAACGTATAATTATATTTTTCCATAACAGAATCAATTACTTCTTCAACATATTTCCAAACTTTTGCCTTTTTCCCTAATAAATCTATTGTTCCTTTAGGTTTTGTAATCATCTTTGTTCCCTTCTTTCTGTTGTTATTATACCATACTATGGGCAAATATAGAATACACAAGGTCGAAAAGAGCAACACTTCTCTTTTTATTTTTAGTCATTTATACAAAATAAAAAAGTCATCTCCGTTACTCAACTTGCTTATTGACAGGGCGATGTGAATAAAACAAGGCGGTAAAGAGCAAAGAGACGACAGGAGTTTTTCACTCCCAATAACAATATATACTAATTTTTATATTTAGACAAGTACGGGTTTTCGTAAATTAATGAGAAAGTGGAAGCTTCTGTTGATGAAGTCGTTGCAAAAGAGCTTCCAGGGTGGTCAATAATGTAGATGATTGTTCTTTGGCCCACTCCCGCGCCGTTGTTGCTTGTTGGCTCTTTTGTGAAAAGGGATTAAGATAAGCTACTTCAAAATGATCAATCGCTTTTGTTAACAAGGACCTTTGTGCAACCAAATTAGCACTTAATTTATCAATTGGGAACAGTCCCATCTGTAATTCTTGTTCTATAAAAGTTGCTAATGGCTCAAAAGAGGATTTTTTCTCTTGAGGAAAAGCACAGCTAGTAAAATACTGTTTTAATAAATTTTCGAGTAACAAATTCATAAAATGTGCTGGGTTTACTTGCAAGGCTAGTTCTCGAGCTCCATATTGAGAAGTAAAGCGGGTTGCTTTTTTATTGGTTACATACTCCTCGATGGCAAAAAGTCCTTGCCCTTCTTTATAGACCTTATCTGAAATAAGTGCGGCTATTCTTAAATCTAGAAATGTATTAATATGCTGATAGAGTGTATTATCTTCTCTAGTGATGGTTACATTTTCTAAATCGGTAGTGGCGATCATCTCTAGTTCTTTCAAACGAACTGCTAGATAATTTTCAATTTTTTCTTTATTGTTTATTACCTTCGAAGTGGTAATGGGGGCTTTTTCTTCCTCTAGATACTCAAGGCTAGGCAATTTTTGTACTGTTGCCTGTCCATAGATACTTTCTAAAATAGAGCGAACTAACAAAGGTTTTTCTTCTGTTTCACTTGCAATTATATCAATTAATAAATGATGTTTAAGAGAGGCTAATTCACTAGTGTTGTCTTGATAAAAAGTAGTAAGGGGCGCTCCCTGGTAATGAAGTCCTTGATAAGTAGCACTTTCTTTCCCATGCAGAACAGGGGCTAATTGAGTGAAAAATTGTAATTCTTTTTTTAATTCTGTTTCCATCTGTGCTAACTGTTGTTTATAGGAGAGCAGTAGTTGATCGATGGAAGGTGTCATTTTCTTTCGGGAAGATAGTTCTATATAACGCATATACTCATTGAGTTCATAATACAGTTGAGCATTTTTTAGGACTCTTTCTAAAGTTTCTTTCAACGACGGCGTTGTTAATTCTACCTTAGTGATAGGAGCAAACTCTTTTATTTTTTCTAATACTTCTTTCTCCTTTTCAACAACAGCATAGTAGAAGGAACCATCTTCCAAGGTATATTTAGCGGCAATTTTATCTTCTAAGGAAGTGAAACTAGCATTCACAATACGATCGTTTAATTTGGTAAATAGTTCTGGTTCTACTACCATAGTTGGTCCTGAAGAAGATTCATTAACAGTAGCTAGTAGGCTTATTAATTTTTCTATATCTTTTTGTTTTTGTTTTAAATTTACTTGATTAGTCGTGATTTGTTGATATAAGTTCTGTTGTTCTTCTGAAAGAGAAGGTACTGTTTTAAGGGCTTGATTTAATATTACCACCTTTTGATTGATTGACTCTTTTAAAAGGGTTAGTTTTCCTTGTTCTTGCAACTGATCTTTTATTAATTCATAGAGTTGTTGCATAGCGTGACGTATTTTTTGAAACGTTTCTTTTTGTAGAGCCAACTCGGTTTCAGTAAACTGTGTTACTTGTCGTAATAAAGCATCCCGCTTAATAGTTATCTGTTCGAGATCTTTTTTATCTAATCCTTCTTTTAAACTTGCTAATAACGTATTGATATGAGCCATTTCTTCTTCTAATAAAGCTTTATCCGTTTTTGTTACTAATGCTGTTACCTCTTTCAAATTAAGTGTTGGCAACACGGCTAATAATTGTAGCTGTTCCATTGTTACACCCCTATTCTTTATATTTCTATTATAGCACAGCAACATGCAGAAAACAAAAAAGAACAATCTTTTTAATTAAAATTGTTCTTCCTGGTTATTTTGTTTTGGTAACTGTTTCTTGTTCTGTTGGTACTTCTTCCACTGATAAGGTACCATTATTTGGATTGTAAACGATATTAGCATCTGCATTATCTAGCGCATCTACAATCGCCTTAGCTGCTGCTTCAACAGAGGCTTGTTTGGCCTGTTGTGTAGGTACTTCTTCTACGGAAACAGCTTCCGTACTAGGCGTTACTGATGGTGTTTGTTTACTAACTGGTTCTTCATATTCTTCCACTTTCCCAGTATCTACACTAGATTGTGTTGTATTTTCACCCATAGCATTAGGATCAGGAAGTGGATCGGCAGAAACATTACTATTATCCGTTGTTACATCTGTTACTGAATTGTTAATATTTCCCTCTTCATCCGTGTGACTTTCATCTACCTGATAATGATCTCCTGTACCACTAACTTTGTCCCCAGCGTCATGTTTATCAGAAGTATCTTTGATTTCATTTTCTACTTTCTGATTATAATCATCTACTTTTTTATCAATTTCTTTTCCTTTTTCATCTTCAACAGCTTGTTGTTCTTTTTGTTTTTTATCAGCCTCTTTTTCGGCTTTTTCTTTGTTTTCTTGCGTTTTGTCTTTATATTTTTGATCTACCTTTTTTTCAGCTGCTTTTACTTCTTTTTTCCCTACTGCTTTGACAGCTGTATCTCGACTAACATTCTGCTTTGCTTTTTTAGTTCCTGTCTTTTCCGTTTTAGATTCTGACCATGTTTTTGTCTGTGTCGATGGACCAACCATCTGAACGCTATTTTTTGTTTCTCGCATCACCACACCCGTGGCTCCTATTTGTTTTTTAAATAGCTCGGTAACACTAATGTCACGGTCGTTTAATTCATAGTTCCCTTTTGCCTTTAAATCTTGTTTTATAGCTCTCATATAATTTGCATAACTTGGATCACTCGTCGCCGTTTTTCCTAGCATTTGCATCATTTGAAGACGCGTTACAGCATCTTCAATATTTTGAGCAGCTAAATCACATAGCGCTTCATTATTTAACGCCTCAATTTGGGCATCCGTAAAACTATATTTATCTCCATAATTTATTGTTTTCGTGTGCATTGCAGCAATGATTGGCAAGACAGCGGTATAAGAATCCTTGATCCCTAGATCTTCTATGGTTTGATGTTCAAAATTTCCTTTCGTAGCATCTAATTGAAAGTCTTTAATAGTAGTACTAACAAAGTTAGCAGCAATTTCTTTTTTAGCACTTTCATTGGTAGCAGTGTTGAAAGCAATGTTCATGTCTTCATACTTTTGGTACATAGCTTTTCCAGCATCACTATTAATCAGTAAATCCACTCGGGTTGGACTAGTCTGGACTATTCCTGCTAACATTAATTGCAAGTAACCAGATTTATAATTTTCAATTAGTTGGCCTTTATCTAATTTTGTTTCATCAAAAATTGCCGCCAATTCTTCATTTGTTAAGCTTTTACCATTATAAGCTAAGAAAGAAGCAGCTGCCTCTTCAGTTGACAGACACAATTTAGCACTTTTATCAGCATCTTTATGAGTGCTAGCAAATGGTCCATTAAATAGTCCCATAAAACTATTAAAATTAGACATAAATTTGGTTTTTACTTCATTTTTCGTATTGTTTACTAAGGTAATATAAGAGGCTGTATTTTGATTAAACGTTTCTTGAACCGTTTTAGCAGGTGCTTGAACTGTTTTAGCAGGTGCTTGAACTGTTTTAGCAGGTGCTTGAACTGCTTTTGGTGCTGCTGCTTGGACATCCGATAGTAATATGTCGTTAGATTTAGTATTGTTTTTAAGCGTAACGGTATTCGTCATTGGTTTTTTATTCAAATGTAAGCCTGTAATACCAATCATCGTCGCTAGTCCCGCAACACCCGCAGCAAGACCTAACCGTTTTACTTTCCCTTGCAATTTATTGTGAACCTGTTCACCAATGTTAGTGACCCATTGATTGATTGTTTTTCTAGCTTGTTTTACAGATCCAAAATATTTTTCAGAAAAATTATTAATACCATAATTAGTATGTAATATTTTCTGCATAGAACGATTATCTAACTCTAAATTTAGATTTTTATCTGCAAGAACTTGTTTCGCCGTTTTATAGCCCCTTTGATTAGCAAATCTAGCAATGGCTAATTTAGCTTTTTCAGCATTTTCCTGATTGGCTTCAAATATTTCTACTAGGAAATTATCACCATCAAGTATACAGAAAAACTGTTTTCTTTCATAGGTGATAGGGTCAACTTTAGAAAATCTGTAAAGTCCTACTATATTTTGGGGAATTTGATTATTCATTATGATGCCTCCTTTATTTTACTTTCGTATTTCCAGTATAATGATAACCAGCTTTTAATAAAGAGGTATCATTATAAGTACTCCACTTAACATCAGTACTACCTTTATCGATAACAGTTCTCGTTTTTTCACTGTAATAATGAACAGTTCCATAGAGTGGTTCCTTGCGATAAGCTATATCATAAGTCGTAATAGTTCGATAAACAGGAATAGTTTTTGTTGTTGTTTTGGCACAACTTACTTTAATTGAAGTGTTTACCTTTTTGGTGTCTTTGGTTGATGTAAGAGAAGTTGTACTTGGACTAGAACTTGCCGTGGTATTTGTTAAACCACCATTTAAGGTATATTTTTTATAACGGAAAGTTGGTAGGGACGTACAAGTCGTACTACAATTACTAAAGTCTGCTCCCTCTAAGACATATTTCGTCGTAGGTGTATCATTATAAGCTTGATTGGTTGTTCCTTGATAGGTCCAACTGGTCGTATAATCGGTTGTTGTGGTAGTATAATACGTTGTTTCATCAATGCGCACATAATTGTACTCACTACAAGCGACTTCTTGATAGGAAGACATTTGTCGTACTTCATTACGAGAAGTTTTATAAGCTTTATCATAGGTACCAATTTGTTCTTTTCTAGAATATAATTGAACTTTCTTGACACAATTTGGATCACTATCGTTACAATTTAAAGATTGAATATTATTATTATTTGGTTGCCAAGGACTCCATTTTGTCCATTCAGAGTATTTTGCACCTGTTGTTTTAGAATATTCATATAGTAAATTTTTATCATCAGGAGGATCGGGAATCACAGGATCAGGATCTTCTGGTGTTGGTGTAGGCGTTGGCGTATCAGGAGGAGTAGAACCGCCACCATTTCCCCCATTATTGTTATTTCCAGTAATATTAATCACTTTTGTTGGGGTTGATTCTTTATAAGCAATGGTAGGTGCTTCTTTTTCACAGACGCCGCTCTCACAATAATTATAACAACCAAGATGCACTAAAATGTAATCCTCTTGATCAGAACACTTGAGATTTACTTTTAATAAATACTCATTTTCTTCTTTGGTAATCTTTACATAACTATCATCCACATCACAAGCTTTGCCATTTTTATCGACAAAGGGAATGACTAAATTATTCGCAATCATTTCTCGTAAGGTCATCTTTTTAGATTCCCCTAACTCACTAGGCAAACGTTCCGTAGTGTAATAGCTGATCGCTGCTTCTTTCATTTTTTCTAAGTTATCACCAAATATTTGACTAGTTAACGGTGAAATATCTGTAACATTACTCGTTGATGGAGCAATAAATTTTGGTAATAACCAAACTAATAAAAAGACAAAAATAATCACTAAAATAATCTTTAATAAAAAGTCGCGAAATGGAAATTGTCTTTTTTCATATTCTTCGGTATACATTACTGTACTCCCCCTTTTCTTTATTTGATTTCATATTATACCATTTTACCTTGGTTTTGTCAACGTTTTTGTAAAGTAACAAGGGTGCACCCTGGGTTCATAAAATCTAATTTATATTCTAACACAAGTTTTTCTTTTTTTAAATAGTCATGAATACTTTGCCTTAAAATTCCTTTGCCTATTCCATGAATAATGATTACTTTTTCATATTTCAATTTAACAGCATCCACTAAAAAATCATGGACACTAATGCAGGCAATTTCCCGATCCATTCCATGAAGATCAATACTTGGAAAAGCCTGATTAAACATGATTATTTTGTTCCGTTTCTAGAACCACCTCTAATAAAGGCATCGAAAAACGACCGCCAATTTGTAAAGTAGATAAAGCGCCTGCAATATTGGCATAACGACAAGTCTGCTCTAGATTATAACCATGAGCAATAAAGTAAGTAAAAGCACCATGAAAAATATCACCAGCACCAGTGGTATCTACGGCCTCTACTTTTAAGGTTGGAATTAATTGATAAGTAGCATCAATTTTTGTAAAACAGCCTTGATCTTCTAACGTAATTACCACCGTATTATGGTAGGTGTTTGTTAATTGTTGATGAACTTTAATCAGTGTTTCCATCGTCATATCTAATGTGATTCCCGTTACCTCTTCAGCAAAATTTTTTGAGCAAACCAAGTAATCTACTAGTGGGCAAAGGGCTAGCGTGGAAGCTTTGGCGCTACCAGCATCAATAATTTTAATTGCTTGGGGATTGCGTTGGAATACCTTACGACTCATTTCTTCTTCTTCCCCATCTGCTAAGATTACTTCATAAGTTTCATAATTTTCTTTGGTAACCTTTTTTTTATGTTCCTCTTGGGCAGTTAAAATCGTTCTAGAGCCATTCTTAGTATTTGCCATAATAAAACTTAACATCGTTTTACTATCCTCTTTCATTTCTAGATAAGTAGTATCCACACCTATTAAGTCTAACTCTTTTTTAATGACTTTACCATAAAAATCAGTGCCCACTAATCCTTGAAAGCTAACTGTTTCCTTCCAATACGCTAATAGAAAGGCCGCATTGCTAGCAGGACCTCCCCCACAATCAATGTGATTGGTTAATCTTGTTTTGGTATTTTCTTTAGGAAAGCCTTCTATTGGGAAAGTTATATCATAAGAGGCATGTCCAATTGCTAATATTTTCATTTTCTCACCTTTTTTTTAGTATAACATTTTTTTTAGAAATCCCTAGTATTTTCCTCTAAAAAGACAAGATTTGACAGTTATTTTCATTAAAAAAGTATGATACAATGTTAGTGGTGATAGAAGTAATGAAAAAACAAACTAATAAAGAAAAGAAAAACTATACTTGGAAACAAAAAACGGCTTATTTTGGAGGCATTCTTTTAATAGGAGTGATGGCTTACTTTTTAGGAAGTGGTATCACAAAAGCGATTATGAGACAGCAAAATAGCGAAAAAAATAAGCAACAATTTGATTCCGCTCCTTACATTACCACTACGAAACCACTGTTATTTACTACTTTTTTAAAACAGTTTAACCAATATATACTAGAAAAAGAGTTACCAGCCTATCAACTAAAGCAGGAACAATTCTTGGAAAAAGAGGGAGTTTTAGAAATACAGTTGAATGATATTACGTTTTCTTTTGTTGTCAAAGAGGAAGTTTTAGAGCTATCCGCTATTCAGTATGCAAAGGAGACCACCATTAGTAAGCAATTAGCTTACGGACTAATGAAAGCCAATCAGGTAACGCTTACTGAAGAAACGATAGATCTATTGTATCGTCGTGTCATTGAAACGATGGAACATACCGTTAACGAAAGCGAAAGTATTTCTGAATACTTTCAGTATCAAGGACTTGAAGTTAGTCTCTATCATCGAAAAAAACCAACTGTTTTTTATCAATTTCGTATTGGCCGTCTTACCAAATAAAAAAGAGCCCTTAGGCTCTAGATACATATTTTCCATCTTTTGTACTAATTAAGATCTCTTCATCTTGTTTTATAAATAATGGTACTTGTACTGTCATACCAGTTTCTACTTCTGCATCTTTCATCGCACCCGTAGAAGTATTTCCTTTCACAGCATCTTCGGTTTTTATCACTTTCATGATTACCTTATCTGGCAAATTCATTCCTAACATTTCCCCTTCGAAAAAGATAATTTCTACTTCGAGGTTCTCTTTTAAAAATTTGGCATCTTCACCAATGACACTTTTTACTAGTTCAATTTGTTCATAGTCTTGCATATTCATAAAATAATAAGTATCCCCCATGCTATATAAGAATTGCATCGGTTTTTTAGAAATATGCGCAGTTTCTACTTTTATCCCCGCATTAAAGGTTTTTTCAACAATTGAGCCAGTTCGCAAATTCTTCATCTTGGCTTTGACGATGGCAGCACCTTTTCCTGGTTTTACATGTTGGCTATCTAAAATCATATAAATGCCACCTTCTAATTGGATGGTCATTCCGACTTTAAAATCATTTGAGTTAACCATTTTCTACCACCTTTCTTTCTTATTTGTGAGTTTATTTTTTTTCTTTATGGGTTGTGTGTTTTCCGCACCTTGAACAATATTTACTAATTTCAAGACGATTAGTTGTATTCTTTACATTCTTTTCCTCACGATAGTTTTCTTCTCCACAGACAGTACAAACTAATGTCTTTTTTTGTCTGTTTCCTACTTTTGCCATTGTTTTCCCTCCTTGTTTCTTTAACAGTATATCAGAAAATCCTTTATAGGTAAAGGATTTACTTATTTAATTCTTTTAAACGATCCATAGTTCTACGCATTTCTAAATCATACTGAACCATTTCTATGCCACCAAATTCTTTTAAGAAAGCTTCTTTTTCCATTTCATATTTAGCAGCCAAACGCTCTGCTTCTAAAGAGGCCTCTTCCTTTGTTACTTCAATTTTTTCAAGGTTCATAATTTCTTCTAGCATTAAGCGATATAAAACATTATTATAGGCTTCTTTTTCCATTTGCTCACGTAAGGCTTTTTCATCTGTTTGAGTAAATTGATAGTATAAATCTAAAGAGATCCCTTGCATAGCCAATTGTTGTTCCGTTCTTTTCATTAGGCGATCAACTTCTTCTTCAACCATTTCTTCAGGGATATCTACTTCTACATTTTTACCAATCTCTTCTAATAGTTGATCTAAATATTGATTTTCTGCTTCTACTTCTTTATGAGCCTTTAGGTTCTCTTTAATTTCTTTTTTAAGGCTAGCTTCGTCAGTAACACCTTCCATTCCAAGATCTTCAAAGAAATCAGCATCTAGTTCTCTTTGTTGCTTTTCTTTCACTTCGTTTACTTTTACTTTGAAAACAACTGGTTTACCAGCAAGATCTTGTTGTGGATAATCTAAAGGAAATGTGACATTGATTTCTTTTTCTTCCCCACTCTTCATTCCGATTACCTGTTCTTCAAAACCCGGAATAAAGGTGTTGCTACCAATTTCTAGAGAATAATTCTCGCCTTTGCCACCCTCAAAAGCCACACCATCATGAAAGCCTTCAAAATCAATAATGGCTACATCGCCATTTTCGACAGTGCCTTCTTTTGTCACTAATTCTGTATATCGTTCCAATAAGTGACCAATTTCGTGTGTTACTTCTTCCTCTTCTACGACTACTTCTTGTGGTTGTAGACCTAAGTTTTGATAATTTTTGATTGTTAGTTCTGGTTTGGTAATAATTTTAAAACGGAAAGTAACACCATTATCATCAATGTTATCTAAATCCACACTTGGTTGTACTACTGGTAGTAGACCACTTTCTTCCATGGCTTTGCTATACGCATCTTGTAATACTAAATCGGTAGCTTCCATCAATAGTGATTCTTTCCCATATTTTTTTTCATAAATATCTCTTGGACATTTTCCTTTGCGGAAACCTTTTACTTCTACGGTCTTCACTTTTTTTTGAAAAGCCTGGTCTAGCGCTTTCTCCCAAGGCGCACCTTCTATTTTAATTTCTACCGTATGATAATTCTTTTTTTCTTTTGTATCTTTTGACATCTCTAATTCCTCCAATATGCATATTATATCTTATTTACTTTCACATTTCAACCAAATTTTAGGAAATATTGCTGCGCTTAATCACCTTTTTGTAACTTAACTTCTAGATATTGTGTAAATATTTCGTTGCTAATTTCGCAATGACTTTTTAATAAAAAATTGCGACGGATGATTCCATTTACTAAATAGAGCCCATGACCATGACCAGTCCCCTTGGTAGTATAGCCTTTTTGACCTAGAAAAGATATATTTAATGATTGCTGAAAAGTATTAGCAATTTGAAAAATTAAGTAATCATTTTGACAATATATATAAATACTGAGACTTTTTTTAGGGGCTTCTAAAGTAGCTTCTATGGCATTATCTAAAAAAACACCCAAAATTAAAGCAATCTCTCTATTTATTTCGGGAGAAAATTTTTTAAATAGACGAGCATTTATTTGGGGATCAATTTCTACAATTGTATAAATATCTTGGTGCTTAGAATTCATCAGTTTATTGTAGAAAAGACCCATAAGACTACTATTATTAAGAGGGGATAAGTTTTTTAATAGGGCGAGATTAGGTGTAGCAGTAGTGGTTAACAGTGTTTCAATAAACTTTGCTGCTTTACTATTTTTTGCTACCATTCCTTTGATGATAGCTAATAAGTTTTTCTGTTCATGGACTTGTATCTGTAATTCATCAAATAGTTGTTCCATATCTTTTAAATTTCGTAAAGCTTCATCATAGGCTTTTTTATAAGTATTCTGGGCGATCCACATCTTCAGCATATAAATAATAAAAATAAGCAGTAGCAAACTACTAAAAAGAAATAGATGGGGACTGGCGATTTGATATTGACTAATAAAAAGTGTACCGATTAGAAATATTAGTATTAACTTTATAAATAAACGAAAAAATTTACTGCTCTCTAATTTAGAAAGAAGAATATGCCAAATCTTTAGGACAATAGGTAAATGAATTGTTAAAAAAAATAACAGTAAATAGAGAATATTGGCAAGATAGGATAAGGACCAAGAGACCTGTCCTAGTGTTGTTAGTAAATCTAGTATTATTGTCACAAATAAATCTAGGTTGATCGTTATAATGCTTACGAGTAGAAACGCTAATACTTCTTTTTTGGTATTTTCTTTGAAGTTTCTTTGATGAAATATTAATAAGAGCAAAAGAAATAAAATAGTTAGGCGATAGGAAGAAGGTAAATAACTAGCACCGATCATCACTCCCAACCCTGTTATCATAAAAGATACTTTGGTAATTGAAATAGGTGTATTTAATAGCATTGTCATAGCTTTCAGATATAATAGATAATTTAAACACGTGACAATGATCATAAACCATTGATTCATAGAACTTCCTCCCCCTTTCTGCTACTTATTTGTGATGAAAAAAGAAATTTTTAAACAAATATTTTAGTAAAATTTTCTGCCTAAAAGAAATTTTTTGCAGTTCTTTTTGTTTTGACCAGCTTTCTATTTTTTGGGTTTCGATATGAAAGTATTTAACAATATGATGGGTATCTATCTGGCAAAAAAGATGTAAGTAGACAACGAGTCGTTTTACCCATTTAGGATAATGGGTTTCTGTATTATGATTAGTTTTTGTAGAATTAGGTGTGGATAATAACATTGTTTTCAATTGACATAAAGTATCTTGGAAAAGAAAAGCATAGAGTTGGTGATTTTTTTCAAAGGACAAGGAGAAATATTGCGTCGGAAATTCCTGCATATTTATTATTAATTCCTTTTTAATGCGTAATTGCGTATTATTATCTAATAATTCTATTTTTAAAGGTTCGTTCTTCAAGTTAGCTAAAAGAGCTAGTAATTTTTTTTGAAAACCTGTTCCTTTATGAAAACAGCCAATAATTCCTTCCTGATTAGTTAATAAACTGATTAATTGTTCATTAAAGCTGACTAAGGCAATTTTCCCTAGCGGGTCTTTATTATGAATCATCGTAATTATTTTTAAAATTTTTGTTTCACATTTTTCTAAATCCATAATATATAGATCATTACAAATAAAATATGATGCTTGAAAGCAATTATTTATGAATTGTTCCAGTGATAACAAAGTTACCATTATGGCAGGTGAAAACTTTTGCAAAATTGTTTGGGTTTTCTTTCTGAAACAAATATCTTCACTAATTATCACAACTTTCATTCCCCGACTCCTTTTCTTACATTGCTACGACTTTATAAATGAAGGACAAACGATCTTCTTTATTTAATAAACATGGCATCTCCAAAGGAAAAGAAACGATATTTTTCAGTGACAGCGATTTGATAGGCACGTAAAATATTCTCTTTACCAGCAATAGCGGACACTAACATGATTAGGGTTGATTTTGGTAAGTGAAAATTAGTAATTAAACCATCAATACTTTTTACTTCTTTTCCTGGATAAATGAAGATATCCGTCGAACCACTACTTTCTTTAAACATACCATATTGTTGATAAATAGTTTCTAATGTTCTAGTAGAGGTTGTTCCAACAGCAATAATTTTTTTCTGTTTTTTTCTTGTTTCATTTAATAAATCTGCTGTTTGTTGATCCATTTGATAATATTCACTGTGCATCTTATGATCTTCGATTTTTTCTTCTGCAACAGGACGAAAAGTACCTATGCCAACATGAAGGGTAATAAAAACCACATGGATGCCCTTTTGTTTTATTTTTTCTAATAAGTCCTCTGTAAAATGTAAGCCTGCTGTGGGGGCTGCTGCGCTTCCTAATTCTTTCGCATAAACAGTCTGATAACGATCTTTATCTTGTAATTTTTCATGGATATAAGGAGGTAATGGCATCGTTCCTAAAGCGTCTAAAATTTCATAAAAAATCCCTTGATAAAGAAAATCAAAAAGACGAATTCCTTCTTGTCCAACGCTTACACATTGGGCTTTTAGGCGCCCATCACCAAAACTGATAATCTCTCCAGGGTGAATACGACGAGCTGGTTTTACTAAACATTCCCAACGGTCTTGGTAAATATTTTTTAATAATAGGACCTCTATTACCGCTTGTGTTGTTTCTTTGATGCCAATTAGACGAGCCGGTAAAACTTTGGTGTCATTTAACACCAAGGTGTCTTCTTTTTCTAATTCATCAATGATTTGATAGAAGTGTTTATGGGTAACTTCACCTGTTTTTTTATCTAAAATCAAAAGACGAGAAGCATCTCGTTGTAATAAAGGGGTCTGAGCAATTAATTCTGGTGGTAAATGATAATCAAATTCTACTAATTCCATAAGAAACTTCTCCTTTTGTTTTTAAGTAAGTTTGCACTATATTTTGATTAAAATAATGATAAGGATCATTCATTGGGGAATAAGCCCCCCTGATAACAAATCTTTAAATGATGATAGGCTTTGGCCGTCACCATACGACCGCGGCTCGTTCTTTTTAAATAGCCCTCTTGAAGAAGATATGGTTCAATCACATCTTCAATGGTCGATACCTCTTCCCCAATCGAGGACGCTAAAGCATCAATCCCTACGGGACCACCATTAAAACGTTCGATAATAGCAGTTAGTAATTGATAATCCGTTTCATCTAAGCCATCTTGATCAACTTTCAAACGGGTTAAGGCCTTTTCTGTTACTTCTAGATCAATCGTCTCCTTATCATCTACTAGTGCAAAGTCACGAACTCTTTTAAATAAGCGATTGGCAACACGTGGGGTTCCTCGACTTCTTTTGGCTAAACAAAGAGCTGCCTCATTAGTAATGGGCATTGCTAAAACGCGGCTCGTTCTTTCTATTATTTTGGTTAATTCTTTTTCACTATAAAACTTTAATTTGGAAATAATTCCGAAGCGATCACGTAGGGGACTAGATAAATCACCTGCTCTTGTAGTCGCTCCTACCAAAGTAAAAGGAGGTAGATCAATCTTAATATTACGGCTACTACCTTCGCCACCGATAATAATATCTAACGTAAAATCTTCCATGGCAGGATAAAGAATTTCTTCAATATAGCGAGGCATACGATGAATTTCATCGATAAAGAGAACATCTCCTGGTTCCAGGGCTGAGAGTATCGCTGCTAAGTCACCTGATTTTTCAATACTTGGACCACTGGCAGTTTTAATATTAACTCCTAACTCCCGAGCAACAATATAGGCTAGTGTTGTTTTCCCTAACCCTGGTGGGCCATAGAGTAAGACATGATCTAATGGTTCATTACGAATCTTGGCAGCTTGAATAAAAATACGAATATTTTCTTTTACTTCTTGTTGTCCAATATATTCCTCTAAGGTTTCAGGGCGAATACTATTATCAATTATTCCATCATTTTCTAAAGTTTCGCCACTAATCACGCGTTCCTCCATATTTTCCTCCTACTTCAAAAATAATTTTAAGGCCATTTTCACTTGTTCTTCGATGTTTAAGGTGGTATCTACTTTAGGTAGAACCGATTTTATTTCTTTTTCTTTATAACCTAGCCCTAATAACACTTCTTTTAATTCTTCACCGCCAGGGGTCTGTTCTAGGTTATTACCTTCAAACCCCTGTAATTTGCCTTTCAAATCTAAAATAATTTGCTTGGCTAGTTTTTCACCAATCTTAGGAAATTTTTTTAAGTATAACAGATTTTCTCGTTCAACAGCATCACTAATACCTCTAATAGAGCCAGTTGCTAATATAGGTAATGCCATTTTGGGTCCTAATCCTTTCACACTGATTAATTTTAGAAACAAACTTTTTTCTTCCTTGGATTTAAAGCCAAAAAAACTTTGCTCATCTTCTTTTATTTGATGATAAATATAAATTTTATACTCTTTTTGTTCTTCAAAAGCAAAAGGATTGGGGGTGTAAATAAGATATCCTATATTGTGATTTTCAACGACAATAGCATTTCCTACCACATCCATGACTGTCCCAATTATATAATCATACATGTTATTTTTCCTCTCTTTAAAGAAAAAGACTTTATTCGTCTTCCTTCAGATTATGATAGACTTCTTGCACATCATCAATATCTTCAAGTTCTTCTATTAAGCGATAGACCTTTTCTTTTGTATCCTGTAAAACAGTGATTTCATTAGTCGCAACATAGGTTACTTCACATGTTAGAAATTCTTGCACTCCAATGACATTTAACGCCTCCTTGACTGCAATAAATTTATCTTTTGGGGTAGTAATAAAATAGGTGTGGGAAAGTGTTTCTATATCTAAAGCACCTGCTTCCAAACAAGCCATCATCACTTCTTCTTCAGGATAGTCACTGGGAATTTCAATTAAGCCCCTTCGTTCAAAAAGATAGCTAACTGAACCATCGGTTCCTAAATTGCCCCCTCGTTTAGTGAAGGTACTACGTACTAAAGAAGCTGTTCGATTACGATTGTCAGTTAAGCAATCCACCATGATAGCAATCCCACCAGGACCATACCCTTCATAACGAATGTTTTCAAAGTTATCACTTTCACTAGCGCCTTTGGCTTTATCAATCGCTTTTTGAATATTATCTTTCGGCATGTTAGCGGCTTTGGCCTTTTCTACAACCATTCTAAGGCTAGCATTACTATCAATATCTGGGGTCCCCGTTTTAGCCGCTACAAAAATTTCTTTGGCTAGTTTTTGAAAGACTTTTCCACGAGCAGCATCAAGCCCTTCTTTTTTACGGTGAATGGTTGCCCATTTTGAATGTCCACTCATATTCTCTCCTCCTCTTTCCTGTTGCTATAATAACACACTTTTACTATTTATTCTAGTAATTCTCCCTATTTTAATGCTATGATAGAAGCAGGTGAAATGACTATGATTGTAAAATTGGGAAAGAAACAAATAAAAACAGATGTGGTAACAAAGCTAAGAGCTCGAATAAAAAGTTTCCGCTTTCAACTACAACCGATTACAACCGGTTTATGTTTTCCTAAAAAAAAGAGCATTAATACCTATTTCTTTTGCCAAAATGTTGATATTGTCATTACTGATAAAGATCAAACAATTCTTTACTTATATCCAAATATTCGTAGTGAAAAACGAATTTTTTGGAAAAGAAAAGCCTATTATTTCTATATTTTTCCAGCCTTTAGTACCCAAGTTTTGCAAGTTGGCAAGAAACTTCCTATCATTACCTCTAAAAAGTAATGTTTTTTTGTCTTTGTGGAGATTATACACTACATTTCACAGCTAGTAGTTTTTGAAGATCATAAATGTGTTTTTTGTCCGTAATCCGATAATGAATCCAGCCACCGTCACTGCAGGGATACCTAGTGGCAATAGAGTCTTGGGCATTTTTTCCCACTTGATCGTAAACAGAGGCAAACTGTTTGTCTGATAATCTCATCATCACTGTGAAGGCATTGTTCTCGGCAAAAATATTGCATATGAGCTTTTTCTTTTTTCGGTGCGCAACGCACCAGCCATATTGATTCCCATAGGGAAATACGATTACTTGAACAGTACCATATGTTTTAGATAGCCACCCATTTATAAGGGTAAACAACTCGGCAGTTTTTCCACAATAGGCTGTCATATCCGCTATGGACGGTTCCTCTTGCTTATTTAACATTCTCTCGTACATACAACTCTCCTTATCTATATTCATATTTACGCCTTATTGGAAGTTCAAATCGGTTCATTACTCTGTGGTTTTCTTAAACATTATTGTTTATGTTTAATGTCTTCTATTTTCACTAACTAATTCCATTTCTGTTGTTAATTGTCGAATACGTTCTACAATTCGTTTGGCTTTAATTTTTTCTATCCCATTACTAGTAGTGCTTAAGCTTTTTTCTAATTCTGTCAATGTTAGATTAGAAGTAAAAAATGTTGGTAAATGTTCCTCCATTCGAAATTGGAGAATTGGTCCTAAAACTTCGTCACGACTCCAAGCTGTCGTATTTTCAGCACCCACATCATCTAGTAGTAAAAGTGGCGCCCGTTTAATAAATTCGAAGCGTTCTTCATAACCGGTATTAAAGGATGCTTTTAAACTTCTTAATAATTCAGGATAATAAACTAAGGCACTAGAAACTCCCTTTTTGGCTAATTCATTAAATAAGGCCGCAATCAAATACGTCTTTCCACTTCCAAAAGAGCCATATAAATAAAGGCCTGGCTTCTTTTCTTCTTGCAAATAACTTGTCATAAATTCTTGAAAAAATTTAATAATTGGCACGCGATTTTTATCGTCTTTATAGATATTTTTAAAAGAGGCCATCTTGACTTCTCTAGGCAAATCAAAACAGGTGATTTTTTTCTGATAGGCCAATGTCTGCTCCTCCTGCTCTAAATAACGACAGGGAACATATGAAAAATCTAGTGAGTTATCTTTTGTTAGCACAGAAAAAACATGGCCTTTAACAGAATTTTTACACTCAAATAAACCGGCACAGGTAGTACAATGCTGATGTTCTAAAACAGCATCTTCTAAGCGAGTGGTGTACTGCATTAATACATCTTCTTGCGCATTTAATGAATTTACATAAGTTTGAAAGTCTTTATCATGACAAGCGTTCATATAGGATTGTTTTAGTTTTAACGTATCTCCTTTGGTTATTACACTATTTATTTTTTTCATACATCTTCTTCCTTCATTCTTTTATTTTAAGATATTTTCCTGAAAAAAACAATTCTTTTCCTTAGCTACTTTTTATTTTTTGAGTTTGAAAATCAATCATCACCATACCAAGTTG
Organism: uncultured Bacillota bacterium; assembly: GCA_958428295.1. Lineage (GTDB taxonomy): Bacteria > Bacillota_I > Bacilli_A > RF39 > UBA660 > Onthousia. Next base: position 51,103 of record CAUAFL010000005.1, read on the forward strand.
ATTACTTTGGTAGATTTTACTACCATATTTTTTTAAACGCTTCACAACCTCTTGATGTGGGTGCCCAAACTTATTATCTATTCCTGATGAAATAAGGGTTATATCTGGTTTTATTCGCTTTAGAAGTGCTTCACTAGTACTAGTTCTAGAACCATGGTGACCGGCTTTCAGAATATGAATATGAGGTAAATGATACGTACGTAAGATTTGTTGTTCGACTTTTATCGTCGCGTCGCCTGTCAACAGCAAATGATATTTATTAATTGTCGCTAAAAGAACTAGGCTACTAGCGTTTTCCTCTTCATAAGGTTGATTAAGATTTTGAAAGGTAAAGTTGCCTAATTTGAGAATCTTGTCTTGGTGCCACTTATTAAGTGGTGTTTGATAATCTTTAGCTTTTATCGCTATTTTTTGTTCCAAGGAATTGAGAGCATTAGCATTAATATAAATATTATTTATAGGCACCTCTTCTAATAGTGTCAAGGCCTCTTTGGCATGATCATCATCCCCATGACTGAGCACCAAGCTATCTATCTGTGTCAGGCCTAATTGATAAAGAAACTGGACAATATAACGTCCGGCACCTACTTTTATTTTCTGCCTCTGCCACTGTTTTTGAGAATACTCCACCTTACCGCCCGTATCCAATAATAAAGCTTGCCGTTTTGAGATAAATAAGAAGCAGTCTCCCTGCCCCACATCTAGCATATAAAGACGGTCCGATTGAGAAAGAGTATTATATACAAAATGTAGACAGAAACAAAGCAGAAAAATTATTAAAGATAATTTAGATTTATTAGTCATTAAATAGCCTAGTAATGGCAAATAGTAAATATAATAAAAAATCAGTGCTATCCTTGGTAAAACAATGAGTCCTAATCGTATTGTTTCTAAAAAATATACACTAGATTCTAAAAAATCGGTCAAAAGGATTACTACATCTTTTAAAAAAGGAAAAAAGAAAGTTAATAGACATATAGGAAATAATAAATAATTGATAAAGGGAACATAAAATAGATTATAGATAATACTCAAGGGATTAAGATAGGAAAAGTGATATAAAGAAATTGGTGCACTAAGCAAAAAACTGAGTCCTGATGTATATAGTAATTCTATCCAAAACTTTCGCTTTCTTTTTTCTTGCCCTGACAAAATCAAACCAATCGAAATAATTGTTGAATATTGAAAACCAATATCATATATGTAAGAGGGATGTAAGAAAAATAAAACCGAAAGTGCTAATAGTATTAAACAGAAAGGAGAAATGTGAAAATCGAACGTTTTATTAAGTTCAAATATAAAAGTGAAGATCATGGCTCGATCGATAGCGGCACAAGGGTGAATCATGGCGTAATAACCAAGTAGCAGTAACTGTCCTAGTAGGAATTGGCTTGTCTCTTGTAAATGCAACCGTTTGAAAATTTTTTTGAAAGCAATACTTAAAAAGGTGATTTGGGTTCCAGAAAGAGCAAACAAGTGTGAAATGCCTACTTTTTGGAAAGCTAACTTTGCTTTATCAGAAACTTGTTCTGTATTACCTAGAAAAAAGGTATTTACGTATTTTGATGCAGATCCTAGGGATGCAATATGCTTGTTTATTTGATTTTTTAGTTGGTATTTAATAGGAATTGGCGTGGATAATTTTTCAATCTTCGTTATGGTTAAAAGATAATTTATATGTTGGTAGCGTAAATAGTTTGCATAGGAAAAACTGTAAAAATTACGGTTACTCTTAGGCTTTTTTAGGTTTCCTTCTAATCTTACTTGCTGCCCTAGTGATAATTCTTCTTTTAGCTCTTTTAATTCATCTTCATTTTGACAACGATAAGTAGCAATTATCTTTTCTTTATTTATTAGCTCCATCTTCACAACAGCCCCATCAAATGTTATTGTGTTTAGGTAGGCAGTAAAAGCAGTTTCCTCCTTTCCATAAATGGATTTTTTAGGATGGGTACAAGTATAAAAAACAAAGACGATACTAAGAAAAAAGAGGGCATAAAATAACGGTTTATAAAGTAATACTTTCCTTAATTTTAGCAAATATCTCCTCTCCTATACCACTAACATTTTTTATCTCTTCTATCGTTTTAAAAGCGCCATGTTCTTCACGATAATTAATAATGGCCTGGGCCTTTGCTTCTCCAATCCCTGGTAAACTCATCAATTCTTCCTGGCTAGCTTTATTTATTGATATTGACTCCATCGCTGTGACAACGGAACTATTTTCCTGCATGCAAGCATCATTTTTGATACTATCATTGTCATGTGGTTGTTGACATTTTTCTTGTACGTGTTGTTCTAAATCTTTGGTGATAGTAAAATTAGCCACTTGATCACGACTGTAAATAATAATGACCATTTCATCTTTTACTTTTTTAGATAAATTTAAAACTGAGGTATCAGCAGTTTCTGTTAAGTCGCCGGCCAAACGAATTACATCAATAACACGACTTCCCTCTTTTACCGCATAAATTCCAGGTTTTTTTACTTCGCCTTTAATATCTATTTGCATATAAATTTCTGTTTCTTTTGGCTTTTCTTCTTTTTCCTTTTGTTTCCCTGTTAGCACCAGTGGTGTTTCTGTTACTTTCGTTTTTTTACGAAAAGAGGGATAACATAATAGAAAAAAGAGAATTACTGATAGCACAACAAATAGACTGACACTAAGAATGATTTGTTTTCGATGGCGATAAGCAAAGGTCATAGGCACTTTCCTCCTTTCTGAAGGCATCTTAACAAAGCAATAAGCAAATTGCAAAAGGGCAAAATCTAAAATTCGGATATTTCCCTAATATAAAAAAACGCTTTTCTTAGAAAAAAGAGCGTTTTTGTCTATAAACTACCATTAGAAATGGGAAATTACTACTTTTTATTTTATATGTTTATCACGAATTTTTGTTTCAATATTTACTCGTTGTACAAAGGTAAGGGCTACCATTAAACAAAGTGTAAAACTACCTCCATAACTCATAAATGGTAAAGGAACTCCGGTCATAGGCATCAGTCCGAACAGTCCCATTAAATTAACGGTAATATGTAGAAAAATATAACCAGCTACTCCATAACAGATAATCGCACCACGATTGGTATAACTTTCTTTGCCAATTTTTATAATGCGATATAGAATATAAAGATAGGCTAAAATAATAGCAATTCCTACAAAGGCCCCCAGTTCTTCAATAATTACCGCAAAAATGAAATCAGTGAAAGGATATGGCAGATATAAATATTTCTGTGTACTATTGCCTAAACCAATCCCTGTTAAGCCCCCATTATTAATTGCAATATAGCCATTACATACCTGATTTCCAGTATCTAATAGTCGGTCACAAGGATTAGTAAAGTTAAAGCGTTCCAATTGACGATCATGGATTAATGTTTTTCCAGCGAGCATTAAAAACAGGGCTACTCCTAAAGAAATAATCACTAAAAATAATAATATATTTTGTTTTACCTTTCGAGGAATTGGCACAGCTAAGAACACGATGCCTACTAATAATGCAAAAATGATAGCGGTTCCTAAGTCAGGTTGGCTAACAATTAAAAAGGTAATTACTACACCTACTAATAATGGCACTGAACTAATTAACCAGTGATCTAGTTTTTTAGCATTCATCTCATAGTAACGAGCCATCCACACAATCATAATTACTTTAATAAATTCGCTTGGTTGAATAGTAAAAGAGCCAATTTGAATCCAGCTAATTGCATAGTTAGTGGCTTTACCATAAATCAGTAATAATACTAGTACAGCCACAACAGCAAATAATAATAAATGCGATACAATCCCATAAACTTTGGTATTAAATTTAATAATGATGGTACACCCAATAAAGCTTCCTAATAGAAAAAGAGCTTGTCTTAGAAAATAACCATAGGCACTTCCTCCACTCATATAAGCCGTTACATTACTAGCAGAAAAGACCATAATTAGCCCTAAAATAAAGAGAATCATAGAGACAAAAAACAATGGCTTGTCAAGATTTTTGATAATTTGTTTTGCTTTATTCATCCTAATTATCGCCTTCCCTATCGTTTTTATCATATCATAAAGAGATTTAAGTGAAAAGAACTAGGGACAAATTCATTAACAAGTTGACGGTACTTTTCATATCTTATAGTAGATAAAGGAGGAATTATTTATGTACTATTACGGCGGAGGCAGCTGTGGCTGCTCTGGTGCGTCTACTCCATATTTTTATCCAAGTTATGGATATGGATGTGGTCAAAATAACAATAGTAACTATGCGATTATTTTAGTTCTATTTATTTTACTGGTTATCGTTATTGGTGCTAGATATACACGATAAGAAAGGTTTAGCCTTTCTTTTTTTGACAAATTGTGTTAAAATATAGCAAGAAATGGGGAAATGGATGATGTTAAAGACGAAAGAAATATTAGATGAAAAAGACAAGCGCTTGCGCTTTAAAAGCAAAGAGGTTACTTTTCCATTAGCAAAAGAAGATGTTAAAAACATCGAGTTAATGGTCGAATATCTTACTAATAGTCAAATTGACCGGTTAGCTGAAAAATATGATTTGCGTCCAGGGATGGGGATGGCTGCTATTCAATTAGGGATCGCCAAACGCTACTTAGTGATTGTTCATGAAGTGGACGAAGAAGAATTTGATACTTACATCATTTGCAATCCCAAAATCATTAGTAACTCTGAAGAAAAAATCTATGTTGAAATGGGAGAAGGATGTCTTTCTGTCAATCGAGATGTGGAAGGAATTGTTCCACGCTATGCTCGCGTAACAGTAGAAGGTTATGATATAGATGGTAATAAGATACGAATTCGGGCAAGAGAAGAATTAGCCATTGCCTTTCAACATGAAATTGATCATTTAAATGGTATATTATTTACTGATTATATTGATCAAAAACATCCCTTTAAGGATCAGAGCAATTACCGCGCAATTTAATTTAACCAAAAGATAAGTACTCATTAGGTTAATCGCTTATCTTTTTTGTTTCCCATAAATTTTCCTGCTATTTATTTTTCTATCAATTGTAAATTTACTAAATTTTTAACTAGTAAAGTCATAATACAACAGTAATTTATCGCGATCGGTTAGGTGAATACTATTCTTGAAATTGGTTGTGATTTCACTTTCACTTAAAGCTTTTGTATAAATCGCAGCAGACTCTACTTCTATATTAGCATAAGCAAAATGATTTTCATCAGGTTGTGGATTTGCACCAATAAAAATAGGTTGATTGGAAACCGTTATAGTACCTGTCATTATTTGCTCATCTACTTTAACACCATCTATATAAAGTATTGCTTTATTCCCATCATAAGTTCCTACTACTGTATACCAGCGATTATCCTCTACTATTTGACTAATACCAGTTTCCTGATACTCGTTATGGATGTGTTGTTTCCAACTTATCTTTTTATTTTCTAGAAAAAATCCTAGCCCCGCTATTTCAATATTGTTGAAAATCGCTTGATTCTTATTGATGTTACTAAACTTTACTTTTATCATCATAGTTACTTGATCTTGAAAATCATAGTTTGCTAAGCCACAATTAATATAGTCATCTTTCCCATCAAAAGAAAGAGATGCTGTTTTCCTAGTCGCTCCAATAATTGTCCCCTGATGGTTGTTCCCAGATAAATCCATTACTAAATTTAGGGTTGTTGCTGTTTTTCCATACACATTGATGCTAGTTTTATAAACTAACTTTCCCCCATCTCCTTGGGGATTATAAGTATCAGTTACCCATATTCTTAATCGATAATTCATTATTGCATTTTTAGTAGTAGTACCAGTTGCTAAACTCATCATTCCTTCAGGACGACCTGTTACTTCATTAGATGTTTGCTCTTCACTATAAATTGTAGGCGATAACACTGTTACTTCTGAAGTACCAGTTCTTTGCGTTAAATAGTACTTGATATTGTCTCCACTAAAAGTGCTTTCCGCTAACTCCTTGGCTGCTATTTCCCAATTAATCATAGCATTTCCCACAATGGTTGTCGTCACCGAAAAGTCAAAGTACTCTCCACTATTCATTAATTTCTTTCCTGTATTATCCGTTGTGGGAAGAGCATTCGTAATACTAATGACATTACTACTTTCGGTATAGTTCATCTGAATGGTACCCGTCGTAATGGTATTAACTTTCTCTCCTGTTTTACTATAATTAAAAGCAGCATAGGTAATTCCTGTGATTGCTATCAATAAGAAGATTAATCCTGCTAGCATCAATCCTAATTCTTTTTTCTTTGTCATGATCTACACCTCTATTATCTCTATTATACCCTATTTTTTCTATTTTTCTACTGTTTCTTTAACCACTAGAAAAACAAGACCCATTGCCTTGTTTCCATTATTACATGAGAAAAAGAAGAGTTAGTTAGATAATCGTACCCCCCCCCAGGTTAACATTATGCTATCTATCTTCTTCATTCTCTTCTCTCCTTTAGGTTATATCACCAGTATAGCAAACTCTTTCTTTGGAAGCAATCCTTTGTCAACGATTTTATTAGTCCACATAACTAAACAGCATGAGAGAAAATATCTTCATCAATTTATTTAGAAGACGAAGAAAAATATCCTAAAGAATTGGATTAGCGATTAACGCTAATTTTCCTTGTAAATTTATATCGTTTTCATTGCTCCACAAAAGAATCTCATACTGTTCTTCTTGATGAGCAGCAATCTTATTTGTAATCATTCCACCATCTAAAGAGAGACTACGAGGTTCGCTTTGTGAGCCGGTCGAATCAATTACAGAATAGAGAATATAGTTGTTTTTATTGGTATTTTGATCGTTTATTCCGTCCGTTACCATAAAAGCAATGGTATAACGATTGTCACTTGTTCCATCATTTTTAATAGTAATCGTTTTTTTCGTTGTCTTGTCATTAATAACTACGGCATCTAACCCTTCGGTAGTTAATTCAGATGTTTGATTTAAATGTTGTTGAAGTGATTCTCTCATGCGAACTTTATCCTGATACGGTCCCCACCATAACCAGGTCAATACCCCGATAATCACCATTGTATAGATAATGTTACTGACCCGTCTTTTTATTTCCTGAGAATAGCTACCTTCCATCCTTGTCACTCCCCCTTAAAGTGGCTATATTATATCATAAATTGGACTATTATGCAAGAGAGGATAAAATTTGATCTAACTCTTCTTCTTCTTCTTTGCTAACTGCTTCTGTTGTCAATTCCTTATTAAACCAATCTGGTAAAATTTCTTTTTCTTTCTTCCCTTTCACTTTTGGTGCTTTGGTATCACTCTTCGTGGCAATCTGCTTCATTTTTTTATATTCCTTCTCCGTTAAGCGCATTGCCTCCTCTACCGTTTCAATATTAAGGCGCTTCCACTGTCCAGCAATTGTTTCTAGATAACTGCGATTAAGACGTTGGTTATTAATTTTGAGAGCGTAGGAAATTAATACATTGACAACACCAGCACTTAATTTTTGATCAATCATTAAATCTTCAATTAATTGTAAATCGCGTTTGGTAGGTTCAGCCCCTTTTGATTTGCTTTTTAAAAAGTCATAAGGGGTTGTGTTTTCAAAAGTATATACCATTTTCGCCCACTTAGAAGCATCCCCTGTTGGTTTTTTTAAGTATTCGGGTTGTTTTTGATAAATTAAAGTTGGTAGAGCCCCAATATTTTCAAACTGATAACAGTTGCGACAGCTTTTACGTAATAAGGATCGATCAATAAGACCTTTTTCATTGATGGCATTACGTACTAGTCCTTGCATTGCTTGAGTATCTAAATTATAGGTAATAGCCAAAGCGTTGATTAATTCTTTAGTATCTTCTGTAAAACAACGACTAGAAATCATACTAGTTGGAATAGAAGCAATTAATAAATTAAAATCAATCACTTGATGCATCACAATTTTGGCTTCTTCTTTCGTTTCTATATTTTCAATCACCTCAAAAGGTTTTAAATTACTACTACTATAAACATCATTAAATTTGCAGCTAATATCTTGATACTCTTTTAAATTCAGTTGGGGAATTTTAAATAGTTGTTGCCGTTTATCATATTCTTTTTTGCCAATATTGTTATACAACACAATATTTAAAATGGGATGATTAAAAAATTCGTTAGCAGAAATAGGTGAATATAACAAATAGACATAATTATTAACATTTCCTGGTTTCACATAGGTTTTAAGGAGTCCTACGGCTTCCAGTTTTTCTCGAGCAATCGCGATTTCTTCTAACTTTAATTGCATTGTAGCCATTAAATGGTGATGATTTAAATCACTACTCATCCTTAACGTAATATCTAAATCGTCAATTAGGGTTAAATAAAGACTAACCGCTGTATACCCGATAATCGGTTGATATAGCATCGTTAATAGACGGCGATCTTCTTCATGAAGAACTGTTTTATTTACAACAATATAAGTATCGGCGGGTAATATCGTTAAGTTCTTCAAAACATTCACCTTTCTTTCATCATTATTATAGTCAAAAAAAAAGAAAAAAGAAAGAGATTTTCTTCTAATCTAATTTCTTTTGTAATTCCCGTAACTTTGCTAAAAATTCATTTGTTTTACGGATTTCTTCATCCAATTTTTCATAATTTGCAGTATTTTCTAATTCTAATGCGGTTGGTTTAGCCAAGTGCTCCTCTTCAATTCCAAAAATCGGACTAATAACAGGACTGGGCTGATATCTACTTTTAGCTTGATAAGCTTGCAGTTTCGTAGCGGTATAAAAATCATCAAGAACAACTTTCTGTGGTGCTGGTTCTAATGATGGTGAAGGGATTTCATCCATCGTTACTTGCTCTTGTTGATAGCGTTTTTCTAATTCTGTTAAACTAATTGGCTCATTGCCTTCATCTTGATATTGCGTAATTTCGTTTTGACTAGTTAATGTTTTTCCTTTTTGTAATAATTCTTCCAAACTAATAATGGCGTTTTCTTCTTGCTCCGCTTCGAATTCCGTCAAAGTAATTGTCTCTTCTATGGCTTCTTGTTCTGCTTTCCTTAATTCTTCAGTTAATCGTTCTAATTCTTGCTGTGCTTCGGTTTTTGTATAGACTTCTTCTTTATATTCGATTTGTTGATCTTGTTTCTCGTCATCAACATCTAAGATTTCAATGGGTTTTGGCGCGGATTTAGCCACAGGGATAGGCTCTTTGATACTGTTTGATAGAGCGGGGCTTTGTTCTTTTACTACCACTGGTTGTACTTCTATGGAACTCACTAACTCTTGGCTAAGATTGACTAAAGGAGTCTTATCAGGTAGCTCTTCCGATGGTAACTTAGTTGCTGATACAGTAGGCGCTACGATAGTTTGTGCGGGAAGTATTTCCTGAGGAAGAGGTTTAGTAAATACTTCAGGTAATATTTCTTCTGCCTGAGATACGGTCTTTTCATTTTTGACCTCTTTGACTTGTTCTACTAATTTATTTAATTCTAAAGTATTGTTTTTTAATAATTTTTTCCCATCTTGCTTTTTTAAAAATTCTCTAAAGAGAACGAGTAAGTAAATTGCTAAGATACCGCCTAATATTCCTAGGACAATTCCTACTTCCTTTGTCGCTAAAAAATCCATTAAATCTTGCATGGTCTTCACCTCTACTACTTTCGTATTACCAGTGTAGCACAGAAAAGAAATGGAAAAAAGTAGTTACAGTTAATTTTACAATCATTTTTACATGACATTGATAACATAATTTTACAGATTTTTACGAACTAATTTTTGATAGATTTTTTGGTCTTCCTTATCATATATTGATATAGGAGTAAGATGTTCAAAAGAGAGGAAATTTTATGAAAAAAGAAAAGTTTATTGTTTCTACCCTCATTTTAATAATTGGTGGTTTTTTAACGAAAGCCTTAGGAATGCTCATCAAAATGATTATGTCTCGTTTAATGGGCAGTGAAGGAATTGGTCTTTACATGCTAATCTTACCTACATTTACTTTGTTTATTGGGTTAGGTCAATTTGGATTACCTATTGCTTTATCTAAGTTAGTAGCCGAAGATAAAAAAAACAATAAAAAACTCTTATTTTCATTGCTTCCCATTTCTTTGGTCATCAACTTATTATTAATCATCTTAATTCTTATTCTGGCACCTATGCTAGCAACACAGTTTTTGCATGAGAAAAGAGCCCTATTACCAATTATTGCTATGAGCGTAGTAATTCCGTTGACCAGCTGTTCGGGATTGGTTCGCAGCTATTTTTTTGGAAAACAGCAAATGTTGCCACATGTTGTTTCTAATGTTTTAGAAGATATTGTCCGGTTACTATTAATTATCATTGGGATTCCTTTATTTTTGCCAAAAGGATTAGAAGTTGTCGTTACTTATGTCATTTTAACTAATGTCATTAGCGAATTAAGTTCTATTCTAGTCCTATTCTTCTTCCTCCCTAAAAAATTAAAATTGACAAAAGAAGATTTTTCTTTTAATAAAACCTATGCTAAAGAGGCCATGCACATAAGTGTTCCTAGTACCGCTAGTCGTCTAGTTGGTTCCCTGGGGTATTTTCTAGAACCGATTATTTTAACGGGAACCCTTCATTTTTGCGGATATTCTTCTTCTTATATTATTAATCAGTACGGTGTATTAAGTGGTTTTGTTCTCCCTTTACTACTACTTCCCTCCTTTTTTACTATGGCTATTAGTCAAGCCTTACTACCCGTTATTTCCAAAGCAACTAGTAATGACCACTATCCTTATGCTCGTAAGAAAGTAAAACAGGCTATTTTCTTTTCTCTACTTATTGGGGTGCCAATGACTATCTTATTTTTATTATTTCCAGGTTTCTTTTTAGAAACCATCTATCATACGCGACAAGGAATTTCCTACATGCTTTTCTTAGCGCCTATTTGTCTTTTTCAATATATTCAGGCTCCGCTATCGGCATCTCTTGATGCAATGGGACGCAGTAAAGACAATTTTAAAGCTACCCTTTGGGGAACTATTATCAGGACCATTTCACTATTTTTATTTTCCCTTCTACATATTGGTATTTGGGGGCTTATTTTCGCTACTAGCCTCAGTGTAATATTTACGACCCTTTTTAATTATCGACAAGTAAAGCGGGCTTTAGGACAAAAGAACTAAAAACTTTCACCCATTTTTCACATTCCCTTGTATAATATTAAGGTGAGGTGAAAGCGTGTGAAAAAAATCAAAATTTTAATTGTTGATGATGAAGAAAATATTCGTTCTGTCATCAAAGAGTATATGACTAATGCTGGCTATGAAAGTATTGAGGCAGAACAGGGAGAACAAGCGCTGGAACTATTACAGAAACAAACTTTTGATTTGTTAATTTTAGATGTGATGATGCCTAAGATGGATGGTATTACGTTATTAAAAAAATTACCTCCTAAAAAAAGAATACCAACGATTATTTTATCGGCCCGAACGGAAGAAATTGACAAGTTAATTGGTTTTGAACAAGGAATTGATGACTATGTGGGAAAACCCTTCTCTCCTAGAGAATTATTAGCTAGAGTTCATGCTATTTTACAACGTACCACTTATCAAGAGGAAGCGTATTGTTATCAGGGCTTAGTTGTTAACTTTTTAGCGCATACCATTACAATCGATGGTAAAAAGATCAATGTTACTCCTAAGGAGTTTGAATTATTGCGTTTTTTTATTGAAAACCATAATATTGCAATTAGTAGAGAGCAGTTATTAAATAAATTGTGGGGCTACGATTATTATGGCGATGATCATACGATTGATACACATATTAAAATGCTGCGTAATAATTTAGGTAACTATCGCCATTTAATTGTTACAGTAAGAGGAATTGGCTATAAATTTGAGGAAGAGCAAGATGCGGTTAACTAAAAAAATTTGGAAATATTTAATACTATTTTCTTTAGGAATTTTAGCTTTCCTTTGGATTTTTCAGGTGGTTTTCATTAATCGTTATTATGAGTGGACCAAAAAGCGCAACATTAAAAGTATTGCTGCTGATTTGTTGGCTAGTGAGACTAATACTTCTATTTATGATACCCTCGATAAAATTTCTTATCAAGAAAATATCTGTATTGAATTAACCTTTTCTACGGGCCAAGTAATATATTCTTCTAGTAATGGTCGAAGTTGTGTAAAACGAAACGAAACGATAAAACAAACCTTTATCGATAGTAACTTAAAGGAAGAAAGTTATACTTTTCAAAATCCGCTTTTTAAAGATAAGAGTATTATGGAAGCAGTTAAATTAAATGATAATCTTTATGCTTTTATTTCTACCTCTCTTGAACCAATTGATTCAACGGTTAAAATTTTAGTAGAACAATTAATTATTGTCAGTAGTATAGTTTTACTTTTAAGTTTTGGCCTAGCTTACTTTATTTCTAAACGACTCTCTAACCCCATTGTCAAGATTTCAAAAGCCGCTACTAGGATTGCTGCGGGCAACTTTCAAACTAAATTCAATAGTAATAGTGATATTGTGGAATTGGTTGAATTAACAGAAGCTCTTAATGAAATGAAAGATGAGTTGCAGAAAACGGAGGAATTACAACGTGATTTAATGGCCAATGTTTCTCATGATTTAAAAACTCCTTTGACAATGATTAAAGCTTATGCAGAAATGATTAGAGATTTACATTATAACCAACCTGAAAAGAGGAATCAAAGTCTTCATGTGATTATTGCAGAAGTCGATCGTTTAACGCTGTTAGTAAATGATATTTTAACACTCAGTAAAATGCAAGTTGCTTTAGAACAGGTGGTCCCTAGTACTTTTGACTTAGTGCAGTTGATAAAAGAAATTTTAAAAAGGTTTACTATTTATTCCTTAAAAGATGGCTATCAGTTTATTTTTGAACATGAGGATCTTCCTACCCTTATTATTACTGCCGATAAGAAAAAAATAGAACAAGTCATTTATAATTTACTTATTAACGCTCTTAATTATACAGGAAAAGATCAAAAAATCATTGTAAGAGTACAAGAGGAAGCTACCAATTACCTGATAGAAATTATCGATAGTGGAAAAGGCATTGCCAAAAAAGAGCTACCTCACATTTGGGAAAAATATTATAAAGATAAAAAGAACCATAAACGAAATATTTATGGGACCGGTTTAGGACTTGCAATTGTAAAACATATTTTGGTATTACATCAGTATTCCTATGGGGTGATTTCTAAAAAAGGCCAAGGGACTACCTTTTATTTTAAACTTCCAAAAGAGACCTTAATCAGTGAAGATTAGGATCTCCTTTTTAGAATACGAATATATTTATTACCATATTTACGATCTTTGAAAATTTGATAGTTACTAGGACAATAACACTTGGTTAAGTCATCACTTTCTAAAATAATGAGCCCCTCTTTATCTAATAATTGTTCTTCCTCAATTTTAGTGATCGCTTGTTTTAAGTAATTGGTCTTATACGGAGGATCTAAAAAAATAATAGCAAAAGAAGTTCCTTGCAATTTTGTTAATATCTGTAAATAATCGCCCTTTATAACCGTTGTCTTTTCAACTATTTTTAATTGTGTTATATTTTTTTTAATGGTTTCAATGGCCTGTTCTTGGCAATCGCCAAATACAACTTCTAAAGCACCTCTACTAAGAGCTTCTAATCCTAAATTGCCACTACCAGCAAACAAATCTAAACAACGTTTCCCTACTAAATTATTTTGTAACATAGCAAATAGCGATTCTTTTACCCGATCCATGGTAGGACGCGTCTTGGCTAACTGATAGCCCGCAATTATCCTTCCTTTATATTTTCCACTTACAATCCGCATGATTTCACCTCTACTTGTAGTTGTTTCAGAATTTGATTCATCGCCATAATCAATTGGTTAACCTCATTTTCTAATTGTTTATAACGACGATAATCTGGGTCTTTAAAAATTTCTAGCCGTAGGGATTCGGTTGGTGCTTGATGATAATGTTCAATATTCGCTAATAAGGTTTGTTTTTGTTCGATAGAAAAAAGCGTATTTTTCAGTTCTTTTTTTAAGGTAGATGTTTCAATAGTTGTGATTAATTTTTCTAAGGCTATAATTGTTTCTTCCATGATATCACCTTTTCTATTATAATTGTTTTTTTTTACCATTGTCAAATTTGTTGATATTATTTATAATACTCATTAAAGGAGTTCGTAATCATGAAACCATTAACACAAAAACAGGTCACCTTAGTGAGCGATCTTTTACGTTTAGAAAAACAATTGTACCAGGCTTATACACTATTAGGTAGGAATACCCAAGAAGCGATGGAAAGAATTTTTCTCATTAAGGAAGTGGAAGAGGCTTATTTACATCGGATCAATGGAGAGGAAGCTTTTCATATGTTAAATTGGTTGGCACCTATTCTATTGCAGGAAGAGAGTGATTTCTCAACACTTATGAAAATCATCAACCGGGAACCACAAAATTTAGTCCTTAAACGCCTAAGTAATCAATTAGAAGCCAAGGCGTTAATAGATACAGCTAATTTTAAAAAATGTTTTATGAATACAAATGAAAACTTAAAAAAGCATTTTTTAGTCAATAACAAATTATACTTTCTTAACGATTTTATAGAAGAAAATAAAACTTTTGAATTGGATAGGGTGGAAGAATTACTAGCGTTAATTGAAACACAACAACCAAATAAATCCCCCTTTTATCAAATGGTGAAAACTGAGCTTCTTTATCTTTACCCTGAAATTGGCGAGGAAATAGTACAGCATTCATTAAACATAGAGGAAATTGACAGTATTGCTCATCGCTTTGATAATGACTTATATGTTAAAAACCATGAAGATAGACAAAAATGGAAATATATCACTGTATGTCAAAGTGTTGGTGAAATTGTTGATTCTATCTTTACTACTTCTAGCAGTGTATGGCATTTAAAAGGCTTAAATGGAGAACTTGCTCTTTATTCAGGATATTTGCATAATTTATTACAAACATTAAGTTTAAGTGAAATATACTATTTACATGCTAATTACCAGATGGTCACAAAAGATGTATATCCCTTATACCGGAATAGAGCCGGCCAAGAGTTTCTTAATCAAGTGTTTTTACAAACGGCTAAAGAGAAACAAATGTCCGCTAAGATTTATTATAAAAATTCTCACTAAGGTTCTCTGCTCATTTCTTCTAAGTCTATTAACTTATTACTACCTACCTCATAAAGTTTAAATTCATATCCACAAATTTGGGCAATGGTCATAATAGTTTTAAAATCAGGCTGGGAATTTCCTCGTTCATAACTAGAGATTGTCGTATCAGCCATATTGAGTAGTTTTGCTAAATCCCGTTGAGAAAAGCCGGCCTTTAATCGCATATTTCTTAAAATGTTACCAATCATCATATCACCTCAATGTTATTATGACGATTTACTAATTATTTATCATTAAATCGCAAGATACTTGCGAATATTTTTACGAGTCTATACAAGGACATAAAGGGAGTTATTATGTTAAAAATGATTATAAAAGCATTTGGCATATTGCTATTTCTAGTGGCAATCTATTGTTTATCCTATTTTTTAGCTAGTCAATTACATATCCAACACCAGACATTAGGCTTAGCTACTCTTACTACCTGTCGAGGAGATATTTATCTTTTCAAGATCATTAGTGGTTTTTTATTTATCGTTTTTTTAATATGGTCTGGAGTACGAAAAAAATCAAGCTAATGAAGCATCCGTAATATTAGATGGTTGGTGAATAAATGGTAATAGGCGTATGGAATAACCATACTGCTTTTTTAGTTGCCATTTATGTAAAATTAAAAGGCTATTAATAATTTTTACTAACAGCCTAATAAATAATCACTAAATTTTAGTGATAAAACTATACTCGCCCACATAAAAAATCAAGGGAAACATGATAGATTTTAGCAAACTTACATAAATTATTTGTTGATATTAAAACCTGTCCCTTCTCATATTTCGTAATACATGCTTGACTAACTTCTAAATCACTAGCAATATTCTCTTGGGATAGTCCTTTTTTCACTCGCACTTCTTTGAGTTTACTGCCAAGCATTTTTTTATCTAAGGCATTTTTACTCTTCACTTGTTTTTTCTCTTTTGCGAGCCCCACTAAGTAATCCATATTAACCGCAAAATGATTTGCAAATAAGACTAAGTAATTAACTGGAATGATATTGATCCCTAACTCCCATAACGAATACGTTGTTCTACTAACGCCTAGTAAAGAGGCCATTTCATATTGCTTAAGGTCATGATCTTCTCTCAAGTTCTTTAGCCTTGCTATATCCACTTCACATCACCCATTTTAATTTTCCCATGATTGAGAAAATTATGAGTTTTTTGCTATTATTAGTTATTATTTATGCTATTTTGTGTTATACTTGATCTAACAATATTAAAAGAGGTTCCTATGGACATGAAAAAGACTCAAAAAAGTATTCACTACTACGGATTTAAAATTCCTTATACCACTCGTTTAGAAAAGTATTATAAAATTCGTACCAAACAAAAACAGATCATTCGTCGTTTAAAATGGAAACTACTAATTAAAAACCTAAAAAAGAGACGAACAAAGAAAAAATAGTATGCTTATTAGACATACTATTGGAAAATGATTTTATTTTACGATGTTCATTAATGACTGAACTAAGGAAATTGTATGGGAAATATTTTCGATTTTATCAGCAGCTGTTAATTTATAGCGTTCTTTCATTTCTAATTCCATCTCTTTAATCGCCTGGGGATTACGGTTAAGGTATTTATACCAATAAGAATTTTCCCGTAGATATTGGTATAGCTTAGGATCACTGCGAATTTTTATTTGTGTCGCGACTTGCATTAATCCTCATAATATTTATAAATAGGGCGTTCCTCATAATTATTTGGAACTTCTTCTTGTTTGCTAGTACCTAAATCTTGCAGTAATCCAATGGCTTTTTGTAACCCATTAACGCCCTTTTGAACAGTTTCTAAATCAATATTTTTTAACATATTGGCTACTTCCGCAAAAGTTCCCCCATTTGCTTTCGTACTACCACTTTCTTTTTGTACTAAAACATGATCCCAGACATCAGAATCTTCCCCATACAAGTCATATGTTTCATATAATTTTTGCCAACTACTTTTACCGTTGGCCACATAAGAGGCTAATTCTGGCCTCGTTTTCACAAAGGTTTTAAAGGATTCCTTTGACATACTTCCATCACCTAGTTCATTATATGTAAATACTGTAAAAAGATGCTTTTTCGTAAGAGTTATTTAGGGAGCAAGGTAATTTTGGCTAAGCCATGACCACTATTCCCCGTCATCGTAGCTGCCCCATCATAAGTAGGCATCACCTCATCTCCCGCTTTCATCACAGAACTTGCAAACTTCTTTCCTGAATAATGATAAGAGCAGGTGATATCGGTTGTCCCATCAGTACAAGCGACTCCTTTACTATCATTTCGGGGTGTTATTGAAGAAGCAGATGTAATCGCCACACAGCCGGTATAGCCGGAGATATAGGAAGAGCCTCCTGCTCCCGTACTAACACAGCCAGGCGATGAACTTCCACGACCACCTCCATAATAACCACTGCCCGCTCCAGTTCCATAGGTTCCCTCATAAAGACCACCCCCATAACCAAAACTACCCTTAAAACTATTATTACCTTGGCCACCACCAAGGCCACCACTTGTTTGGGTACCCCCAGTAGCTAAGGTATGGGTAAGAGGCTCTGTTGGGGGTTTTCCTGCAACTCTTCCCATTCCTTGACCACCTACTAATCCACCCGCAACACCGCCAATTATATAATAGGTTGCATAATACCCACTACCAGCGCCGCCTCCTGCTACCATCAAGCGACTTGCTAATGATGCGGTGTTATTCCAGGCTCCAGAAGTCAAGCGAATATCCGTCGCTCCTCCGCCGCCTCGATAGACTCCATCCCTGGTCTTTTCCCAACCACTACTACCTCCATTATAGCCTCCTTGATGATCATGCGGTTGTTCTCCTACATAAACATGGAGAACATCTCCTTTAGTTAAATTTATCTCTCCCGCAGTATAGGCTCCTTTGCCTCCTAGAGCATCATTATAGTCTCCTCCTTGGGCTCCCCATAATTCAATCTTGTAGGTACCAGTCTGTGGAGCCGTAAAGGTTTGAGCTGTTCCCGTATAACCATAGGTCATCGTGGCCATCGAATTACTGCCACTTTTTCCATAGACATTTACTTTTACTTTAAAACTTAAATTCCCTCCATCTCCTTGGGGATTATAATTCTCATTCACCCACATCCGTAACCGATAATTCTTGGTTACATTACTACTAGTCGTTCCCGTATATAAACTCATTTCCCCCTCAGGTCTTCCCGTATAACTATTAGCGGTAGTCTCTTCCCTATATACCCTTGGAGCCGTTACCTCCGTTTCGGTTCCATCACTATTTTTCTCGGTTAAATATAACTTGATATTATTATCAGCCATTGTACTACCACTTTGTTTCTTAACTCCTATTTCATAACTAATGAGGGCTTGTCCTTGCACTGTGGAAGCCACACTAAAATCAAAGTATTCCCCACTTTTCGATAATTTCTTACCAGTGGCATCAGTGGTTGGAAGAGCATTGGTGATACTAATGACATTACTACTTTCCGTATAACTCATGACCATCACTCCTGTGGTAATGGTATTGACTTTCTCCCCCGCTTTACTATAACTAAAAGCCGCATAAGTGATTCCGGTGATTGCTATTAATAATAACCCTAATCCAATCATTATCAACACTAATTCTTTTTTCTTCGTCATGACCTTACACCTCTATTATCTCTATTATACCCTATTTCTTGATTTTTTCTACTGTTTATTTAGCCACTAGAAAAACAAGACTGGTTGCCTTGTTTTGATTACCACAACAGAAAATGAAGAGTTAGCTAGATAATCGTACCCCCCCCCCAGGTTAACATTAGGCTATCTATTTTT
This sequence comes from uncultured Bacillota bacterium, assembly GCA_958428295.1. GTDB lineage: Bacteria > Bacillota_I > Bacilli_A > RF39 > UBA660 > Onthousia. Next base: position 69,987 of record CAUAFL010000005.1, read on the forward strand.
CTCATTTTCTTCACCTCTTGAGACTTATTTTAGAAAAATTTTATATTTCTCCTAAAACTTCTAATTTATTAGTTAATTTTACACTAACCAATTTGGATACTCCTGATTCTTGCATGGTGATACCATATAAAGTATCTGCGTATTCCATCGTTTTCTTTTTATGTGTGATAATTAAAAATTGCGTTTTATTTTTATAATGGTTTAAATATTGACCAAACTGATCGACATTGGCTTCATCTAGGGCTGCTTCCACTTCATCAAAAATACAAAACGGAACTGTTCTAACATTTAAAATAGCAAATAAGAGACTGATGGCTGTTAAAGTCTTTTCCCCACCTGATAATAAGTTAATAGTGGATAGTTTTTTACCAGGAGGACTAGCGACAATCTCAATACCTGTTGTCAGTAATTCCAAAGGAGCAGTTAGTTTTAAATCAGCATGTCCCCCATGAAAAAGTTCTATAAAGACTTTTTGAAATTCCGCTCTAATTTCTTCAAACGTTTTTAAGAATTCTTCTTTCATCACTTCATCCATTTCATCCATGATCTCTAGTAGTGTTGTTTCTGCTTTCGTTAAATCCTCTTTCTGATGCAATAAAAATTCATAACGGGTACTAATTCTTTCATATTCTTCTATGGCTGCTAGATTAACCATTCCTAACCGTTTTATGTTTGCTTTATCATTTTCTACTTTTTTGCGAGCTTCTTCTATTTCCATTTCCAGTGGATAGTCTTGGCGTGCTTTATCATAGGTAATACTATAATCACTAGTCAAAGTATCTAATAAAGTGTTGAGTTGAATGTCAAGACGACTTAATTTGATTTCTAACTCTTTTTGCTGTTCTTCTTTTTTTCGTAATAAATTATTTTTATATTTATGATCGGCTTCAATACTTTCAATGACCTCTTTAGTCTTTTGAATTTCCATATGTAAGGAGCTGATTTTGTGTTCTAATTTTTCCTTATAGGTACTTTTTTGATAAAACAGCTCTATTAATTGTTGTTCCTTTTGATCTAATAGATCTTCTGAACCCTCAAGATTGGCAATGGTCTCATGAAGAGTTGTGATTATTTTTTTCTTCGTTGCCAGTTCTTCTTTTTTACCTAATAATTGCTGTTCTAATAGGCCAATCTCCTTCATTAAAGTAAAGTTTTTATCTTCTAATTCCATTGCTTTCGTGGCTAATTCTTCTAAGTCATTAATTACCATTTTCTGTTCTATTTGTAGCGAATTTATGGTAGTCGTACAGGCTTCTATTTCCTGGCGGAGCAGAATACTACTATTTCCTTTCAGCAGTGCCCCACCAGTCATCGAACCACCAACATTAATTACATCTCCAGCTAGGGTTATTATTTTATAACGACGATCAATATGACGACTAATAGCTAGTGCACTATCCATATCTTCCGCAACAATGACTAATCCTAATTGATTATAGATAATGGAACGATATATGTCATCATACTTGACTAGATCAGCTAAAATTCCGACATAACCTGGTAAATTTTGCAGTTTTTTTTGAACATCCATGGCTAGAGAGCGACTTTTTATCACAGTTAAGGGAAAGAAAGTAGCGCGCCCTAATTTTTGATTTTTTAAATAACGAATGGCTTCCTGTGCACTTTGTTCATCTTTCACAATGACAAAGTTTTTACTACTCATAAGAGCAACATCTAACGCACGGGCATAGTCATCTTTGGTCGTCACCACTTTGCCAAGAATATTATAAATTCCTTGAAGACTTTGTTCTTTTAGAATTTGTTGAATGGCATAAGGAAGATGACTGCCCCGTTCTTCTTCACCTTTCAACAAATCAATTTTATGTTTATGAGAGAGAATCTCACGATCAAGGCGACTGTATTCTTGTTCTAGTTGTTTTTTGTCTAACTTTTGACGATGTAGTTCATTATCTTTAATTTGATTAGTTTCTTTTTTTGTTATCCATTCTTGGTTTAATATTTCTATATCTTGTTCTAGCAGAGCCACTTCTTTCGTTAAAGAAGCTCGTTCTGTATGTAGTTTTCTTAACTGTTCAACTTTGGTGTTATCATCTTGTTCTTGTCGTTGGGCCTTTAACACATTTCGTTGTCCTTCTAATGTAGCGACTTCTTCTGTTGTGGTCAATAATTCTCTTTGACTAAACGCTAACTCTTTCTCTAAAGTTAATAATGTATTCTTCTCTTTTAATTCGTCACTACTAACAATATTAGTATTTCCCAACAATTCTGTAATTTCTTTACTAATTGTTTTTTTAGTGGTTTGTAATAGTTCCTCTTCATGACTATACTGGTAAATATCATATGCTAAAAGGGAAATTTCTAAAGCTTCTAGTCGTTCTTTTGTCGTAAGATATTCTTGTGCTTTTTTACTTTGTTCTTCTAATGGTTTAAGCTGTCTTTCTAATTCTAAAATGATATCTTCTATTCGTTCCATCGCCTGGTGCGTACGATCTAGTTTCCGTAAGGCTTCTTCTTTCCTTTTTTTGTATTTCAAAATTCCGGCAGCCTCTTCAAAAATCATTCGTCGATCATCTTTACTATCACTTAAAATTTGCTGTACTTCCCCCTGACCAATGATATTAAAGGATGCCCGTCCAATTCCACTATCTAAAAATAAACTGATAATATCTTTTAAACGACAGCGATCGTTATTTAAAAAATATTCATTTTCACCACTACGAAAGACCCTCCGTTTAACGGATACTTCGGTATACTCAATATTTAGGTATTTGTCACTATTATCAAAAATTAATTCTACACTAGCAGCAGTTTTAGGTTTTCTAGAATCACTACCTGCAAAAATGACATCACTCATAGAACCCTCTCCACGAAGGCTTTTGACAGATTGTTCTCCTAATACCCAGCGAACAGCATCTACAATGTTACTTTTACCGCTACCATTCGGTCCAACAATACAAGTCGTCTTACCATCTAAGCTAATTGTCATTTTCTCAGCAAAAGATTTAAATCCATTTGTTACAATTTCTTTCAAGTACACAACTGCTCACCATCTCTTTACTATCTTTATTTTAACAGAAATCCTTTTTTTAGACAAGATACTATGTGGAAATCCAGCAGCGCCTCATTTTTTTAGTAAAATTTGCAATTAACACGGCAATATACTAGGGGTTTTTCTTACTACCTTTTTTAGGCGCAAAAAAAATATCCTAAGGATACTTTTTTTATTTAATTTCTGTAATTTCAACTTCATAAGTACCATTGGGGCTTTCAACAGCAATGACATCGCCAACCTTATGATTCATTAAAGCCACCGCAATAGGACTTTCATTAGAAATACGTCCCTCAAAAGGATCTGCTTCTTGGCTACCAACAATTTTATATTCATCAGTATCATCTGGGTCATCTACATATTTGATAGCAACAGTACTACCAAGGCCAACTTTATCTTTAGAAATTTCTTTAATAATTTCTACATTTTCTAACATTTTTTCAATTGTTTTAATTCGTCCTTCGATTTGGGCTTGTTCATTTTTAGCAGCATCATAATCGGCATTTTCTGATAAGTCTCCTAAACTTCTTGCTTCTTTAATGGATTGAATATTGGCAGGACGCTTTTCATTGATTAAATAATCTAATTCTTTCTTTAAATCATTTAATCCTTCTTGTGTTAAATAAACAATCTTTGTATTTTTCATTTCTAATTCACCTCAATTAATATTTGTCGAATGAAAGGAGTTACCCCCCATCAATTCTCAATATGCCTAAAATTATAGCATATTCTTTATTTTATTTCAAGACTTTTTACAAACAACAGCACAGTTGCGCTAAGACTTTACAGTTAACATATGCACTTTTCTATTTAAATGTGTCAATCTTTTTAAACTTTGTCAATAATTTTAGAAAAATGATGTTTTTCTAAAAGCGTTAATTGCTTCATAAAATAGTCATCGGTCATTCCGCATAAAAAGTCAATTACTTGTCGTTTAGGAGGCGTTTTGGTTTGATACTCTTCCTTCTGATGCAAAAGAAAGGCTTGAAAAATAGCACTCTCTTGCTGATTATTTTTAATATCCTTTACGTATTTCTTGAATAATTGTTCCATTCCTTTTTCATAATAGCGATATTCTTCTTTCGAAAGAGCATAACGATAAATGTGTTCATAATTAAAATTTTTTAATTGTTGTAAGGCTGTAAATACTTTCTTACTCATTTTAATATAGGGTTTTCTTAAGCTTTCTTTTATAATATCTAAAATAATGGTATTAATAATTGTCCGATTATTATCACCCAACACGTTGGTTATTTCCTTTGGTAAATCCTTTCGACAAAATACTCCCAATCTAATCGCATCCTCGATATCACGACCAATATAACCAATAATATCACTAATTCTGACGACACAACCTTCTAAGGTCATTGGGTGAAAAGTTTTACTTAATGCTAAGTCTTGGTAAGCGATTTGATATTGTTCTAAAAATTCCGTCAGTGTTTTTTGTTGGGGATGATATATAGGTTCTAGCAATTCGCCATTATGACACATAATTCCATCGAGTACTTGTATCGTTAAGTTGTAGCCCTGTCCTTTATTGGCTACTTCTAAATAATATCTAACCCCTTGAATATTATGCGCAAAATCTTGTTGTAATTCTTTTTTACAAATTTTAGCGATCATTCTTTCTCCGTTATGTCCAAGTGGTGTATGGCCAATGTCATGACCCAAGGCAATTGCTTCGATTAAATCTTCATTGAGATTTAAAGCTCTACCAATTGTTCGGGCAATCTTGCTAACTAATTGAACATGCGTAATACGTCGGCTAATATGATCATTGTTACTATTAGAGTAGACTTGCGTTTTATTGAGGTAACGAGTATAAGATAGCGAATGAATAATTCGATCGATATCATGGAAATAAGCGGGACGAAGGTCTTCATTCTGTTCGGCTAAACGTATGGCATTTTTGCTTTTAGCAGCATATCTGGATAAATGACGTTCTTTTTTTAAAAAATTTTTTTGGGCTTCTTTAAAGGGATCCATCATTCTGCTCCTTTCTTCAGTAAGCGCAGCATCGAATAAGGTGGTAACGCTTTAGTAAAGGGTAGTTTTAAGATTTGTTGGGGATGCCTAGCAACAGTAAGAAGATGATTGTTTTCATCATAAATATCAGTAATGGTATAAGGGTAAATGCTACCATCAGGGGTGAATATTTCCACCTGATCACCAGGCTTAAAATAGTTTCTTTCGATTAATATTAATTGTTTTTTCTCTTCGTCATATCCTGTAATTAAACCTAAATATTCTTGATTAGAGATTTCTTGTCGTCCTGTATAATATTGATCAGTCAAACCGGCTTCCCGTAAGAAATAATGACTTGATACTTCCCGATTGGCCACCGTCGTTAAAATGCGCTGATACTTATTCTGTAATTCTTCAGTTAATGTATGATTCGCAAGATGATCTAGTAGACCACGGTAACTAGAAATAACAGTTGCTAGGTAATAAAGTGAACGCATTCTGCCTTCTACTTTTAAAGAGGCCACTCTCATCTTCATTAGATCTTGAATATAGGAAGCCATATTAAGATCTTTGGTAGCTAGGGTAAACTTGGTTTGGTTAGCAGTTTCAAAGGCAAACCGGCATACCTGTGCACAACCTCCACGATTAGCATCTCGATTGGTCACATAATTTGATAGTGCACAACGACCGCTGTAACAAGTACACATAGCTCCATGGATAAATACTTCTACTTCTAGGTTCGTGTGATTAATGATCTCCATGATTTCAGTTTTCGACAATTCTCTTGCTAAGACAACCCTTTTTGCCCCTAGTTGTTGATAGAATAAAGCTGCTTGGTAATTGGTAGTGGAAGCTTGAGTAGAGACATGAACTTCAATTTGTGGATAATGTTTGACCATATATTCCATGACATAAGGATCACTAACAATGACGGCATCAATGCCACAGGCAGCAAGTTGAGCTACGTACTCTTGAAAGCCAACACGGTCTTCTTCATGAAAGACAATATTCATCGTTACATAGACTTTTTTATGGAGATGATGAGCAAACTCACAACCTTCTTTTAACTGCTCTAACGTAAAATTAGTAGCGTTCGCTCGTAGTCCGAATTTCAAGCCGCCAACATAAACAGCATCAGCACCATATAGTAAGGTCACTTTAAGGCGCTCTAAATCCCCGGCGGGAGCTAGTAATTCAATATTAGCCATGTTTTTTCACCCGATAGATTGTTGGACGATATAGAAACCCCGTATTATTGCCTACTAACCTATCAATCCTTTCTTTATTAAAATACCTAAAATTTTCAATTAATTTCTGATACTCAGTACAAGACAAATCATCCTGCGCTAAAATACCATAAGCAAGCTCTGTTAATTCTTGGTAACAGCGACTAGCATTGAAGCGTTTGCCATAATGAAACGTAGTACCAAACTCCGTCTCTGTCAAACGATAGGATTGTTTACTGCTGGATTCTTTAATTATTAGGCTGTTATCTTTCGGAAGATGGTGATATTGATGATAACTGGTAAGCAATTTACGACGAGAATGCGCTACAACAGGGTATCCTACTAGTAACATCATTAGAGAACAGCTGGTTTTTTGTTTTATTGTTAGAATTTCATCTTTTGTAATTTCATTTGAAAGAACAGCTCCTATACAACCTTGACGATGATAAAAGTTAATTGTATCACTGTTGGTAACCATATGTGTTTGATTTAAGAAAAGAGGGATAGATAGCCCCAACTGCTGTTGTAAAGAAAGAATACTATTATCATAGAAAAGAACGCCTGTCACTTGCAGGCTAGCTAGTTGTTTTAAGGTATTGGTAAGAGCAGCTAGTTCTTGATGAAAAATCATCTTGTTCATAACAACAAAACAAAGTGCTGTGGGAAATTTTTTGCGAAAATCAGCAAGGAAAGATAAGGAATAGACTTTTTCATAGTCCACGGCATATCTTTCTAGGGGAAAGAGAAAACCTGACAGACCACTTTTTAAATAGCTTTCATATTGCTGGTCTTGACAGATACCTAATAATTTCATAACAGCATCTCCTTAGTACACATAACTTACTGCCTATTTTAGCATAAAAACTTTAAAAAAGATAGCCCTAGCTATCTTCTTCCTGTTCTAAAGTGATTAATACTTCTCGAGGTTTGGAACCATTTTGAGGACCAATAATTCCCCGTTCTTCCAATAAATCGACAATGCGAGCGGCACGATTGTAGCCTAGTTTAAAGCGGCGTTGTAGTAAGGAAACACTAGCCTTTTGAGTTTCAATAACAAATTCCACTATTTCATTATAAAGTGGATCATCGTATTCTTCTTCCTGCGTCATATCCTCTTTTTGACTAGCTGACTTATCACTTGTAGGGCTACTTAAATTCATAAACGATTGATCATACTCTGCTTTTTGCTGTTCGACGGTATAATCAATAATTTTCTTTATTTCATCATCTGAAATAAAAGCTCCCTGCACTCTTTGCGGCGCTGATTCACCCATTGGTAAAAAGAGCATATCCCCTTTTCCTAATAGTTTTTCGGCGCCAGTAGCATCAAGGATTGTTCTCGAGTCAATGCTACTACTGACAGCAAATGAAATACGCGATGGAATATTGGCTTTTACCACACCTGTAATGACATCAGTCGAAGGGCGCTGTGTGGCAATAATTAAATGAATTCCTGCTGCTCTAGCCATTTGCGTAATTCTCATAATACTAGCTTCCACATCTTTGCTAGCAACCATCATTAAATCAGCAAGCTCATCAATAATAACGACAATATAGGGCATCCGTTTTATTTGATCTGTTGGTGCTAAAGTCTTATTTTTATTATCAATATAATTATTATAAGTCGCAATATTTTTTGTTTTTGACTCTTCAAATACATCATAGCGATGTTCCATTTCTGCCACAATTTTTCCTAAAGCAACGCTAGCCTCTTTAGGGTCGGTCACAACAGGACGCATTAAATGGGGAACCCCATTATAAACTGATAATTCCACCTTTTTGGGATCAACCATCATTAATTTGACTTCTTCTGGTTTTGTCCGCATGAGAATAGAAGCAATTATTCCATTAATACAAACCGATTTTCCTGAACCAGTGGCTCCAGCAACTAATAAGTGGGGCGTTTTATCTAATTCACACCAAATGACATTCCCCATAATATTTTTGCCCAAAGGACATAACAGTTTACTATCATCCATACTATGAGGAATTTTCTCTAACACCTCTTTGAAACTAACAGGTGTTGTTTCATCATTAGGTAATTCGATCCCAACTGTATTTTTCCCAGGAATCGGCGCTTCAATGCGGACATCTTTTTTGGCAAGAGCCAAAGAAATTTCTCGGTGAATACTCAATAGTTTATTGACCTTTGTTCCAGTATGTAGCGCTAACTCATATTGAGTAACGGTCGGACCAATATGGACTTCTACTACTTTAGCAATGACACTAAAATCTTTTAAAACGCTCTCTAATACTTCAATATTTTTTTCAATTTGATTTTGATTCATATTCTTTTTATTCTTTTTAGGAGATGTCAATAAAGAAAGCGGTGGTAACATATAATTATGTTTAATCGCTACTTTTTCTTCTTTTGCTGGGATCACTTCCTCGCCTACATCAGCAGTTTTTATTTTTGATAAATCATCTATGCTAGAGATGATAATTCTTTTCTCTTCATCTTTAATTTCTCCCGCTGCTGTTTCCTCAGTACCCGTAATCACTGGTTTCGTAGCGCCTGTCTCTTTTTTATCACGATGTTCTCGTTTTAGACTCTCTTTTGCTTTTTTGGTACCATTTTTAACAGCTTCCACGATAGAAAAACCTGTGAAAAGACAAAAACCTAGCCCTACTAGCGTCCAAGAGATAATTTGCATTCCTTTATAAGAAAACAGTAAGGAAAAAAGAACTCCAAAAGAACAGCCGATAACACCACCACCAATCACATCTGGTCGAATATTTTTCATGATATTAGAAAATGCTAATACTAATTGATCGATTGTTTCGGTAAAAACTTTAATTGCATTACTATTATTTTGAGCAATATAATCTTGATGCATAATTACCAGTAGACCAATAAGCAATATATAGCATCCTAACATTTTTGTGGTGAAAAAATTTGGCCACTGTCGTTTGACGATCAATATACCACCTAGCACTAATAATACAATTAATAGCACATTGTAGCCTACTCCTACTAAAAAGATGGAAAAAGAAGCGATCATTCCACCCACTGGACCATACCGACCAATTCCTAAAATTGCCGCTAAAACAAAAAGGACCCCATATAACTCTGTGCTATAAGCAAAGCCTTTTTTGGTTTCTTTTTACTTTTTCTTTTTTGCCATTGTCTCACCTTCTATTTCAAATTATACCATGAAATAAAAGCGCTTCCAAGTAAATCATCAGAATTGACAGTAACTTATTTTACCAATTTTACTAAGTAAGCCTCATTCACCGTTGTTGTTGTTTTAAAAGTATAACTATATACCGGAAAGTGCCCTTTCATTTTTTCATATTGAATAGCAATAAAATTTTGTTTATCAGTTTCTGCTTGTTTCCCATAAATCGTAAATAGATTAAACAATAAGTTTGTTTTATTAGTAAAATCTTGATAACTAGCATAATAGGCAAAATCATTGACATTACTAAACGCCTTTTTCACCTTTAAAGTATAAGTGATTTCTTTCTGATCTATCGTCTTATAACTATCAACATAGAAGTTTTCCACTTCATAAATAGGTGGGGCTCCATGTTGATGAAAATCAGTGTTAGCATGATACATTTTAGTTTTCTCATCATAAATTAAATAGTCTTCACCATCTTCTAAAAAACAGGGAAGATTTACCGGTGTAAAAGTGATGTCCGGGCCAAAATATATTTTTAAAACTGCTAGGACTTTATCTAGAGAAACACCTGTGGTAAAGTCGATTTGATATTTTTCTTTTTGTACTGTATCTAGACGTTCTACAAAACGTAATTTTTCTTCATCTGTTAATTTGTCTAGATTTTTTTGACCATCAAAACTAATAAAATAATCATCATATGGCTCAATTAAACCTAATAGAACTGCTTGTTCTAATTCGCCAGTCAGTTTTTTTTCTTTGGTTTTGTCCGATTGGGTGAGTTCTTCTTCTTTTTTCTTGGTTTCTTCTTTAATCGATACTTTTTTAACAAGCGTTACCATTAATAAAATTACAACAACAAACAAAATGAATGCCATCGCCACCATAATCCAAGTATCTTTCTTTTTCATAAAAAACACCCTTTCTAATTACAGTATAATCAACTTTGAAAGTGAATACTATATTTTTTTCGATTTTCCTAAGAATTGACGTAAAAAAGAGCTTATTGCTCTTTACTCATTTTTTCTAGTGATATTAGTTTCTCAGTTTTCAATTCACAAATCTTAAATTCGTATCCACATACTTTAGCAATCTTTAAAATTGTTGCAAAATCTGGCTGGGAATTTTCTCGTTCATAGCTAGAAATCGTCGTGTCGGCTAAATTTAAAATATCCCCTAAATCTCGTTGCGATAAGTTAGCACTTAAGCGCATATTTCTTAAAATAGTACCAATCATCATATCACCTCAACGTTATTATGACGATTTCCAAGAAATTTATCATAAATTCGCAAGATACTTGCGAATATTTTTTGTGATCTATATAATAATATGATTGAAAGGAGGTATTATGTCAAAGGTTATCGTTAAAACTGTGATCTTGCTATTAGAATTATTAGGAATATATATTTGCTCTTATTATATTTCTATGCATTTGGGCGTTAATAATAAGACGCTAGGATTAATCGATTTCACCATATGTAGAGGAGACATTTATATTTTCAAATTATTAGCAAGCCTCTTTCTTTTGGCATTATTGTTTTATAAGCAGCGAAAGAAAGCTTACTAGTCCTCTTATTATGGTACGAAGTAGACAGGACGTCTACTTTTCCTTTGATACATAAAAAAAAAGAAGCACAGACTTCTTTGAATCATATAATACTACTTAGAAATTTTTATCTCGTAAGAACGGTGGAAAATCGTAATCTGCATCATCCAATACTTCATTTTCCTCTTCTTCATCATTATTTTGTGGTACTGTTGCAACATAGGCAATTTCTTCTCTTGAACGTCTAGTTGGCTGAACATTAGAGAAAACAGGTGTTTGCTTTTCAGCTTCCTTTTTATCAAACCCAGTAGCAATAACGGTAACAATGACTTCATCCGATAAGTTTTCATTGATTACAGAACCAAAGATCGTGTTAATATCTGTTCCTGAGGCTGCTCTTACTACTTCAGCTGCTTGCTCTGCTTCAAATAAGGTTAGATTGACACCGCCTGTGATGTTAATAATCGCATCGGTGGCTCCTGCAATACTAGTTTCTAATAGTGGGCTAGAGACAGCTTGCTTGGCAGCCTCAATGGCCCGATCTTCTCCCATACCAATACCGATTCCAATAATTGCTCGACCAGAATCTTTCATTACAGCCTTTACATCAGCAAAATCCAGATTGACTAAACCAACAACAGCAATTAAATCAGAAATGGATTGTACTCCACGACGGAGAACATTGTCAACTTCTTTAAATGCTTCCAGCATTGGTGTTGTTTTATCTATGATTTCTCTTAAGCGATCATTAGGAATTACGATTAAGGTATCAACGTGTTTTTCTAATTCCTTTAATCCTTTTAAGGCATTTTCCATTCTCTTTTTTCCTTCAAAGGTAAAAGGCTTGGTGACAATTGCGACGGTTAGGGCTCCTAATGCTTGAGCAATTTCAGCAATGACTGGGGCTGATCCTGTTCCTGTTCCACCACCCATTCCACAAGTGATAAAAACCATATCAGCGCCACTGAGGGCATCTTCTATTTCTTTTTTTGATTCAAGAGCTGCTTCTCTACCGATATCGGGCATACTTCCAGCACCAAGTCCCTCTGTTAAACTGGCTCCTAATTGAATTTTAACATCGGCCTTAGAATTATTTAATACTTGCAAATCAGTATTTGCAACAATAAATTCTACTCCTTTTACGCCTGATTCTACCATTCGATTTACAGCATTTCCACCACCGCCGCCGCTACCGATTACTTTTATTTTCGCTAATTGATCCATTTCTAGTCCGTTCATTGTTTGTTATCCTCCTTAATTAGTGTTCAAAAAAGTGACCAAAAAATTTATTTATCACTGCATCATTCACAGAATTCTTTTTTTTGGGTGAGATAAAAGCCAACTGTTCTTGTTCGTCAAACATACTTTCTGCTCTTTCTTGGGATTGACATTTTTTATCAAAATACTTGCAACTACCAAAAGCGCTCGTAAATTTATTATGGCGGGCTCCTAGCTCTTGCATATTAAAGCAACTAGCATTTCGTGGAAATAACTCTTCTACTAAATAGTTAAAACCAGCTAATTCACTAATACCACCTACTATGATTATATAACTAATTTCACGTTTTGTTAAGCGATTTAATTCATTTTTCGCAAGTTTTAGAATTTCTCTTAAACGTGATTCGATAATTTCTGAAATTTGCACTTGATTTACAATAATTTTTTTCTTTTCCTGAGTAACAACTTCTATATGATCATTACTATCAGCATAACGTCCTACGGTAAGAGCAAACGTCTCTTTTAGATGGCAGGCTGTCTTAAGATCTATTTTATAAATAAACGCAATATCTTTATCCACACTGCTACTACCTACGGGAAGATAAGAATTTTTAATCATAATCCCTTTATTAAATACACTAATTGTCGTCATATCGCCACCAATATTGATAATACACCCCATTTTACGATCAAGTTCTTTAGAAGCCGTAGTATAATAGTCTGCTTGGGTATTATAGATAATGTCTGTAATATTGAGGCCAATACTACGCACAATGTTAATATAGGGATACACTTCTTCCTTAGAACTGGTCGCTACGACGGCTTTTGTAAATAGTTTCTCTCCTACTTCCTCTTTAGGATTACTAACGCTTGCTTTATCATCGACAGTAAAAGAAATAGGTAAAACGGTTACCAATTCCCTCGTATTATCATAACTACCTTGAGCGGCATCCCTTAAAACTGCCTCTATCTCGCGACCAGTGACTTTTTCTTTCTTTATATCTACTAAGCCACTTTCAATAGTCATCATAGCAGTATTAGAAGGAACACATAAAATAACTTCCCGAATTCGCATAGTTAATTGTTCTTCTGTTTGTAAAATTGCCTGATGAATACTCTCCTTCAATTTTTTTTCATCATAAATAGTATTTTTTTTCATTCCCTGACTTTTATAAGAGGTCGCCGCTAAAATATGATACTGGCCTTCTAAAGCTTCTACTACTACCACCTTAATTAGGCTATTCCCAATATCAAGACCTGTATATATATGATTCATCTAACCACCTCTATCTTATTTTTATTATAGCGAATTAATAACGTTTCGACAAGCGAAAAAAAATTCGTATATCCCTTTTGGTAACGAATTTTCTCTAATTTTAATAAATTGTTTTTTTAAAGGCAATATTTTGGTCAAAAGGCTATGATTTCTTATTGTAGGAAGCTAATCTTCGCCAAGCCATGACCACTATTCCCTGTCATCGTAGCTGTTCCATCATAGGTGGGCATCACCTCATCCCCCGCTTTCATCACAGAACTTGCAAACTTCTTTCCTGAATAATGATAAGAACAGGTGATATCGGTTGTCCCATCAGTACAGGCTACTCCTTTACTATCATTTCTTGGAGTTAGAGAAGTAGTAGAAGTAATGGCGACACACCCGGTGTAGCCAGAGATATAGGAAGAGCCTCCCGCTCCCGTACTAACACAGCCAGGCGTTGACCTTCCACGACCGCCTCCATAATAACCACTGCCCGCTCCAGTTCCATAGGTTTCCCTATAAAGACCACCACCATAACCAAAGCCCCCTTTAAAACTATTAGTACCATTATCACCAAGACCACCACTTGTTTGGGTCCCCCCCAGTAGTCAAGGTATGGGTAAGAGGCTCTGTTGGTGGCTTTCCTGCGACTCTTCCCATTCCTATTCCTCCTACTAATCCTCCCGCATCTCCACCAGTAAGATAATAGGTTGCGTAATAACCGCTTCCAGCGCCGCCTCCTGCTACCATCAGACGACTTGCTAATGATGCGGTATCATTCCAAGTGCCAGAAGTCAAGCGAATATCTGTCGCTCCTCCGCCGCCTCGATAGACTCCATCATAGCTCTTTTCCCAACCACTACTACCTCCATTATAACCACCTTGATGATCAAATGGTTGTTCTCCTACATAAATATAAAGGTTCTCTCCTTTAGTTAAACTTATTTCTCCTGCTTTACTATAACTAAAAGCCGCATAGGCAATTCCAGTGATTGCTATCAATAAGAAGATTAACCCAACAATAATCAACACTAATTCTTTTCTCTTCGTCATGACCTTACACCTCTATTATCTCTATTATACCCTATTTCTTGATTTTTTCTACTGTTTCTTTGACCACTAGAAAAACAAGACTCATTGCCTTGTTTTGATTACCACAAGAGAAAATGAAGAGTTAGCTAGATAATCGTACCCCCCCCCAGGTTAACATTATGCTATCTATCTTCTTCATTCTCTTCCCTCCTTTAGGTTATATCACTAGTATAACAAAAAGCGGTTTTTCTGACAATATTTTTTGATGATTGTGACCTCAAAATACTAGAAAAATAGCAATATAATTGTAGGGTCAAGTTCCGATTTTTTAGTACTTTGTTATTTTGGAGGCTTTAGTAGGTATTTACTATGCTGCTTTTTCCTAGTTTTAATATAATACAGTAGAGAAAGGAGAATCAATATGTACGGATTTGGATACCCTAGTTATGCTTATGGTTATGGATGCGGTTGTGGTTCTAGTAATAATGGCTTTGGTGGCGGTTGGGCCATTCTTATTGTCATTATTATTATTTTCTTCTTATTCTGGGGTGCAGGATCCTCCGGAAGAGGAAACCATGATTGTTGTTAAAAGTTGACTATTTATATGTGGTCATGGACTTTTTGATAATAAGTCATAAATAGTATATGATAAATGATAAAAAAGAAGCATTGCTGACATTTACCTTCTTGGTATCTTGCTGAAATAGCTTCTTTTTCGTTAGCTAAAATTTGGGAGTTAAAGAAAGCTGTATAGTCATTCCTTCTGTAATCTCCGTATCTTTTGCGACACTTTGACTGGTAACATAGCCCGTTCCTTCTAGAGTAACACTCAATCCTAATAAGTGTAATACATCTTCTGCTTGTTTACTAGAATATCCTGTCATATCGGGAACTTTTTTTATCTTATCATTGGTTAATAAAAATACCTTACCGCCCGTAGTAACCACTTCATTTTTTTTGGGATATTGATCAATTACTTTATTCCCATTTCCTAAAACCACAACTTCCATCTGTTTACCTTCTAAGGTGCTTTTCGCTTGTTCCACCGTTTTATTCTTATAGGATGCTAATGTAAAGGCGGTCAATTCTTTTAAAGGTTCACTAGTGGGAGCTGTGCCATAATATTTACTGATATTGATAACAATTTCTTTAATAGCCTGCCAAATTACCTTTTGAACTCCTCCAGCAGGTCGTTTTACAGAAGCATAAATAATAACTTTGGGGTCATCTTTGGGATATATTCCAGCAAAAGAAGAAATAATATCTGAGGCACCTGTTAAATAGCCACCACCACTTTCATCGGCGATTTGGGCAGTTCCTGTTTTACCAATTAAATTATAACCATCTAGGCGATAACCAGCACCAGTATTCCCTTGTCCATTTACGGTTTCCCACATTAATTCTTTTATCTTATTAACAGTCGTTTCACTAGCAACAGTATCTACTTCCTCTTTCTTTCCTTCATAGACAACTTCTTTCGTATCAGGATCGACAATTTTAGAAACAATATATGGTTTTAACATAACCCCACCATTGGTAAGGGACGTTAAAGCTTGAATATTTTGAATAGGTGTGGTAGTAATACCCTGTCCAAAACCAGCATTAAAAATCTCTGTCTCATACTTAAAGTTTAATTTTCCTGGCGCTTCATTGGGAAGTTCAATACCTGTTTTTTTACTAAACCCTAATTTTTTAAAATAACTACGTAACAAACTAGCATTCAAGTGACGATCGATTAAATTGATTACTCCAACATTACTAGATAAAGCAAAACCACGATCAAAGCTAATATCTCCCCAACCAGCACGGTTCCAGTCTCCAATTTCAGTACCATCTTTAGTTACATAAGTTCCAGAGTGATATGTTTCAGCACCGTTATAAACTCCATTTTCCATGGCTGCCATATAAGTGAAAATTTTCATGGTAGAACCAGGTTCATAAGGGGAAGCAACATTAAGGTCTAAATAGTTTTCAATGTTTCTTTTATTAGGATCAAAAGAAGGACTCGTAGAGGACGCTAAAATGGCTCCCGTTTTCGCATCAGCGATCATAATTGTAAACCATTCAAATTGATAATTGGCTTCCGCTTCATCTAATGCTTGTTCTACAAAAAACTGAATATTGTTATTAATTGTTAAATAAATATCTTTCCCATCACTTGCTTCTTTACGATCCTCTTTCGTTCCTGCTATCTTATACCCTTTTAAGTCTTTTTGATAAGTGATATATCCATCTTCCCCTTTAAGGGTTTTATCGTAATACTTTTCAATTCCTAACTCACCAGTGATCGTGGTTTCTTCTTTATTATCTTTTATTTCTGTACTTTCTTTGGCATAACCAATTACATAAGACAAAAAATCACCTTTAGGATAATATCGCTTAAAACTTTCTTCAAAATCAAGGCCCGGTAAATTCAAGGCTTCTATTTTACTTTTCGTCAGTTCTGTTAACCCTTTTCCCGCACTACCAAACTCAGTTTGATAGGCACCACTTCGATTTAAGTACCGTAAGATTTCTTCTTCGCTAATTCCTAAAAGTGGCGCTAATTGCTGGGCTGTTTGTTCCCTATCTACTACATGTTGAGGATTCTTTTTATCGGTGGTCCTACTTTCGGAAAGATAAGCTATTAGTTTATAGGAGGAGACATTTTGAGCTAATACCTCTTTATCAGCAGTATAAACTGTTCCACGGCTAGCTTTTAAAGGTTCAGTTTTAGTGGTGCGCTTGCTCGCTAAAGCTTGTAGGTTAGTTCCATCAATTTCTTTGGATAAGGCTAACTGACACAACCGGCCAATCATTAAAACAAACAAAAAAAGAGCCCCTATCACTACTAGCTTATTTAACTTGGCTTCATTTCTTGGTCTCTTCTTTGTTTTCAATTGTATCACGTCCTACTTTTCTTCTACCGTTTTAATATTGTTATTATTATAACTTAATCCTGCTTCTTTGGCAACTTCTTGAATTTTATCTAAAGATGCCAACTCATTAATTTTCATAGATAAACTTTCATTGGTTTTCGTTTGCACACTTATTTCCTTCTTTTTCTTTTCTACTTCAAAATTAATCTGCGATAGCGTTGCTTTTGAAAAGACAATCGTAATAGGAGCGCTAATAGCTAAAACAACGGCAAAAGTATAGATTAAGCGTTCAAATTTACTTATTTTTACTCTTTTCTTGATCGTTCTCTTTTTCATCATTAACACTCCTTTCTTTATTTTACTCTTTCAATTATGCGAAGAATAGCACTGTGAGCACGACGATTATCAGCTACTTCAGTTTCCTGTGGTTTCACGCCCTTTTTGGTTATTAGCTTAAAATCAGGTAACTGGTCTAAAGGAACATGCGGTAGACCCTTTAATAATGGATCTATTTCTGTTACTTCCTTAAATTTTTGTTTGACAATGCGATCTTCTAAGGAATGAAAAGTAATCACCACTAAGCGACCTTGTACAGCTAATAAGTCTAAGGAATCTGCAAGAGAACGTGTTAAAACCTCTAATTCTTGATTGACTTCAATGCGAAGCGCTTGAAAGATCTGTTTAGCCGGATGTTTTTTTAAACGTTCTTTGATTGGAACTGCACTTTTAATGATAGCTACTAATTCAAGAGTTGTCTTTATTTCTTTCGTAGTGCGATACTGACAGATTTTATGCGCAATGGGGCGCGCAAATTTACTTTCGCCATAATTTTTGAAAATTTTTGTTAATTCTATTTCACTGTAAGTATTGACAATCTGAGCCGCTGTTAGCGAATTATCCTGATCCATACGCATATCTAATAGGGCATCTTGATGATAACTGAAACCTCGATAATCTTCATCTAACTGTGGACTAGATACACCTAAGTCATAGAGAATGGCATTTACTTTGGTAATGCCTCTTTGTGATAGTTGTTCCTTCGCATGGACGAAATTACTATCAATTACTGTGAAGTTCTCACCTACACTCGACAGTTTTTGTTGACTGTAAGTGAGCGCTTCTTCGTCTTGATCAAAGGCGAATAGGTAACCCTTTTTTATTCTTTTTAAGATTTCACTACTATGTCCTGCAAAACCTAATGTCATATCCACAACGAGGCTATCTTCTTGTAGGTTAAGGCCTGCTAGGGCTTCTTCTAATAAAACACTCTTATGCATGTTATTTCACCTCGTTGAATAAACCTTCGGCAATGTCAGACATGGAAGTATTAGCAGAATTCATAAACGCTTCCCATTGTTCCTTATCCCAAATTTCCGCCCGTTCATTCGCGCCAACAATGACACAATCTTTTTGTAAATTGGCATAGGTTGCTAGTGGATCAGGAATACGAATACGACCTTGTTTATCGAATTCTAACGCAGCAGCTCCAGACATAAAAAATCTCGTGAAAGTCCGGGCATCTTTTTTGGTAAAAGGTAGATTTTCTAATTGATTAACAATATGTTGAAAGGATTCCTGCGGATAGATATAAATACAATTTTCGATCCCTCGTGTAATAATAAATTCTTTTCCTAAGAGTTCACGGTACTTTGCTGGTACAATTAATCTACCCTTTTCATCAAGTGAATGATGAAATTCCCCCATAAACATAGTTATCCCCCACTTTTCACCACAATCTTCCACTGCTTATCTATATTCTACACAATTAACGCCTTTTTGTAAATCTTTTCCTCTTTATTTTGCATGACAAAAAATGCAATTGACAAAAAAATGTCAAGAAAAAAATAAGCAATTTGCCTATTTTGCATATTTTAATATCTTAGGTTTTTTCATAGTAAAGATCTAAATTCATAGTATTCCTTAGAAAAACGCTTCTTTTGGGCTATTACAAAACCTAATCACTAATCTTGATGCCTGCGATTACTGCGTTCTTTCTTTTCTAATGTTACTACTTTACTATAACTGATAACACCAGTGATTAACAGGGCCATATTGAGAAATAACACTAGTAGTGCAGAAAAATTTCCCCTTTCTAATAAAGATAATAAATGGGTAATTTCATTTTCGATGGCAGCATTACGAGTAAAGAAGAAACCAAGGGTCAATATAAAAGTAAGAAGTGTCCCTAGTAATAGAAAAATGGCGCAAGACCATTGATGATGTCGAAAAAATTTGTAAATGCTGACAAAATTAATGGCATAAAATAAAAACAACAAAACAAGAAATAAATAATTCCACATAATAACTCCTTAATATAATTCTGGTGGTACCACTTTAGCAAGAGATGCTTTAATAACCGCTGCCGAAGCAGCGAAAGCCTTTTGTTCCTCAGCACTCAGTTTCATTGCCACTTTTTTCTCTACTCCCTGACGGCCAATCATCACAGGTGTAGAAAGATAGATACCAAATTCCTGTTGGTAATTAGAGACCGGATAAACGATATGTTCATCTTTTAATATGGCCATGGTTAAACGAGTAAGACAAGCAGCAATGCCATGATTGGTAAATTTTTTATAGGCAATGATTGTACTTCCCATCTCCTTTGTAGAAAGAGCAAATTGATTTTTTTGTTCTTCACTTAGGAGGGTATTAATATTTTGCAATCCAATATTAGCATTATTCCAAGCAACAAACTGACTATTCCCATGTTCCCCTAGAACATAAGCAGTAATGGATGAAGGAGAAACAGCTAATGTTTTACTTAGTAAACTTTTAAGACGTATCGTATCTAGCATCGTTCCTGTCCCAATGACCTTTTCATAAGGATAGTCTGCATAATATGCTACGAGATAAGTTGAAACATCTAAAGGATTTGTCGCTACTAAGAAAATCCCGGTAAAATGGTGTTTCATCACCTCTTCAACGATTTGACGAAGAATGTTATTAGCACCTTCTAAATCATCTAATCGATCAGCCATTGACTGAGGAAGCCCAGCACACAAACAAACAATATCTGCCGTCTCACAATCATGATAATCACCAATCCGTAAAGAGACTGTCTTATTTTTTAGAGCGAGCGCTTGTTCTAAATCTAGTACTTCTCCTTGTATTCTTTCTTGATTGGGGTCGATTAAAACTATTTCTATGGCTATATTAGGCTCTAAAGCTAGTTGCTCTATATAATCTAACCCTACGTTGCCACAACCGATAACAACAATCTTATGTTTCATATTTATCCTACCTTTCTTTGTTAGTGTACCATAATTTTGCTTTCTCATAAATAAAAAAACAAAGCAAAAGCAAGTGCTTTTGGGAACTAACTAGTAAAGTCATAATATAACAATAATTTATCTCGATCGGTTAGATGAATACTATTCTTGAAAT